>NZ_JBQFRU010000001.1:0-903362 GCF_056537585.1 Ruegeria sp. C9
ACTTTGTTCATGAACACGACCATCTTCGGGATGCCAACCTGGCGGCCCAGCAGGATGTGCTCGCGGGTCTGCGGCATCGGGCCGTCAGCTGCGTTCACAACCAGGATCGCGCCGTCCATCTGAGCGGCACCGGTGATCATGTTCTTGACGTAGTCGGCGTGGCCGGGGCAGTCGACATGCGCATAGTGGCGGTTGTCGGTCTCGTATTCCACGTGGGCGGTCGAGATGGTGATGCCGCGTGCCTTTTCTTCTGGCGCGCCGTCAATCTGGTCATACGCTTTGAAGTCACCGAAATACTTGGTGATTGCTGCGGTCAGCGTGGTCTTGCCGTGGTCAACGTGCCCAATCGTGCCGATGTTGACGTGCGGCTTATTACGCTCAAACTTTTCCTTTGCCATGATGGCCTCCTTTTTCGGTAATGAAGGGAGCGCGTTAGCCGCGCTCCCTCAAATCTTCGCTTATGCGTATTTCGCCTGAATCTCGTCCGAGATGTTCTGCGGAACCGGATCGTAGTGATCGAACTGCATGGTGAACTGGGCACGGCCCGACGACATCGAACGCAGAGTGTTGATGTAGCCGAACATGTTGGCCAGCGGAACGAACGCATCAATCGCAATTGCGTTGCCGCGCGGCTCCTGACCCGAGACCTGGCCACGACGCGAGGTCAGGTCGCCGATGATACCGCCGGTATATTCTTCCGGGGTGATCACTTCGACCTTCATGATCGGTTCCAGCAGTTTCGCGCCAGCTTTGCGCATGCCTTCGCGCATACACATCCGCGATGCGATTTCGAACGCCAGAACGCTCGAGTCAACGTCGTGAAACTTACCGTCCAGCAGGGCAACCTTGAAGTCGATCACGGGGAAGCCAGCCAGCGGGCCGCTATCCATGACCGAGTTGATGCCTTTTTCAACACCCGGGATGTATTCCTTCGGAACGGCGCCGCCAACGATGCGACTTTCGAACGAATAGCCTTCGCCTGCCTCGGTCGGCTGGATCTCCAGCTTGACTTCCGCGAACTGACCCGAACCACCCGACTGTTTCTTGTGGGTGTAGGTGTGCTCAACCGGCATCGAGATGGTTTCACGATAGGCCACCTGAGGTGCACCGATGTTCGCTTCAACCTTGAACTCGCGCTTCAGACGGTCAACCAGGATGTCCAGGTGAAGTTCGCCCATGCCCTTCATGATGGTCTGACCGGATTCCAGATCAGTTTCCACACGGAAGGACGGGTCTTCGGCGGCCAGACGGGCCAGACCCTGAGACATCTTCTCTTGGTCGCCCTTGGTTTTGGGCTCAACCGCGATCTCGATCACCGGATCGGGGAAGGTCATGGTTTCAAGAACCACCGGATCCTTCGCGTCACACAGGGTGTCACCGGTGGTGGTGTCTTTCAGACCCGCCAGCGCGATGATGTCACCTGCAAACGCTTCTTCGATCTCTTCCCGGTTGTTCGAGTGCATCATCATCATACGACCGATGCGCTCTTTCTTACCTTTGGTCGAGTTCAGGATCGAGTCACCCTTGTTCATGGTGCCCGAGTAGATCCGGGTGAAGGTCAGCGAGCCAACGAAGGGGTCGTTCATGATTTTGAACGCCAGACCCGAGAAGGCCATGTCGTCGTCTGCACGACGGGCGATGTCACGAACTTCTTCCTCGTCGCCGGGTTTGAAGCCCATGTAATCAACAACGTCCAGCGGGCTGGGCAGATAGTCGATCACAGCGTTGAGGAGCGGCTGAACGCCTTTGTTCTTGAACGCCGAACCACCCAGAACCGGAACGAACGCAATTTCCAGAGTACCTTTGCGCAGCAGGGCGCGCAGGGTTGGAACGTCGGGCTCATTGCCTTCCAGGTATTCCATCATCGCGTCGTCGTCCATTTCGACGGCCGCTTCGATCATCTTGCCGCGCCATTCGTCAGCCATGTCTTTCAGGCTGTCGCGGATAGGAGCTTTGATCCAGCTTGCGCCCAGATCTTCGCCCTGCCACAGCCACTCTTCCATGGTGACCAGGTCGATCAGGCCTTCCAGCTCGGACTCGGCACCGATCGGAATACCAACCGGAACAGCACGTGCGCCGGTACGGTCTTCGATCATGTTGACGCAGTTGAAGAAGTCAGCGCCGATCTTGTCCATCTTGTTGACGAAAACCATACGCGGAACCTTGTAGCGGTCAGCCTGACGCCACACGGTTTCGGTCTGGGGCTCAACACCGGCGTTTGCGTCCAGAACGCAGACGGCACCGTCGAGAACCGCCAGCGAACGCTCAACTTCGATGGTGAAGTCAACGTGGCCGGGGGTGTCGATGATGTTCAGGCGGTGCTTAGGAGTTTCTGCGGTCTGACCGTCCTCGGTGCGTTCCCAGAAAGTGGTGGTCGCAGCCGAAGTGATGGTGATGCCGCGTTCCTGCTCCTGCTCCATCCAGTCCATGGTGGCTGCACCATCGTGCACCTCACCGATGTTGTGGGATTTACCAGTGTAATACAGGATACGCTCCGAGCAGGTGGTCTTACCTGCGTCGATGTGCGCCATGATACCGAAGTTACGGTACAGTTCGAGCGGATATTCGCGTGCCATTGGTCTAAGCCTCTCGGATTACCAACGATAATGGCTGAAGGCTTTGTTCGCCTCGGCCATCTTGTGGGTGTCTTCGCGTTTCTTGACGGCAGTACCGCGGGACTGAACGGCGTCCAGCAGCTCGCCTGCAAGGCGCTCTTCCATGGTGTTTTCGTTGCGGCCGCGCGCAGCAGTGATCAGCCAGCGGATGGCCAGTGCTTCGCGGCGCTCAGGGCGCACTTCGACCGGAACCTGATAGGTTGCACCACCAACCCGGCGCGAGCGAACCTCGACCGACGGTTTGATGTTGTCGAGCGCTTCGTGGAACACTTCGACAGGAGCGCGCTTTACCTTGTTCTCAACGCGGTCAAACGCGTTGTAAACGATGCGCTCTGCGACCGACTTCTTGCCGTCGATCATCAGGTTGTTCATGAATTTGGTCAGAACCTTGTCGCCAAATTTGGCGTCAGGCAGAACTTCGCGTTTTTCGGCGGCGTGACGACGTGACATATCAGCCTCTCCTTCTTACTTGGGACGCTTCGCGCCGTATTTCGAACGACGCTGCTTACGGTCTTTGACGCCCTGAGTATCCAGAACACCGCGCAGGATGTGGTAACGCACACCGGGAAGGTCTTTTACACGGCCGCCACGGATCAGAACAACCGAGTGTTCCTGCAGGTTGTGGCTTTCACCGGGGATGTACGAGATGACCTCGAACCCGTTGGTCAGGCGCACCTTGGCAACCTTACGCATAGCCGAGTTCGGTTTCTTCGGTGTGGTGGTGTACACGCGGGTGCAAACGCCGCGCTTCTGCGGGCACTGCTCCAGGTGCATGGACTTCGAGCGTTTTACTTTGGGCTGCCGCGGTTTGCGGATCAGCTGTTGAATAGTTGGCATTCCGGTTTCTTCCCCGTTTTGCAACACACATGACATGCACGCGCGTTGCGTGCGGTTAAATTCGCTGCACTCATGCGTCCACAAGCGCAAAACCCGCGAGCGTTCCCATTCCGAGGTGAACGTCGCGGTTTGTTATCAGAGGGCGCGAACGATAAAAGTGTCCGGGCCTTGACCAGTTCATTACTGAAATCGGTTATGGGGCGGCCCCCGGTACCGAGATGTCGCGCGTATTAAGGGGAGTCGGCCCGAGTGTCAACAGCCCAGCGGGAAAGGCGTGTTGTACATAAGAGCTCCGGCCGTCTATCAGGAACTAATGGAGATTCCCACTGCGCCGACGCATTGCAGCACTTCGGCACCGGATGCATAGTGAGCATGCCCTGCAAACCATTGGATGCCCCATGCAAGTCTTTGGCCTGTGCCGATTTTCATTCCCTGCTCTGGGCGATTTCCAGATCGAACATGACACGGTCGCAGATCGGCGCGCCCATCTCTACAACCCTGCTCGTCTGGAAGAGCGGTTCCGCCTGTTCGGATCTGTGACGTTGCCCAGCTTTCGCGCGCAGACAGATGGGGACTATCAGCTTCTGGTCGTTGTTGGGGACTGTCTGCCGAAAAAGGCGCTCGACCGACTCAAGGACCTCACCGCTGACATCAAGCAGGTACGAATTGTCCAAAGACCCGTCGAACCAAGCCATAAACACCGGCAGGTCATGAAACGAATCCTTCAGGAAACGCGTTCAAACCCGGACCGGCCCTGTCTTCAATTTCGCCATGATGACGACGACAGCATTTCGATTGATTTCATCGAAAGACTGCGCGAGTCCGCCGATGATGTTGCCGGGCTGATTGAAAAAAATCATGCCATAGGCCTCGATTTCAACAACGGATACCAGGCCAGCTTTGGGCCGAATGGGGTTCGGGCGGCACAAGTCTACAAATCTCTGCTTGGGGTGGGCTTGGGCATGCTTATCGCGGGCGGGTGCGACCACACGATCATAAGTTTTACCCACAACCGGATCGGGCGTTTCATGCCAGTGGTCAGTTATCCTGATCGCCCGATGTGGATCAGGACATTGAACAACTCCAACGACTCGCCGCGCGCTGAAAAGCAGAAGGCGCAGCTTGCGCCGATCACGCCCGAAATCGAGACCGATTTTGCCACGCGTTTCGCGCTAAATCCCGGTTTCGTACGTTTGCCTCACTTCTCCGCCTGACGCGACCGTTCGCGAAACAGAGTGAACATCCCTGCCCCAACTACCAATGCACCACCCAGCATTGTGATCGCGTCCGGCCAGTCACCAAACACAGCCCACCCAAGTCCCAGTGCCCAAAGCAGGCTGGAATAGCGAAATGGCGCAACAAAACCGACCTCGCCCACGCGCATCACCATGACACTGAACAGATAGCCTATCAGAACAAAGACCGCAGCGCTGGCGATCATCGCTCCAGATGCGGTCGAGACCGGCACCCATCCTTCAAACGTGGAGACGATGATCGCTGCCAATGTGATAGTGAGGGATGTCGCCAGTGTTACCACCATAGAAGGTACTTCAGCTGACATTCGGCGGGTGATCAAATCGCGAACTGTTACGGAAGCAACCGCAATCAATGCGTAAATCGCATAGATGCTGAACCCTTCAGGACCGGGCCGAACGATCAACAACATACCGACGAACCCAAGCGCAATTGCAGCAATACGTCTCCATCCAATTACTTCACCGAAGAATAAGGCAGCACCCAAAGTCACGGTCAGCGGCAACGCCTGTAGAACTGCCGTAACGTTGGCAAGCGGCATGTGCATCAGAGCCGTTAAAAAGAAGATGGTCGCCGCCAACTCTGCCAGGCAACGTAATGCGATAAGCCATTTGTCATGGAGGGGAAAATTCAGGTGAAGCGCCCCAAGATAACGGGCCATTATCAACACAAGAACTGTCGCCAAAACTCCGCGCATGGTCACAAGTTGGAACAGAGGCAGATCTTGCCCCACCACTTTCACCAACGCATCATTGACGGTAAAGGCCGCCATGCTGCCCATCATCAGCAGCGCGCCTTTAACGTTAGGACTCATTTAATCAACACCCGGTCTTCAATATATCGCCGTACTCACTGTTCAATCGATCACGAAGTCAATATGCGCCGGACAATCCTGCAGTAATAGTTCCGACGAGCTACACAAACTGTCGACTTTTCAGTCGTTTCAATCTGTCATCTGGGCGGAAGGCGTAGATTTCGAGATCTCGATCTCATCATCCGTCATCTCCTCTTCTACGCCATCAAACAATGGGGTCGAAAGGTAACGCTCGCCCGTATCTGGCAACATTACCAACATGACGGAACCTTCCGGCGCAGTCTCGGCCAGTTTCATCGCGACCGCAAAGGTCGAGCCACCAGAAATACCGGTAAAAATCCCCTCTTCCGCGGCCAAACGGCGCGACCATGCAATACCGTCGCTACCGGGAACGGGAATCAACTCATCATAGTACGAGTTATCAATGGCCTCCTGCAGAACCCACGGAATAAAATCAGGCGTCCAGCCTTGGATCGGATGCGGCTCGAAGTTCGGATGGCTCTCGGTCGGCTGGTGTATTTCATTGCGCGTGTTCACATATCCTGACGACACAATGGCTGCGTTGGCAGGCTCTGTCAGGATGATCTTGGTCTCAGGGCGCGCTTTTCTAAGAGCCCGGGCCACGCCCGAGACGGTCCCGCCAGTGCCATAGCCCGTAACCCAATAGTCGAGATTCTGCCCATCAAAGTCACCCAAGATTTCCTGCGCGGTGGTATTTTCGTGAATATCGGCGTTGGCAGCGGTTTCAAACTGGCTGGCCAGGAACCAACCGTTCTGCTCGGCCAGTTCTTTAGCTTTTGTATACATGCCGAACCCCTTTTGCGCGCGCGGTGTCAGGACAACTTTTGCCCCCAAAAACCTCATCAGCTTGCGTCGCTCGACCGAGAAACTGTCGGCCATCGTCACAACCAAGGGATAGCCTTTGGCCGCACAGACCATCGCCAGCCCGATACCGGTATTCCCCGAGGTCGCCTCAACTACTGTCTGACCGGGTTTTAAGCTACCGTCGCGTTCTGCCGCTTCGATGATGTTGAGGGCAAGGCGATCCTTGACAGAACTGGCCGGGTTAAATGCTTCGAACTTCACATAGACCGTCACGTTTGAGGGCGCGATCCTGTTTATTCGTATGCTTGGCGTGTCTCCGACGGTGTCCAAAATACTGTCATACAGACGCTTTCGCCCATGCGTTTGACGAGTTGTCATTGCGGCCCCCTCCTCTGTTGACGAAAGCATGCCACAAACCGGGTCACATTAGTAACTATCTTTGTGAGAGTTCGCCTCGGAGCGCTCACAACAAGAAAGGCCCCGCGAAATCGCGGGGCCTTTCTTAGTTATTGAGGGTGCCTATTCGCGGCTTTCCGGTGTTTCCACCAGAACGTCCAGCTCATCACCGACCATGTCGTCGTCGAAGGTCGGAGCGGCCAGAGCAGCGGCTGCTTCGGCCTCTTCCCGGCGCGCTTCGATAACCACGTTGTCACGCGACTGCGCGATGTGGCGGACGGCCTGAGTGGCCCCACCGGTCCCGGCGGGGATCAGACGACCAACGATTACGTTCTCTTTCAGGCCAACCAGCTTGTCTTTCTTGCCCTGAACCGAGGCTTCGGTCAGCACGCGGGTGGTTTCCTGGAACGACGCCGCCGAGATGAACGAACGCGTCTGCAGCGAAGCTTTGGTGATCCCCAGAAGGATCGGCTCACCCTGAGCCGGACGACCGCCACGCGAGATAGTCTTCTCGTTGGCTGCGTCGAACTCTTGCTTGTCGACATGTTCGCCTTTCAGCAGGGTGGTGTCACCTGAATCCAGGATCTCCCACTTCTGCAGCATCTGGCGCACGATGACTTCGATGTGCTTGTCGTTGATCTTCACGCCCTGCAAGCGGTAGACGTCCTGCACCTCGTCGATCATGTAATCCGCCAGCGCTTCGACACCCATGATGGACAGGATGTCATGCGGAGCCGGGTTACCGTCCATCAGGTATTCACCCTTCTGGATGAAGTCCCCTTCGGCGACCGGGATGTGCTTGCCCTTGGGTACCATGTATTCGATGGTCTCCATGGACTCGTCAGCCGGTTCGATGCTGATGCGGCGCTTGTTCTTGTAGTCGCGGCCAAAGCGCACGTAACCATCGGCTTCTGCGATGATCGCGTGATCTTTCGGACGACGGGCTTCGAACAGTTCGGCCACACGTGGCAGACCACCGGTGATGTCCTTGGTCTTGGCGCCTTCACGCGGGATACGCGCAACAACGTCACCGGCTTCGATGGTCTGACCATCTTCGACGGACAGGATCGCATCCACCGACATCGGATAGTGAACCGGGTTGCCCGCATCGTTGCGGACCGGCTCGCCATCTTCACCAACCAGAATGATCTCGGGCTTGAGGTCGCTGCCTTTGGGGGCCGCGCGCCAGTCGATCACGATCTTCTGGGTCATGCCGGTTGCATCGTCGGTCTCATCCCGGACCGCAAGGCCCGAAACAAGGTCGACATATTTTGCGGTACCGGCTTTCTCGGCGATGATCGGCAGGGTGTAGGGATCCCATTCGAACAGCTTGTCGCCACGAGCAACCTTGGTGCCGTCCCTGACGAACAGCTTGGAGCCATAGCCCAGCTTGTGGCTGGCACGCTCTTCGCCGTGTTCGTCGCTGATCACCAGCTTCATGTTCCGGCCCATAACGAGGCTTTCGCCTGCGGCATTGACCAGAATCTGCGGGTTCTCGAAGGAAACGACGCCTTCCTGGCTGGCTTCCTGGAACGACTGCTGACCACCTTGCGCAACACCACCGATGTGGAAAGTACGCATCGTCAGCTGCGTACCGGGTTCACCAATGGACTGCGCGGCGATGATGCCGACAGCCTCACCTGTGTTCACCATCGTGCCGCGTGCAAGGTCACGACCGTAGCAGGTGGCGCAGACGCCTTCCTCGGACTCACAGGTCAGAGGCGAGCGGATGCGCATCGACGCAACACCAGCTTCGTCAATGGTGTCCGCCATGCGTTCGTCGATCAACTGACCAGCGGCCACGATCACCTCATCCGTGCCCGGACGCAGAACATCGTCAGCCGCCACACGACCCAGCACACGTTCGGCCAGCGAGGCAACAACCTCACCGTCATTCACGGCGGCTTCGGCTGTGATCGCACGCTCAGTACCACAGTCGATCTCGCGAACGATGCAGTCCTGTGCGACGTCCACCAGACGACGGGTCAGGTAACCCGAGTTCGCCGTCTTCAGAGCGGTATCCGACAGACCCTTACGGGCACCGTGGGTCGAGTTGAAGTACTCGAGAACGGTCAGACCTTCTTTAAAGTTCGAGATAATCGGCGTCTCGATGATGTCACCGTTCGGCTTGGCCATCAGGCCACGCATACCGCCCAGCTGTTTCATCTGAGTGACCGAGCCACGCGCACCGGAGTGGGCCATCATGTAGACCGAGTTCGGCTCTTGATCTGACCCGTCTTCGGCCTTGGCAACGTCAGAGATGGTGCTCATCATCGCTTCGGTGACGCGGTCGTTACACTTCGACCAGGCATCAACAACTTTGTTGTACTTTTCGCCCTGAGTGATCAGGCCGTCCATGTACTGCTGTTCAAAGTCCTTCACCTGACCGCGGGTGTCATCAACGATGCCCCACTTGTCATCCGGGATGACCATGTCGTCCTTACCGAACGAGATGCCCGCCTTGAACGCTTCTTTGAAGCCCATCGACATGATCTGGTCACAGAAGATAACCGACTCTTTCTGACCGCAGTAACGGTAGACGGTGTCGATCACCTGCTGCACTTCTTTCTTCCGCAGCAGGCGGTTGACCAGCTCGAACGGGGCTTTGTTGTTCATCGGCAGCAATGCACCCAGACGCAGACGGCCCGGAGTGGTTTCATAGCGCTTCTGAACTTCGTTGCCTTCGTCGTCGATCTGCGTGATCCGCGCGGTGATTTTCGAGTGCAGATGCACCTCACCGGCGTCCAGCGCGTGCTGAACTTCTTCGATCGAACCGAAGACCTTGCCTTCGCCCGGCATGCCTTCGCGTTCGAGGGTCACATAGTACAGACCCAAGATCATATCCTGCGACGGAACGATGATAGGCGCGCCGTTTGCCGGCGAAAGAACGTTGTTCGTCGACATCATCAGAACACGGGCTTCCAGCTGCGCCTCAAGGCTTAGCGGGACGTGAACGGCCATCTGGTCACCGTCGAAGTCGGCGTTAAAGGCCGAACAGACCAGCGGGTGCAACTGGATGGCTTTACCTTCGATCAGGACCGGCTCGAACGCCTGAATGCCAAGACGGTGCAGCGTCGGCGCACGGTTCAGCATGACAGGGTGTTCGCGGATCACCTCGTCGAGGATATCCCAAACTTCGGGACGTTCTTTCTCGACCAGTTTCTTCGCCTGTTTCACGGTCGAAGACAGACCCTTTGCTTCCAAGCGCGAGTAGATGAACGGCTTGAACAGTTCCAGCGCCATCTTCTTGGGCAGGCCACACTGGTGCAGCTTAAGCTCTGGACCGGTCACAATGACCGAACGACCCGAGAAGTCGACGCGCTTACCCAGAAGGTTCTGACGGAAGCGGCCCTGCTTGCCTTTCAGCATGTCCGACAGCGATTTCAGCGGACGCTTGTTGGCGCCGGTGATCACGCGGCCACGACGGCCGTTGTCGAACAGAGCGTCCACGGATTCCTGCAGCATCCGCTTTTCGTTGCGGACGATGATGTCAGGCGCGCGCAGCTCGATCAGACGCTTCAGACGGTTGTTCCGGTTGATGACGCGGCGATACAGATCGTTCAGATCCGAGGTCGCGAACCGGCCACCATCCAGCGGAACCAGCGGACGCAGTTCCGGCGGAATGACCGGGATCACGGTCATGACCATCCACTCAGGCCGGTTGCCCGACTCGAGGAAGGATTCGACAACCTTCAGACGCTTGATGATCTTTTTGGGCTTCAACTCGCCGGTTGCTTCGGCCAGATCAGCGCGCAGCTGCTCGGCTTCGGCTTCCAGATCGATCTGGGCCAGCATCTCACGGATAGCTTCGGCACCAATGTTCGCGGTGAACGCGTCCATGCCATAGGCATCCTGCGCGTCCATGTACTCTTCTTCAGTCAGCATCTGGCCGTAGGTCAGGTCGGTCAGACCGGGCTCGATGACGACATAGTTTTCAAAGTACAGAACGCGTTCCAGATCGCGCAGCGTCATGTCCAGCATCAGACCGATGCGGGACGGCAGCGATTTCAGGAACCAGATATGTGCGACGGGCGCAGCCAGTTCGATGTGGCCCATACGCTCGCGGCGGACTTTCTGCAGGGTGACTTCCACACCGCATTTTTCGCAGACTACGCCGCGATACTTCATCCGCTTATATTTGCCGCACAGACATTCGTAGTCTTTGATCGGGCCAAAGATACGCGCACAGAACAGACCGTCACGCTCGGGCTTGAACGTGCGGTAGTTGATGGTTTCGGGTTTCTTGATCTCACCATAGGACCAAGACAGGATCCGTTCAGGGCTGGCCAGCGAAACCTTGATCTCGTCAAAGACTTTCGGCGGTGTCAGCGGGTTGAACGGGTTGTTGGTGATTTCCTGGTTCATTTTGATACCTCAAATTTTGCGGAAGGGGGGACGGGAGGAAGGGCCGAGGCCCTTACTCCTCAACCTCCGCATCCAGGAGTTCCATATTCAGGCCGAGGCCACGGACTTCTTTAACCAGAACGTTGAACGATTCCGGTACGCCCGCTTCAAAGTTATCCTCGCCCTTGACGATCGACTCATAGACCTTGGTCCGACCGGCGACGTCATCCGATTTCACGGTGAGCATCTCCTGCAGGGTGTAGGCGGCGCCGTAAGCTTCCAGAGCCCAGACCTCCATCTCACCAAAGCGCTGACCACCGAACTGCGCCTTACCACCCAGCGGCTGCTGGGTAACCAGGCTGTACGGCCCGGTCGAACGCGCGTGGATCTTGTCGTCCACCAGGTGGTGCAATTTCAGCAGGTACTTGATGCCCACGGTGACCGGGCGCGCGAATTGCTCACCGGTGCGACCGTCGAACAGAACCGACTGACCGCTTTCCGAGAAGCCCGCACGCACCAGCGCGTCGTTGACGTCTGCTTCTTTGGCACCGTCGAAGACCGGAGTAGCGATCGGAACACCACGGGTCACGTTGCCCGCAGCCTCGATCAGGCCATCCTCGTCCAGACCGGTGATGCCTTCTTCGTAGACATCCTCGCCATAAGCCAGCTTCATCGCTTCGCGCACCGGGGTCAGATCGCCGGAACGGCGGTACTCACCCAGAGCCTCATCGATGTTCAGACCCAGACCGCGTGCGGCCCAACCCATGTGGGTTTCAAGGATCTGACCGACGTTCATACGCGAAGGCACACCCAGCGGGTTCAGACAGAAGTCAACCGGAGTACCATCGGCCAGGAACGGCATGTCTTCCATCGGAACAACCTTGGAGATAACACCTTTGTTCCCGTGACGACCGGCCATCTTGTCGCCCGGCTGCAGCTTACGCTTCACGGCGATGAAGACTTTGACCATCTTCATCACACCCGGCGGCAGGTCGTCGCCACGACGGACTTTCTCGACCTTGTCCTCGAAACGGGCGTCCAAAGCACGCTTTTGCACTTCGTATTGCTCGTTCAGAGCTTCAACGATCTGTGCATCCTGCTCGCCTTCCAGCGCCAACTGCCACCACTGACCGCGGGTCAGGGTTTCCAGCAGATCCTCGGTGATCACCGACCCTGCCTTGACGCCTTTCGGGCCTTTGACAGCGGTTTTACCCAGGATCAGACCTTGCAGACGCGCGTAGATGTTGCGGTCAAGAATCGCCAGCTCGTCGTCCCGGTCACGGGCCAGACGTTCGACTTCCTCACGCTCGATCTGCAGCGCACGCTCGTCTTTCTCGACGCCGTGACGGTTGAAGACGCGGACCTCAACGACCGTACCGTAGTCACCCGGCTTCACGCGTAGCGAGGTGTCGCGCACGTCAGATGCTTTCTCACCAAAGATGGCGCGCAGCAGCTTTTCTTCCGGGGTCATCGGGCTTTCGCCCTTCGGAGTGATCTTGCCGACCAGAATATCGCCCGGCTCAACATCCGCGCCGATGTAAACGATGCCAGCCTCGTCGAGGTTGCGCAGCGCTTCTTCACCGACGTTCGGAATGTCGCGGGTGATCTCTTCCGGGCCCAGCTTGGTGTCACGGGCGGCGACTTCGAACTCCTCGATATGGACCGAGGTGAAGACGTCGTCACGCGCGATACGTTCCGAGATCAGGATCGAGTCTTCGTAGTTGTAACCGTTCCACGGCATGAACGCGACGACCACGTTCTTACCAAGCGCCAGTTCACCCATATCGGTCGACGGACCGTCGGCAATAACTTCGCCCTTCTGGACGGTGTCACCCACCTTGATCAGCGGACGCTGGTTGATGCAGGTGTTCTGGTTCGACCGCTGGAATTTGCGCAGACGATAGATGTCAACGCCAGCGTCGCCCAGTTCCAAATCCTCGGTGGCGCGAATAACGATACGCTGGGCATCGACCTGGTCGATGATACCGGCGCGTTTCGCCTGAATCGCAGCGCCTGAGTCGATCGCGACCTTTTCCTCGATCCCGGTACCGACCAGCGGCGCTTCGGCGCGCAGCAGTGGAACCGCCTGACGTTGCATGTTCGAGCCCATCAGAGCGCGGTTGGCGTCGTCATTTTCAAGGAACGGGATCAGCGATGCAGCAACCGAGACCAGCTGTTTCGGCGACACGTCGATCAGGTCCACATTCTCGCGCGGGGCGAGGGTGTAGTCACCGGCCTGACGGGTCGAAACCAGATCGTTGATGAACTTGCCATCGGCATCCAGCGTCGCGTTCGCCTGCGCCACGGTGTGACGCATTTCTTCGGTCGCGGACATGTAGTGTACCTCATCGGTCACCTCGGCGTCTTTGACGACGCGGTAGGGTGTTTCGATGAAGCCATACTTGTTCACGCGGGCAAAGGTGGCCAGCGAGTTGATCAGACCAATGTTCGGACCTTCGGGCGTTTCAATCGGGCACATCCGACCATAGTGGGTCGGGTGTACGTCGCGCACCTCAAAGCCCGCACGCTCACGCGTCAGACCACCCGGGCCAAGCGCCGAGAGACGGCGTTTGTGGGTGACTTCCGAAAGCGGGTTGGTCTGGTCCATGAACTGCGACAGCTGCGACGAGCCAAAGAATTCACGAACAGCAGCCGCAGCGGGTTTCGCGTTGATCAGGTCCTGCGGCATGACGGTGTCGATTTCGACCGACGACATGCGCTCTTTGATCGCGCGCTCCATACGCAGCAGGCCAACGCGATACTGGTTTTCCATCAGTTCGCCGACCGAACGGACACGACGGTTGCCGAGGTGGTCGATATCGTCCACGTCGCCTTTACCGTCACGCAGTTCCACCAGCGCCTTGATGCAGGCCACGATGTCTTCGCGGCGCAGCGTGCGCAGGGTGTCCGGCGCGTCCAGAGCCAGACGCATGTTCATCTTCACACGACCAACGGCGGACAGGTCATAGCGCTCGCTGTCGAAGAACAGGGTGTCGAACAGAGCCGACGCAGCCTCGACGGTGGGAGGCTCGCCCGGACGCATGACGCGGTAGATGTCCATCAGCGCGCTTTCACGGTTCAGATTCTTGTCCTGAGCCATGGTGTTGCGCATGTAGGGGCCAACGTTGACGTTGTCGATGTCCAGAACCGGGATGTCGGTGATGCCCGCATCCATCAGGTCCTTGACGGTGCCGCCGATCAGGTCGCCGTCTTTGTCATACTCCAGGGTCAGCTCATCACCGGCTTCGACATAGATCGCGCCGTTTTCTTCGTTGATGATGTCCTTGGCGACATACTTGCCGACGATGTTGTCGAAGGGCACCAGCAGGTCGGTAACAGCACCTTCGTCGATCAGCTTCTTGACCGCGCGCGGGGTGACTTTCTTGCCCGCTTCGGCAATCACTTCGCCCGACTTCGCGTCGATCAGATCATATGTCGGACGGGTGCCGCGCACACGCTCGGGGAAGAAGGGCGTAACCCAGCCTTTCTTCTTGTCCAGCTTGTAGGACACGGTGTTGTAATACGCGTCCATGATCGCTTCCTGATCCAGACCCAGCGCATAAAGCAGGGTTGTCACAGGCAGTTTGCGACGACGGTCGATACGGGCGAACACGATGTCCTTGGCGTCGAACTCAAAGTCCAGCCAGCTGCCGCGATACGGGATGATGCGGCAGGCAAACAGCAGCTTGCCCGAGGAATGGGTCTTGCCCTTGTCGTGATCAAAGAACACACCGGGCGAACGGTGCATCTGGCTGACGATCACGCGCTCGGTACCGTTCACGATGAAGGTGCCGTTCGGTGTCATCAGGGGCATATCGCCCATGAACACGTCCTGTTCTTTGATATCTTTGACCGATTTGGCGCCGGTGTCCTCATCTACATCAAACACGATCAGACGCAGCGTGACCTTCAGCGGCGCGCTGTAGGTCATGTCGCGCTGCATGCACTCTTCGACGTCGTATTTGGGTTTTTCCAGATCGTATTTCACGAACTCCAGAACGGAAGTTTCGTTGAAATCCTTGATCGGGAAAACCGACTGGAACACGCCTTTGATGCCTTCGCCGTCTGTGGGCTGTTCTGCATCGCCGGAGCGCAGGAAAAGATCATAAGAAGATTTCTGCACCTCAATGAGGTTCGGCATTTCCAAAACTTCGCGGATTTTGCCGTAATATTTACGAAGACGTTTCTGGCCAAGGAACGTTTGAGCCATGTCAGATGTCACCTTTCGATGTTCTCAGCGGGCAAAGACACCGTCGGGCCCCGGCATCTTGCACAATCGAGACGACACGTCCGGATCAATTCGTGACCACCGTCCCGAAGGTGGCCTCCCGATCCGAAAACCGTGTCTTAGAAAACGCCCCAGACAATGAGGCCCTTTCTAAGACAGGTTCGGCTGGACCCGGATTTCTCCGGACCCAGCCAAATTTTGCGGCGCATCGGCGATGCACCTGTCGGTTGGCTTAGGCCAGCTCGACTTCGGCGCCAGCTGCTTCCAGCTTGCCTTTGACTTCCTCGGCTTCGTCTTTCGACACGCCTTCTTTGATCTTGCCGCCAGCTTCGACCAGCTCTTTGGCTTCTTTCAGGCCCAGACCGGTGATGCCGCGAACTTCTTTGATCACGTTGATTTTCGAAGCGCCGGCGTTCTTCAGAACGACGTCGAATTCGGTTTTTTCTTCCTCAGCTGCGCCACCGGCGTCGCCACCAGCTGCAACCATTACGGCGCCGCCAGCTGCGGGCTCGATGCCGTATTCGTCTTTGAGGATGGTTTTCAGTTCTTGTGCTTCCAGCAGGGTCAGACCCACGATGCTTTCTGCGAGTGCTTTCAGATCAGCCATTGTATTAGCTCTTTCCGTTTTACAGTGTGTGTTCCAACGTCAGGGTGGTTCCCCTACGCAGATCATTCAGTGCCAACCGCTTACGCAGCTTCCGCCTTCTCTTCGATGGTGGAAAGGATGCTTGCGATGTTGCTTGCAGGTGCGCCAATCGCGCCGGCGATGTTCGAAGCAGGTGCGCCAATGCAGCCAACGATCGAAGCAATAAGCTCTTCACGAGACGGCATTTTCGAAACTGTTTCGACGCCTTTGCGGTCCAGAGCGTTCTCGCCCATTGCACCGCCGAGGATCTCAAAATTCTTGTTATCCTTGGCGAAGTCCTCGGCCACCTTGGCAGCTGCCACGGGGTCCTCGGAATAGGTCAGAACGGTCATCCCTGTCAGCAGGTCGGCCATGCTTTCACACGGCTTACCCTCAAGGGCGATTTTGGCGAGCCTGTTCTTGGCAACACGCACGGCACCACCCGCGTCACGAGCACGTGCGCGAAGGTCCTGCATCTCGGCAACTGTCAGACCGGCATAGTGCGAAACCACTACAACGCCAGAGCTTTCGAAGATTTGGCCGAGTTCCTCGACCACTTTCTCTTTCTGGGCTCTATCCACAGTTCTCTCCAAGTTAGGGGCGATATCTCACCCCGGCTCATATTTGCCGCAGCTTTCGCTCCGGCGTTCAGGTCCGTTGTTACGGGATTGGCCAAAATGCGCCCGAGGATCGTGACCCTCAGAATTCTTTGGTCTTACCCGTCTCAGGCAGGGAATTAAGGGGCCAGATGGACCCACCCACCGTCTTGGACGAAACAAAATAAAGCGCACGACGAATCGCACGCTTTATTCCGCAGGTCTACTTAGGACAGATAGGCCGGGTTTCCAAGAGGTAAATTTAGGCGACTTGCACCTCCCGCGCAGGAGCTGCGACATAGTTGAAACTGTTCTGAGGCATCTCGGTTTCCAGAAAACGAGCCGACACTGAGGCTTGCGGATTTCGCTGCGCGCACCATAGCTACACGCCTGCTAAGACATCGCTCAATATCTGTGCGCAGAGCTAGCCAAGCATTCTGCCAACTAACCGCTATCGTGCAAATGCGGTCGCTGCTTGAGGGCACGGCGGCGGGGCGCTTTCAACCGCCGGTAAAGTCGTGCCGAAGCATAGGTGCAAACTTGCGGCGCGCAGTCCGCCAACGGAAATGAAAAAGCGGGTCCGGTATTCGCCAGTTTTCACCGTAACTCTGAGCCAGCAATGCTGGCGCGTCCTGCGGCAGCATGATTTCCCCACCGTTAAGTGATTTTAGCGGGAAAATCGCGCTTTCCGGCAAGTCGTTGAGTGAGTACGGGTACACGCTAAAGCGCCCGTTTTCCGTCCACGCCGGAAATAGATCTATATCAATACCCAAATTATTTTTAACTTTGAAGATTGGTATATTACGCTTCAACGAATTGGTATCCAGGCACTCATTGGCGAGCAACTCTCGCTGATAATCAATCCATTTTTCAGCGACGCCTTCAAGCGTAGACTCACCCAGATGCACTGCAAAATCGACATCGTCGTCGTGACCAATCAATCCACCCTCTCGAACGAGACCCAACAACGCGCCAGCGTATAGAATGATCGGCTTCCCTAAACGAATTACGGGTTCAAGCTCGGCGTCAAGTTTTGAAAAGATATCATCGCCAGCCTTTTCTCCGAATGTTCTGTTATAGCCATGTGGTGTAATGTAATCGGGGTGTAGCGTCTGCTTCACGCGCTCAAAAAACGAGGCAAAGCGCGCCTCCATACCCTGTTCTGCATATCGAATTTCCATATGCTTCAGCCTACCGTGCGTCCGGGCAGGCTTTAATCTTCTGTGGCAGCACAAAAGAAGAAAAGTCTCTTCCCAATCATCATAGAGCGACTGGTTCTCCAAGCGCATTATGGGATCCTTTAGCGCCTCAACCGCAAGGCGCGTTTTGCGAGGTCGTGGTAGTGCCGTTTGGGCCGCAGCATGCGTAAAAACATGCTCGCGAAGCGACGCGAGCTCCTTGATCAATTCTGCTTCTGTCATTGTGTTTTTTCATAGATCGCGCGGGCGACGATCGCATCTTCTGTTTTATATTTTGCGAAACCACTGCCTTCGACGCCATAACACTTTCGGAATTCTGAGGCTTCCATTTTTGAATCCAGATCCGTCGCACTTACGTAACGCCGGAAATGCGGCGCCGCAATTTTCGTTGTGGCTCGGTCCGCCAACGTTCGATATTCGAACGCCACGACATCGCCAGGCCTGCACCCGCTCCGCAGCGCCCGGATCAGAGCATCCTCTTCATCATCTGTGATCGCATGCAAAAAGAACCGAGCGTAAACGCAAACGGTTTCAGATCGTCGCTCGGACAACACCCGTTCAACCAATCCATCTTTGAGATTGGTCCGAACAAATTCAAGATCGTCTCCGCCCTGCTTTTGTGCATGCTTTTGCGCTGACGCAATCGCTGCCTCAGACGCATCCATGCCGGTCACTTTGAACCCGTGTCGCGAAAAGAAAAAACTGTCACGGGCATTCCCACACCCTACGTCAATGACATGTGACTGCCGATCAATCTCATTTGCCACAAACGCTGCGAATTGCGACGGCAAGGTAAGCTCCCATGACCCTGCCGATTTCGCATAAAATTGGTCCCAAAAGGCGCGTCGATCTTCAGGAAGTGATTTCTGACGAATATTTTGGTTCATTGATGGGTATTCTCTAACAGCTACTACACGACAATGGGGGAACTGTGTCAGACCGCAACCCCCAGTTCAATCGCTTCTTTAGCCACCGCTGCTGAGGCATTGAATCTATGTTTGTGCGTATCGCTGCTTTTTAGTCAGCGTAGCTGTAACCGGGTTTGAAATTGGCAAAACTTCAAGATTTCAGTTGATGTGCAAGCAACCA
Organism: Ruegeria sp. C9; assembly: GCF_056537585.1. Lineage (NCBI taxonomy): Bacteria > Pseudomonadati > Pseudomonadota > Alphaproteobacteria > Rhodobacterales > Roseobacteraceae > Ruegeria > Ruegeria sp. C9. The sequence continues at coordinate 18,823 of NZ_JBQFRU010000001.1, forward strand.
CGCTATCACACAGCTACAGCCTGTTTCTCATGTGGCACGCAATAAAAATCCCGGGCAGTTCGCACCACCCGGGATCAAGTTCTCACAGCTAAACGCTAAGGCTTATTCGCCCGCAGCAGCCGCCACGTCCAGAGTCACACCCGGGCCCATGGTCGAGCTCAGCGCGATTTTCTTCATATAGGTGCCTTTGGCACCCGACGGTTTGGCCTTCGCAACAGCCGAGATGAAGGCACGGACGTTTTCGACCAGCTTGGCTTCGTCGAAGGACGCTTTGCCAACGCCGGCGTGCACAACGCCGCCTTTTTCCGCCTTGAACTGAACTTCACCACCTTTTGCTGCTTCCACAGCCGCTTTCACGTCCATGGTCACGGTGCCAACTTTGGGGTTCGGCATCAGGTTGCGGGGGCCGAGCACTTTACCCAGACGACCGACGATCGGCATCATGTCCGGGGTTGCAATGCAGCGATCAAATTCGATGGTGCCGCCCTGAATGGTTTCCATCAGGTCTTCCGCGCCAACGATATCTGCGCCCGCTTCTTTCGCTTCGTCTGCCTTGGGGCCACGAGCAAATACAGCAACGCGCATCGCTTTGCCGGTACCGTTCGGCAGGCCAACAACGCCGCGAACCATCTGGTCTGCGTGACGAGTGTCAACGCCAAGGTTCAGAGCGATCTCGATGGTCTCGTCGAATTTCGAGGTCGCATTGCCTTTGACCAGGGAAACGGCTTCTTCGACCGACAGGTTTTCCTTGCCAGCGACAGCTTCGCGCGCAGCGCGGGTACGTTTACCGAGTTTTGCCATTTTACTTCACCTCGATGCCCATTGAGCGGGCCGAGCCCAGGATGATCTGCATTGCGCCTTCGACGTCGTTGGCGTTCAGATCTTTCATTTTGGCTTCGGCGATTTCACGAACCTGCTTCGAGGTTACGGTTGCCACGGTCTCACGACCTGGGTTTTCCGCACCACGAGGACGGTTCCGCTTGCCAACCGGCTTCAGACCAGCCGCTTTTTTCAGGTAGTAAGACGCGGGCGGCGTCTTGATGTCCATGGTGAAGGACTTGTCCTGATAGTAGGTGATCACGGTCGGGCACGGAGCGCCGGGCTCCATGTCTGCGGTCTTGGCGTTGAACGCCTTGCAGAATTCCATGATGTTGATGCCGCGCTGACCCAGCGCCGGACCAACTGGCGGCGACGGGTTCGCCTGACCTGCAGGAACCTGCAGCTTCATTGTACCAGCAAGCTTCTTGGCCATTTGGTTTTCCTTTCAACTTAGGTGAAACGCGTTTCACCCAGACTATGTTGCGTGGTCCGATCCGGGATCGCGATCCCAGCAACCTCCCACGAGAGAATCTCGCCCGAAGACGATAGGGGCGGCACTTACAGCGGAACGGCGGGGTTGGCAAGTGGCCTGCCCTGCTCTCACACATCGAATCAAGCCCCCAAGTGGGTCTCATACGCTCACGGCGTACAGATCGTTACTAACAAGGTGCGACTGACAACTCTTAAGAAATTAATATCAATGCAGAATCTAGGCGGTGGTTGCGGGATGGTCGGGTTTCCGCCACCCCCCTCACCTCAATACTCGCAGCTGTGCTATACTCGACGAAATTAGTATTTTTGGTGGAGGTTAATTATGATCATTCGTTTATTAATAACAGTTGGCATCGCGCTATCATTTGCGGCGTCTTCTCCTCAGACCGCGCGGGCCGATGCTGGCGAGATACTGGGCGGTGCTGTGGTTGGTGGCGTCATCGGCTACGCTATCGGCCGGGATCAGCAGAGAAAACAGCAGGCCCGGACGCGGTCAACAACAACACGCACCTATCGCCCCGGAATTCCGTCGACCACACAAGGGGCGCAAACCCAAACCGCGCTCAACTATTTTGGCTACAACGCCGGTCGCGTTGATGGTCAGGTCGGTCGTGGCACGCGGTCTGCGATCGAACGCTATCAGGTCTCGATGGGCTACCCCGTGAATGGCTATGACTTCCAGCCCTATCAGCGCGACTTCCTGATGCAGGCCTATTACTGGGCGACAAGCGGCGGTCAGACGACAACTCAACTCGCAGGCCAACCGCTTTTGATGGAATACCGCCGGCAGATACAAACCGGCTCTGCCCTGGCTGCTGCCCCTCAGGCACCAGCACAAGCCCCAGCAACTACGATTCCGGTTGTGGTCCCTCAAGCTCAGGAACCAGAGCCCGAGGCCAATACAACTGAAACAGCCTCTGCCAGCCTGCCAAGCCTGTTTTCCGGCGGGACCGGCGGCCCATCGCTGGCCAATCGGTGTAGCGGGGTGATGCTGCAGACCTCGACCAACGGGGGCTACACGACACTGTCAAATATGACGGATGCCGATTTTGCCCTCAGCGAACAGTTCTGCCTTGCTCGCAGCTATGCAATGGCGCGTGGCGAAGATCTGATGGCTGATATCCAGGGGCTGACGCCGGATCAGGTGAGCGCACAATGCGACTCGTACGGCGAAATGTTGGCATCGCAAGTTGATGCGCTGTCGATCAGCTCGAAGGCAGAAGCTGAAACCCAGGTACGCAAGCTTGCGCTGGACTCGGGCCTTAGCCCCGCTGATCTTGCAGCGACAAGCAAGGTTTGTCTGTCGATGGGCTACCGTCAGGACAACATGGACACGGCAGTCGGTTCTGCATTGATGCTAGTCGCGATGGGTGAGCCTGCCTATGGAGAGTTGATCGGCCACCACCTGCGCGAAGGCTTTGGTGTGCAACAGCGTCGCGATCTTGCGATGCAGTGGTACGATGCGAGCCTTTCGGCGCTGGATGCCGGTTCGCAGGCCGTCTTCCTGCCATCCCAGACCGACCGCCCGCAACTGTTGCGTGCGGCTATGGTTCAAGCGCAGTAAGTCGCGCACTCAGTCGTTTCAGCCACTGCGAGGCTGATACAAATAACGCCGCGGTGTCTGTTTGCATCGCGGCGTTCTATCTTGAGGGTGCCACTATGCCGACCCCACCGGAACCGATCTCAAAACATGACAAGATCGACGCTCTGATCGAGTGGATGGTTGACGGTGCCCGCCCAGCTGGAAATGCGGTCGATATCATCGAAGGTATCTGTACCCGTCTGCTGGATGCCGGTGTCGCCATCGACCGGTTCGGTTTGTTCATCTGGACGCTGCATCCCAATCTGATGGGTCGACGTTTCCTGTGGAAAGCGGGCGCTGGCGTTGATCGTGTCGACGCGCCGTCTCAATTGTTCACCGAGGCGATCTACACCGATAACCCCCTTCCGCATGTGATTGAGCGTCAGCAACCCATCCGCCGCCATCTGGAAGATCCCAACTGCCCCGAGGATTACATCATTGTTGGCGAATTGCTCGAGCAGGGCTTCACCGATTACCTGGCGCAACCGCTGATCTATCTCAACGGCGATACCCATGTCTGCACCTGGTCAAGTGCCACGCCCGGTGGGTTTTCAGAGAGTGATCTGGCGATCCTGAACCGGGTTCGCGGTCCGCTCGCCCGCCTGACCGAAACCTATATGCTGCGGCTCGACGCGACCTACCTGCTGTCGACCTATGTCGGCCGTAACAGTGGCGCCCACATTCTGGACGGCAAAGTACATCGCGGTGATGGCAGCAAAATCGAGGCCGTTATCCTGTTTGCGGATCTCAAGGGATTTACCCGCCTTTCGAATTCGGTTTCCGGCGATACGCTGGTCCGGCTGCTGAATGACACGTTTGATTGCCTTGTCCCGTCGATCATGGACCACGGCGGAGAGATTCTGAAGTTCATGGGCGACGGCTTTTTTGCCATCTTCCCAACCAGCACGGATCTTCCGCGAAAGGTGCAGATTCAGGCCGCCATCGCAGCGGTGCGCGAGGGTGTGGCGTCGCTGGCCGAGGCCGATTTCCAGCATAAGCTTGACGTGCGCACTGCAATTCATCACGGTCGTTTCCACTATGGCAATGTAGGTGGCGGGGATCGGCTGGATTTCACGGCCATCGGTCCAGACGTCAATTTGGCGGCTAGACTTGTAGCGGCGGCCACAGACTTGGATTGCGACCATGTCCTTTCGGATACAGCCGCAGCATTTCTCCCGACACTCTGCGAACCGGTCGGAACTGTATCACTTAAAGGTTTTGGTGCGGATCAAACTGTCTGGCAGATAAGCACGCCCCAAACGTAAAAAGGGTGCCCATAAGGCACCCCAAACGGTGGTTCGATGGAAACCAATCAGCTCTGCTTTGTGACCTGCGTAAAGTCCAGCTCGACCGGTGTTTCGCGGCCAAAGATCGAAACCGAAACTTTCAGTTTCTGGTTCTCGTCGTCCACACCTTCGACCATGCCGTCGAAATCCTCGAACGGGCCGTCGTTGACCTTGACCTTCTCGCCGACCTCGAAGCTGATCATCAGCTTGGGCGCTTCTTCACCTTCCTGAACGCGGTTGAGGATCTGGTTCACCTCGGCGTCGCGCATCGGCATCGGGCGGCCCTGAGGGCCCAGGAAGCCGGTAACGCGATTGATCGAGTTGATCAGGTGATAGCCCTGATCCGACATTTCCATGTGTACCAGCACGTAACCCGGCATAAAGCGACGTTCGGTGGTGACCTTCTTGCCCCGGCGCACTTCGATCACCTCTTCGGTGGGCACCAGTACCTCGTCGATATCGTCTTCAAGGCCCTGCTCAGCCACCGACGTGCGGATCTGCTCTGCGATCTTCTTTTCGAAATTCGAAAGAACGCTGACCGAATACCACCGTTTCGCCATGAACCTGTCGTCCTTGTTTGCCTTTGGGCTGCGACGCATCGCGCCCTTCGTTGAAATCCTATTGCGTCACCCGGAATAAAAAGCGGCGCGCAGCCCGATTCGCCGCACGCCCATTCCGAATAGTCATGTCACCTACTCTGACACGCCGTGCTGTGCAAGGGGGCAGTCGCGTTTCCGACTGCACAAACCAGCTTAGCTGAACGCGCCAAGCACCAGTTGCAGACCACCGCGAATGCCCAGATCGACCAGCGCAAAGAACACAGCCGTCAGTGCCGCCATGATAAACACCATGACCGTGGTCAACAGAACCTCACGACGGGTCGGCCAGACGACCTTTGCGACTTCGGCGCGGACCTGCTGAATGAACTGGATCGGGTTTATGGTGGCCATGAGGCTTCAATCTCTCTGCTAGCGGATGGGCCGGACATAGCCGGGCATTGCGGCAATTTCAAGGGCTGTTGACGCCCCTGTCAGGGCTTGGGCTTGTCATCCCATTCGTCACTGAGGATACGGCGCGCGTCGCCTTCGGGATCCTCATACTGGTTCGAGCGGACCGTGTAGACAAAGGCAACCAAGCCAACCCCACCTAAAAGCAGGGAAATCGGGATCAGATAGGCAAGCACTTCCATCAGAGTTACCTCAGCCGCAGGGCGTTCAGGGATACCGTAATCGAGGAGGTCGACATCGCCAAGGCCGCGATCAGCGGGGTCGCCAACCCGGCCACAGCAAGTGGGACCGCGATGATGTTATAGACGGTGGCGATGCGGAAATTCTCGCGAATCCGACGTGTCGCTTTAACGGCAGTATCGCAGGCCTCGGCTATTGGGGACAGATCATTGCCCAGCAGCACGATATCCGACGCCACCCGCGCGGCATCCAAGGCGCTGGCTGGAGAGATCGATACATGCGCCGCCGCCAAGGCCGCTGTGTCGTTCAGCCCATCTCCGACCATCAGAACGTGCCGACCCTGATCGCTTAGTTCCTGCACTTTGGCAGCTTTGTCTTGAGGCAAGGCCTGGGCGATCCAGTTCTCAATGCCAAGCTTGCCCGCCAAGGCCTGAACCGCGCCTTCCGTATCGCCGGAAATCAGGATGACGTCATTGCCTGCCGCACGGAAAGCCGCGACCGCCTCGGCAGCGCCTGCGCGCAGACTGTCGGTAAAAGTAAAGCGCGATGGCGTCCGCGATCCGATTGCGAGCCAGGCTGCGGTCTGCTCACCATCTTCGCCGCCGACCCAGGCCGCTCGACCCAGCCGGACCTGCTGATCACGGTAAACGCCCTCAGTGCCATATCCCGGCACCTCAACAACATCGTGCAACTTGGCAGGCTTGATCCCGGCTTCACGCGCAGCCTTTGCAAGGGCAAGAGACAAGGGGTGCGAAGACGCTTCGGCCAATGCCAGAGCCACTTGCAAATCGGTACGCGAATGATCACCAAGATTGGTCAACTCAGGCGCACCGGATGTTAGGGTGCCGGTCTTGTCAAATACCACAGTATCCACTTCGGCCAGCCGTTCTAACGCGGTCGCGTGTTTGATCAGCATGCCACTGCGGAACAATCGGCCTGATGCTGCAGTGGTTACCGCCGGCACTGCCAAGCCCAGCGCGCAGGGACATGTGATGATCAAAACCGCCGCAGCGATATTCAGCGCCGTCCGGATATCGCCCGAATAAATATACCATCCTAAGAAGCTGAGCGCGGACAGTATATGCACCCCCGGCGCATAAAGCTTGGCCGCCTTGTCTGCCAGCGAGGTATACCGTGATCGGCCCGATTCAGCGATGGCTACCAGATCCGCCATACGGTGCAGCGAGGTATCTTCCCCGACTGCCGTCGCACGGATGGTCAGAGGGCCGGTCAGGTTAACCTCACCTGCACTGACGTTCAGCCCGGCCTCGGCAAAGACCGGGAGGGTTTCCCCGGTCAGCAGCGACCGGTCCAACTCGGACTGGCCCGAGATGATTTCGCCATCCACGGGCATACGCCCTCCGGGGCGAACCAGAATCAGATCACCTACGTTAAGGCTCGCCACCGCCACTTCCGCTTCGGTCCCATCCACTAGCCGGATGGCGCGCGGGACCTCCAGCGCGGTTAGTTCTTCGGCAGCCGAACGTGCCGCGGCACGGGTGCGATAGTCCAAATACCTGCCCGCTAGCAGGAAGAACGTCAGGGTCAAAGCCGCGTCGAAATAAGCATGTTCACCGCTGAGTGCAGTTTCCCAAAGCGACGTGACCAGAGCCAGCAGGATCGCCAAAACAATCGGCACATCCATATTCAACCGGCGTACGCGCAGCGCGCTCCAGGCGTTGGAAAAGAAAGGCTGGGCCGAGAATGCAATTGCAGGCAGCGCAATCGCCGCCGATATCCAGTGGAACATGTCGCGCGTCGCATCGGTGGCGCCGGACCAGACCGACACCGATAACAGCATCACGTTCATCGAAGCAAAACCCGCCACTGCCAGCCGCATCAGCAGATCGCGCCCGGCCTTATCGGTTTGCGTAGCCGAAAGCGCACCCGGATCCAGTTCGTGGGCATCAAAGCCAGCGCGCTCCAGCACCGGGATCAGATCGGCGGCGCGCGTATCCGGTGCCGCCTTGATCATCGCGCGTTTCAGCGTGAGATTGACCCGCGCGTCTTCAACGCCGGGATGGGCATTCAACTCACGCTCGACCGTAGAGATGCAGGCCGAGCAGTGGATGCCCGGCAGCGACAGCGCGATCTGCACATCCTCTGGGATTGGCCGCGCCGCTTCTGCCGGGGCTGCGATGCAGCCAGGACAGGCTGCCCGAGATGGGGTGGCTTGCGCAACCATCTCTAACCTTTCACATACAGGGGCACACGTTGCGCGAACTCGGCACCATCTTTTGCTTTGGCCACAAGGCGAATGTTCCAGTTCCCTTTGCCCAGGGCAGCCGGAGCGGCATAGGCGATGCCATCAAAAGTAAAGTCCGGCGAGAAGTCTTCCTTCACATGGGTGGCGCGCCCCACCACGGCCTGCAGATCTGCCACTTCAACAGGGGAACCGGTCTGATCGGTTATGTATAGCACCAGCAGCCCTCCGGTCAGCTCGGCCTTGATGTTCCAACCCAAGGCCTGCTGTTCCTTCAAACGTTCATTGAACTCCTGGCTGGCTACATAGGAGTTCTTCACCTCAAGCCCCGGAAAGGTCTTGATTGCACTATAAGCCAAGACGAGGTTCACCGTGATGATCACGCCAAAGGCCGCGACAAATACCGCCAATGCGTGTTTGCCTGTGAATTGACGTTCTGCCATTCTCAGCTTCCTCGTCCGTTGAAACTGGTATCCTTGTAGGCCCGCTCACCACTTTCCAGATCTTCGACCCAGATGCGAACCGAGGTGCTGTCAGCCGCCGCAGGGGCAGTACCCTGCGGAGCGGTGATATAGACGCGGGTCAATTGTGCCGTATCTGCAGTGACATTAACAGTCTCGCCTTCAACACCTTCGATTTCAATCTGCAGCGATGGATCGCCCGCAATCGTCAGTTTGAATGGCCGATCCTCGCCATGTTTGTTGCGCAGGCGTACATCATAGGTGTTACGGATCGTGCCATCTGAAAGGGTAACGAAAGTCGGGTTCCGCACCGGCGCAACCGTCAAATCGATATCCGAACGAATGAACAACGCAAAGAGCAGTGCAAATCCGACCAGTGACCATAGCGCCGTGTACAGGATCGTGCGCGGACGCAGGATGTGTTTCCAAACGTTTTTGGGTGGCTGACCTTCGCGTTCGCGGGCTTCATCACTCAGCGCCATATAATCGATCAGACCACGGGGCTTGCCTATCTTGGCCATCATGTCATCGCAGGCGTCGATGCAAAGCGCACAGGTAATGCATTCCAGTTGCTGACCGTCTCGGATGTCGATCCCTACCGGGCAGACATTGACGCAAGCCATACAATCGATGCAATCGCCCAGCTCGCTGTCAGCCGTACGTTTGCCTTTGCCGCGTGGTTCACCCCTCCATTCGCGATATCCGACGACCAGGGTATCCTCGTCCATCATCGCGGCCTGAATGCGCGGCCATGGGCAGGCATAGATGCAGATTTGTTCGCGTGCAAAGCCACCGAAGAAAAATGTGGTGCCGGTCAGAATCAGCATCGTCGTATAGGCCACTGGATGCGCGTTTCCGGTGACCAGATCACGCGCCAGAGTTGGTGCATCCGCAAAATAGAAAACCCAGGCGCCACCAGTTGCGAGCCCGATGAAGAACCAAGCGACCCACTTGGTCAGGCGCAGCCGCGCCTTGCGGAAATCCAGCTTTTTCTGCCTGTGCAGACGCAGGCGCGCATTACGGTCGCCCTCGATCCAGCGCTCGACAAGGATATACAGGTCCGTCCAAACCGTCTGCGGGCAGGCATATCCGCACCAGACCCGCCCAAGCGCCGAGGTGAACAGGAACAGACCCAATCCTGCCATGATCAGCAGCCCAGCGACAAAATAGAACTCGTGCGGCCAAATCTCGATCCAGAAGAAATAGAAGCGGCGGTTCGCCAGATCCAGAAGAACGGCCTGATCCGGAAGGCTTGGACCGCGATCCCACCTGATCCAAGGCGTCACATAGTAAATGCCCAGCGTCACCGCCATGATGATCCATTTCAGATTGCGAAACGGGCCGGACACACGTCTCGGGAAAATCGGCTCTCTGGCGGCGTAGAGACTGGGGGTGGGATTGGAATCGCTCACAGGCTGGCTCCGCAACTGGCTATTCTGAGTGTGTGTTCTTCCAGATCACGAGGCAAGGGACTTTGACATGGGTCAAAACGCGCATCGTGCAGACACCTTTAGACGCGTGAATTACTGCTGGCTTCGCGCTTCGCGCCTCAGCCAGTTGATGAAGATTTTCACGGATCGCCTAAGAGCTTGTTTTTGCGTAACTATATGATACCCGCGCGTATCCGGCTCGGCGAAGAGTTCGACGACGCGGCCCGCATTGATGTCCGCTTCGACGAATTGTCGCACAGTGACGGTGACCCCTTGCCCAGACCGCAAACCATCCAGCAGCAGGTTACCGGGAAGCTGCGTACGCCCCGCGCCGCGTTCGGGTCCGACACCTCGCTCAGTCAGCCATTTTGTCCCCTCAGTCGTGCCAATTTCCTCAAGCCACGGCAACTGCGCAAGTTCTGCCGGGGACCAATCGGTCTTGTTACCCAATAGTGTGGGTGAGGCGACGATGACCATCGGCGTCTGCAACAACATCTCACACTCCACCCCCGGCCAACCGCCGGCGCCATAACGGATCGCTACATCCACGCCACCCGGTTGCAGCTCGACCACCTCAAAGGTTGGATCTAGGATCAGGTTTACGTCGGGATGCGTCGCGCGGAAACTCGGCAGTCGCGGCATCAGCCAAGATGCAGCGAAGGAAGACGTCAGCGACACATGAACCGGGCGGTCCTGAGCCGAGCGAGCCAGATCACCCACAGCAGCCTCGATCGCACCAAATCCAAGCTGCAGGGCACGGGCCAGATGCTCACCTTCCGCGGTAAGTGTCAGCGCTTTGCCCGTTCGGTCCAGCAGAGCCGCGCCCAGATGTTTCTCGAGCGCGCGAAGCTGCTGGCTGATTGCAGCGTGGCTAACATTGAGCGCAGCACCGGCCTCGACAACACTTCGCTTCTCAGCGAAGGCTGCAAAGGCCCTGAGAGAGGCCAACGGCGGCAGTGATAGCCAGTCCATATGTAAACCCTACTTACACATTGAAATGGTAATTGAGTCGCATTCGGCGTGCGAAAGGTCAATCTTAAAGCTCAGAAACAACTCTGCACAGGAGGGAAACCATGCTGACCGTATTCGCCAGATCTTTTTTGAACGCGACACGCATCAATACGCCTCACATCTACGATGCGCCAAAGCCGGGCCGTCGCAAGCGGCGCTGGCTGCCCGAACATCATTGGTGGAGAGAAAACCCGCGCGATGTAAATCTGAACGATCTTTGATACTGGTTTGAATGCCGTATCTGGACCGGCAGAGATTGCAGCCCTATTATTTGAAAATCGGCACCGGCTGTTCTGGAAACGCGCGAACAGATGGAACAGCCGGTGCCTAGACCTTCGGGCGGGAGACCGCCCGGAGGTGTTCTTTTATGTCTTACTGACCGCCACCCAACTGGTGGACATAGGCCGTGACAGCGCGAATCTGCGCGTCGGTCAGGCGATTCTCCCACGGGGGCATCACACCAAAGCGGCTGTAGGTGACCGTCTCGGTCAGGGCCTCTTGGCTGCCGCCGTAAAGCCAGATCGCATCGGTCAGATTCGGCGCACCCTGGGAAACGTCGCCTTTGCCGTCATCACCGTGGCAAGCCGCGCAGTTGTCTTCGAACACAACCTTGCCTGCCTGCGCCGCCGCGTCATCGGTCTGGGCGTTGGTCAGGGACATGACGTATTGAACCACTTGAGTGATCTCATCCTTTTCGAGGATCTCACCAAAGGCCGGCATCTCGGAATAGCGCGCGTCGTCGCTTTCCTCGTTCCGGATGCCATAGGCGATGGTGTACTCGATATCCTCAAGCGAGCCGCCCCACAGCCAGGCGTCATCCAGCAGGTTCGGGAAACCCGGCGCACCCTGCGCGCCCGATCCGTGGCACTGCGCGCACCAGGTTCGGAACACAGCGCCACCAGAGTTAACTGCGTATTGTTGCAGCTCCGCGTCGGCCGAGATTTCTTCCAGCGGTGTTTCCACCAACTTGGCATTCCACGGCGCATTCGCTTCTTCAAACGCGACCATTTCCTGCTGCACCAGCTCGCGCGAGGACCAACCCAGCACACCGGCGGTTGCCGATTGAACCAAGGGCCATGCGGGGTACATGATCGTGTAGATCACGCCCCAAATGATGGTCGCGTAAAAGGTCCAAAGCCACCAGCGTGGCATCGGATTATCGAATTCCTCGATTCCGTCCCAGCTGTGACCCGTGGTGTTAGGATCGCCCGGCTGTTTTTCAGGTGTCTTACTCATTGCCGCGCCTCCTTGGATGTGGCGGGTTTGTCGTCGCCCCGACGGGGCGCTGGGGCATCAGCGTGCCGGAACGGGATGTTGGCGGTGTCCTTGTATTCCTTGCTGGCACCAGGGCGGAAAACCCAGATGATGATGCCAATAAAAAACGAGAACAGGAGCAGCAACATCCAGCTATCCGCGAACTGCCTTAGAATTGTGTATAGTTCCATCACACCCTCCTTTAACGGCTTGCGTCCGGGGTGAAGGTCGAGAAATCGACCAGCGTGCCCAGCATCTGGAGGTAAGCAACCAACGCATCCATTTCAGTCAGCTCGGGCTGACCGTCAAAGTTACGCACATTGACCTTGTCGCCATAGCGTTCCAACAATCCATCATAATCGCTGTCCGGATCGGCCTGCGCCCGAAAATCGGCCTGCGCCTGTTCAAGCATCTCGTCGGTATACGGGGTGCCGACCACGGCATTTGCCGCCATGATGTCACCGATATACTTGCCGTCTAGCTTACGATCCTCAAGGAAGCCGTATTTCGGCATCACCGATTCCGGCACCACCGATTGTGGATCGCGCAGGTGGTCCACCTGCCATTGATCCGAATACCGGCCACCGACGCGGGCAATATCCGGCCCGGTGCGTTTGGACCCCCATTGGAACGGATGATCATACATGGATTCAGCCGCCAGCGAGTAGTGGCCATAACGTTCAACCTCATCCCGCATCGGGCGGATCATCTGGCTGTGGCAAACATAGCAGCCTTCGCGCAGATAAACCTCACGCCCCGCCAGTTCGAGAGGGGTGTAAGGGCGCATGCCCTCCACCTTCTCGATGGTGTTCTCAAGATAGAACAGGGGCGCGATCTGTACGATGCCACCGATAGTTACGACCAGAAAGCTGAAGATCAGCAGGAGGGTCGCGTTGGTCTCGAGGATCTTGTGTTTGTCGAGAATTGCCATTGCTCCGGCCCTCCTTATTCAGCCGGGACCGCGACGGTCAGGCTGGCCTCTTTGGCCGGCGCTTTCCGTACAGTCATCCACAGGTTGTAGCACATGATCAGCGAGCCAGCGACGAACATCACGCCACCCAGCGCACGCACCACATACATCGGGAACTTCGCGGCAACGGTGTCAGCGAACGAATTCACCAAGAAGCCATTGGCGTCCACTTCACGCCACATCAGGCCTTCCATGATACCGGTGACCCACATCGACGCCGCGTAGAGAACGATGCCAATGGTGGCGAGCCAGAAGTGCCAGCTGACCAGCTGCAGCGAGTACAGACGCTCACGCTTCCACAAAACAGGGACTAGGAAGTAAAGAGCACCAAAGGTGATCATACCGTTCCAGCCCAGCGCGCCCGAGTGTACGTGACCGATAGTCCAGTCGGTATAGTGGCTGAGGCTGTTCACAGCGCGGATCGACATCATCGGACCCTCGAACGTGGACATGCCGTAGAAGCCGACCGAAATCACCATCATCCGGATCACTGGGTCAGTGCGTAGTTTGTCCCATGCACCCGACAGGGTCATCAGACCGTTGATCATACCACCCCACGAAGGCATCCATAGGATCACCGAGAACACCATGCCAAGGGTCGAGGCCCAATCAGGCAGCGCAGTATAGTGCAGGTGGTGCGGACCAGCCCAGATATACAGGAAGATCAGCGCCCAGAAGTGGATGATCGACAGCTTGTAGCTGAATACCGGACGCTCAGCCTGTTTCGGGATGAAGTAGTACATCATACCCAGGAAACCGGCAGTCAGGAAGAAGCCCACGGCGTTGTGGCCATACCACCACTGGATCATGGCATCCTGAACACCAGACCAGACGATGACCGATTTCGATCCCCAGATGCTAACCGGGATGGTCATGTTGTTGACCAGGTGCAGCATGGCGACAGTCACGATAAAGGCCAGATAGAACCAGTTTGCCACGTAGATGTGCGGCTCTTTCCGCTTGATGATCGTGCCCAGATAAACAGCCAGATAGGCAACCCAGACAATAGTCAGCCACAGGTCAACGTACCATTCAGGTTCGGCATATTCTTTCGACTGCGTTCCACCAAGTATATAACCGGTTGCCGCAAGCACGATGAACAGCTGATAGCCCCAGAACACGAACCATGCCAGGTTTCCACCCCAAAGTCGCGCAGCGCTGGTGCGCTGTACGACATAGAACGAAGTTGCGATCAACGCGTTACCGCCAAAGGCAAAGATAACCGCCGATGTATGCAAAGGCCGCAGACGCCCGAAATTAAGATAGCCCTGCGCCCATTCGAAGTTTAGCGCCGGAAAAGCTAGCTGGAATGCAATAAAAGTCCCCGCCAGGAACCCGACTACCCCCCAGAATGCGGTTGCGATCACGCCGTAGCGGATCACGTCATCCATATACTCACCAGAGCGGTCGACGAGGATATCTGGCTCTTCCGTGTTTCTAAGCGTCCAGATGAACAGACCGCCGGCGATCAACATCACCAGAATTGCGTGCACCTGATACGCCAAATCCCGTGCGTAGTTAGAGCCGATGGCTGCGAACAGCACCACCAGCCCAAGCACGATCAGCTTGATGTAATTTGACATATTGCGTCCCTTTGCCATGCCTCGCGCGATTCTTCGTGTCACGCGAAACCTTTTTGACTGCATGCTGTAATGCAGCGAGGTCGCCTTTGACGCTTTGATCTGCATCAAGACAAGCCCCTGTTTTCTGTGAGAGGTATTTTGCAGAAACAGACACGCGCTGGCAACGGACAGCGCCGGAAACATGAGGTCGACATGGCATTTAAATCTCTTCTTACGGTCATGACGGAAACCAAGCTTTCTCAGAACGCACTGGCACAAATGGTGGCATTGGCAGAAGGGCAGGACGCCCATGTCGAAGCGTTGTGTCTTGGCGTCGATCGCAGTCAGACCGGTTATTATTATGCCGGTGCAAACGCTTTGATCCTGCAGGAGACCCTGAGCCGCGCCAATGCCGAGGCGGACGAGATACTCGCCTACGCTCAGGATTATCTGGGTAAGTCGGGCGTGCGCTGGTCCGCTGAAAACGGGGTAGCTCAGATCGCTGATCTCGGGCGACATGTCGCACGCCGCGCACGCTTTTCGGATCTCGTTGTATTGCCCCGACCTTATGGAAAAGACCGCGACGCAGAAGCGGAACCCATCGTCGAAGCCGCCATGTTCGAAGGCCATTCGCCGGTGCTATTGGTGCCCGATGATAACAAACCGATTTCGGCCCCAAAAACCGTCATGGTGGGCTGGAACGAAAGCGTCGAAGCGATGCGCGCCATCCGTCGCGCGTTGCCATTCTTGAAGCAGGCCGAACTCACACGGATTGTTGTGATTGATCCACCGCGTCATGGGCCGGATCGATCGGACCCGGGCGGTCTGCTATCTCAGATGCTGGCGCGACATGGGGTGAAGTGCGAAATCGACGTGCTCAGCAAGACCATGACGCGCGTCTCGGACATCCTCAATCGCCACGCTGCCGATACCGAGGCCGATATGATCGTTATGGGGGCCTATG
Source organism: Ruegeria sp. C9 (assembly GCF_056537585.1). Taxonomy (NCBI): domain Bacteria; kingdom Pseudomonadati; phylum Pseudomonadota; class Alphaproteobacteria; order Rhodobacterales; family Roseobacteraceae; genus Ruegeria; species Ruegeria sp. C9. The sequence continues at coordinate 34,044 of NZ_JBQFRU010000001.1, forward strand.
GCCATTCGCGCTTTCGCGAGGCCATTTTGGGCGGTGCGACCCGCAATATGCTGGAGCAATCAGAAATCCCCGTGTTTCTGGCTCACTGACGACGCCAACAAACGCAAAAGCCGTCCGTCTCTGGTGCGGCTTTATGTCTTGCGGATCAGGCCGATCAGGAACAGCAGGATCACCGCGCCGATAGTGGCAAAGAAGATCGAAGAGATGAGCCCTCCGCCAACCGCAAAGCCCAGGGCGGGAAAGATCGTGCCCGCCAGAAACGCACCGACAATCCCGACTATAATATTCCCGATCAGGCCGAACCCACGCCCTTCCATGATTTTTCCCGACAGCCAGCCAGCTATCGCGCCGATGAACAGCATGGCGAGTAAACCGCTAAATTCCATAAGGGACTCCCAATTGTTCGAGGGCGGCGGGCTGAGGCATCAGACCAGAAATCCGCCATCGGTATCGTCGCCCGCCTCTTCCATTAGGCGCCCCATATCGGGGATTGTTACATGGCGTTTACCTTCCAGAGTAATGACCTGATCTTTCTTCAAGGCGGAAATCTGCCGGCTGACAGTTTCCAGGGTCAGCCCAAGATAGTCGGCCATCGCCTCGCGCGTCAGTGGCAGGTCAAAGACAATCGGAGCTACCATTCCGGCTTGATGAATCGATGCGTCCCGGCGCGCGATGATCGAAAGCAGGCTGGCAATCTTTTCCCGCGCCGTCTTGCGCCCAAGCACCAGCATCCACTCACGGGCCGCATCCAATTCGTCCAGCGTCATTTCCAGCAGACGCTGCGAGATGTGCGGCGTTGTGATCATCATGTCTTCGAACGGCTTTTTGCGGAAACAGCACATCATCAGATCGGTGGTTGCAACCACGTCATAAGGCGCGTTGTCTCGTCCAGGGCGACCCACGAAATCACTAGGCAGCAGCAGGCCGACCATTTGCCTGCGCCCATCCTCCATCGTCTGTGTCAAAGACGCGATTCCCGACACGACCGAGCCGACAAAATTCATCGGATCGCCGGACCAGATGATCGTCTGCCCCGCCTCAAAGCTGCGGTAGTACTTGATGTTCTCAAGCTCTTCCAGCTCGTCCTTTTCGCAATGCGCGCACACCGCACGATGCCGGATCGGGCATTCTGCGCAATTGGTGTGGTCGAATTGGGCCTTGAGTGTCATTCGCGCTTCCATTTGATTTCGGTCAAAGTACCCTGGGCCCTCCAGCTATAGTCATATCTTTATGACACTGAAACCTCAACTGGCACGGCTTGGACTTTTTGACGCGAAAGTACCGCGTTACACAAGCTATCCCACCGCACCCCACTTCAGCAATGACGTCGGGGCTGATCTGTTTAGCGACTGGATTTCCGGGATTGCTCCGGGCAGTTCAATCTCGCTTTACATCCACGTACCCTTCTGCCGTCGGCTGTGCTGGTTTTGCGCCTGCCGGACACAAGGCACCCAGACTGATAACCCGGTCATTGCCTATGTCGACGTGCTAAAGGCCGAGCTGGACCTGCTGGCGGCACGCCTGCCAGAGGGTGTTAAATTGTCGCGGCTACACTGGGGCGGCGGTACGCCGACGCTGTTGAATGCAGACCTGATGCGGGATCTGGCCGCGCGAATCCTTGAGATTGTGCCTTTAGGCCCAGACGCCGAGTTTTCCGTCGAGATCGATCCGAATGAGATCGACGAAGCCCGGCTGGATGCACTGGCCGAAGCCGGGATGAACCGCGCATCGATCGGCGTTCAGGATTTTGACGACGAAATCCAGAAAACCATCGGTCGCATTCAAAGCTATGACACCACCCGCGAAGCTGCCGAGATGATCCGCGCGCGTGGTATATCCAGCCTGAATGCGGACATCCTTTATGGCCTGCCCCACCAGACCAAGGCACGCATGACCGAAAGTGTGCAAAAGCTGTTGTCGCTGAACCCTGACCGGGTCGCACTCTATGGCTACGCGCATGTGCCGTGGATGGCCAAGCGCCAGCAGTTGATTCCATCAGATGCCCTGCCCACACCGGAACAGCGACTGGAACTTTTTGAAACCGCCCGGCGACTGTTCCTATGGGACAATTATGCCGAGATCGGGATCGACCACTTTGCAACGCAGGACGATGGGCTGACCCATGCGCTGCGCGCTAGTCGATTGAAACGGAATTTCCAGGGCTATACAGACGATCAAGCTCCTATTCTGATTGGCTTGGGTGCCAGCTCGATCTCACGCTTCCCGCAAGGATATGCGCAAAACGCACCGGCAACCTCGGCTCATACGAAGGCCATACGCGAAGGGCGGTTCTCGACGTCGCGCGGGCATTTGTTCAAAGGTCAGGATGTTCTACGGTCGCGTCTGATCGAAGCATTGATGTGCGATTTCCAAATCAACTCGGCCGAGATTCTGCGCGATTATGACATTTCAACTGCGGAACTGCAGCAAATGTACGCAACAGCAAACGCGGCCTTCGACGGGTTGCTACGCGTGGATGAAAACGGATTGTTCATACCGCCCGAAGCACGTGCGCTGACCCGCATGATCGCGCGCAGCTTTGACGCGTATGACCTGAGTAAGGCTGGGCATAGTTCCGCGATCTGAACACTCTTCGGCAGGTCGTTTTTTGCGACCTTCCCTTACAAACCGGCACGGGGGCTTGACGCATGCCTTCGGTTTTCTCCACACTCAAGGGGTGGAGAGACCCACCTCTTCACAGCCTGAGGCAGGCAAACGCAGACAGTTCTTGCCGACGCGCATGCGTTCGACAGCCCTTTTCGTGCAGCCATACTGCAACCTGAAAGAGGGACAGCACTCATGCGCGTTTTCACCGTCCTCGGCCCCAGCCAATCGGGCAAATCCACCTTGGTCGAAGCGATCAGCCGCCTCGACGGGCGGCCCACCACATTCGATGTTGCCGGAACCGTGCATCTGCACGGTTTTTCTTATTTAAACGAACCGTGGTGCGCGGTGGACGTAGACGGAGGCGGCGATGCGCTGGCCTATGTCGGCCCGGCCATGGCGATCTCGGACGCAGCAGTTGTGGTTGTCCCACCTGACCCCGATGCTGCCGTTCTGTGTGCCCCGTATCTGAGGTTGGTCGAAGAAGCAGGCATTCCCTGTTTTTTATTCATCAACCGCATGGACAGCCCCAACGGTCGCATCCGCGACATCGTTGCTGCACTGCAGACCTATTGCACCCACCACATCGCTCTGCGGCAGGTGCCGATCCGCGACGGAGACACCATTATCGGCGCAGTCGATCTGATCTCGGAACGCGCCTGGAAGTATCAGGAGGGGCAGCCCTCGGCCCTGATCGAGCTACCGCAATCAGTGGAAGACCGCGAACAGGAAGCACGCACCGAGTTGTTGGAGACCCTATCGGATTTCGATGACAATCTGCTGGAGCAACTGATCGAGGACAAACAGCCCCCCAGCGAGGAGGTCTACGAGCTGGCTGCACAGGTCTTGCAGAACCATCAGCTGATCCCGGCTTGTCTGGGTGCCGCGAGCCATGGCAACGGTCTGACCCGCTTGATGAAGGCGCTGCGCCATGAGGCACCGGAATTCAACATTGCAGCTGATCGGGATGAGGCCGAAGAAAACGCACGTGCCATCGCAGGCTTTGCAGATGTGAAGAAGCATATCGGTAAGATCACCGTATTGCGTGGTCTGGGCGACGGTGTGAAAGCACATGAATCCCTTGGTGGCGAAACTGTGGGAAACCTGACAACCCTGGACGCCAAGACCCAAATCAGCGCGCTTGAGGCCGGGCAGATCGGCCTTGCTGTCAAATCCGACCACCTTAATCCTGGCTTTATCTATGACAGCGCGGCGGCAACGCCGTTGCCGGAATGGGCCTCATCCCATCCAGCCGCGCATCGTCAGGTCGTATCGCCCGCGCATGAGCGAGACGACGTGCGACTGTCGAACGCATTGACCCGGTTGGTTGAGATCGACCCCGGCCTGCACCTGGAGCAAGACGAGTTGAGCGGTCATTCTATTCTGGGCTCACAAGGCCCGCAGCACATGCGCCGCGTGACCGCCAAACTCGCCGAAGATTTCGGCATCGAGATTGAGGCCGAAGCCGCCGGAACCGCCTATCGCGAGACCATCCGCACGAAGGTCGATCATCGCCACCGCCACCGCAAGCAATCCGGCGGTGCAGGTCAATTCGCTGATGTGGTGATCTCAATCGCGCCGCTGCCGCGCGGCTCGGGGTTTCAGTTCGAAGAAGTGGTCAAAGGCGGGGCCGTACCCCGGAACTACATTCCTTCGGTTGAACATGGGGCCAAGGACGCACTGGTTGAGGGGCCTGAAGGTTTCCCTGTGGTGGACGTCAAGGTGACGCTCAGCGACGGCAAGCACCATAACGTGGACAGTTCGGATTATGCCTTCCGCACCGCTGGCAAGAACGCGGTACGTGAAGCGCTGCCCGAGGCGAAACCCGTCGTCTTGCAACCGATCCTGAATGCCGAGATCCATCTGCCTTCAACCTTCGTCGGTGACCTGGTCCCCACGATCAGTTCCTTGCAGGGTCAGGTGCTAGGTTTCGAAGGCAATCCCAACGCCTCAGGCTGGGAAATCTTCAATGCGACACTCCCCGCCGTGGCCGAGGATGAACTGCACCGCACACTTGCCAGTGCTACCCGCGGGACCGGTTGGGTCAAACTACAATTCGATCACTATGAAGAGCTGCGCGGCCCCGTTCCCGCGTCAGCCAAAAATAAGGAAATAGCCTGACATCAAAGGCGCGGGCTGCGTGTCAGCCCGCCGCCGCGATCAGCTCGCGGGTATAGTCGGTCTGGGCGTGTTCGAACAAATCTTCGGCAGCGCCCATCTCGACCACATCGCCGTTTCGCATGACGATCACGTTGTGGGACATCGCGCGCACGACCTTCAGATCGTGACTGATGAACAGGTAGGCCAGCCCGTATTTCCTTTGCAGGTCACGCAGCAGGTCAACGATCTGCACCTGCACGGTCATGTCCAGCGCACTTGTAGGCTCGTCCAGAACCAGCAGCTTGGGCCGCAACACCATGGCGCGGGCGATGGCGATCCGCTGGCGTTGCCCGCCGGAAAACTCATGCGGATAACGGTCCATCGCAGAGGGGTCCAATCCGACCTCGTTCATCACTTCGGCCACCAGATCGCGCGGGGCGCGATGAGGATCGACCTTATGGATGGCCAGCCCCTCGGCGATGATCTGCATGCAGGTCATCCGCGGGCTGAGGCTGCCGAACGGATCCTGAAATACGATCTGCATATCCTTGCGCAACCGCCGCAACTCGCGCGTTGACCAGCGGCGCACATTCTGGTCGCGGAAAGTGATCCCGCCCTCGGACGCGATCAGACGCATGATGGCCAACGCAAGCGTCGTCTTGCCCGAGCCGCTCTCCCCCACGATCCCAAGCGTTTCCCCGGCACGAACGCTGAGGGTCGCGTCGTTGACGGCCTTCACATAGCCTACGGTCCGTTTCAGGAAACCGCGCTGGATCGGGAACCAGACTTTCAGGTGATCAGTGCGGGCTACCTCTTCGGCATCCGGGGCCACCGGGTCAGGGTGCCCGGACGGCTCGGCCTCCAGAAGCTTGCGAGTATAGGGGTGTTGCGGGTTGTCGAAAATCTCCGTTGTCACTCCGGCTTCGACAATTTCACCGTCCTTCATCACGCAAACCCGGTCGGCGATGCGGCGGACGATGCCAAGGTCATGGGTGATGAACAACATCCCCATGTTCTCGGACTTTTGCAGTTCGGCCAGCAACTCCAGAATCTGCGCCTGGATGGTGACGTCCAGCGCCGTTGTCGGCTCATCCGCGATCAAAATGTCCGGCTTGTTCGCCAACGCCATCGCGATCATCACGCGTTGACGCTGCCCGCCGGACAACTGGTGCGGATAGCTGTCCAGTCGTTCCTCGGGGTCTCGGATGCCGACCTTGGTCAGCAGTTCTACAATCCGTTCCCGCGCCTCATCGCCGGTAACGCCCTGATGCAGAGCCAGCGATTCCGCCATCTGTTTCTGGATCGTGTGCAATGGATTGAGCGAGGTCATCGGCTCCTGAAAGATGAAACTAATGTCGTTGCCGCGCACGTCCATCAACCTGTCTTCGGACGCGCCGATCATCTCTTGCCCTTCATAAGTGACCGAGCCTTCGACAATTGCGCTATCACCCAGCAGCGACACAGTGCTCAACGCCGTCACGGATTTGCCCGAGCCGGATTCGCCCACCAAAGCCACCGTTTCACCCCGGTCGACGGTAAAGGACACGCCTTTGACTGCCGCACTCACCTGCCCGTCCTGCCGGAACGAGACCTTGAGGTTGTTCACATCCAAAAGGCTCATGAGAAGGTCTTTCTGGGATCAAACGCATCGCGGACGCCTTCAAAAATGAAGACCAACAGCGACAGCATGATGGCAAAGGTGAAGAAGGCAGTGAAGGCCAGCCACGGTGCCTGAAGGTTCTGTTTCGCCTGCAAAGTCAACTCTCCAAGCGACGGGGCTGAAGACGGCAAACCGAAGCCAAGGAAGTCCAGCGAAGCCAGCCCACCGATGGTTCCGGTCACGATGAACGGCATGAAGGTCAGCGTGGCGACCATCGCATTAGGCAGCATGTGGCGAAACATGATCGTCATGTTACCCACGCCCAGCGCCCGCGCGGCACGGACATACTCCAAATTTCGTGCCCGCAGGAATTCAGCGCGCACGACGCCCACCAATCCGGTCCAACTGAACAGGATCATCAGAATCACCAAGAGCCAGAAACTTCGCCCAAGAATCGCGAACATGATGATAATGACATAAAGCGAGGGTGTCGCAGACCAGATCTCGATAATACGTTGGAAGATCAGATCCAGCCAACCGCCAAAGAACCCCTGAATGGCCCCGGCAAAAATGCCGATCAGACTGGCGACACCGGTGACCAATAAAGTGAACAGGATCGACAGGCGGAAGCCATAGATGACACGAGCTAGCACATCTCGCTTGGTGTCGTCAGTGCCGAGCAGATTCTGACCATTAGGCGGCAGCGGTGCAGCGCCTGGGCGGTCCACGCTGGTGTTGAAGGAATACGGGATTGGAGGCCAGATGGCCCAGCCTCGCTCAAACCCATCCGCTTCGAACGTGCCCGCCTTGATTTCGTCGATAATACCTTCGGGGTCGTCGAAGCACTGATCCAATCCGCCGCTATCGATCAGGCACATGACCTCGGGGTCGCGATAGATCGCCTCGGTCTGGAAATCACCGCCGAACTCAGTCTCGGCGTAAAAGTTGAAGACAGGCGTGTAGATTTCACCCCGGTACTTTACCAGGATCGGTTTGTCGTTGGCGATGAACTCGGCAAACAGCGATAGGCCGAACAACACCGAGAAGATGATCAGCGACCAGAACGCCCTGCCATTGCGCCGGAAGTTGCGCCAACGGCGCTGATTGAGAGGGGAGAGTGCCATTTACCCCTCCCGCTTTTCGAAATCGATACGCGGGTCAACGAGCACATACATCAGATCGCTGATTATGCCGACGACCAGCCCCATCAGGCCAAATATGAAAAGCGTACCAAAAATCACCGGATAGTCGCGCGCCACTGCGGCCTCAAAGCCCAGACGCCCAAGACCATCGAGCGAGAAAATAGTCTCGATGATGATCGATCCACCGAAGAACACACCAATGAATACAGCAGGGAAACCTGCAATCACGATCAGCATCGCGTTGCGGAAGACATGACCATACAGCACCTTGCTTTCACTCAAACCCTTGGCGCGAGCGGTCATCACGTACTGCTTCTTGATCTCATCCAGAAACGAGTTCTTGGTCAGCAGCGTCAGCGTCGCAAAGGCCGAGATGGTCAGCGCGATTATCGGCAAAGCGATGTGCCAGAAATAGTCAGTAATCTTTCCAAACAGGCTGAGGCTGTCCCAGTTGTCCGAAGTCAAACCCCGTAGCGGGAAAATCTGCCAGTAAGAGCCACCGGCGAACAACACCAGCAGCAGAATGGCAAACAGGAAACCGGGGATAGCATAGGCCACGATGATCGCACCGCTGGTCCAAGTATCAAAGCTCGACCCGTCCTTGATCGCCTTGCGGATACCTAGCGGGATCGAGACCAGATAGGCGATCAGCGTCGACCACAGACCCAGCGAAATAGACACCGGCATCTTTTCCAGAACCAGATCAATCACACTGATCGAGCGGAAATAGCTCTCGCCAAAATCCAGCGTCAGGTAGTTGCCCATCATGCCCAGAAAGCGTTCCAGTGGCGGTTTGTCGAAGCCAAACTCTTTTTCCAGTTCAGCGATGAATTCGGGCGGAAGGCCACGCGCACCGACGTATTTGTCATCAAAGGCACCACCTGCGGGCTCGGCCCCGGCTCCGGCGTCGCCACCACCGGCGAACCCAGCAAAGACGTCGCCCTGCCCTTCGATCTGCGCGATGATCTGTTCAATGGGACCACCGGGCACGAACTGCACCAGCGTGAAGTTGACGATCATGATGCCCAGAAGAGTCGGAATGACCAGCAACAGGCGTCTTAGGATATAGGCGCCCATGTTATCGCAGTGCGCCTTTGGCTTTCAGGTCAGCCTCTTTCTCGGGGTTGATCCACCACAGATCGAGATACCCAAGCGAGAATGGAGGCAGGTTTTCAGGGTATTCGTACATGTCGTAATAAGCCGTCCAGTAATCCGCCACATACCCATCGGGAATGACGAAGAACTCATAACGCAAGACACGATCCAACGCCATCAGCGCAGCATCCTGTTCTGCCTGATTTGTCGTGTCGAATGACGCTTCGATCACAGCGTCAACAAGCGGGCTGGCAAGACCGGCAGGGTTGAACAAGCTAAACGCGGCTTCTTCCGAACCGTACATCTGACTGAGACCACCACCGGTCGACAGGAACGAGCCATAGCGGTTCGAATATACCATATCATAATCACGCTCACGCCGCCGCAGGGTGAATTGAGAAGGATCTACTTTCTCGGCCGAAGCATCCACACCGATCGACTGCAGGTTCTGCACATAGGTCTCGATCATGGTGGCGGTCGAGGTTGGAATGCTCGACGCATACGGAATATTGACCTTCAGCGTCTGCCCATCGGCATTGCGGCGCAGATTGCCGTCGCCGACGGGCCAACCAGCCTCGTCCAGCAGTTTCGAGGCTTGCCGCAAATTGCGACGGTCGTTCAACCGAGCTGGATTGGATTCGTGGACGACAAGCGCAGGCTCGCTGAACACCTCGGCCGGAACCACGTCACCCAGCGTTTCCAGAAACGCCAGTTCGGCACCCTCCGGCACGCCTGTCGCTTCAAGATGTGTCCCCTGCACAAATGAACTGCGCGGTGCGTTCAGACCGAACATCAGCGATTCATTTGCCCATTCGAAATTGAACGCCAGCGCCAGCGCTTTACGCACATTCTTGTCGGCAAATTGAGGCTTGCCCAGATTGAAAACGAAACCCGACGGCGTTGGTGGGCTACCATCCACGATCTCGTCCTGCACGACAAACCCTTCGCTGAGTTTCGGGAAATCGTAACTAGAGGCCCAGAGCTTGGGGTCACTTTCGATACGCATCGTGTATTCGCCCGCCTTGAACCCTTCGAAGGCGGCGGTTTGATCCGCGAAATACTCGATCCGGATAGTGTCGTAATTGTTGCGGCCTATGTTGATCGGCAGATCCTTGCCCCAATAATCGTCGCGACGCTTGTAGACGATACGACGGTTGATGTCATAGCTGTCCAGTTTGTAAGGACCTGAACCAACGGCGACCTCCAGCCGCGGTTCGTCCAGACGACGGCTTTCATCGGCCTCGAACCAGGCTTTTGAAAATACCGGGGTCGACCCGACGGTTTCGATCAACCCGCGCCGGGTGACATCCGGACTAAAAGTAAATTTTACAGTGTGGTCGTCCAGAGCTTCAGCCCCTGTAACCATGCGCCCGACGGCTTGCGCATAAGACGGCAAACCCTGCTCAATGAACAAACGATGACTATAGACGACGTCTTCGGCAGTCACCGGGGTGCCATCCCAGAACATAGCTTCGGGGCGCAGATTGAAGATCACATAATTGCGCCCTTCGTCATATTCCATACTTTCCGCAACAACCCCATAATACTGCCCGACACTGTCCGCGGTACTTTCGATCAGCGGGTCATATTGAAGCGTGGTCAAAGCGCCTGCCCGCCCCTTGCGCGAATAAGGGTTCAGGGAATCAAACGTACCTGAGCCCGATAAAGACAGCTCTCCGCCCTTTGGTGCGTCTGGGTTGACGTAGTTCAAGTACGGATAGTCGGCCGGATAATCCAGATTTCCGAAATAGGAATACCCGTGGCTGCGCGTGACGCCCTCTTCATTGGCACGGGCAGGATCGCTGCTGCCCAGAACCAGTGTCGCCGAAATCCCCAAAGCCGCAGCCCAAGCGTGAATTCCGGTAAAGCGCATCTGGGGCAGAAGGGGTTTCATCAGGCTCGTCCTCTGAATTTCTGTCATCTTCATTGTCGTGCCCGCCAGCTAAAGGTCCAGCACTGTCAGTTGCAAGTTTAGAATGCGTGAACGCTTTGTGAAGTTCTTCTCAGACAAAAAATAAAGCCGCTGCGCAAGGCAGCGGCTTTAAATCCTGCAAATCTGATCAACAGATCAGTTGCCGATGGTCTGCAGATACGCAATCAGATCGGCGCGTTCTTGTGGTTTTTTCAGGCCAGCAAAGCTCATCGAAGTGCCCGAGATATAGGCGCTTGGGCGTTCCAGGAACGCGTCCAGGGCTTCGGGTGTCCAGTTGCCGCCATGGGCCTGCATCGAGGCCGAATAACCGGTGAAGCCTTTTGCTGAGGCAACCGGGCGATCTACGACACCGTAAAGGTAAGGACCTGTACCATTGGCGCCGTCTTCCAGTTTGTGGCAAGCGGTGCACTTGCGGAATACGCGCGCGCCTTTTTCCGGATCGGCTGCAGCCAACATATCTTCAAAGACTACTTCTTCGCCGTCCGCGCTTTCGCCCGAGCTTTCGGTTTCGATAATGTAAGCAGCTTCGGCAAGATGGCTGTCAGAGCTATAGAGGACATCCGCCCCCCATTTTGCCAGAAGCAACACCAGGAAGGTGCCAAACAAGCCGGCTGCGGCTTTGGTAACTGTCATCGTGTCGAACATTTTGATCGCGTGTCCATTTCAGCTGTCTGCGGGGTGTCTAAGGCTTCCCCTGAGAAGACGCAAGGTATAGACACCGCGACTAAACGCCCAATTCAAGAACTTGTTGCACGGAAACGACCAAATGACCAATCGCATAGCATTTCAGGGAGAACCCGGCGCATACAGTCACGAAGCCTGCCGGAACGCGCGACCGGATATGGACGCCCTGCCCTGCCGCACTTTCGAAGATGTGATCGAATCAGTGCGCTCAGGTGAGGCTGATCTGGCCATGCTACCGGTGGAAAATACCACCTATGGTCGTGTAGCCGATATTCACCGCCTGCTTCCGCATAGCGGGCTGCACATCATCGACGAAGCATTTGTGCGCGTGCACATCAACCTGTTGGGCGTACCGGGCGCGACTCTGGAGGATATCAATGAGGCGCATTCCCACCTCGTCTTGCTACCACAATGCGCAGGTTTCCTGAAGCAACACGGAATTCGTGGCAGGGTCAGCCCGGATAATGCTCGTGCCGCACGCGAGGTCGCCGAGATCGGCGACAAACACTCCGCAGCGTTAGCCAGTGAGCTGGCAGGTGAGATTTACGGCCTCAACGTTTTGGCCCGTCACATTGAAGATCAGGGCGACAACACGACCCGTTTTCTGGTGATGTCTCGTGAGGCCGACGAATCGCGCCGTGGTGATCACGGCATGATCACAAGTTTTGTCTTTCAGGTGCGTAACATCCCGGCGGCGCTGTACAAAGCGATGGGCGGATTTGCCACCAACGGAATCAACATGACCAAGCTGGAAAGCTATATGGTCGACGGGTCCTTCACCGCGACCCAGTTCTATGCCGATATCGTGGGTCATCCAGGCGATCGAAATGTGCAACTGGCGATGGATGAGCTTGAGCATTTTACCACCAACGTAGAAGTCCTCGGCGTTTATCCGGCTGCGCAACCTCGTGGTTAGTGCAGGCAATCGGCTCGCCCCTTCAAAGGAACGGCCTGGATAGGCGGGGCAGCTACGCTTGCACCTTAGAACAGTGATTAGAGTCCTTCGGTGCGACATCCTGAAAGTGCGGCGGACTACGGGTTGGTCACTCCGGTCCCCATGCGATAGACCTTGCAAATCGCGCCATCCATCTGCCGGTACTCTCTGAATCCCATCGCCTCATAATAGCCAAGGCCGTCGAAATTATTGGCCCCGATCGTAGCATCGATAGCGGGCAATCCCTGCTGCCGAGCGGCTTGAAGAGAACGTTTGAACAACGCCCGACCGATACCACATCGCGCAGCGGACGGTTTGATATGCGTCCCAATGATGCCCCACCCGACCGCAACGCCATACGGGTTGTTTCGGGTGGCAAGCTTCAACGACTGGAAACCCAGTATCTGTCCGTCCGGCGCAACGGCAAGGCTACACTGAATCCGCTCAGGGTCGCAGATGTAATGCGTCAGTGCAAAGGCGCTTTCGGCGGGCTTGGTCCGCTTTCCGGCCGCTACAAGCGCTGTTAGCACACCGGACAAGCCATCCGCATCGGCTTCGACAGCGTCGCGTATGATCGGTCTCGTTAAACTGCTCATCTACTTCTCGGTTGTCAGACACCATGGAGGTGTCGTTCCTCCATATCGCGCGCGAATTCGCTGAGACGGGTCTGGAACTGCCGCCTGAATCGGGATTGCCCTAACTTCAGGGATTGAAGCAATAGGCGGGCGGGCAGCGTTTTCGCACCCAGCGATGTTTCAACGCGCAGCCGTGTCCGACGTTGGGAAAGCGCCAAAAGCTCGATCACCGTGTCGCCGTTCATTCCCTTGCTGCTGGACTGGAACCGCATCAAGGACGGGCGGTCGCATTCAGTCATCTCGATAATGATATGACGTGGCTTGCCACGTATCTTGAATTCGGTCTCCCAGGTTATTCCGGCCTGCGGCACAACCGACCCCGTGACCCGACGCACATCAACTCCGCGCCGCAAGGCTTTGCGTTCGAAGCGCTCAAAATCAGAGACCATGGTGAAGACCGTCTCGATTGGGACATCGATATCTTCCTGCGCTGAAAACTGCATGTTTGCTTTTCTCTGCCCTAGATTGGGTTCAGTTTCTCGTCAGTCCAACGTGTCTGCAAGCCAGTGTTGCAACAAAAAGTGCGCAATCGCACCTTTTCGGGCAGGCAACAGCTTAGGGTGATCCCCAGCGAAGGCCTGCATCATCTCTGTCCGTGTGACCCAGATCGCATCCTCGATCTCGACCGGATCGATCTGGATATCGCGCGATAACGCCTCGCCTGCGCATCCAAACATCAGGGATGCGGGAAATGGCCAGGGTTGGCTTGCGAGATAGCTCACCGCGCCCACGGGCACGCCGGCCTCTTCCATCACTTCGCGCCGCACAGCGGCTTCCAGCGTTTCACCGGGCTCAACAAAACCAGCCAAAAGCGAATACATGCCTTCAGGCCAGCCCGGAGAGCGCCCCATCAGCACCGAATTGCCATGGGTAATCAACATGATGACCACAGGATCGGTGCGCGGGAAATGCTGGCCGCCGCAGGCCGGGCAACTGCGCTGCCATCCACCCTGAGACATCTCGCTGCGGGCACCACATCGGGCACAGAATTGATGCGTTTCGTGCCAGCCGATCACCGCCTTGGCGGTTGCCGCAATCTCTGCGTCTCGTGGGTTGAGGCGCGTCATGATGCGGCGCAGTTCGGCAAAAACATACCCCTCGGGCAGGTCAGGGTGCTGCTGTTCGCAGCGGTCGACAAAATCTCCGACACCGGATAAATCCAGCCCTTCAGCCGCCCAACCCGAGATATCCATGGCAAAAAGCGGCGATCCATCCTCGGATTTTCCGAGGAAAATCGGTTGCTCGATCACACCGCCCGGGCCCTGATCGAGAATCTTGTGCTTCATCGGAAGCCGGACGAGCCGGTCCAGTGCCTCACCCTCAACCAACAGTTTGCCGCGCCACAGCAACACACATGTTGCCAAAGGGTCACGATAAACCTGTGCCAGTTTGTCCGCGTCGCCACGCAGCAAACCCGCCCGATCCAGTGCCGAGCCGCCAAATGTCACCTGTTCTGCGCGTTTCATGCCTGCCGTTCCTGACTGCCGCGCAAAGGGCTGCCACGTCTTACCTGATCGTGCAACGGGTATCTACCAAACATTTTTCGACCCTGCCGCGGAATGACCGCAGCATCGCCTCGGAAATTGCATTAAATCGACCTCATGGTGGAAACGTTGGCACACTGACAGATAGAAGTTGAAGATATTGAAATCAAAGCATTTAATGCGACAACGAAGAGATGCAGATGATGGCGCATGGATTCGAATCCTTGCTACATCCGATCTACACATGCACCTGACGTCATATGATTACTATTCGGATCGCCCCGAACCTGCGATTGGTTTGACCCGTACCGCCAGCCTGATTCACGAGGCGCGCGGACAGGCTGAACGCGATGACGCCCTTGTGCTGTTGTTTGACAATGGTGATAGCCTGCAGGGAACGCCATTTGGCAACTGGGCAGCTGAAAACGTGCCAGACGCCCATCCCCTGCCACGCGCGTTCAACACGTTGAACTATGACGCGATCGGATTGGGCAATCACGATTTCGGATTTGGGCTGGAACTCGTCAATCGCATCGCTCGCCAAACCGCCTGCCCAATGATTTGCAGCAATATGCAAACCACTCAGACCGAACAAGGTTGGGATGCACACACGATTCTGCATCGGGTTGTCAGACTCAATGGACAGGACACCGCAATCCGGATCGGGGTTCTTTCTGTTTTGCCCTCTCAAACCGCACAGTGGGAAGCACATCTGCTAACGGACCGGGTCGTGGTAACAGACATTCTGGCCGCTGCGCGGCGCGCTGCTGAAGATCTCAGCGTGCAAGGTTGCGACCTGATTGTCGCCCTTGCGCATACCGGACTGGGATCGGCAATGGCCGAGCCGGATATGGAAAACGCGATCATCCCGCTGGCCGAGATGCCGCTGATTGATGCCGTCGTCGCAGGCCACACCCATCTGACACTGCCCGGAAAGGCGCATGATGGTTATTCATTCGTCGACAGTACGCGGGGGCTTGTCCATGGAACGCCGGTTGTCATGCAGGGTTGGGCCGGGTCTCATCTTGGGATCATTGATCTGACACTGCAAAAAGATACCACCGGCAATTGGCGCATTACAGGCAGCCATGTCGAAGCGCGGGCAATCGCTCAATCGGGCACAGAAATACCCGAATGCCAAAGGATCACAGAGCTGTTTGCGACCGGCCACGCTGCGACGCGCAAAAGGGTGACCAGGCCAGTGGGCACAATCCCACACACGCTGCACAGCTACTTCTCATATTGCTTACCGGATCGCGGTCTGGCCTTGGTTGCGGCGGCTCAGGCCGCTGCCCTACGCCCGCATTTGGTCGATACCGACTGGGCAGATTTGCCTATCATATCGTCAGCCGCCCCGGCAAAGTTCGGCGGGCGCGCAGGAAGCAAGTACTACACGGATATCCCCTCAGGCGAGATTTCAGTTCGACATATCGCCGATCTCAGTGTCTTTCCTAATGAATTGCGCGCGGTGCTGGCCTCAGGTTCTCAGATTCGGGACTGGCTTGAGATGTCAGCCGGGCTGTTCCATCAACTTGGCTCAGACGCCCCGATCGATCTTGCCGATCCTCAGCGCACGGGCTTCAACTTCGATGTCCTGCATGGCGTCACCTACCAGATCGATCTTTCGCAACCGGCGCGGTTCGATACGCTCGGTCGAGTGATTGATCCGGCATTTTCCCGCATACGCAACCTGGAATTCGATGGGCAGCCGATTGCGCCTGACCAGAGTTTCCTTGTCGCCACCAATAACTACCGCGCCAATGGCGGTGGTCATTTTCCAATTGCGCGACAAGCCCGTATGATTGACCTGCCTCAGATCAGCATACAGGATATTCTATGCAAATACGTCGCGGGCACATTGCCCGCCGACCCACTTGCGCATGCACCGCGCCCCTTTTCTTTTGTACCAAACCAAAGGCAGGGCGCGATCCTGACAACGGGGCCGCGCGCGCTACACCATGTTACAGAGCTTGCTGAGTATCATCCACGCATTCTGCCCGACGATGCGGATGGTTTCATGCGTATTCATCTGACCTTCTGACGGGTTGCCATTTTCAGGGGATGCACCTATATCGGCTTTGAGAGGTTGGCGCGGGCGAGCGCCTCGCCAACCTGGTCAGGTCCGGAAGGAAGCAGCCACAACGAGCCCCGCTTGGGTCGATGTCCAACCTCTCACTTAGAACCCATCAGCCGCAGGAGGGCGTTTATGATTGTAGCAAATTCCCTTCGGGCAGACCGGTTCTGATCCTTTCCGATCAACTGACTGCCTGAACACATCACCAGCGGATGCGCGATTGCCATCCGGCGGGATTGCTGTTTCTGATCACAGGCAGACCAATGTTACTTTCCTTATCGGACCTCGGATGGTCCTCTCATTTCGCGGCTCAGCATGCGGCTGATCCGTCACTTCTACCGTATCGCATCTCGGCCGTACACCGGGATCGACTGATCGGGCTGAGCCCTGAAGGTGAATCGCCTTTGTTATCTCTGGATCAATCAACCGGCGCATATGCCGTTGGGGATTGGGTTCTGGCGGATGAAAACAAACGCATACGCCGAGTGCTGGACCGGCGCAGCCTGCTGCAGCGCCGGGCCGCAGGTACAGGGGCAGCGGCGCAGCTGATTGCTGCAAATGTTGATGTGCTGTTCATCGTTAGTTCCTGCAACGCCGATTTCAATATGCCACGATTGGAGCGGTATCTTGCGCTGGCACATCAGGCAGGCTGCTATCCGGTGGTCGTTCTGACCAAATCGGACATGTGCGATGATCCGAGCCTTTATGTAGATCAAGCCCAATCGCTCGCCCCGTTTCTGACGGTACTTGCGGTCAACGCGCTGGATCACGGCGATCTCGAACAAGTTCTGTCGTGGTGTCCGAAAGGACAAACCAGCGCCTTGCTTGGATCATCCGGCGTTGGGAAAACGACGCTCGCCAACGGGATGACGGGGCAGGATCAGGCCACCGCAGGTATTCGCGAAGACGATGCGCGCGGCAGGCACACAACAACCTCACGCGCCTTGCATCGCATGCACAATGGCGGCTGGCTGATCGATACGCCCGGCCTGCGCGCGTTACGTCTGCTAGATGCGCAAGAGGGGTTGGATGAGGTGTTCTCGGACATCTCAGACCTCAGCCTGAATTGCCGCTTCTCGGATTGTCAGCACGAGACCGAGCCCGGATGTGCGGTGCAG
Source organism: Ruegeria sp. C9 (assembly GCF_056537585.1). Lineage (NCBI taxonomy): Bacteria > Pseudomonadati > Pseudomonadota > Alphaproteobacteria > Rhodobacterales > Roseobacteraceae > Ruegeria > Ruegeria sp. C9. Next base: position 51,447 of record NZ_JBQFRU010000001.1, read on the forward strand.
GCGGCAATCGACGCTGGTACGCTTGATCCCGCGCGGCTGGACCGCTGGCGCAAGCTGCGGCGCGAAGACCAACACAATTCCGCTTCGGTGGCGCAGGCCCGCGCCCGCGACAAGGCGTTCGGCAAGATGGTGCGCAGCGTGATGCACGAGAAAAAATCCCGTAAAGGGCTATAACGAAGCCGGGCACCGACCTACCGGTGCCCAGCGCTATCAGGCGATCAGTCTAGGCCAGACTGCCGCATTCCGTCTTGCGAATGCACCGATATGGCCGATCTTGGACACTCCTAATTCGCTTGGTGCAAGCAGATGGCGCCCGGCTTTGGGTCCATAGAGATCGGCAAGACGCCAGACAGCATCCGGCGGCACCATTTCATCATCTGCGAAGGTAAACAGATCGACACGTTTGCCCAAGTCTTTCCAGCGGGCGGCGGGCAGTGTCGTGCCGATCTCTGGCACATAGCTTTTGGGGGCGGTGCACCATTTGCGCCATTGCCAATAGACTTGGGCAGGCAGGTCCGATCCAAACCCGACCAACCGCCCGGGCAGGTAGCCAAGCGCCTTGACCACCAGCGGCGCGTGACCATACCAGAACAACGCCGCCAAAGCGCGATAAGGCCAAGGGTGATCCGCCAGCGTTACCAGACCCGAACAGACACAGATCATCCTGTCGATCTGATCGATATCGGGTTGGATCGGGCCAAACATTCCGCCCAAGGAATGACCGATGCTCCATAGCTTGGCCTGCGGAAATCGTCGGCGCATCTCGGCCCGGGCGGCTGGAATGTCGATCAACGCCCAATCGGCCATGGTGACATTTGACCGCTTTTGCGAACCCACCAAAGAGTGACCAAAATCCCGGTAATCGTAAGTCAGGCAGGCCATGCCCTGTTCTTCGGCGAGCCACCGGGCGAAGTGCTGATAGTAATCCCTTGGCACCCCAGTCGCACCGTTTATGACGACCACCTTTTCGGGGTCGGCTACCGGACGGTAAAGACGCGCCGACAGCATTGCCGGGCCGGACGGGATTTGAAAATCCTCGGTCACAACCGCCAGCTGCGTGTCCAACATGGTGCCCTCCAATACCGACTGAACTGATCAGTTCACCCGAAGCGCCTCAAGTCAAGGTTGACGTGGCTGGACCGTACGTCACTTGCCTGACGCAATCTTCTTGACTCGGGCACGGCGCAGCCGCTAGCCATGTCGCGATGGTTCTCGCGCCCAATCGGGCCGGGATGAAAAGGGAACACGGTGCGGTTCTGCCCGGATAAATCCGGAAAGAACCTAGTCCGAGACTGCCCCCGCAACTGTAAGCGGAGAGCAATGCCGAGATACCACTGGCCTTGAAGGCTGGGAAGGTCGGCAAAGCGATGACCCGCAAGTCAGGAGACCTGCCATCAGATGTAGAACCGAAACTCGGGCGGGGTGTCCGGGACGGGTTTGATCGTGCTCCGCAACGACCAACCTGTGCCACGCCCTCGCCTTGCGCGCGGAGGGCGCATTGATGATCTGGAAGACCAAAACACACGAATTCGCGGCGACCGTGTGCCAACGTACTGGCGCACCCTGCCCCGCATTGGCACAGATGGCGCGGGCTCTGACGCAGGCCATGTCCGCCACAAAACCGGTCACGAAAACTGAGTTTGAGATTGAAGGCACCATAGATCTGTCGCACTGCCCGGAAGGATGCACCGCCCGCTTTCGCGCCCAATGCGACCAGATACGTGTATTCTGCGGAACCGATCCTGAAATCGATACCGGCCGGCTGGATGACTACGCAGACATGATGTTCGGAACCGAGTACCGCAGCCTACCCGCAGACCTGCTAAGGAATCCTCCTTGCGCCATGCTTGAGGCTTCGCTTCTGGTGCAGCACAACGGTGGCGAAATCTCGCCACATGTTGGTGTCTGAGCCGTCAAACGGCTTGAACACGGGCCGGTTCAACGGCCCAAAGCATCTGGGCATTTGTCTCGACTGCGCAAGGACGCACCGTACGCAATCGCTTCAATGCCGCCTCAGGCCGTTCACCGCATTCAACCATCAGACGCAGAACCACCATCCCGGATCGGCCACAGCCACCACGGCAATGCACTAGCACACGGCCACCACCTGACAACGCCTGACGGGCAGTCGCGCCAACGCGGGGCCAGCGGTCCAAAATCTCTTTGGGTGGCGTGCCAAAATCTTCGATCGGCAAATGCACCCATCTGCTGGCACGCCCCTGAATATCAGCGCCAAAATTCCGCGCACCATCCTGAATCATCTCGACCTCAGTGGTCATCGAGATCACAAGTCCCGGCTTCCAGTCTGCGATAAGATCAAGGTCTTCTGTATACGTTCCTCCACGCCCAGGCATCGAGGACAAGGCCAAGGTGCCTCCGCCAACCTGCAACGCATAAACCACCAGTTGCGACATAATCTCCCCCCAAACAAACTTCACCCAACAACATACTGGTCCAGTAAATAGAATAGAGTGGATTTTAGCCGCATACCCACGCATTCCAAAATGAAAATCGTCCCGGCTGGCTGTGGACGCGGGCGGCGAGGGCCTCTACGCTGCGGCGTAACGCGAATCCGACAGAGCAGACATGACCGAGACGCCCAGCCCCGCCTACCAGGTTCTTGCCCGTAAATACCGCCCCGAAACCTTTGCCGATCTGGTCGGTCAGGACGCCATGGTGCGCACTCTGAAAAACGCCTTCGAGGCGGACCGGATCGCGCAGGCCTTCATCATGACCGGTATCCGCGGTACCGGCAAGACGACGACCGCTCGGATCATAGCCAAGGGTATGAACTGCATCGGTCCCGATGGCAGCGGCGGCCCTACCACCGAACCCTGCGGTCAATGTGAACACTGCGTAGCCATCATGGAGGGCCGCCATGTCGATGTGATGGAGATGGACGCCGCCAGCCGCACCGGTGTCAATGACATCCGCGAGATCATCGACAGCGTACGCTATCGCGCTGCGTCCGCGCGCTACAAGATCTATATCATCGACGAGGTTCACATGCTGTCGACCAGCGCTTTCAACGCGCTGCTCAAGACGCTGGAAGAACCCCCCGAACACGTGAAGTTCATCTTTGCCACCACCGAGATTCGCAAGGTCCCGGTGACCGTCCTGTCCCGTTGCCAGCGCTTTGATCTGCGCCGGATCGAGCCGGAGGATATGATCGGTCTGCTGCGCAAGATTGCAGATGCCGAAGGGGCGCAGATTGCCGAGGATGCGTTATCGTTGATCACCCGGGCCGCCGAGGGATCAGCGCGGGATGCGACCTCACTGCTGGATCAGGCGATCTCGCACGGGGCCGGTGAAACCAGCGCGGATCAGGTGCGCGCCATGCTCGGGCTGGCTGATCGGGGCCGGGTGCTGGATCTGATGGATATGATCCTGCGCGGCGATGCTGCAGGCGCGTTGACCGAGCTGAGCGGGCAATATGCCGAAGGGGCTGATCCACTCGCCGTCTTACGCGATCTGGCTGAAATCACGCATTGGGTATCGGTGGTCAAGATCACCCCGGATGCCGCCGAAGATCCCACCGTTTCCCCCGACGAACGCGCCCGAGGTCAACAAATGGCCGAGGCTCTGCCCATGCGAGTCCTTACACGCATGTGGCAAATGCTGCTGAAAGCGCTCGAGGAAGTTTCCGCCGCACCCAACGCAATGATGGCTGCGGAAATGGCCGTGATCCGCCTGACCCATGTGGCCGACTTGCCTAGCCCGGAGGAGCTGATCAAGCGTCTGCAAGATACGCCTCCGCCGCCCAATGGTGGCCCCGGCAAGGGAATCGGTGCGCCGGGACATGCTCCTGCCGCGCCACAGGCTGTGGCCCGACCGGCCTATGCCGCATCGGGAATCGGCGGCAACGCAGGCGGGCCAACAGCCGCGCTAGCCCAAGATGTGCAGGCAGCTCTGGCACGCTATCCAACATTTGAACATGTGGTCGAACTGATCCGAGCCAACCGGGACGTGAAGTTGTTGGTCGAGGTTGAAAACGGCGTGCGTCTGGTATCCTACCAACCAGGCAGGATCGAGTTCGCCCCAACCGACAACGCCCCGACCGACCTGTCACAACGATTGGGCGCGTCGCTGCAGCGTTGGACGGGCAACCGGTGGGCCGTTTCTATTGTCGCTGAGGGCAACGCACCGACCATTGCCGAGGTACGGGACGCTGCAGACTTGGCACTGAAGGCCGAGGCTGAACAGCATCCTCTGGTGCAAGCAGTGCTGACTCATTTCCCGAAAGCGCGGATCAAGAGCATCGAAACCGCAGAACAACGCGCCGCTCAAGTCGAAACCGAAGCCCTGCCCGAGGTCGAAGACGAATGGGACCCGTTCGAAGAAGACTAAGCTTCGAGCATAAGCGCACCTCAACCAAATGCTCCCGCACCCGCCACGGGCCATCGGCTGGCGCCGACCTGAGCGGCTATGGGCCCTGCAGCGCGCCTTACGCACTGCCGGGCCTAACGGGAGGAAAGGTCTTGCCAAAGACCTTGACGACGGGCGGGAGTATCCTGACCTCTTGTGCCGCGCGGTTACGCTTCGTATCTAGGCCACAAATCGAGTGACAGGAGATTACCGATGCTAAAAGGTTTAGGCGGCCTGGGTGACATGGCCAAGATGATGAAATCCGCGCAGGATCTGCAGACCAAGATGACTGACATGCAGGAAGAGCTGAACACCATCATGGTTGTCGGCGAATCCGGTGCCGGGCTGGTCAAGGCCACCGCGACCGCCAAGGGCGAGTTGAAAGGTCTGGATATCGACCCGTCGATCTTTAACGGTGACGATAAGGAAGTAGTCGAAGACCTCATCCTCGCCGCGATCAAGGACGCCCAAACCAAGGCGCAGGAACGTTCGCAGGCAGAAATGGCCAAGCTGACCGAAAGCATGGGCCTGCCCGCAGACATCAAGCTGCCGTTCTGATACACCCTCCTGACGGATCTATGGCCGGGGCGTGTTTCCCTGGCCCAATTGCGAGGGTCTCACGGTGAGTTCGAATAGCGACATCGACAATCTGATTGACCTTATGGCCAAGCTGCCCGGCCTCGGCCCTCGCTCGGCCCGCCGCGCAGTCCTGCACCTGATCCGCAAACGCGCCCTGCTGCTGACGCCGCTTTCAGACGCGATGCAGCAGGTGGCCGTCACCGCCCGTGAATGTCTGAACTGCGGCAATGTGGGCACCACCGATATCTGCGACATCTGCAATGATGAGGCCCGCGCAACCGGAGAACTGTGCGTAGTCGAAGACGTCGCCGACCTTTGGGCGATGGAGCGCGCCGGGGTCTTCAAGGGCCGCTATCACGTTTTGGGCGGCACGTTGTCGGCTTTGGACGGGGTCGGCCCGGATGAATTGCGTATCCCCCGGTTGAAGGACCGGGTTGTGGCCGAGAGTATCACCGAGATCATCCTCGCCCTGAACGCCACCGTCGATGGCCAGACCACTGCCCACTACATCGCTGATCAGTTGGAGGGGCAGGTTCGTCTGACATCCCTGGCACAAGGTGTACCGATTGGGGGAGAGTTGGACTATCTGGATGACGGGACGATTACGGCGGCTTTGCGGGCGAGGAAGGAAATCTGACAAAGTGTTTTCGGCATGCAGTGTCAATCTAGACTAGAAATTAGCTTGTGAGTAATTCAGGAAACCGCATTGACCAAGTACCCCGATCTGTTTGTCCTAAGACATGGCGAAACCGAGTGGAATACCTTGGGCAAGTTTCAAGGCCGCAAGAACTCTCCATTAACGGAAACCGGTATCTATCAGGCGCGGCAGCAGCGGGAGATACTTCGCCGTATCCCCAACCACCCTAAACGCGTGTTCGTCAGCCCGCAGGAGCGGGCGCAACACACCGCAAGGCTGGCGATTGCACCCCAGTTTGATTTCGCAAACGATGACCGGCTAACGGAAATTGCATTTGGCCAATGGGAAGGCGCGACGCGGGAGTTCATTCGGACTCAAATCGATTGCCCATACGAATCCTATCATTGGTATTTTCGCAGCCCGGATGGCGAAAGCTTTGACGAGATCTATGAGAGGGTACAATCGTTCTTAGACGAGCAAGACGAATCCGCAATCGTGGTGACGCACGGGGTTACGTCACTGATATTGCGCGGGATTTGGCTGGGCCTTGGCATCAACGATCTGTTAATACTTCCCAGGACCCAAGGATGTGTTTTCCGCCTATCAAACGGCACCGAGACTATCTTGACCAAGACGGGTAGTTTGCAATGATCTTGGCGGATAAGTGTTTTTGGTGTCCTTTAGATTCAAATCTCAAATTAGCTTGAAAAATGAACTAAGTTAAATTCCACTGAGCGAAAGACTTGGAGCACATAATGACCCGCCTTCTCGCACTCACCTTAGCCGCCTTCGCCGCCACTGCCGCCCTGTCGCAGGAACTTATCGACAAAGGTTTTGTCGAAGGCTGGAACATCATGATGGACCCCAATCTTGGCAATGGGTGCCTGATACAAACCGTGTATCAGGACCTCTCGGTGGTGCGGCTAGGTTATGACGCGCTGGATAATCGCGGGTATTTCACCGTCTACAACAAGGCTTGGGGCGACATTAAACCGGGGGAACAATATCCGATCCGGTTCGAGCTGGACGGCAAGAGTTTTGATGCCACCGCCATCGGGTTCAAGCAGGATCGCGTGCCCGGCGCGACGGTGTTCTTTACGGACCGGAGTTTCGTCACCTCGATTGCGCAGAACAAGACCATGACCGTCTACAATCCAGAAGGTCAGACCGTCATGGCGATTGATCTGAAAGGCACCGCCAAAGCGCTGGATTATGCGCGCGACTGCCAGAACAAAAAGCTCTAACGAATCGGATCAAACACCGCGTCTTTAGCGGTGCAATCACGGATCACGTCGCGGCCACAGGGCACCGGGTCAAGATCGCGGGACAAGCACAGGCGGACTTCTTCGATATAGCCTTGCTTACAGGTGATGGTGATCATGTCAGGCTCGAGCGTGGGATTGGCTTTGAGAAAGGCCTCTTCCACCACCGAAGCGGGCAGTTTGACCGTCGCGTCCAGCTTGCGGAACACCTCGGGGCGCGCAACGCCTGCATAAGCCTGCCGCGACAGGGCGAAATAGTCGGGTGCACTGAGGCCCGAACAGGTGCCGTGCTTTTTCCATTGATGCCAGGCCAACCCGGATGAGCCTTGAATATCCTCCATTTCCCGCGTCATGCGGCGTGTGGGTGGCGCTTCGGACGTGCGACAATACGAAGGCCAGCCCTGATGGAATTGCGGCCAGAGCCCATGCAATATCCACCCATGATCGTGTCGCGTGTCGCACTGATCCGAGCCGCGCGCATCGCCTTCGCGGGCGCACCAATTGGGCGACCAGCTGAGCGACAGGACGTAGTAGTCAAAATCGCCCGCATTTTCGCCCTCGGCCATCGCAGCCATGGCACTCAGCACCCACAAAATCGCCCAGCGCATTCGCCTCTTCCCTTCTTTAGCTGTCGCGACTATATAGGCCCCAAGTTCCCCGACAACGGAAACCTGCCCCATAGCTTCGGGGCCGCCGAATTCCGGCGACGGGACAGATGTATTTATAGGAGACGGGCTGATGGCAAAACCGCTTATGGCCAAGGCAACCGCCGTATGGCTGGTGGACAACACCACGATCAGCTTCAAGCAGATCGCGGATTTCGTAGGCATGCACGAGCTGGAAGTGCAGGGTATTGCGGATGGTGATGTGGCTGCAGGTGTCAAAGGGTTTGACCCGATTGCCAACAACCAGCTGACTCAGGAAGAAATTGACACCGCGCAAAACAACCCGCTGCACAAGCTGAAGCTGAAATTCAATCCGGCGGCATCAGGCGAAGAGAAACGCCGTGGTCCGCGCTACACCCCGCTGTCCAAGCGTCAGGACCGTCCGAACTCGATCCTGTGGCTGGTCAAGTTCCACCCGGAACTCAGCGACGGCCAGATTGCCAAGCTGGTCGGCACCACCAAGCCGACCATCCAGTCGATCCGCGAGCGGACGCACTGGAACATCTCGAACATGCAGCCGATCGATCCGGTTGCCCTGGGACTGTGCAAACAATCCGAACTGGATGCCATCGTGCAAAAGGCCGCGGCCAAGAAAGCAGCCGAAGGCGGCGTGATGAGCGATGATGAGCGTCGCAAACTGGTGTCGACCGAACAGTCTCTTGAGATGGACTCAGCGCCCAAGATCCCAACCGCGATCGAAGGTCTCGAGACATTCTCGTTGTCCGAGGACACCAACGAGAAGGAAGACGAAGAGCCCATCGTCGATGCGGATAGCTTCTTCAACCTGCCCAAGGGTGGTGGTGATGAAGAAGACGAAGACGATCTGCGCCCCTGAGATGCGCATGGTCCCGGCCTCGAATAGCCGGGACCCGATTTTTTGGGTGATTTGATGCTAAAGGTTCTATCCTTATTCTTCGACGCGCATCGTGCCGTTTCAATCTATGTGTTCCTGAAATCCTGGTGGTTGGCCATCACAGGTGCCGTAGTGATGATCGCGATAGTCGCTGGCTTGCTGTTGCTGAATGACGACGGCAAGCACGAGCACGAGGCGTTTCTCACCGTCGCGGTTTTGTCGGCGACACCGATCAATGGCGATCTCAAGAACGGGGTCATTGCTTCGGTGCGCTTGCCGGATGGCTCAGCAGCATCAATCACCTCGACCGAAGGGCCGATTGCTCAGACAGTTGGAACCCAAGCCTGTATCGAGAAACGGGTTTTCGTTGAAAGTGGAGAGCCAAGGTATCGGTTCAAACTGCCACGATATTGCGAAGCGAGCTAGAAAAGCAAAACCGCCCGATGGCTCAACCGGGCGGTTTTTTGTTCAGATCATCTGAAACAGGATGCCTGCTACGATAGCGCCGCTGATGCCCAATCCCAGATAGGTGGCAAAGACGCGCGGTTTCACCAGTGACCACACGGCCGCCATCGCAGGTATCGAACTGACGGCACCGGCCACCATGAATGACATCGCAGCACCCGCACTCATACCCTGCTCCATCAGACCCGCAAGAAGCGGTGGTGCGACGTAAGAGTTCAGATAGGCAGGCATTCCGACCAAGGCAGCGATGACAATTGGCACAACACCCTCACCACCAACAACGCGGGCGATCAGGTCTGCCGGAACATAGCTGACCAGCAATGCTTCGAGCACGTAGGCAAATGCCAGCCATTTGAGCAGGAACAGGCCATTGTGAACGAACTCAACCCGAAAGCGCGTCCGACGGTCAGGGTCTTGCCAGAACTTCCAGACGGGTTTGTCATCTTGCTTTGGTCCGCAACCGCAGCAACCAGCGGGTTTGTATTCACGCAACGGCTGCGCAAAGGCACCTCCCCGCATCAGGGTGCGCACGGCAAACCCGCCAAACAAACCCAACGCGACAGCGGCAACCGCTTTACCAATTGCAAACGGCCAACCCAGCGCACCCGCAGTAATCAGCAACGTCGGGGGGTCGATCAACGGTGAACTGAGCCAGAATGCCATCACGGCCGACAATGGCGCACCCAGAGCCAGCAATCCCGCGATGAACGGGATCACTTCGCAGGAACAAAATGGGGCCAGCCCGCCAAACAACGCAGCCAGAAAGATCATCCGTGTCTCGCGACCCTCAAATGCACGGGCGACCATGACTTCGGCCCCGGTTGCCTTCAGGTATGATAGCAGCAGAACAGCAAACAGGATGTACTGGCCCGTATGCACAAGCGCTTTGGCTGCAAAACTCACAACCTCGGTCCAGTTGCCCGGATCAAGAATGGCCACCAGTGCCAGTATGACCACGATCAGAGCCCAGGGCGTTTTGATCAGGTCGATCAGGTTTCTGGATAGTGGCTTGGGGTTTTGGGTTAGTTCAGCCATCGTTTGCGGCCTTTCCGATTTCGTCTGCGCAGCATTCACTAAGGATGAACTGCGCCAGGTTTCTCAATTCGTCAAAGCACGCGCGGTTGATCGTGCTACGCCCGATCTTCTCTTGCTCAACTACTCCGCCAGCAGCCAGAAACCGCAGATGATGCGCCAGAGTCGAGGGCGCGATTCCTGTCCTCGTTTGAATTTCTCCAACGGTCAGGCCTGCTTCCCCAGCACGAACCAAGGTCTTAAGAACCTTCAATCGGGCCTCCGAGCCCATGGCAGAGAAACCTGCGGCAGCTTCTTCCCACATCCTTTATCTCCATTAAACTAGATTTATGGTTATTTAGTTTAATTCGTATCCTGCGTCAACCACACGTGTGCGTAAAACTCTCCACATGGTTCGCAGGGCCATAAGTCCAGATTGCCACCGCCTTAGGTCCAACGTATAACGATGCAATGGGTATTTCGGTCGACACATTCTTTTTGGAACGCAATGGGCAAGGCACCTTACAGGCGCAGCTGCAACAGCTGATTGCCGAAGGCATTCTGTCAGGACGCTTCCACGTCGGGGAAAAGCTGCCCTCGTCCCGTAAACTTGCTGCCCATTTGGGTGTCAGCCGGATTACGGTCACGCTTGCCTATACTGAACTGCTGGCCAATGATTACCTGACCGCCAAAGGCCGGTCGGGATACTATGTTTCAGAAAATGCGCCAGTGCCGCCGACCTACACGCCAGTGCGGCGCGACACCGAAGTGGTTGACTGGGATCAGGCGTTTGCTCGCCGTTTCTCGGGCGGTGATGTGCTGACAAAACCCAGCAACTGGCGTGACTACCGCTATCCCTTCATTTATGGCCAAGTCGACAGAAAGCTGTTCGATCATGCAAACTGGCGTCTCTGCGCGGTTCGGGCGTTGGGACATAAGGACTTTGATTCTCTGACCGGGGACTATGTCGATCAGGACGACCCGCTGCTGCTTGAATTCATCGCCCGGCATACTCTTCCCCGCCGTGGAATTGTAGCCCGGCCCGAAGAAATCTTGATCACCCTGGGCGCTCAGAACGCCCTTTGGCTGGCGTCTCGCATATTGCTGAACCGGAACCGTAGGGCAGCGATCGAGGACCCCTGCTATTACGCCCTGCGCGATCTTCTGATTCACTCGGAATGCAAGCTGTCTTATCTGAAGGTCGACCGGGACGGGTTGCCGCCGGAAACAATCCCTGACGATACCGACGTCATATTCACCACCCCCAGCCACCAGAGCCCGACAACCGCGACCATGCCGGTGGACCGCCGACATGCACTGCTGCGTCGTGCCCGCGAATTGGATGCCATTATCGTCGAGGATGACTATGAATTTGAAATGTCATTTCTCGGGGCCCCGTCACCGGCGCTCAGGTCAATGGATCGCGATGGGCGGGTGATCTACGTGGGCAGCTTTTCCAAGTCGCTGTTTCCGGGGCTTCGATTGGGCTACATGGTCGGGTCCGAACCCTTTATCCGTGAAGCGCGCGCCCTGCGATCTCTGGTCTTGCGTCACCCTCCTGGCCACATGCAGCGAACTGCAGCCTACTTCCTATCGCTCGGCCACTATGATGCTCAGATCCGGCGCATGTCTAAAACGCTGCAACGCCGTCGCGAAGCGATTGAGGAGGCAATTGGACAATATGGTCTGACTGTTGCTGGGCGCGGGATGTTGGGCGGATCATCGATCTGGATGCAAGCGCCGCTGCATGTAGACACCAGCAAACTGGCCCGAGACCTGCAGCGCCAAAGCGTCCATATCGAACCGGGTGAGGCATTTTTTTCAAGCCAGAACAGGCCAAAGAACTTTTATCGGCTGGGCTACTCTTCAATCTCGTCGGATCGTATCGAACCGGGAATCCAACAGATTGCTGAAGCGATCCGGCGTTCTTAAGCACTCTGGACTTAAACCGCTACCGGTTCTGGCCCTAACGCCACAGACACCCGTACGCCAAAACCGATCAGAAAACTGGGTGCAAAACCCCCGTTCCATCCTTCTATGATCGGAGATTACGCAGATGAAGATGACCACTGAAGAAGCCTTTGTAAAAACCCTGCAGATGCATGGCATCGAACATGCGTTCGGTATCATCGGCTCGGCCATGATGCCGATCTCCGACATTTTTGGCAAAGCAGGCATCACTTTCTGGGATTGTGCCCACGAAGGGTCCGGCGGCATGATGGCTGACGGCTACACCCGCGCAACCGGCAAGATGTCGATGATGATCGCCCAGAACGGCCCCGGCATCACCAATTTTGTGACCGCAGTCAAAACTGCCTATTGGAACCACACTCCGCTGCTGCTGGTCACTCCGCAGGCCGCAAACAAGACCATGGGTCAAGGTGGTTTCCAGGAAATGGAGCAGATGCGCATGTTCGCAGACTGCGTTTGCTATCAGGAAGAGGTGCGTGACCCCAGCCGCATGGCAGAGGTTCTGAGCCGGGTGATCATGAACGCCAAGCGCGCGTCGGCACCTGCGCAGATCAACGTTCCGCGCGACTTCTTCACTCAGGTGATCGACATCGAGCTGCCTGCTGTTGTTGAGTTTGAACTGCCTTCGGGTGGTGCATCGGCCGTATCCGAAGCTGCCGCTCTGCTGTCGAACGCAAAGAACCCCGTTATTCTGAACGGTGCAGGCACCGTTCTGTCGAAAGGCGGCATCGAAGCGTCGAAAGCACTGGCCGAGCGTCTGGACGCTCCGGTCTGCGTTGGCTACCAGCACAATGACGCTTTCCCCGGTTCGCACCCACTGTTCGCTGGCCCGCTGGGCTACAACGGCTCAAAAGCCGGTATGCAGCTGATCAAGGAAGCAGACGTTGTTCTGTGCCTCGGCACCCGCCTGAACCCGTTCTCGACCCTTCCAGGCTACGGCATGGAGTACTGGCCTGCAGATGCAAAGATCATTCAGGTCGACATCAACCCCGACCGCATCGGCCTGACCAAGAAGGTTTCGGTTGGTATCGTGGGCGATGCGGCGAGCGTTGCCACGAGCATCCTGAACCAACTGTCCGACACAGCCGGTGACGAAGGCCGCGACGCGCGCAAGGCGAAAATCGCCGAAACCAAATCGCGTTGGGCGCAAGAGCTGACCTCGATGGACCACGAGCAGGACGATCCGGGCACCACCTGGAACGAGCGCGCTCGCGCTGCCAAGCCGGACTGGCTGAGCCCGCGCAAAGCATGGCGCGCGATCCAGTCCGCGCTGCCGAAAGAGGCGATCATCTCGTCCGACATCGGCAACAACTGCGCCATCGGCAACGCCTATCCTTCGTTTGAAGAAGGCCGCAAGTATCTGGCCCCCGGCCTGTTCGGCCCCTGTGGCTATGGTCTGCCTTCGGTCATTGGCGCGAAGATCGGCTGCCCGGATGTACCGGTTGTCGGCTTCTCTGGCGACGGTGCCTTCGGCATTGCAGTCACCGAACTGACCGCCATCGGTCGCGAAGAATGGCCCGCCATCACTCAGGTTGTGTTCCGCAACTACCAGTGGGGTGCGGAAAAGCGCAACTCGACCCTGTGGTTCGATGACAACTTCGTCGGCACCGAGTTGGACACCAAAGTGTCCTATGCCGGCATCGCCAACGCCTGTGGCTTGAAAGGCGTCATCGCACGCACTCAGGATGAGCTGACTGCGGCGCTGAGCCAGGCGATCGAGGATCAGAAGAACGGCATCACCACCCTGATCGAAGCAATGATCAACCAGGAACTGGGTGAACCCTTCCGTCGCGACGCGATGAAGAAGCCGGTTGAGGTTGCAGGTATCGACGCAAGCGACATGCGTCTGCAGCAGGTTTGATTGCTGTCAAAAACATAAGTCGGACCGGGTTCAACCGGTCTGCTTAAAGAAAAGCAGAGGAAGGGGGTGCCTGCACTCTCTTCCTCTATATGGTTGAGCCCGGTGTGCTTACGCTCCAGTGTGTTCAACACGTACAGGTACCAAGGCGATCCGCCACAGGGAGAGACAGCGTGAATCAACAACCGAACCTCAACCTATCCCCACCCGTGTCAGACGAGATCCGCCGGACTACATGCTACATGTGTGCCTGCCGCTGCGGTATCAACGTGCACATGAAGGATGGGAAGGTCGCCTATATCGAAGGCAATCGGGATCATCCGGTAAACAAGGGCGTTCTCTGCGCCAAAGGCAGCGCAGGAATCATGCAGGTGAACGCCCCGTCGCGCCTACGCGCACCGCTCAAACGCGTCGGCCCGCGTGGGTCTGGCGAGTTCGAAGAGATCAGTTGGGACGAGGCGCTCGAGATCGCTGTCGGTTGGCTAAAACCGATCCGCGAAGACAACCCTGAGAAACTGGCCTTTTTCACCGGCCGTGATCAGAGCCAGAGCTTCACCAGTTTCTGGGCACAGAATTTCGGCACCTGTAACTATGCGGCCCATGGCGGGTTCTGTTCGGTCAACATGGCAGCCGGTGGCATCTACACGATGGGCGGTGCATTCTGGGAATTCGGTCAGCCCGACTGGGATCACACCAAGCTGTTCATGCTGTTCGGCGTGGCAGAAGACCACGACAGCAACCCGATTAAAATGGGCATCGGCAAGATCAAGGCGCGCGGTGCCCGGGTGATTGGGGTAAATCCGATCCGCTCGGGCTATAACGCCGTGGCAGATGATTGGGTCGGCATCACCCCCGGTACCGATGGCCTGTTCATCTTGTCGATGATCCATGTGCTGATGAAGGCAGGCAAAATCGATCTGGATTACCTAAGTCGCTACACCAACGCGCCGGTCCTGATCAACGCATCCGACGGTCCGGAAAAGGGTCTGTTCCTGAAAGACGATGACGGCAAGCCATTGGTCATCGACCGCAATACCGGCAAGCTGACTGCTTTCGACACCCCCGGCGTCCGCCCTGACCTATCAGCGACCTACGAAAAGGACGGTGTCACCCACCGCCCCGTCTTCCACTACATGGCAGAACGGTATCTGGCGGATGAATACGCCCCCGAGGCAATCGCAGAAAAATGCGGCGTACCAGCGACCCGCATTCGCGCGATTGCTGGCGAGCTCGCCCGTGTGGCCTTTGATGAAGCGTTCGAACTGGACCATGAATGGATCGATTTCCGGGGCGAGAAACACTCGAAGATGATTGGTCGCCCCGTCGCGATGCACTCGATGCGCGGCGTTTCGGCCCACGCGAACGGTTTCCAGACCTGCCGCGCCCTGCATGTGTTGCAGATCCTGCTTGGAACGGTCGAAGTCCCCGGCGGCTTCCGCTTCAAGCCGCCCTACCCCAAGCCAGTTGAGGCGCATCCGACTCCGCATTGTAAGGTGACGCCGAATACACCTCTGGACGGGCCGCATCTGGGGTTTGTTCGCGGCCCCGAGCATCTGGCGCTGAAGGAAGACGGCAGCCCGGCGCGGATTGACAAAGCGTTTACATGGGAAAACCCGATGTCCAGCCACGGGCTGATGCACATGGTGATCTCGAATGCCCATGCAGGCGATCCCTACAAGATCGATACGTTGTTCATGTACATGGCCAACATGTCCTGGAATTCGACGATGAACACCAAGGGTGTCATGGACATGCTGACGGACAAGGATGAGAACGGCGACTACGTGATCCCGCATATCATCTATTCCGATGCTTATTCCTCGGAAATGGTGGCCTATGCCGACCTTATCCTGCCCGATACAACCTATCTGGAACGACACGACTGTATCTCGCTACTGGACCGCCCGATCTGCGAGGCCGAGGCAGCGGCAGACGCGATCCGCTGGCCGGTGATTGAACCCGACCGCGACGTACGCGGCTTCCAGTCGGTTCTGATCGATCTGGCCAACCGCATGGATCTGCCCGGCTTTACCAACGATGATGGCAGCGCCAAGTGGACGGATTACGCCGACTATATCGTCAACCACGAACGCAAGCCGGGCATTGGACCGCTTGCCGGTTTCCGGGGCGAAAACGGCGACAAGGAAGGTCGTGGCGAGGTTAACCCCGACCAATTGAACCAATACATCGAGAATGGTGGCTTCTTTGTCGCGCATATTCCCGAAGGTGCGGATTACTACAAACCTTGGAACACTGCCTATCAAGACTGGGCTGTGGGCATGGGTATCTATGACAGCCCACAGCCCTATCTATTCCAGCTCTATTCCGAGCCGATGCGTAAATTCCAACTGGCCGCCGAAGGCTACGGGGAACGCCAGCCCCCAGATCACCTGCGCGCGCAGATCCAAGATACAATGGACCCCCTGCCCATTTGGTACGAAACCGATCAGACCGGCAATGAAGGCTTCACCGTCAACGCTCTGACCCAGCGGCCAATGGCGATGTATCATAGTTGGGGCACACAAAACGCCTGGTTGCGTCAGCTGCATGGGCGCAACCCGCTATACGTCCCGACCAAGCTGATGCGTGAACACGGGCTGCAAGACGGCGATTGGGCCAAAGTCAGCTCTCCACATGGCGAGATCACGGTACCCGTCATGGAGATGGCCGCGCTGAACGACAATACCGTGTGGACTTGGAATGCCATCGGCAAGCGCAAAGGGGCCTGGGCTTTGCAGGAAGACGCCCCCGAGGCCACCAAGGGTTTCCTGCTCAACCACCTGATCCATGAGCTGCTGCCCCCCAAAGGTGACGGCCTGCGCTGGGCAAACTCTGATCCGATCACCGGTCAGGCCGCCTGGTTCGATCTGAAGGTGAAAATCGAAAAGGCCGCAGCTCCAAGCGATGCTGAAAGCCAGCCTGAATTCGCACCAATCAAATCGCCGGTCGGGCAGGGGCCAAAGGATTTGGCCTGGAAGGTGGGCAAATGACCCGATCCGTTCTTCATCTGGCTACAAATATCTCGGGGTCTGGGGCAGAGCCCCAGCCCGCCCTGACCACAATCGCAGAGGCAAGGCAGTCATGACCCAGCTCCCCCAATCAACCGAACGCAAGATGGGTCTGGTCATTGATCTGGACACCTGCGTTGGCTGCCATGCCTGCGTCATTTCATGCAAAGGCTGGAACACCGAAAACTACGGCGCGCCACTGTCGGATCAGGATGCTTATGGTGCTGACCCTTCAGGCACCTTCCTGAACCGGGTGCACTCTTACGAGGTGCAACCCGCCGAAGGGCATGCCCAATTGATCCACTTCCCAAAATCCTGCCTGCATTGTGAAGACGCACCCTGCGTGACCGTCTGCCCCACCGGTGCCAGCTACAAGCGGGTCGAGGACGGAATCGTTCTGGTCAACGAAAGTGACTGCATCGGCTGCGGCCTGTGCGCGTGGTCCTGCCCCTATGGCGCACGTGAGCTGGATCAGGCCGAAGGCGTTATGAAGAAATGCACGCTTTGCGTCGATCGGATTTACAACGAGAACCTACCCGAGGTGGATCGTGTGCCCTCTTGTGTGCGCACCTGCCCGGCAGGTGCCCGGCATTTTGGCGATCTCGGCGACCCTGGCAGTGATGTCAGCAGGTTGGTCGCCGAACGTGACGGCATGGATCTGATGCCTGAAATGGGCACCAAGCCCGTCAACAAGTACCTGCCGCCCCGACCCAAGGACAAAATTGAGGAGCAGATTGACATCCTGGCCCCTCTGCTGGCCCCGGTCGCCGAAGAGCCCAAGGGTTTCCTCGGCTGGCTCGACAAGACCCTGGAGAAGCTCTGATGCACCCGGCACCTTCCGTTATCATCTTTACCACCCTGTCCGGCCTCGGATTTGGACTCTTGTTCTTCCTGGGGCTCGGCATACCTGACGTCTCGGGCTGGGTCGCGTTTGTGTTTTTCGCAATTGCCTATGGCTTGTCCGTCGGCGGTTTGCTCGCGTCGACATTCCACCTCGGCCACCCAGAGCGCGCTTGGAAAGCCTTCACCCAATGGCGCTCAAGCTGGCTCAGCCGCGAAGGCTGGTGCGCGGTCATCGCGCTGCTCGTCATGGGGCTCTATGCAATTGGTGCGGTCTTTCTAGGCCAACGCTGGGGTGTGCTGGGCTGGATCGGGGCGGCATTCTCGCTGGCCACGGTCTTCACCACATCGATGATCTACACGCAGCTCAAGACCATCCCTCGCTGGAACATGAACCTGACACCGGCCATGTTCTTGTCGTTCAGCATTGCAGGCGGTGCTTTGTTGGCCGGAGCGGAAGCGCTTGCCCCTTGGTTGCTGGCTATTGCCGGCGCTGTACAGCTTGCCTATTGGGCCAAGGGCGACGATGCGTTGTCCCGATCGGGAACCACGCTGGCAACCGCGACAGGGCTTGGTGAGCGAGGCGCTGTCCGCGCATTCGAACCACCTCATACAGGTACAAACTATCTGCTGCGTGAGTTTGTGCATGTGGTCGGTCGGAAGCATGCGCAGAAACTACGGATGATATCTTTTGGTCTGGCTTTTGTGCTGCCTTTACTGCTGCTTCTGATCCCTTTTGGCGGCGTTCTGATCAAGCATGTCTTTGCGCTTGTGGCGGTGTTGTCGCATGTCACCGGCGTTGCTGTTTCACGCTGGTTGTTCTTCGCGCAAGCAGAGCATGTGGTTGGGTTGTACTACGGCAAGCGTTGATGGGGGCTCTGCCCCTGTCGCGGCAAGCCGCGCCTCACCGAGGTATTTCTAGCCAGATGAAGTTTGGATCCCGAATTAGAAAGGGCGGCGCTCGATCTTCGAGGCCGCCCTTACGAGTCCGTATATTGATTTCAGATTAATCCAGCATGCGCCATTGCTGCTTCGATAGCGGCTTTGGTGCTGTCTTCCAGCTCGGTCAGAGGCGAGCGCACTTCGGTGCTACACAGGCCAAGTTTACTGAGCGCGTATTTTGCGCCAACCAGACCGGGCTCGATGAAGATCGCTTCGTGCAGGGGCATCAGGCGGTCCTGATACTCCAGCGCCATTTCGTAGTCGCCATTCAGCGTTGCCTGCTGGAATTCAGCACAGAGCTTCGGAGCCACGTTTGCGGTGACCGAGATGCAGCCCACTCCGCCATGAGCATTGAAGCCCAGTGCAGTCGCGTCTTCCCCGGATAGCTGGCAGAAATCCGCACCACAGCTTGCACGCTGCTGGCTGACGCGCGCCAGATCTCCGGTCGCGTCCTTGACTCCGATGATGCGCGGCAGTTTCGCCAACTCACCCATCGTTGCAGGAGTCATGTCGATGACCGAACGACCCGGGATATTGTAGATGATGATCGGGATATCGGCACTGTCATGCAGAGTTTGGAAATGCGCCAGCAGCCCCTTCTGGGTCGGCTTGTTGTAATAGGGGGTTACGACCAGCGCCGCATCCGCACCGATTTTTTGCGCAAACTGAACAAACCGAATTGCCTCGACAGTATTGTTGGAGCCCGCGCCTGCGATGACAGGCACGCGACCTGCTGCAGCCTTCACCACTTCGGCGATAACCGTTTCATGTTCTTCATGGCTGAGGGTCGGGCTTTCGCCGGTCGTACCAACCGGAACCAGACCGGTCGAACCTTGCTGTATTTGCCATTCCACCAGGTGTTTGAGCGTTTCCAGGTCCAACGCGCCGTTGCTGAACGGGGTGACCAGGGCTGGCATTGAGCCTTTAAACATGGAACGCTCCTTAGGTGTTTTTTGCGCACCGGTCTGTCACGATTAAGGGTTTGTGAGTTGATCCCGGCGGCGCAAGGTTTATCCTGCATGGCTGTATCCTTGGTTTGTTGGGGAATGCAAGGGATGAGACGTATTCTGTCGCTTGGAATAGCGATGATTCTGGCGCTGATGCTACAGCCGCATGCCACTCGTGCGGACGCGACGCAGGATTTGCGCGCGGGGCTCTATGAGATGCGCAAGGGCGATTGGAATACCGCGCTGCGCGTTGCAGGCCAGCGTGGATCGGTGGCGCGTGACATTATTGTCTGGCATTGGCTACGCGAAGGTTTTGGCAGCTCGGGCGATGTGCTGGTGTTTCTTGAGCGGCGCCCGGATTGGCCCGGTTTGGCCTGGCTGCGCCGTAAAAGCGAGCCATCATTCACCGGGGCCGATCCGAATCGAGTTCTGAAATTCTACGAAGGGATGCCTCCGCAAACAGCAGAAGGTGCTTTGAATTATGCCGTGGCTTTGAAAAGCCAAGGCCGCAATGGTGAAGCAGAAGCCGACGTCGTAACCGCTTGGCGGACCATGCCGATGGGGTCGGGCCTGCAAAAGGATTATCTTGAGAACTTCGGGAAACTTCTGAGACCACATCACGAGGCCAGGTTGGATCGGATGTTGTGGGATGGGCATCTGGTCAGCGCCGGGCGGATGCTGCCCCTGATCAACTCTGATCAGCGCAAACTGGCCGAGGCGCGCATTGCCCTGCAAAAGCGCGAAAACGGAGTGGACGGCAAAGTCGCCGCAGTGCCGGAATCACTGGCCAAAGACCCTGGCCTGGCATTTGATCGTTTCGTGTGGCGGGATCGCAAAGAACTGGACGACAGCGCCATTGATCTGATGTTGGCACGCTCGACCGGACCAAAATCGCTGGGTGAACCCGACAAATGGGCGGAAGGGCGACGCAGACTGGCACGTCTTGAGATGCGCACGGGAGATGCCGAACGCGCCTATGCGATTGCCGCCAATCACCACATGACCCCCGAAATGGGCTATGGCTACGCTGATTTAGAGTGGCTCTCGGGATTTCTGGCGCTGCGCAAGCTGAATGATCCGGCCACGGCGGTGCGGCATTTCCAGAATTTCTCGGAGGCGGTGCAATCGCCGATTTCGAAGGGTCGAGGTGGATATTGGCTGGGCCGCGCCTATGCGGCGCAGGGGGATGCTGACAAGGCGCACGAGGCTTATGCCGAAGGCGCGAACTATCAGACCTCGTTCTACGGGTTGCTGGCCGCGGAACAAATCGGCCGTCCGTTTGACAGCGAATTGGCCAACCCACGCCGCGCGCCGCATTGGAAACAAGCCGCATTCGCTGACTCAAGCGTGTTGGAGGCTGGATTGCTGTTGCAGCGCGCAGGAGAGGGAAACCTTTCAGAACGGTTTCTTACCCATTTGGTGGAAGGTCTCGATCAAACCCAGGCCGCTCAGCTGGGTGACCTGGTGATCGAACTGAACGAACCGCATCTGGCCGTCATGATCGCCAAGCGCGCGGCAACAACCGGTGTTGTTTTGCCTGCCGCTTATTACCCAGTGCACCCGGTCGCAGATATGGGACTTCCCATGGCGAAGGAAATGACGCTGGCAATTGCCCGACGCGAAAGTGAGTTCGATCCGGTAGTCATCAGTGGCGCAGGCGCGCGCGGTTTGATGCAGGTCATGCCCGCTACCGCCAAACTTGTGGCTCAGGATTTGGGTATTCTGGGTGGCCATAAAACCGCGCGCCTAACCTCGGACTGGCAATATAACGCAAAGCTGGGGGCGAATTATCTTGCAACGCTTGCAGAGGACTTCAACGGCAATGTCGTGATGATGGCCGCTGGATATAACGCGGGGCCAAGACGGCCGATTTCGTGGATGGAACGCTATGGCGACCCGCGCCGGGGCCAGGTGGACGTGATCGACTGGATCGAGACCATTCCTTTCAAGGAGACGCGCAACTATGTCATGCGTGTCGCCGAAAGCCTGCCGGTCTATCGCGCTCGGCTTGGGCAGCCAGCTTTACCAGTGCCATTCTCAAAGGAACTAACCGGTTCGACCCTTTCGTCGTTCGCGCCATAAGGTGAACAGGCCCGCCGCGATCACCAAAGCTGCGCCCAGAACAACCTCGGGGCGCAGCGTCTCGTGGAAGATCGTGATGCCCAGAATTGCGCTCCACATCAGATGGAAATAGGCAAAGGGTTGCACGGCGCTGGCCTCTGCCATTTCGTAGCACTTAATCAATAGCCAGTGTCCCAGAGCGCCTGCGATGCAAAGCAACCCCATCCAAAACCAATCGCTGCTGGCCATGGGTTCCCAAAACCAGACACCAACAGCAGTCATTGCGACTGCACCAGCCACCCCAGTCCAGAAAAAACTGGTCGCAGTACTGTCCCGCCGAGCCGCATACCGTGTCAGTAGGCCATAAATCGCGAACATAAACGCCGAGATCAGCGGGATCACAGCCCAAGGGTTGAACACACCGGCACCGGGCTGCAGGATGATCAACACCCCGATGCAGCCGACCCCGATGGCGGCCCAGCGACGCCAGCCGACTTTCTCACCCAGAACCGGCCCGCTGAGGGCAGCGATCAGCAGCGGATAGCTGATGAAAACGGCCTGGCTTTCAATCAAGCCCAGAATGGTAAAGCTGAAAACGGCGACACAAATTTCTGCGGCCAGTAACACACCCCGGAATATCTGGAGTCCCAACTGGCTGGTTTGCGCCGCCGCCCGCAAACCTCCGCTAGATCTCGCAGCCAGAGCAATCACGAATGCGGCAAAGAACCAGTACCGGATCATCACCACCATATACGTATTGTAGGTACCGGCCAGATGGCGCGAAATCCCATCCTGCAAAGCAAACACGATCGTCGCGCTGACCATAAGCGCTATACCGGCGTTGACGTTGTTCTTCTGGCTCATTGCTTCACCGCCCGGGTC
Organism: Ruegeria sp. C9; assembly: GCF_056537585.1. Lineage (NCBI taxonomy): Bacteria > Pseudomonadati > Pseudomonadota > Alphaproteobacteria > Rhodobacterales > Roseobacteraceae > Ruegeria > Ruegeria sp. C9. The sequence goes on from NZ_JBQFRU010000001.1 coordinate 73,793, forward strand.
ATGTGCCGTTTACGGCCAAAGCCGGGGCTGCGGGTAACATCAAAACCTGCGTCGGATAGGCCCCGACGCACGAAACCCGCGGCAGTATAGGTTGCCGCTGTACCGCCTTGAATCGTGTGCTCCGCCACCTGCTGCATCAGTTCAGCCTCCCACAGCTCGGGGTTTTTTGCGGGTGAGAAGCCATCCAGAAACCACGCATCTGCCTCACCTGCCCATGTGGGCAAGGTCTGGCGCGCGTCTCCGACCATGACCTCAAGATGCAACGTGTCCAGCACGCATTTCTGCCCATTCCATGTTTTCAGAAAGCGATCGGCCCACGGTGTCATCTCGGGGAAGGCGGCTAAAGCACGCGCCATATCGTCAGGCGCCATCGGAAAGGCCTCGAAGCTGGTGAACCGTAAAGGTGTAGTCTGCCCTGCTGCTTCCCACGCCGACCACGCGGTCAACAGATTCAGGCCGGTGCCAAAGCCTAGTTCAGCGATGTGAAACCCCGGTACAAAGCGCGTTGGCAGATCGTTGCCTGCCAGAAACACATGACGCGTTTCCTCTAACCCGTTCTGCAACGAGTAATAGGGGTCATCGAACCGATCCGAGACCGGGATCTGGTCTTCCGTCCAAGTAAGTTCGGCACGCTGGTCTGCCATCGGGGAATCCTGTAGCTAAGCGGCGCGACACTGAACAACGAAAAGGGGATTGGCAATGGTCGATGTGACGGTGCGGGGCGCAGGAATATTTGGCCTCTCCATCGCCTGGACCTGCGCACGGCGCGGCGCGAAGGTTCAGATCGTCGACCCATTTGGTCCGGGCGCGGGGTCCAGTGGAGGGCTTGTTGGCGCGCTGGCCCCACATGTGCCCGAAAACTGGAACACCAAAAAGGCGTTCCAGTTTGAAAGTTTAATCATGGCTGAACCGTTCTGGAAACAGGTCGAGGCCACCGGTGGTGTGTCGCCCGGCTACGCACGTCTTGGGCGTCTGCAACCCATACCAGACGCACGCGGTTTGGAGCTGGCCCAAGCGCGTGAACAAACAGCTGCAACACTCTGGCAGGGTCAGGCTAATTGGCGCGTCCGGTTTATAGATCAGATTGGTGCCTGGTGCCCACCCAGCCCGACGGGATATGTCGTCCACGATACGCTAAGCGCGCGCATGCACCCAAGGCGTGCCTGCGCAGCGCTGGTGGCCGCGCTTGCCGTAATGGGAGTAGAAGTTACCGCCGAAGCGCCCGACAAGGGACAAGTCGTACACGCCACTGGACTTGCGGGTCTGCAAGAGCTCAGCAAGGCGTTTGGCAAGACAATCGGTAACGGCGTGAAAGGACAGGCGGCGTTGCTGCGATTTGATGCGGGCGACGTACCACAGTTGTTTGCCGATGCTGTTCATATCGTGCCTCATGCCGATGGAACGTTGGCCATTGGCTCGACATCAGAACGCGAATACGACGATCCGACCAGCACAGATGCCGCTCTGGACGATGTACTGGACCGCGCCATGCGTGCCGTGCCGGTCCTGCACGGGGCGGAAGTAATCGAACGCTGGGCCGGTGTCCGCCCCCGCAGCAAAAGCCGCGCGCCGATGCTGGGCGCGCATCCCCTGCACAAAGGGCAGTTTATCGCCAATGGGGGATTCAAGATCGGTTTTGGTATGGCACCGAAGATGGCCGAGGTCATAGCCGACTTGATGCTGGAAGGGCGCGATAGAATCCCGCAGGATTTTCTGCCCGAAGCTTCACTCTGATTGCGGTATTGCCTTGGCTGACATGCATTGTCGGCCTCCGGGTCCACGCACCCAAAACTCCTGACCGTTCCGACACAGGGTCGCCGTTTCGAAATGCATCAGCGGCGACGATGCGCGAAACGTAAACTCCGCCAGAGGCCCCATCAGATCGGTTGCGAACAACATGAGGAATTGGGCCAGCAGAGGCCCATGGACAACCAGCCCGGCATAGCCTTCCACGTCGCGTGCATAGTCAAGATCGTAATGGATCCGGTGACCGTTGAACGTCAGCGCCGAATAGCGGAACAACAGGGTTGTATCAAATTCAACAATGCGGTGATCCAACTCATCCGTTCGAGCCATCGGAACTTTTGGAGCCGGTGCGTCTGATGAGGGATCTTCACGATAAACCAGATCCTGCCATTCGGTCACGCTCAGCGCGCCCTTTTGCCAAATCTCGTGACGCAGTGTGACAAATGCCAACGGTCCGCTACGTCCTGTCTTTGCCACGGCGCTTTCTCTGACCGTCCGACGCTCGGCTGCGACCCCTGCCACAAAGGGCTGATGAAACTGCAGTCGCCCACCTGCCCACATGCGCCTTGGTAGTCCCATATCGGGGATCAGACCTTGGCCTACCCGAGGATGTCCATCACGCCCCAGATCGCTCGGCACATGCGGCGACCAGAAATAGAGCTGATGAAAGAAGGGAGGTAGTACTGAGCCTGCCTCAATCGTCGGTTCCTGCCCCAATGCTACCTGCAGTGCAGCCGCTCGGGCAGGATCTATGACATCGGCCTGAGTCTCGATCTGGTCTTGATCCTTCATCAGCATAACCTAGAAGTTGCGGTACAGACCGGCAAGCAAAGGGGATTAAAACCCGGCCTCTGCCCGCAGCTTCTGCATCAGGTTATGCAGCGTATGCTCGTAGCGGTCGTTAGACAGCCGCCCGTCTGCATCAAATTCATTCGAACTGTCCGCCAAGTGAAGCTCGGGACCTTGCAGAATGCGTGGCTGAAAGGGGACCATGAAGGACCGCAAGATCATTTGCGCCCGCTCCCCCCCGGCCCGGCCCGCAGCCGCAGACATGACGGCGAGCGGTTTATCTATCCAAGGCTTGCCCTTCGTCCGGCTGACCCAGTCCAGCGCGTTTTTTAGAACACCCGAAGGCCCTTTGTTGTATTCCGGGGTTGATATGATCACCGCGTGGGCTTGGGCAATCTGATCGGCCAAAACCTGCACGGCTTCAGGTATGCCTTCGCCAACTTCGAGATCGCCGTCATAAAGCGGCAGATTGAGATCAGCTTCAATGAACGTGCCGGGTTCGAACAGGCGTGCAGCTTCGCGCAGCAATTTACGGTTGGTCGCATCCTGCCGTAGCGAGCCGGAAAGGCCAAGAAGGATCGGTTGGGACATGGGGAAACTCCGCTTTGGTGTTTCCCCTTAGTTATCCCGAGACACCATCGAACCAAAGGCCCGATGACGCGCAGTCATTGTGCGCGAGACGCGTGATCAGGTGTTGTCGCTGGGAACCACCACAATCTCGACCCGCCGGTTCTGGGCTTTTCCCTCGGGTGTCAGGTTCGATGCGATCGGGTTGTTTTCACCTTGCCCGACAGTAGTGATACGGGCGTAGCTGACACCATTGGCCTGCAGAATATCAGCCACCGCATTGGCGCGGCGTTCAGACAGTCCGAGGTTGTAGGACGCCTCTCCGTCACTGTCAGTATGACCGATAATCTGGACATTCGAATTCGGGTAGTTAACCAAATTCTGCCCCACCTTCACCAAATCGGCACGCAAGGCCGGGCGCACGGTGGAACTGTCGGTGTCAAAGGTGATGTCATTCGGAACCGTGACGATCAGGCGATCACCCGCGTTGACGATCGTGATGCCGTCATTTGCCAACTGCTGCCGCAGCTCTGCAGCCTGCCGGTCAAGTTGGTTGCCGATCACGCCACCGCCTGCGGCACCGATGGCACCACCGGCCAACGCCCCCAACAGTGGATCAGAGTCATTGGCAATTGCGCCCACACCAGCGCCGATCAGACCACCCAGCAACGCGCCTTGCTTGGCATTCTGGTTGGGATCGTTCTGCACGCTGAGAGTGCCCGGGTCGGTACACGCCCCCAAAAACAGGGCTGAACACAGTCCAACCGTCAGTACACATTTGGAAATCGTCATTGAATCACCTTCTGCTCACGTACCCGTTCACCGGGTTTGTTTCGTTCCGCTTAGTATAACACAGTGAGAACAAAGAGCCTCAAGCAACAATTGAGTGAAATCGGCGAATACCTGCCATTCAGGCGACCCCTTTGGAGCTATCCCAGCTGTTCTGCTCCTGCCAGATCGCGCGCAGAGGTTCCCCTTGCCCGCAGAAATGATCCTCGGTCAGTTCGCATGCCCAGATCCGATCTGTGCGGAAATGGCGAAACCCGTTTCGCAGCTCGCACCACGCGGCCAGCATGGTGCATTCAATATGGTAGATCAGGGCGACGGGCCGTATCGTGCGCTCGGTACGCTCATCTTCCGAATTCACGTAGGTGATGCGAATTTTACGTTCAGCCCGGATCGCTTCGCGATAGTTCACGACGGGCACACATCCCTTTTCCGGATCATCCATCGGTGCACCCCAGGGCGCAACCTGTAGCCAGTCGGCTGGCGCGCGCAGGGCCTCGATCTTCCGACAAACTCGGTCAGCGGCCTGTTGCAAGGTGCTGTCACCCGTGCGGGCCAGCATCGACAGGCCCACCCAGAGGGCCTCAACCTCTTCCGCATCGAAATTCAATGGCGGCAGATCATAGCCGCGCCGCATCAAGTAGCCAACACCCGCTTCGCCTTCGATTGGCGTACGCTGGGCCTGCAACGCGGCAATATCGCGGTAGACGGTGCGCACCGAAACCTCGAGCTTGGCGGCCAACGCATCGGCCGTCACGGGCGCTTCAGCAGCACGCAAGATCTGAATGATTTCGAACAGACGTGTCGATCGGCGCATCCGGGTCTCCTAAAGATCTGCTGACAACTTAGCACACCCCCCTGACAAGGTGGTGTCAGGAGTGTTGGGCGAAGATTGGGCAATTGCAACTCAGGAGAGTGACCATGCCCTACCTCGACAATCACGTCATGATGACCTTGAAACTGGATCGCTGGTCCCAAGATCACGTTTTGCGCGGATTCGAAATCGAACGTGAAATTGCCGCCGCACGGGAACGCCAAGTTATACGCCCGGTCAAACGCACCAGGCGGTTTTCGCTGGGAAACCTGAAGATGCTTTGGACCAGTAACGCTTAGAATCAGAACTCGGCTGGCGCGCGAAATTTCATCGACACCCCGCCTTCGGGATTTTTGAGGCGCAGTTCTTCCGAATGAAGCATCAACCGCGGGAAGTCGCGCGCCGCGCCATCGGCATAAAACGGATCACCCAAGATAGGATGCCCCAGCGCCCGCATATGAACCCGCAACTGGTGCGATCGTCCGGTCTTGGGAGACAGGCGAACACGCGTTGTCTCGCCCTCGTATTTAACCACGCGCCAATCCGTAACAGCAGGCTTGCCGGTGTCGTGACAAACCATCTGACGGGGGCGATTGGGCCAATCGACGATCAGCGGCAGGTCAACCGTTCCCGTTTTTGGTTCTACCCGCCCCCATACGCGCGCGACATAAGTTTTGCGGGTCTGGCGATTTTCGAACTGTAGCCCCAGATGCCGCTGGGCATGCGGCGTCTGTGCAAACACCATTACACCGGATGTATCCCGATCCAACCGATGCACCAGCAACGCTTGTGGAAACGCAACTTGCACGCGGGTTAGCAGACAATCAGCAAGATGCGCGCCCCGCCCCGGCACCGATAACAAACCCGCCGGCTTGTTCACCACGATCAATTGCGTGTCTTCAAACAGCACATCCAGAGGGGAGTTTGGGGGATCATAGGTTTCGCTCATGCGCGCTTGCCTATCTCAGGCGGCCCCCTCCCGCAACGTCGTCCTTGCGTGAGTGAAAAGGTTCAGCAACTCTTTGGTCAACAAGAGGGAAGACGGTATGCACCCGACGATCAAACGAATGCAAGAAGTGGTGGCCAAAGGCGATGAAGGCCTGATCCAAGAGTTGCTGGCCGAAGATGTGCGGTTTTCACCACCCACTTACTACAGCACCTGGACCGGGCGTGAACCTGTTGCAGCGGTTCTGGGTCATGTGGGTCAGGTGTTTTCCGAATTTCAGTATCGTCGGATCATGGGCGACGGCGACGATTGGGCATTGGAGTTTCAATGCAAAGTCGGTGCCTTGGACGCCGTGGGTGTAGACTTGATCACGCTGAACGCAGACGGACTTATTCAGGAATTTGAGGTCGTCATGCGTCCTTACAAGACCGTCGGAGCCTTGCGCGAAGCCATGATGGCACGAGTCATGAAAGATGCGCGCTTTCTAAAGTTCAAAGATGCGCTGAGCTAACGGTTCCTTTGCCTGTTGCCGCCGATCAAATTCTCAGAATTCCGCTTTTGCCTATTCTGGCCATTCAGGGGATCGCGGTAAGACGCAATGCGCAATTTCTGCCAGAACCGACTGGTCCCCGCCAAGGGCGTGCAGGGCGTGGGCCCAAACTGCGCTTGTTGATCACCGGGGACAGCTCGGCCGCTGGCGTTGGGGCGGGCACACAAGGCCAGGCGCTATCCGGGCAACTGGTCGGCCAATTGGCAAAGCGTTATACCGTGGAATGGCGGCTTGAGGCGGCCACCGGGCATACCACTCAAAACACAATTGAGCAGCTGCAAGGGCTTTCCGAACAGTTTGATGTAGCCATAACGGCGCTGGGTGTGAACGACGTGACCCGAGCGGTAAGCAGACAAAGCTTTGAGGACCACCAAGCACGCCTATTGGACCTTCTGACCGGGCCGATGAAAGCCCGGCAGGTGATCGTGTCTGCGGTTCCTCAGATGGCGCGTTTTCCCGCTCTGCCTCAGCCGCTCGCCTGGTTTTTGGGGCAACAGGCTGCAAGGCTGGATCACGGCTTGCAGAAGGTGGCTGCAGCATATCCGCAAGTTTCACATCTGGCGCTGAACCTGCCCGATGGCCCGGCGCTCGCCGCGCCGGACGGATATCATCCAAGTCCCAAGACCTATGCAATCTGGGCGGAGCAGCTTGCCCAGCTCATTCGCTAGGCCTGAGACCGTATTTGCCGGATCATCGGGATCGAATACACAATCAACCCGGCCCAGATCAGGGGAAACGCGATCAATCTTGCCTGATCAATACGCTCTCCGAACAACGTGATCGCGGTGATAAAAATCATCGTGGGCGCGATGTACTGCAGGATACCCATCGTCGACAGACGCACCAGTTTGGCCCCATTGGCATAAAGCAGCAACGGAATTGCAGTCACCAGCCCCGCGCCCGCAAGCAGCGCAGTGTCTGACACGGCTGCTCCAAAATGCCCGGCACCACTTGTTCCAAGCCAGGTGACGTAGGCCAGGGCGGGTATCAGTAGAATCAGGACTTCCAACAAAAACCCTTGGTTGGGCCCAATTGGGAGTGAGCGCTTGAAGAACGCATAAAACCCCCAGCTGAACATTAAGCCCAAAGCCGCCCAGGGTAAGCTTCCCGCCTGAAACACTAGTACCAACACCCCCAAAGCGGCCAACCCGACCGCAACCAACTGTGTTCGGTTCAGAGGTTCACGCAGCAATATCGCACCCAACGCAATGCTGAACAAAGGGTTGATGTAATAGCCCAAAGCCGCGTCCAGCGCATGCCCCGATGAAATCGCCCAGACATAAATCGCCCAGTTGACTGAGATCAGCGCCGCTGTAATTGCCGCCATACCCAACATTTTGGGATTGCGAAGTGCAGTTTTCAGCTCGCCGGTCCGCCCGAGCGCTATCAGCATCAGCCCGGCCACCGGCACCGACCAGATCACCCGATGCGCGACAACTTCGATCGGGCCAATATGTTCCATCGCTTTCATGTAAAGCGGCAGAAAGCCCCAAAGCACATAGGCCATCACAGCCAACGCCAGCCCTTTGGGCGTATCGGTATTGTTTGGTGGTACGCGGGTGTCTGCCACAGAGAGTCTCCGACTGATACCGTGTTTCTCTACGGCAAATCAGATGGGCTTGGGAACTATCAAAACTGTGAAGCAGGGCATCAAAGTTTCTGATAGGTCGCGCGTTCTGCAGCCAACCTACATGCGAAGCGCTGTCTCACGCTCATGGATATTGTTGGCCAGATGAGCAGGTGATCCCTTGTTCATCTGGCCACAAATACTCTCGCGAGCGTCGCCCGGTACGGACGGTGGGGCAGAGCCTACCCCTGTCGATATTTTCTAGACTTTGACCCGCTCGGATTTCGCATCATACATCGGTTTCAACGACGCCTCTGCCTGGACTTTCACACCACAGACATCGATCTCATAGGTCGAGGCCAGCACGTCTGCAGGCTTTTCGCCCTCGCAGGGCACATAGCCCAGACCAATGGCACCACCCAGCGTGTGACCATAATTGCCCGAGCTAAGGTAACCTACATATTCACCATCGCGCACGATTGGTTCGTTGTGGAACAACAGTGGTTCGGGATCAGTCAGTCTAAACTGGACAAGCCGGTTCTTGGGCCCGCTTTCCTTTCGGGCCATCACCGCCTCGCGACCGATGAAATCGCTGCCTTTGTCCACTTTGACGGCAAATCCCAATCCCGCGTCGACCACGTGATCCTCGCAGGTGATGTCATGACCGAAATGGCGAAAACCCTTCTCGATCCGGCAACTGTCCATCATGTGCATGCCGCAGAGTTTCAGGCCCATATCTTGTCCGGCTTCGTGCAGCGCCTCAAAAACATGACCTGCCATGTCGGACGACACATAGATCTCCCACCCTAGCTCACCCACATAGGTCACCCTGTGGGCGCGAGCGAGACCCATACCGATCTCAATCTGTTGTGCTGTGCCAAAGGGGTTAGTCCTGTTCGAGAAATCAGCGGGCGAAACCTTTTCAAGCAATGCACGCGCATTCGGCCCCATGACGGCCAAAACGCCCTCGCCAGCGGTGACATCGGTGATAACAACACTGAAGCCGCCTGCATGACGCATCATCCAGGTCTGATCCGCCAACCGGGTCGCCGCGGGGGTGACGACCAGGTAGGCGGTCTCAGTCAACCGTGTGACCGTGACATCTGCTTCGATCCCACCGCTACGGTTCAGAAATTGGGTGTAGACGATCTTGCCATTGGGCACTGAATAATCGCCGCCGCCGATATAGTTCATGAATTTCTCGGCATCCGGCCCTTCGACGCGGATTTTGCCGAAGGACGACATGTCATACATGCCTACATTTTCGCGCACGGCACGGTGTTCGGCAGCCGAATTCTCGAACCAGTTCTGCCGTTTCCAGCTGTATTGATACTCCCGTTCCTGCCCTTCGTTGGCAAACCAATTGGCGCGCTCCCACCCAGCCAATTCGCCCATCACGGCACCCTGCTCGATCAGGTGGTGGTGAAACGGTGTCCGGCGCACACCGCGCGCGGTGGCCTTTTGGCGATAGGGATAGTGGTCGGCATAAAGCAGGCCGAGCGTCTCTTTCGAACGTTCAAAGAGGTACTGCTTGTTGCCCTGAAACGGCTGCATGCGACTGATGTCAACATCGCCCAGATCGAACGGTTTCTCGCCCGAGTCCATCCACTCGGCCAGTGCCATACCGGCACCACCCGCCGACTGAATACCAATCGAATTGAACCCTGCAGCGACCCAAACGTTATCCACCTCGGGGGCGAGTCCCAAGTGATAGGCATCATCCGGCGTAAAGGATTCGGGGCCGTTAAAGAAGGTGTGAATCCCCGCCTCGGCCAACATCGGCATCCGATTGCAGGCCGCTTCGAGTATTGGTTCAAAGTGATCGAAATCCTCTGGCAACTGGTCGAATTCGAAACTGTCGGGGATGCCGTTCATCGCCCAGGGTTTTGCATTTGGCTCAAACGCGCCCAGCAGGATTTTTCCGGCATCCTCTTTGTAGTAGGCACATTCATCCGGTACGCGCAGCACCGGCAGTTGGGTCAGCCCGTCGATCCCTTCGGTCACGATATAGAAATGTTCGCAGGCGTGAAGCGGCACGTTCACTCCTGCCATCTTACCAACCTCGTGGCCCCACATGCCCGCACAGTTCACCACCATGTCGCATTCGATATGGCCCGAGGCACTGCCATCATCTGCAACCCAATCCACGCCGGTGACCTGACGGCCCTGCTTGACGACATCGGTAACTTTCACACGTTCCTTGACGATGCCACCGCGTTGGCGCGCACCTTTGGCCAAAGCCAGTGCAATGTTTGCCGGATCACCCTGCCCATCGAGCGGCAGGTAGACCGCGCCTTTGACCCCTTCGAGGTTCAGATGGGGATACAGCTCTTGCACACGATCATTGCCGATCTCTTCGACCTCAACCCCGAAAGCACGTGCCATGGCGGCCTGACGATAGATCTCTTCCTTCCGCTCTTCAGTCAGCGCCACCGTGATCGATCCGCAACGCTTGAACCCTGTGGCAACGCCAGTTTCTTCCTCAAGTGCGCCATAGAGTTCCTGACTGTACTTGGCCAGCTTGGTCATGTTTGCGGTCGCGCGCAGTTGCGCAATCAGACCTGCAGCATGCCATGTGGTGCCGCTGGTCAGTTGCTTGCGCTCAAGCAACACAACATCGGTCCACCCTTTCTTGGTAAGGTGATACGCGACCGAGCATCCGATGACGCCGCCGCCGATGATGACCACACGGGCCTTGGTGGGAAGATCAACCATCCTGATGTCTCCGCTGTCTCAGGTTTTTTGCAAAATGCCATGAAGGATCGACAAAAAAAGCATCAAAAACGTCATCTCAATCGCGAAAATCACCTATATTCTGCACGTCTTTTTTGACGTCTCAGAACAAACGGAGTGACGCCAAAGACGCTTTTGTAAACGGATGAGAATCCGTTTGGAAAGCCGCACACCAAGCCGATTTCCCGCACGCTCATCGTTGTGTTCAAAAGCAGGTTGTTGGCTTTGGCCAAGCGCATTTCTCGGTAGAATCCGTTTGGAGTGGTTGCGAAAGTTGCCTTGAACTTGCGCTCAAGCGATCTGTTCGACACGTGTAACATGTCAACGATCTGATTGATCGGTAGCGGTTCTTCAATATTTGCCTGCATCAGCTTGATACACTGATCCAGCTTTGCATCACCCGTGGCTGTATTCCTAGCGCCCGAAAACGGCTGCATGGATGAGAAATCGCGGATGTTCTCGTGCAGCATGATGTCCGCAACTGTCATCTTGGCGGCACCCGAAATGTGCCGCCCAATCACCGCCAGTGCCACATCCGTCGTTGCCTCCATTCCCGCGCAGGTGACCACCGAACCCTGTTCGGTCGCAATTGAAAGCTTGGCCTCAAACCGCGCGCCACGTTCGCGTAAGAAAGAGGCGTTTTCCCAATGGGTTGCCATATGATCAGCGCCGTTTTCGTCGATGTACCTGCTTGCCGCTTCGGCCAGCAAAAAGACCTGGGCTCCCCGGTACGTATAGTCGGGCACGACGCGACCTAAAGAAAGCTCTGGCTGATCCGGATCCGAGTTTCCGATCACAAACAGATAATCCGCATCGGGCTGCGCAGGTATGGTTTCGGTCGACACCGTCGCGCAACTGCTGCTTTCAACAGGTCCCCCCTTTCGGGACCGGTATGTGAATGTGAACGGAGGATGCGCGCATACCCGGTTGGCCAGGCGCAACACATCGACCAACGAGGCCAATTCAAGCAACACGAAACCGGGTGCAACCAGAATATCGAAATGCTGCTGATCCCGTTCTTTTCGCCGTTCAGGTTTGTTGCGGATCGACATGAGGCACACTCAAACAATTGTGTGCCCAGCCGCGCGTAAACTGTCGGCAAGGGTTTCGATGTGATCTGGCCCAACTTCGCAGCAACCGCCAACAATCGTCGCGCCCTGTGCCACCCAGCCCATGGCATGCTGCGCATAGGCGTCAGGGTCTAGGTCATGACGGCTTTCCAGAGAGTCAACCGTCGGGGCATCCTTCAAAAAACCGTCTTTGATACCAGTAAAGCCATTGGCATAAGCGCCGAACGGGCGACCCAGCTTTGCGATGATCTCCAGTGCAGCCGGAATCGCTTCCGGGCGCGCGCAGTTGATCAAAACGGCCTCGGGGGCGTAACGCGCAACAAGCGGGGCGATGTCCTCCAGCGCTTCGCCTGACCGCAATCGCGTGCCGTCATCATCCATAACCGACATTGCCAGCCAGACGGGTTTGCCGCAATTCTCGGTACCGCGAAGCGCACCTTCGGCTTCCAGAACCGAGGACACGGTTTCGATCAGGAACAGATCAACCCGGTCTGCCATCAGTTGAGCCAGCTCGGCAAATTTTTCAGCCGCATCGTCTGGGTCGGGGTTCAGATCGGGCCGGTAGCTGGCCAAAAGCGGACCAAGCGCACCAGCGATACGACCGTCAGTTCCCTCGCAAGCCTGCTCGGCCCGCGAAAGAGCAACCTCGATCAGAAGTGGCATCTGGTCTTCGATCCCCTCACGCACCAACCGCGAGCGGTGAATGGCATAGGTATTGGTGGTGGCAATCGTCGCGCCACTGCGGAAATAGGCCGCGTGAACTTCGGTCAGCAAGTCAGGTTTGTCGATCATCACCCGCGTTGACCACAAAGGCGTGGGCTGGTCACCGCTGCGTTTCACCAGTTCCTGCCCGATCGAGCCATCTAAAAGCGTAATGTCAGCCATCTACCCCCCTTTCACGGTATTAATACCAGTTTCCCGGGCAAGGTCTTGGACATAAAATCCTCTTGCGCCTGAACAATGTCACGCAACGGGTAGGTTTTTGAGATCAAAGGCCTGATCTGACCTGCATTCATCAGCACAACAAGTCGGCCAAAGACTTCGGGAGGCTGATGGGTGCAGCCATGGATTGTGATGTCGCGCAGATAGATGTCTCGCAAATCGGCGCTGACGATGGGGCCAGCGATTGCACCTGACACCGCATAGTGCCCGCCGGGTTTCAGCGCCAGTATGAGATCGGGCCAAGCCGAGCCGCCCACCACATCGATGACGACATCGAACAAATCCTTCGGCAGTTGCGCATCCCGGTCAAAGGTTGCCGACGCCCCCTGCGCTTTGACCACATCCGCCTTGGCAGCACTTGTCACCCCCCAGACCGTCGCTCCTCGTAGCGCCGCGAGCTGGACCGCGGCGAGGCCCACACCGCCTGAAGCCCCTGTGATCAGCACTGTGTGGCCTGCCGACACACCAGCGCGAGTCAGCAGGTTTTCTGCGGTCCCAAACGCGCAGGGAATAGCGGCGATTTCCACGTCTGATAGGGGCGAGGCGGTCACATCATAGAGATCATTGCTATCGACCAGACAGTATTGGGCAAACGCTCCGTCGATTTCTGAACCAAGCGCGATAAAACCATGCGGTCTACCCGGCCCCGGGCGTGGCAAGTTGATAGGACAGGTCACGCGTTGGTCGGGCTTGAACGCTGCCCCCGGTCCAGCCTCTTCAACAATCCCACACAGATCACCGCCTTGGATGCGGGGAAAGTGCAGCGCACCTCCCCACCCGCCGGCCTCAACCTGCTGATCTACCGCATCCGTCGCTTCTGTAACATCCGGCGAGTACCAGCCGATCCGCGTGTTGATGTCGGTGTTGTTCACCCCGGCAGCGGCGACGCGCACCAGAACCTGCCCTGGACCGGGGGTCGGAACGGGGACGCTTTCCCGCCATTCCAACACCTCAGGACCTCCATGGCCAGTCAGATATACGCCTTCCATCTGCCGGGTCATATCAGCGCCTTTCTGTCGTAGGGGTCAGGCCCTCAACCGTTCATTTGCAGGATCCCAGAGCGGCTGATCCTCCTGAACAACAGCACGACATTTCTGACCGTAGATTTCAACCTCTAGCTCAGTTCCCGGGACAGCCTGGTCTGCGCGCACCATGCCCAGCGCGACCGAGGCACCAATGCGATACCCCCACGCACCCGATGTGGTTTCACCCACGATCTCATCACCGCTCCAGATGCAGGACATGTAAGGCGCATCGACCTCACCTGCGTCCACGATCAGAGTGACAAAGGACTTTTTAACGCCTTGCTGTTTTTCGTTCTGAATGGCTGCTTTGCCAACAAAATCCTGCGGTTTATCGAGCTTGACAAAGCGCCCCAAACCACCTTCCAGCAGAGAGTAATCCGTGCTTAGGTCGCCTTTCCACGCGCGATAGCCTTTCTCGATCCGCAGCGAATTCAATGCATACATGCCAAAGGGTTTCGCTCCAGCGGCCAGCACAGCTTCGTAGATGGCGGGCATCGCATCATTTTCAGCATGGATTTCCCAACCCAACTCACCCGCGAAAGATACACGGATCAGGAAGGCATCCTGCCCGGCCACTTTGGCGAATTGGTGGGTCAGCCACCCTTGCTGCAAATCTGCATCGGTGATGCCAGACAATACATTCCGCGTCATGGGTCCGGTCACGATCAGTGTGTCGCGCTCGGTTGTGGTTTCCCGAACGGTCACACCTTCGGGCACCGAATTGCGGATCAAATCACCATCGTGCCACTGTGCCGTGGCAGCAGTGATTAGGACGAAATTGTTCTCAGCCAGACGGATACAGGACAGCTCGGTCAGAATGCGCCCTCTTTCATCCGAGACATAGATCAGATTCATGCGCCCTGCTTTAGGGATACCTCCGGTACAGAAGCCACGCAGCCAGTCATCCGCCCCCTCGCCTTGTATCCAGAACCGCGAGAAGCCCGGCAGATCCAGCACCCCGCAGTGATCGCGCACGGCTTCGCATTCTTCTTTGACCCGTTGCTCCCAAGGGCCCGAACGTCCCCAGGTATGGGTGGCTACCAGTGACGTGTCATCGCCGGTTTGCGCAAACCAGTTTGCGCGTTCCCAGCCGTTGTACGCGCCCATGACACCGCCCAATTCCTTGACCTTGGCGTGCACAGGCGAGACCTTCTTGTCGCGTGCGGCAGGCCATTCGTGATGTGGGAAATGCATGGCGTATTCGTTGCCGTAGACTTCCATCCCTTTCTGATTGCAGTAGTCCTGATCGGTGTAGTCAGTGTAACGACGCGGATCGACGGCCCACATATCCCATTCGGTGTGACCATCGACGATCCATTCGGCCAGAACTTTGCCTGCACCACCACCTTGGGCGATACCGAAAGTAAAGGTATGAGCCTCGAACGCGTTTGTCACACCCGGCATCGGGCCAATCAACGGCAGACCATCTGGCGCATAGGGGATCGGGCCATTGATGACGCGACCAACGCCCGAGGTTGCCATCAGCGGAACCCGTTCCATCGCATCGGTGACGATATCCTCGATCCGGTCCAGATCATCGTTCCACAGTTGGAAGCTGAAATCCTCGGGCATCGGGTCATCCTCGGTCATCCAGTGGCCCTTGCAATTGGGCTCATAAGGGCCGAGGTTGAAGCCGTTCTTCTCCTGCCGCAGGTAGTACGAGATATCGACATCGCGCAGCAGCGGCAGCTTCTTGCCACCATTTTCTTTCGACCACGCTTCGATTTCGGGAACTTCGTCAGTCAGCAGATACTGATGGCTCATGACCATGGCCGGGACGGTTCGGCCGCCAAAGGGTTTGAACCATTCCCCTACGCGCTGCGCATAGTAACCGGCGGCGTTCACCACATAATCGCAGGCAATATCACCCTTTTCGGTATGCACGGTCCATGTGCCGTCGTCCTGCTGTGTCACACCGGTTGCCGGGCAGAACCGGATAATCTTTTGCCCCATATCCCGCGCTCCCTTGGCCAGAGCCTGAGTCAGCTGCGCCGGGTCAATGTCACCATCGGTCGGGTCATACAGAACGCCTTCAAGATCATGGGTCTCCAGGAAAGGATAGCGTTCCTTGGCCTCTTCCGGAGTCCACATCTCCATCGGGATGCCTTGATATCGGCCCATGGACATGGCCCGTTCGAATTCCTGCATCCGCTCCTTGCTGTGCGCCAGACGAATTGACCCGGAAACGTGGTAGTTCATCGGATAGTCGACCTCGTCCGCGAGGCGCGAATACAGTTCGGTCGAATAGCGCTGCATGTTCATGATCGCCCACGAAGTCGAAAACGTCGGAACGTTACCCGCCGCGTGCCATGTCGAGCCTGCGGTCAGTTCGTTCTTTTCCAGCAGAACACAATCCGTCCAGCCCTTCTTGGCCAGATGATACAGCGATGAACAGCCCACAACGCCGCCGCCGATGATGACCACACGGGCCTTGGTTGGAAAATCACTCATGTGTTTGGTTCCCTATTAGTGTGCCCGCTGGGGCAGGTCGTCTTTGATGTCATAGTAATCGCCCTTGTCCGCAACGAAGATGTGCTGGGCGAGTTTCAACCCGGTCGGCTCATCCAATGAGCCCACGGAAATTGCGATCGTGTCCTCGTCATTGTGCTGCCAGAAGAGGAACGAGCCACAAGCGCGGCAAAATCCGCGCTTGGCAATGTCAGAGGCGCGATACCAGCCCAGCGTTTCGCTGGTGGTAAAGCTGAGATTGTCCTGTTGCGTAACGGTCGAGGCCCACAGGTGACCCGACTGTTTGCGACACTGCCCGCAATGGCAGGCATTTGGTGGCGTGAGGTCTCCGTCAACAATAAAAGCGACCGCGCCGCACAGGCAGGAACCGGTATGCATGTCTTTATCCCCTCGCTGTCGGCGTCGAACTGGCACCCAGCAAAACGCCATAAATGATGAAACAGGTCGCCATCACGCGGCGTACCCAGATATTGAACACCGCCCCCAACGCAGCCTTGCCCATCAGCGCCCCCAGCGAGGTGAACCCGGTATAGCTGAGCGTCGTGATGACCAGTGCCGTCGGCATGATCACCGCCATCTGCTGCCAGATGGGTACATTCGGCTGCACAAATTGCGAAAACGCCGCAAGGTATCCGGCGACGCTTTTGGGGTTGATCGTGGCAACAGCCAACGCGTGAAAGTAAACATGTCGCGCCGGACGCTCTGACGCCGGAGCGGGTTTCGCTGCGTTCATCCAACCGCGAATGCCCATCCAGATCAGAAACCCGGCCCCGATCAGCTTGGCGACAAAGAAACCTGTTGGCGACGCGGCAATCAACGCTGTGATTCCCACAGCCGAGAGGATCAGGAACACACTCGCCTGAGTCAAAATAGCCAAGACACCCAACATAGCCTTGGAGAACGGCAGGCTCATCCCATTTGAGATGCAATTGACCGCATTAGGCCCCGGGGTGGTAACGAACACCACCCAGAACAGGGCGAATATGGTCCAGGCCTCGAAACTCATCAGTACACCGGTGGGGCGATAACCCAGATGGCCACAGCGGGCTCATCAAAGGGGTTGGACCAAGTGTAGGGCTCGTGCTTGATCCGGAAGCTATCGCCGGGGCCGACCTGAAAGCTGCGCGAGCCGATCGTCAGTTCCAGACGGCCTGAAACCATATAGCCGACTTCCTGCGTCGGCCGGTTTGCCGGGGTCTGCATCTGCGAATGCGGCTCAAAGGTCGAATGCACCATCTCGAAATCATCGGTCAGGTCAGGCGAAAGCAGTTCTTCGATCAACCCTTCTTCACCAGAGCCCATCGGGCGACGGGACCCTGCCCGCACAATATACCCTTGCTCATCCGCCGGCGCAGCGGAATGGGCAAACAGCATCGACATCGGCACACCCAGACATTCGGCAATCTGGCGTAGATCCGAAATCGACGGCTCGGACATGTCACGCTCGACCTGGCTGAGCCAGCCAACGGACCGATCCAATCGGTTGGCGAGCTCAGTCAGAGTCAGCCCACGCGCCTTGCGCAGTGCGCGCAGATCGGCACCGAGGGATGCGCTATGAGGGGCTTGCGAATTCAAGTTGCGCTCCGAGTCTGCGTGAAATTTTCTGTTACTTTTTCACGGTGCCTCGAATCGGTGAAATTTCCAAGCATTTTTTCACTTGGGTCTGCAAATTTAGTTGGCTATGCACGGTCCATGTGGATTGCCGTAATCTATCTTTGGGCCATTAATGCCCTGACTTTGATGGCGTTTGGCTGGGATAAGCTGCGCGCGCGCCGTAGAAGGCGACGCATCCCCGAGCGGCGCTTGTTATGGTTGGCGGCACTAGGTGGCAGCTTGGCCGCGCTACTGGGGCGCTGGATCTTCGGGCACAAGACCCGCAAGCGCGGTTTCTCGGCTTGGCTATACACGATCACAGCGTTTCAGGCCGGGCTTTGCTATCTGATTATGTCCCGAGATCTTGGCGCATTTTTGCGATAGCTCGGAACCCTCTAACGCGCAAATACATCCGTTAGAATAGCACCAAGTGCGGTCGCATCATCTTTGGTAAACGCGTCGGGCTGGTCGCTGTCGATATCAAAGACAGCGATCACGTTACCATTCGCATCCCGCACTGGTAGAACCAACTCGGACCGAGTGGATGACGCACAAGCGATATGGCCGGGGAAAGCATCTACATCCGAAACCAATTGCACTTGCCCTGTACGGGCAGCCGCACCACACACACCGCGTTCAAAAGGGATTACCAGGCAGCCATGCCCCCCCTGATAAGGCCCGATCTTTAGCACTTCGGGCTCAGTTACGCGGTAAAATCCCGTCCAGTCGAATCGGTCGTCCGAGTGATGCACTTCGCATGCCACCGTAGCCATCAATGCAACCTCGTCGGTTTCACCGTCGGTCAAGGCGGCTATGGTTTTGGCGAGTGTGTCGTAGTCGGCTTTCATGTTGGTAGACCTTGCATCCGGGGAACTGCGGGCGCTGCCGCCAATTCCCCGAGTATTTGCAAAAAGACAAAGCGTCAAACGCGTTCTATTGCGATGGCCGTCCCTTCTCCGCCGCCAATGCAGATTGCAGCGACACCGCGCTTGAGATTTCGCTTTTCCAGCGCATTGAGCAGCGTGACCATAATCCGAGCCCCCGAGGCACCTATCGGGTGGCCAAGCGCACATGCGCCGCCATTCACATTCACGATCTCACGGGACAAGCCCATTTCGTGCATGAAGGCCATCGGTACCACGGCGAAGGCTTCGTTAACCTCCCACAAATCGACATCCTCTTTTTTCCAACCGATACGGTCCAACAATTTCTGCGCTGCCGGAACCGGAGCAGTTGTGAACAGCCTCGGTGCCTGCGCGTGACTGGCGTGGCCAAGAATTCGTGCGCGCACGGTCAGGCCCTGCTGTTCTGCCGCCTCTGCCGAGGCAAGCACAAGGGCGGCTGCGCCATCCGAGATCGAAGAAGAATTGGCCGCCGTTACCGTTCCATCCTTGCGAAAGGCTGGTTTCAGCGTGGGTATCTTCTCGGGCCGCGCCGATTTTGGTTGCTCATCCGCGTCCAGCACAACCTCGCCTTTACGAGTCTGAATCTTGACCTGTGTAATTTCCTGGTCGAACGCATTATTTTCCTGCGCGGACAGCGCGTTCGAAAGCGATCGCAGGGCGTATTCGTCCTGCGCCTCGCGCGTGAACTGATAGGATTCGGCACAGTCCTCGGCAAACGTGCCCATAAGCCGACCTTTGTCATAGGCGTCTTCGAGCCCGTCCAGAAACATGTGATCGACGACCTGCCCATGTCCGATCCGAGCGCCACCGCGCATCTTGGGCAGCAGATAAGGCGCGTTGGTCATGCTCTCCATCCCGCCAGCGACCATGGTTTGAGTATGGCCCAAAGCGATCTGATCAAACGCGATCATTGCGGCCTTCATGCCTGAACCGCACATTTTGTTGAGCGTTGTGGCAGGTACATCTTCTCCCAGACCGGCGGCAAACCCAGCCTGACGCGCCGGGGCCTGTCCCTGGCCGGCAGGCAGGACGCAGCCCATCAGCACCTCATCCACGGTCCGAATGCCAGCACCCTCCAGCGCTGCGCGGATAGCAGCACCGCCCAGATCAGCAGCGGCGACGCCGTCAAACATGCCCTGAAAGCCGCCCATTGGTGTACGCGCGGCACCTGCTATCACAACCTCGTTCATCCGAAATCTCCTTGAACTTTCCAGCCTATGGATACCGAATGGTAAGAATTACCGTCTAGCGTATTTCTACCATCATTTTGCATTGCCAAAGGCGGACGAACATGGGGCTCAGCAGCGAGATCACCGGCGAGACACAGATAATATCCGTTCATTGTGATCGAATTGATGCCGCGATGGCGATTCAATTCAAGGAAGATATGCGCGCGGAAACCCAAACCCATGCCAAACGGGTGGTGTTGGATTTGTCTTCTGTCGAATTCATCGACTCCAGCGGTCTGGGCGCCATTGTCGCCTCGATGAAACAATTGGAAAAAGGGCGCAGATTGGATCTGGCCGGCTTGCGCCCGATCGTTGAAAAAGTGTTCCGCCTGACCCGCATGGACACCGTGTTCAGACTGTTCAAATCGCTGGATGAGGCGATCGGCGCTGGTACAGACTGACGATCGGCAGAGGTGGAACAGCGTGTGCTCGAATTGCAAACAAAACTGCCTGGAGGTGAGCTTTCCCGCGACACAAGTGCAGGCCAGCGCAGGGATCGCGGCGTTAAGCGCACGGCTTGCGGCGCAGGGATTGCCGGAAAGCAAAGCAGATGACGTAAGAATCGCGCTGACGGAAGCGATCAACAACGTGGTCGAACATGCCTATGCCGGGGTGGCCGCCGCTGACGTTCAAATCGATTGCTCATTATGTGCAAAGAAGCTGGTGATTCAGATCACCGATACCGGCGACCCGATGCCTAAATTGCGGATACCGAGCGGCACTCCACCATCTGTCGACACTGCTTTGCAGGACCTGCCCGAGGGCGGCTTTGGCTGGCACCTGATTCATCAACTTGCCAGCGACATACAATATGAACGCAAAAGCGGCGGGAACCTGCTCTGCTTGCGGTTCGACTTTGACGAGATGTCCTAGCAGGCATCAAATGGCCACAATAAGGCCTAGATCGAACCATTGTCGCGCCGCAAACAAAGGTCATAAGTAAGGGGTAGCTCAGATAGCTTCCCTCGGCGCCTAGCGTCACAGCCCCCACCCAGTGAGCGGCGCCGAGGACCTCCTTCCTCTGATAGCATTGGACAATTCCCAGCTGCGGCTTAGTGTCTGCGTGTTTGCAGAAGGAAAGACCCATGCGCGATTTTCACAAGACAGGCCGTTCTGAAGTTTTGGCAACCGAAGGGATGTGCGCAACGTCCCATCCGTTGGCCGCCAAAATCGCGCTGGATATTCTGCAGCAGGGCGGCAATGCCATGGACGCAGCCATTGCAGGCGCAGTGCTTCTGGGAATTTGCGAGCCGCAAATGACCGGCTTGGGTGGAGATTGCTTTGTTCTGTACAATCGCGCAGGCGAGCAGACTGTTCGCGCACTAAACGGTTCGGGTCGAGCCGCGGCAGCAGCGGATGCACAGGCATTGCGGGATCGCGGTTCAAATTCGGTTCCCGAGACCAGCCCGGATGCCGTGACAATTCCCGGAGCGGTTGAGGCATTCTGCCGTCTAGCAAAAACCGAAGGTCGGCTGGGCCTGGAAGCAATCCTGCAACCCGCAATCCATTATGCCGAGTCAGGTGTTCCGGTGGCTCCTCGCGTTGCCTTTGATTGGATGAACAGCGCATCCACCCTGCAAGGCGCGGCCCGTGATCATTACCTGATTGACGGCAAACCCCTGCAAACCGGGCAGGTTTTTCGCGCACCCGGTCAGGCAGAAGTTCTTCGGCGCGTGGCCCAACACGGTCAAAAGGCATTTTATTCTGGTGAGATTGCCGATGACATGCTTGCGGCCCTGTCCGATCTGGGTGGAGTACAGACTGCGCAGGATTTCGCGGCCGTGCAAAGCGATGAAACTGTGCCCGTCAGCGGAGATTATGGCGGTGTCGAACTGGTCGAGCACCCACCGAATGGTCAGGGCGCGACGGCAATCCTGTTGCTGAATATCTTGAAGCACTTCGATCTGGCCGCAATGGACCCTTGGGGGGCTGAACGCATACATATCGAAGCCGAGGCTAGCAAACTGGCCTACGACGCACGCAATCGTTTCATCGCCGATCCCGACCACAGCACGCGGATGGCTCATTTTCTTGCACCTGAGACAGCCGCCCAACTTGCCGCGCTGATCAATCCGAAACGCGCCATGGCTGCCGCCGCTCCCTTGACCGAATCTGTTCACAAAGACACCGTCTATATCACCGTGGTTGACCGGGATCGCATGGCCGTTTCACTTATTTATTCGATCTACCACGGGTTCGGGTCGGGCATCGCTTCGGAAAAGTTCGGCATTTTGCTGCAGAATCGGGGTGCTGGTTTCAACCTCGAACCCGGTCATCCAAATGAGCTTGCCGGTGGAAAGCGACCAATGCACACAATCATACCGGGAATGTTGCGCGCCCAAGGCCGCATCGCGATGCCCTTTGGTGTCATGGGAGGTGCCTATCAACCAACCGGACACGCTCGGCTAGTGTCAAATCTCACGGATTTCGACATAGAGCTGCAGGAAGCCATCGATGCGCCTCGGGCATTTGCAGATGGGGGTGTTCTGAAAATTGAGCGAGGCTATTCCGATGCCGTTCTGCAACAATTATCCGATATGGGGCACACTGTCCAAATACCGGAAACGTCTCTGGGTGGTGCGCAAGCCATTCGAATCTGTTCAAACGGAGTTCTGGAAGGTGCTAGCGATCCCCGTAAAGATGGTTGCGCATTAGGCTACTGACACACGCCATTATGACGGACATATTCAGTTCAACTGAAAGTGCAGCGGATAAGATCCATCCTGAAACGGGCCGAACATGTTGGGGATATCGGGATGGTCTACCGGCTCACCCGATTGATCCTCAACCAGATTTTGTTCTGAAACATAAGCGACATAGAAGGATTGATCATTCTCAGCCAGCAAATGATAGAACGGCTGGTCCTTCAGCGGGCGACTATCTTCGGGAATGGCCTGATACCATTCCTCCGAGTTCGAGAATTCCGGATCGACATCAAAAATAACCCCTCGAAAAGGGTGTCTACGGTGTCGAACCACCTGTCCCAGGCGGTACTTGGCTTGTGTCTTTAGCATTGTTTCGGCCCCCAAAGCATTTAGTACATCTTTTCGGGCAGAAAAGCCAACCAATGAGCTGAAATTCGGGGAAACAGTCTGTGAACCTACTCCTAACAGTGTTCGAAATCGTTGCCCCAGTGTTCCTTCTGGCCGGGATCGGGTTTGCGTGGGTCAAGCTCGGGTTCGAGTATCGGCTGCAATTTGTCACGCGGTTTGCGGTGACGCTTGCAGTGCCCAGCCTGATCTTCGTAGCTTTGATGCAAACCGACATTCCTGGCGATGAATTGACCGTTTTCACGCTCGCTGCGATTGCATCACATGTTGCTTTGGCGGTGGTTTTCTGGGTCTTTGTACGTGCCTCAGGGCTTGAGCAGCGGACCTATCTGTCACCTCTTATCTTCGGTAACACTGGGAATCTGGGCCTGCCTTTGTGCATCTTTGCCTTTGGGCAGGCTGGATTGGGTTTCGCGGTGATCTTTTTGGCCGTTACCGCTCTGTTTTCTTTTACCTACGGTATCTATCTGGTCGCGGGGCGCGGCGCCTTTGGCAAGGTTCTGCGCGAGCCGATGGTCTGGGCCACGCTGCTGGGGGCATTGTTTCTGTGGCGTGGATGGCAGACGCCACTGTTTCTAACCAACACACTGGAACTGTTGGGCCAGATGGCGGTGCCTATGATGCTGATCACCCTTGGGGTCGCGATTGCACGCCTGACAACACAGAAGCTGCAACAGGCTATATGGTTGTCCTTGCTGAAACTCGCGGTGTGCTTCGGGTTGGGCTGGGTTCTTGCCATCAGTTTTGAACTGGGCCCTGTGGCTTTCGGAGTTTTAGTTTTGCAGATGTGTACCCCAGTCGCTGTCACCTCATACCTGCTGGCAGAGCGGTTTGAGGCGGATTCAGATGCGGTTGCAGGCATGGTCATGGTCTCGACCGTGCTATCGGTTGCCGCACTGCCTATAATTCTCGCTATTATTCTGTAACGATTGTGATTTCCTCAGAGCTCAATCTGCGCTAGAATAAAGAAAAAAGGCACGAGGCACATGAGCAGAATTCTTTTCGTACTCTTCGGGGTGCTGCTTTTGGCATCCTGTGGTGGCGGGTCCAAACAGCCACCGAGCAGACTGAATGACGCGTGCAGCATTGCGCGCGAAAAACCCGATTATATCAAGGCTTTCAAAAGCACCGAGCGCAAATGGGGTGTCCCCGTTCACGTTCAGATGGCCACGATTTACCAAGAAAGCCGTTATCGCGCAGATGCGCGCACACCGCACAAATACGTGCTGGGCGTCATCCCGATGGGTCGCCAAAGCAGTGCTTACGGCTATGGTCAGGCACTTGATGGCACGTGGGAGCAGTATCAGCGCGAAACCGGCAAACGCCGCGCCAAGCGGGATCGCATCCGTGATGCGTCAGATTTCATTGGCTGGTACATGAACAAAAGCTATGAGCGGAACGGGATTCATCCCACCGACGCGCGTAACCAATACCTGGCCTATCACGAAGGGCAAACCGGCTACGCGCGCGGCAGCTACAACGGCAAATCTTGGCTGTTGAACGTTGCGAATGATGTAGACGCCCGAGCGCAACTGTATCAGGCGCAGCTGGCGAACTGCCGTTACTAAACAAACCCTGTCAGGTCAGCGATCGTCTGACCTGATACGGGTTTTGCTTGAAAACACGCTGGAATCGAGATTTCCGCCTTCAGTCAACGGCCCCAGCAGTACGGTCGTTTGACTTCCAGCGTTATCGTGGATCACCCATTTGCGCAGCTCAACCGGATTGGATGTGAACATTAACTCGATCCGCCCGCTTTCCGGATTCTTGGGGTCCTGAGCCGTCACAACCGTGGCGGTACCGTCAAAATCGTGCCCAACAACCATATTGGCTTGCCCCAGATTGACATTCCGCGCCAACACCAGTGACAGCGGTGTGCGTTTCAGCGGGTACTGTTCGGGCGGCTGATTGGATTTGGGGTCAAAGATCTGCACCGTCCCTGACCGCGCCAAAACTACCGCGCTGTTGGGCGGATCATATTCGAACCGCATTTTTCCGGGCCGCTCGAGCCACAGCTTACCGGTGCTAAGCGATCCGTCATCATTCACCTGCGTGAATGTGGTCTGAACCGTCTTCATCTGGTTCAGGTAGTTAGAGATTTGCGACAGTGGCAGCTTTTCAGCCGCCCACGCGGCGGGCGCAGCCAGTGTCAGAGCAAGGGCAAAAGCAATCTGTTTCATAGGACCCAGATAGGCGTTCTGCCCTTGTTATTAAATATCTTACTGCTCGGGGACGAGGATTTCGCGTTTTCCAACGTGATTTGCCCCGGAAACAACGCCTTCGTCCTCCATCTGCTCAACAAGCCGCGCAGCTTTGTTGTAGCCAATGGCAAGTTTTCGCTGAATGTAGGACGTCGAGCATTTGCGATCTTTGATCACAATCGCCACTGCCTGGTCGTAAAGGGCGTCTTCTCCGTTCGTGTTGCCACCCGTGTTCAGGCCCAGAACAGCGTCGATATTGTCAGCCTTTTCCTCAGCCGGGCCATCGACCACGCCGCTCATGTAGGTCGGCGGACCGAACTGTTTCAAGTGGTTGACGATTTCTTCGACCTCTTCATCCGAGACAAACGGACCGTGACAACGGGTGATCTTCGCCCCGCCCGCCATATACAGCATGTCGCCCTGCCCCAGAAGTTGTTCGGCACCCATCTCGCCCAAAATGGTGCGACTGTCGACTTTCGAAGTCACCTGGAACGAAATCCGGGTCGGGAAGTTCGCCTTGATCGTCCCGGTGATCACATCAACAGAGGGGCGCTGAGTGGCCATGATCAGGTGAATGCCCGAAGCCCGCGCCATCTGCGCCAGACGCTGGATGCAGGCCTCGATCTCCTTGCCCGCGACCATCATCAGGTCGGCCATTTCGTCGACGATCACAACGATATAAGGCATTGCTTCGGGCGCGAATTCTTCGGTCTCGAACATTGGCTCGCCGGTTTCATCGTCAAAGCCGGTCTGGACCGTGCGGCTGAACATCTCGCCCTTGGATAGCGCATCCTTCACGCGGCCATTGTAGCCCGCGATATTGCGCACGCCCATTTTGGACATTTTGCGATAGCGATCCTCCATCTCGCCCACGACCCATTTCAGGGCCACAACCGCCTTTTTCGGGTCGGTCACAACGGGCGAGAGCAGGTGCGGGATACCGTCATAGACCGACAGTTCCAGCATCTTGGGGTCGATCATGATCAGGCGGCACTCATCCGGCGTTAGCTTATAAAGCAGCGACAGGATCATCGTATTGATTGCCACCGACTTACCGGAACCGGTCGTACCTGCGATCAATAGGTGAGGCATTTTTGCCAAGTTCGCCACCACGGACTCACCGCCGATATCCTTGCCCAACGCCAAGGGCAGCGCATGGTTACCATCGCCGAAATCGCGACTGGCGAGGATTTCGCGCAGCACCACCATCTCACGGTTTTCATTGGGCAGTTCAATGCCAATAACCGAGCGCCCCGGTAGAGTTGAAACCCGCGCGGACAAAGCCGACATTGAGCGTGCGATATCGTCGGCCAAACCGATCACACGGCTGGCTTTTAAACCCGGTGCAGGCTCCAGTTCGTACATGGTCACAACCGGACCGGGGCGGACGCTGACGATCTCACCCTTGACGCCGTAGTCATCCAGCACGTTTTCCAGCATCCGCGCATTTTCCTCGAGCGCCTCATCGCTTAGGTGATGGCGTTGGATGCTTGCAGGGTTGGACAGAAGGCCCAGCGGTGGCAGTTCGAAATCGGAATGCCGTTCCTCGAAAGAAAGTGTCGGCTGTGCTTCGGCTTGCGCCCTGCGCGAAGGCGGAGGAGTGCGTCGGACCGGTTGAGCTACTACAGGTTTACGCGGCTCAGCAACGGGAATCTTGACAGCCTGTCGCGGTTGGAGCGCGGGTTCGGAGGCATCATCAAACACGGCCTCATCATCATAGTCCGGTTCGGAAACATAGTCCTGCTGCATCCAATTATCAGCCTCGGAGTCAGCCGCCAGCGTCTCAACATCAGATCCTGCTGTCAGCGGTGGTTCGGGTGGCAAACCTGCCGAGGTCATCGGGGGTTCGGGCGGCAACTCGTCTGCCGCGCCAGAGTTCAAAATCAACGGGTCCGGTCCCCTGCCCCGCCCTTTGGTCAATGGCAAGTTGGGATCGGGTTCGGGCGTTAGCACACCAGCGGCCACTTTACGATTGCGCACAGCGGCGGAAATCTTGGACCGGATGCGATCCTCACCCGGCATGTCGTAATACCCTTCGACCGCAACGTTTTCGACCAACTCAGGCTCGGGCATTGGGTCAGGACGACGGATCAGGGAAGGCATCCGAGCCAGAAGGCCTGTCTTGGCGACAGGTTCCTGCGCTTCAATCTCAGGGTCTTCAAAGACCGGATCAGCGTAGGCCAGGTCGTCGTCAAAATCCGCCTGAACCGGAACTGCACGTTCGGCCTTGCGCTCGGCCCATTGGGCCTTCCGGTCCCGTGCTGCCCGCGCTGTCGCCGATGCCCCGCGTCCCAGCGCGTTCATCAACAGATCATAGGCCATGACCAGTCCCAACAGAAACGCCCGGAAGCCATTGCGAACGTCCGCTTTGCCGAAACCCAACACAAATACACCCAGAGCCAGCATACCGACCGCCATCGCCAGCGACATCAGCTTGACCAGGAAATGCGATGAGATCGGCAACAACGTCAAAATCGCGCCCATCACTGTATCGCCGAATAGACCGCCCAAGCCATAGCTGTGCGTCGCCCGCCATTCGGCACCCGGTACCAGAGTCGCTGCATAGACAGCCAGAACGGCGATCCAGATCGGCGCAAAAATCAGGCGGGCAATGGCACGGTCTTCACCTAAATGACCTGCAAATCGAACGCCCCAAGTGATCAGCACCAAGGCGACACCCAAGCTGCCCCAACCCACGATCATAAATAACGGCGCGGCAATCGAGGCCCCAATGCGCCCCATCCAGTTTTGCACGGGCGCATCGGTCGAAACCATCCAGTTTGGATCATCGGGCGTATAGGACCAGATCATCGCTGCAGCGGCCAACCCCAACAGGATCAAAGCGATCCCGATCAGTTCTTTGCTACGCCGTTCAATGGCGGCTTGCGTGTTGCTGTCCAGCAGCGGGTCACGGTTTCGCGCGTTATATGATGCCATTTTGCCCTCGTACCTCACGAATAGATGCAGTCGCGGAGTGTAATCAGCCCGCGCTTCATCTCTGTTTTTGGGGCCACCATCGCGACCCGGATAAATTGCTCGCCCGGGTTTTGCCCCGGATCACCTTGAGAAAGATATGCGCCCGGCAGAACCCGAACACCGGTTTCCTGCCAAAGCTTCAATGCGGTTTCTTCACCGTTTTCGACCGGCAGCCACAGGAAGAACCCGGCCTCGGGCGGCATGTAGCCTTGTACGCCTGCGAAAACCTCATCCGCGACGGCGTATTTCTCCTGATACAGCGCGCGGTTTTCCTGCACATGCGCTTCATCCGCCCAAACCTTGGCGGCGGCGGCCTGCAGCGGGGCGGGCAAAGGGGCACCCGCATAGCTGCGCAACAGTTTGACACGGCTGATTGTTTCAGGTCCACCTGCGATCAGCCCCGACCGCAACCCGGCCAAGTTCGACCGCTTGGACAGAGAGTTGAACAGCGTGACACGTTCGGGGTCAGCACCCAGTTCCTGCGCAACGGTCAGCGCGCCAACCGGCGCGGCGTCGCGGTAGATTTCGGAATAGCATTCATCGGCAAAGATGCGGAAATCGTACTTTTCAGCCAATTGAATCAGCTCAACCCAGTAATCGCGCGAGGCGACCGCCCCCTGAGGGTTCGCGGGCGAGCAGATATAGGCTACAGCAGTACGGTTCAGAACCTCTTCGGGCAGGCCTGCATAGTCTGGCAAATGGCCAGTGGCAGCGGTTGCCGGCACGAAATATGGCTGCGCACCGACCGAAATCGAGGCAACCATGTAGACCTGATAGAAGGGGTTCGGGCACAGAATGATCGGTTGCTGCCCATTTTTCTGCTCAGGGCAGAGCGCCATTGCAGCGTTATAAAGACCCTCGCGCGTACCGTTCAGTGCCATCACATTGGCATCTGCATCCATCGACACACCATAGCGGCGGTTGATCCAACCCGTGATCGCTGCGCGCAATTCAGGTGAGCCTTCGTTCGGGGGATAGCCCTGAAACCCGGCGGCGTTTTCCATGATCACGTCAGTCACCCAAGAAGGGAAATCATGCTTGGGCTCGCCAATGGTCATGTGAACGACTTCACCACCCGGCTGATGATGATCCAACAGGGCGCGTAGACGCGGAAATGCGTATTCC
Source organism: Ruegeria sp. C9 (assembly GCF_056537585.1). NCBI lineage: Bacteria > Pseudomonadati > Pseudomonadota > Alphaproteobacteria > Rhodobacterales > Roseobacteraceae > Ruegeria > Ruegeria sp. C9. The sequence goes on from NZ_JBQFRU010000001.1 coordinate 102,876, forward strand.
GGTAGGTTCGAAAACCGCTCGGGGAAATTCATGATACTGCCTCAATTTCGGGGTCATTTTGCGCCCCGTTTTATGGCAGATTACAGATCGACCCGGGCTTCGTCCAGACAAAGAGGTGCCGAATCAGGGGATTGTGGCATTCAGGTCAAAGCCCTTTCGGCTGCTGAGCCGAGCCGTAACAAGGCCTCTTCCGACCCCGGATAGCCCAACATCATCAGCCCGCAACCGGGTGTTCCCGTGGGCAAAGTCAGTGCCGCAAGCCCCATCAGATTGCCGATCCGGGTGTTGCGGAGAGCCAAGAGATTTTCGGTAACATAGTAGTCATGATCATTCATCAACCGGTCGAGATTGGGCGGTAGGATCGGGGCCGTCGGCGCAAGCACGGCGTCAAAGCCCGCAGAGGCCGCATCCCAAGCCTGTCGACAAGCGGTTAGTTTCGACCAAGCGGCCACGTAATCGGGGCCGGAATAGGCCTTGCCCATTCGGAACCGTTCAAGGATTTCGGGATACATCGCCTCGGGGTTCGCTTCTATCACATCTCGCCACAAGCCGTAGGCTTCGGTTGTATAGAGCACACCCGACAGGCTCATCGCTTCGTTCAGCTCAGGCACGTCAAGCGGAACGATCTCGGCCCCGGCCTCTTTCAGGCGCGCCAGCGCATCTTCATAGGCGTTGGCTGGAGCTTCGCGCAGATCGTCCTTGGCCACGTTCTGCAAATCAGCAAAGCGGCGACCGATCAATGACGCCCCGCGCAGATCAGCCGGGGCGGTGCCCTCAAGCACAGCAAGCATATGTGCGGCGTCCTCAACTGATCGCGCCAGAGGCCCAACGGTATCGAATTTCAGACACAGCGGCACGACGCCCTCAAGGCTAATGCGCCCCGCCGTGGTTTTCAGCCCCACCAGATCGTTCCAGGCCGAGGGAATCCGCACCGATCCACCCGTGTCCGAGCCAACGCCGCCTGCAGCAAGCCCCCAAGCCACCGAAGCTCCTGCACCTGAAGATGAGCCGCCCGGCACTGCGTCTTCGTCATTCACGCATGGAGGCGTAGCCGTCACAGGGTTTAGACCCAAACCCGAGAACGCCAATTCGCTCATATGCGTTTTACCCAGACAGACCGTACCCATCGCGGTCGCGTTCCGCACCACCTGCGCATCGGATTCGGGCACGCGGCCTTCCAACAGGGCTGAACCGGCCTCGGTCCCTACGTCTGCCGTGTCAAACAGGTCTTTCCAGCTGATCGGGACGCCATCCAACAAAGACCGACGCAGGCCAAGCTTGGCCCGCTCTTGCGCCGCAAGGGCCTCGGCGCGGGCGCGATCGTGGGTCACCCGGGCATAGATCCGATCGCGATGTGGATGGGCGTCAATCGCGCTGAGATAAGTTTCTGTCAGTTCAACCGGATCGATCTGCCCCATTCCGATACCACGGCCCAAATCACATGCCGTCATGGTCAGCCAGTCTTGCATCCGGTCCCCTCCCGAGTAATTCCGTGATCGGACGGTAGCGACAGGACCGCACATGGACAATCCCGAAAGGGCGCGCATATTGCAGCACATGGAACACAGATCCGATATCCTGATCGTTGGTGGTGGCCTGAACGGCCCTGCCCTTGCGCTGGCGCTGGCCCAGACCGGGCATTCAGTCGTGGTTGTTGACGCTCTGGCAGAGAAAGTGCGCAAGAATGCGACCTTCGACGGGCGCGCTTATGCGCTGGCATTGGCGTCGCAACGTCTGCTCGACGCAATAGGCGTTTGGGAAAAGGTGGAAGAGCACGCCCAGCCGATGCTGGAGATCAAGGTAACGGATGGCCATGCCGGTGCCGGACCTTCCCCGTTCTTCATGCATTTTGATCATGCCGAGATCGAAGAAGGCCCGATGGGCTATATGGTCGAAGATCGCCACCTGCGGCGGGCTTTTCTGGAGACCATGACCGAACAAGACGGGGTTACCGAATTCAGCGGAAAAACGGTCGTGTCTCAGGACATCTCGGCAAACGGGGCAACACTTACACTGGATGACGGGTCCACCTTGTCCGGCAGCCTTCTGGTGGGTTGCGATGGCCGCCGCAGCGGGACCGCTATGCGCGCCGGAATCAAGCGAACCGGCTGGGACTATGGACAGACCGCTCTGGTCTGCGCCATTGAACACGAGCTACCGCATCACGGTATCGCCCATCAGTTCTTCATGCCCCCCGGCCCGTTGGCGATTCTGCCGCTGACCGGGAACCGCAGTTCCATCGTCTGGAGCGAACGCACTGAGACCTCCGCGCAGATCAATGCGCTGCCCGAGGCAGATTACCTACAAGTTCTGCGCCCGCGCTTTGGCGATTTCCTGGGGGATATCCGCCTGCAGGGTGACCGGTTCACATACCCGTTGAACCTGACCATCGCCAATTCCTTCATCTCGGACCGGTTGGCTTTGGTCGGAGACGCCGCCCATGGCATGCACCCCATCGCCGGGCAAGGCCTGAACGCAGGTCTGCGTGATGTCGGTGCATTGGCCGAGGTTCTGACCCTTGCGGGACGACGTGGCGAGGATATCGGATCAACGCTTGTGCTGGAGCGCTATCAAGAGTGGCGCCGGTTCGACACAGCCTCGCTTGCGATGGCGACTGATATGTTCAACAAGCTGTTTTCGAACGATAATCCCCTACTCCGCATAGGTCGGGATATTGGAATGGGTATCGTCGGATCGCTGCCCGGGCTGCGCCGAGGTTTCGTGCGCGAGGCTGCAGGTCTGACCGGAGACCTGCCGAAACTGCTGCAGGGACACCCGATCTAGTCCAGCTCTCGGGCCTCATCCACTAGCATCACTGGAATACCGTTGCGGATTGGAAAGGCCAGAGCGGCGGCTTTTGACACCAGCTCTTGCCGTTCGGCATCATAGTGCAGCGTCGTGTGGGTCTGCGGACAAATCAACGCCTCAAGCATATGGCGGTCAAAGGCGTGTTCGGTATCGCTCATTGCAGTTTTTCCTCATTCGATCCGCCGCGCATGGCGAATTCAATTAATGTCACCAATGTCTCGCGCCGGGTGCGCAGGCAGGGGGCCTCAAGCAGGGCTTGCTTTTCCTCGGGGTCAAACTCTAGCATCATCGACAGGGAATTGACCAAAAGCTCATCATCGGCATCTTTCATTGTGTCCCAATCGGTGGAAAACTGACGGGACGAAAAAAATCGTTCCAACAGCCGCAGGAACCTGTTCCGATCAAAACCGTCATCTACCTCGGCCTTGCCCAGATCACGGTCAAACCCGTCCCAAGACACCGAAACCCGGCGATACGGGGTGAAACTGTCCAACTCTGATTTGACCCTGAACCGAGAGATTCCCGTCAGCGTAATCAGATACCTGCCGTCTTCGGTCTCGGAAAACTGGGTGACCCGTCCAGCGCATCCAATCTGGTGCAACTTAGTTTCGTCCCCCTGACAGGTATTCGGTTGCACCATCCCGATCAGGCGTTCTTGCGTTTTCAGCGCGTCGTCCAGCATCTGTAGGTAGCGCGGCTCAAAAATATGCAGCGGCAGGCGAGACCGTGGCAGCAGCAGCGCTCCGGGCAAAGGGAAAACGGATACCGTTTCCGGCAAATCGGCAGGATGCATCATGTACCCGAGTTTAGTTCTGATCGGGGATTAGGCAAATATCATCGAGCTGAGCTTGCGCCGCCCGTTCAGAACAATCGGGTCATTGGGCTTGAGCGCATCGAAAATTGTGAAGAGCTGCGCCTTTGCTGCCCCATCATTCCACTCGCGATCGCGGCGGAACAATTCCAACAGTTGAGCCACTGCCTCTTCGACATCGCCATTGGCATGCAGGGCCTGCGCCAGATCGAAACGGGCTTGATGGTTGTCTGGCTCGGCCTCAACTGTTGCAGTCAACTCACCTACCGGACCAGCATCTGCAGCCTGCTTGGCCAATTCCAGTTGCGCATGGGCCGCTTCAACCTCGGGTGAAGTGGAAATCTCGGCAGGAGCGCCATTGAGGATCGCCTCAGCCTGATCCAGATCCCCCGATGCAATATGCGCGCGCACCAACCCGCCATAAGCGGCAGCGTGATTGGGGTCTTCACCCAGTATGGCGGCAAAAGTCTGTGCCGCGTCTACAGCGGCCCCCTCGGTCAACATTTCTTCGGCAGCTTGCACAGCATCATCTAGTTGACCACCCGGGCTTTCACCGCCCGCGGCTTCGATCACACGATCTATGAAGGCCTTGATCTCGGACCCTGGCAAAGCGCCCTGAAACCCGTCGATCGGTTGGCCTTTATGAAATGCATAGACCATCGGAATCGACTGGATGCGCAGTTGTCCTGCAATCATCTGCGCTTCGTCCACGTTGATCTTGACCATCTTGACCGCACCCTTGGCAGCGGTCACGGCCTCTTCCAACGCCGGGCCCAGCGTTTTGCAGGGGCCGCACCAAGGCGCCCAGAAGTCAACGATGATCGGCGTCTCTTGTGAGGCTTCGACCACATCGGCCATGAAGGTGGCCTCGGTCCCGTCTTTAATCAGATCAGTGGCTTGGGGGCTGCCTGCGCCGTTCAGAAGGTCCATGGCTTATACTCTCTGGTTCGAACTTGCGCCCTATATGCAGTCCAATGCGGCAGAAACCAAGGGGGGAGTTCGGCGAATTTGCTTCGGTCAGACGTCAAACGTGGCAAATACCGGGGCATGATCACTGGGTTTTTCCCATCCGCGCGCGTCGCGCAGAATGCGGCTGGAATGACCCGCGTTCGAGATATCGGGCGTAGCCCAGACATGATCCAGCCTGCGTCCCTTGTCGGCGGCATCCCAATCTCGTGCCCGATAAGACCACCAGCTGTATAGCTGGCCCTCGGGAATATCCTGCCGGGTGATATCGACCCAGCCACCTGCATCCTGCGTTTCGGCCAGCGTTTCAACCTCGATCGGCGTATGTGAAACCACCTTCAGCAACTGCTTGTGCGACCAGACATCATCTTCGCGGGGCGCAATATTCAGATCGCCCACCAGAATGGACTTTTTCGGCTTTTCCGCACGGAACCAATCGCGCATGTCAGCGAGGTAATCCAGCTTTTGGCCAAACTTCTCGTTCACTTCGCGATCCGGTACGTCGCCCCCAGCGGGGACATAGAAATTATGAATGGTCACGCCATTCTCCAACCGCCCCGCAATGTGTCGCGCATGACCCAGACCCGCGAAATCCTTATCCCCTACTTCCTCAAGCGGAAGGCGCGACAGTATGGCGACGCCGTTATACCCCTTCTGGCCCCGCGCAATCATATGCGTATAGCCCAGCTCGGCGAACCCTTCGGTCGGGATTTTGTCGACCGGCGATTTGCATTCCTGTAGACACAGCACATCCGGTGCCTCTTCCTGCAGCAATTTCAGAACGATAGGCTCGCGCAGGCGGACCGAATTGATGTTCCATGTGGCAAGGGTAAAGGGCATATCCGGGGGTTCCTTTGTCGAAGTTGCCGCAGGTTAGCGCGGCGCCAAGCGTGGTGCCATCGAAAAACAAAGCAATGTTGCCTGACCCGGCGGTGACGGAAACTTGCAAAGTTTCCGGTCCGATTTCATTGAATGAAATCGGATGCCCGGTGCCGATATCGCCCTGCACGATACAGTTGCACCCTACAAAAAAAGCCGGGCCATCAGGCCCGGCAGTCCAACAGGGAGGTGCATGTCATAACCCGGACATGCGCGGGTTGGGAGTAATCTAAAGATACCTACAGAGTATCACTTTGATCCAAGTCAATCCACCATTAGTCAAGCAACAAGGCGATATCCGCCCGATTCTGTGACCAAAAGGCGCGCATTCGACGGGTCGGGTTCAATCTTCTGACGCAGACGATAGATATGGGTTTCAAGCGTGTGCGTTGTAACGCCTGCGTTGTAACCCCAGACCTCATGCAAAAGAACATCACGTGCAACAACGCCGTCAGTTGATCGATAGAGGAACTTGAGAATGTTAGTCTCTTTCTCGGTCAGGCGGATCTTGCGATCATCTTCGGTCATCAGCATCTTCATGGCCGGTTTGAAGGTGTAGGGCCCCAGAACAAAGACCGCATCCTCGGATTGTTCATGCTGGCGCAGTTGGGCCCGAATCCGGGCCAGAAGAACCGGAAATTTAAAAGGCTTGCTGACATAATCATTTGCGCCAGCATCAAGACCCAGGATCGTGTCAGCATCGCTGTCGTGCCCGGTCAGCATCAGCACCGGGCTTTTGACGCCCTGCTTGCGCATCAGGCGACACAGCTCACGGCCATCGGTATCCGGCAGGCCGACATCCAGAATCACCAGATCGTATATTGCTTCGCGCGCGCGCTCCATTGCCGACGCGCCATCGGACGCCTCGAACACGTCAAAGTCTTCGGTCATGACAAGTTGCTCGCTGAGCGCTTCGCGCAGGTCTTCGTCGTCATCCACCAGCAGGATTTTCTTGAGCTGAGCCATGTACGGTCCTCCTAAGCCTTTTCCATCACTTGCGTATGAAGAATGCAATCAGCAAGATTTACTGCAGTCGTCTCACGCCCTCGTGTCTGACGCCGAGGAAATGTTTCACATTTTCCAGTGATCGGGGTAGGACAGGGTCTGATCGTTTCAAGGTGAACTGCATGAGTCTCACTCCCGACATCACCGAATTGCTGGCACGGGCGCGGGCTGACCTGCGTATGGGTGTTCCCGTTGTTCTGACCGACGAACTGGGATTTGGAGTACTCGCATTCGCCACCGAGACCCTGAGCCCGCAAAGGTTGGCCGATTTGCGCGGCTTGGGCGGGGATCCCGTTGTCGCCATCACGGTTCGGCGCGCTGAAACACTTAAAGCGCGTGCATATGACGGCGATCTTGCTCGCGTCATGATCCCGGCGGATGCTGGGCTGAGCTGGGTGCAGGCGGTGGCCGACCCGTCCGATGATCTGAACGCCCCGATGAAGGGCCCGCTGATGACCGAACGGCAAGGCAGCGCAAATCTGCACCGGATCGCTATTGCGTTGGCCAAGTCGGCGCAATTGCTTCCGGCCGCCGTCGTGACACCAATTCAAGACGGGCGCGAATTTGCGGCAGACCATGGCCTAACCTGCATTGACCATGCCCGCGCCGCGCCACATTTGACAGATCGCAGCGCTCTGCACCCTGTCGTCGCCGCACGCCTGCCGATGGAAGTGTCCGAGGCTGGGCGCCTGCATGTATTCCGCCCCGAAGATGGCGGAGAGGAACACTATGCGGTTGAAATCGGTCGCCCTGACCGCGACAAGCCCGTCCTCGCGCGGCTGCATTCGGCCTGTTTCACAGGCGATCTCATGGGCAGCCTGAAATGTGACTGTGGCCCGCAACTGCGCGGGGCCTTGGCCCAGATGGGGGACGAGGGTGCGGGTGTCCTGCTTTATCTGAATCAGGAAGGGCGTGGGATCGGGCTCGCCAACAAAATGCGCGCCTATTTTCTTCAGGATCAGGGATTTGACACAGTCGAGGCCAATCACCGGCTTGGATTCGAAGACGATGAACGGGATTTCAGGCTCGGCTCGGATATCCTGAAATCGCTGGGCTTCAATTCGGTCCGTCTACTGACCAACAACCCTGCAAAAATCGCGATGATGGAACGCACAGGTATCGCCGTCACCGAACGGGTTCCGTTGAAAGTAGGTGAAACAGATTTCAACCGCGCGTATCTGGCGACCAAAGCGGCAAAGTCAGGCCACCTGCTGTGACACCAAGCGATCTGGTTCTTACACCACGTGGCATTCGGTTTATCGGGCAGCTGTTCCCCTGCGCTATAGGCAAAGGTGGCTTGAGCCCAACCAAGCAGGAAGGTGACGGAACAACACCATCAGGTGTGCATCACATTGTGGGTATGCTCTATCGCGCAGACCGAATGCCACGGCCGGCGCATTGGGCACGACCGATCGGACCGCGCGATTTATGGTCAGACGACGTAGAGGACGATGCGTATAACCATTTGGTGCGGGCGCCTCATGATTTCAGTCACGAGAAACTGCGTCGCCCAGATCCGCTTTATGACCTGATCTTGATAACCGATTGGAACTATCCCAATTCAGAACCCAGCCGGGGATCGGCCATCTTCCTGCATCAATGGCGACGCCCACGGTTTCCGACCGAAGGCTGCATCGCATTCAGGCGCGACCACCTACGTTGGATTGCCCAAAAAATCACGCCGGGCACACGGCTGATCATCCCTGAGGCTTAACCCGCGCCCCGAATATGGCAGACCCAATACGGACGTGTGTGGCACCCAAGGCGATTGCCGATTCAAAATCACTGCTCATTCCCATCGACAAACCCTCCAGCCCATTCCGCTCTGCGATTTTTGCTAATAGCGCGAAGTGCAGCGCGGGCTCCTCTTCAACCGGTGGAATGCACATCAAACCTCGGACGGGCAGGTCCATGCCGCGGCATTCTGCAATGAACGCATCAGCATCTTGTGGAAGAGTACCGGCCTTCTGATCCTCTTCGCCTGTGTTGATCTGTATAAATAGATCGGGGCACTTACCCATTTCTTGTGCCAATCGCGCCAATGTTTTGGCGAGCTTTGGTCGATCAACTGAATGGATGGCATTGCAAAGATCAATCGCCTGCCGTGCCTTGTTTGTTTGCAATGGACCGATCAGATGCAGATCGATGTCCGGAAAACTCTCGCGAAATGCAGGCCATTTGCCAGCGGCTTCCTGCACGCGGTTTTCTCCGAAACACCGGTGGCCCTGCTTCAACACGGCTTCGACCCGGTCGTTAGGTTGCACCTTGGAAACCGCAATTAATTGCACCGAGCCTTCGGCGCGTCCTGCCGCAGATTCAGCTTTGGCTATTCGATCGGTGATTTCTTGCAGCGACATGGGTCCCTCATTCTGCGTTTGCAGCAGCAAAACACCATGTGGCGGCAAAAGAAAAGGGCAGGTCCGAAGACCTGCCCTTGAACCTTGTGGTTCAGATCAACTTAGAAGTTGAACTGAGCACCAAAGTCGGCACGCAGCTGGCTGTCGCCGTCGCCACGCTTCTGGTTGCCGATACCACCGCGCAGCGATGCACCGCCACCCAGGTCGTAGATGGCACCGATGCCGTACTGCTGCAGATCGTCGTCTGCCGAACCGTCACCGTAAGCGAAGGTCAGAGTGGTTGCCGCGCCCAAGTTGTAGGCTGCCGACAGACCGTATGCGGTGCCGTTGCGGTCATCGTTTGCGACGTCATCGTCTGCGACGAACAGAGTACCGGAGAAGTCACCGAATTCTGCACCCAGGGTCAGAACGGTCAGGCTCTGCTTGTCGGCGTCGCCCAGACCGCTGGTCTGACCGTAGGCCAGAGCGGCAGTCACGTTACCGAAGGTGTAGGTCGCGCTGATGTCCCAGCGGTCTGCATCATCAGTGTCCGCACCCGCAACAGCTTCGTCAGCAAATGTGCGCTGGTCATACGACGCGCCAAAGGCGAAGTCGCCAACTGCGTACTGGAAGAACACAGCGTTTGCGCCCGAACCGGTCGACGAGTACGCCAGGAAGTCATAGTCGACGCCCGAGTACTGACCAATGAAGCTTTCCAGGCCAGGCTCGTTACCGTAGTAGTTTGCCAAGTTGTCGAACGAACCGGCTACGTTGCCGGCGTCAACACGCAGACCACCGAAGATGACCGAGAAGCGTGCGCCGTTCAGGCCAGCGGAGTTTGCTTCGCCGTTGCCGGCATCTTCGTCTGCCTGCAGACGAACACGGCCTTCAAAGCGAACGCCACCGTCAGTTTCAACGATTCCGTCGATGTTCAGACGGAAGCGCGAGACCAGGATGGTTTCGTCGGTTTCTACGCCGGTCGCTTCACCACCACCAATTGCGTCAACGGTACCTGTACGGTCTTCCAGGTATCCCAGACCAAAGCGGCCGTAACCGCTGAACTTTACTTCGGCCGCTGCAACACTTGCGGTTGCAATCAGTGCGGTCGTTGCGAAGAGAACTTTTTTCATCTTGTTTCCCTCGGTTTCAAAGATTTTCTACTCGACACATGCAAAGCACGCGTCTCAGCACGGACACCGTTTCGCTTTTTTTGCCCCCGTTGCGCAAGCTTGGCATAAACGCAAAGACGTCATTCGGCCCAAATTGGTGCAAGGATGCCACAGTCGAATTCAACGGATCGTGCGGTTCGCGCGAGTCGATCATAAAAGAATAGGGTTGTTGCTGTACGGGTCCTTGTCTAGGAGTATCACTCGACAGAGCAAAACAAGTGACACGGGACCTTCCAACGATGCGCCGTATTACGATTCCAGGTTTGATCATGGTAACGGCTGCCTTATCAGCCTGCGGAGGGCCACCGCCTGGCGATGCAAGTGTGTTGACCGCTGATGGCAGCTCGACCGAGGAACGCGAACTGAATGACCCGAATCGTTCGACGATCTGGGACGTATTCGGCCCGAACACCTCAGAGCAGGTCACTCAGGTAAATCGCTATCTGTGGGCCGCATCGCTAGATGTACTGAATTTCTTACCGATCCAAGAGGTCGATCCGTTTACCGGAGTGATCGTAACGGGTTATGGCACACCGCCCGGCGGCGGGCGTTCCTATCGCGCGACAGTTCACATCAGTGATCCTGCCCTGGAAGCGCGTTCCTTGTCCGTAGCTCTTCAGACCAGTGGCGGTTCTCCGGTCAGCGCTGCAACGTCGCGCGCCGTCGAAGATGCGATCCTGTCTCGCGCGCGCCAGCTACGCATTGCGGACAACAAGTTCTAGAAACCCGACAAAAATCACACTATTACCACGCCGGGTTCCTACCCGGCGTTTTCATTCACGAAGGACCGCATGATGTCGCGCTACTCGGCCAACGAAATCGAAGCAAAATGGCAGGAGGCCTGGGACAAGGCCGGAATCTTCACCGCCAATCACAAGGCGGACAAGCCGAAATACTATGTGCTTGAGATGTTCCCCTACCCGTCTGGCCGTATCCACATGGGGCATGTACGCAACTACACGATGGGTGACGTGATCGCCCGCCACAAGCTCGCAACCGGTCATAACGTGCTGCACCCGATGGGCTGGGACGCGTTCGGAATGCCTGCGGAAAACGCCGCAATGGCCAGTGGTGGCCACCCCAAAGATTGGACCTACGGCAATATCGCCGACATGCGCGGACAGATGAAGCCGCTGGGCCTGTCGATCGACTGGTCTCGTGAATTCGCCACCTGTGATCCGGAATACTACGGCCAGCAGCAGGCTTTGTTCCTGGATATGCTCGAGGCCGGTCTGGTTTATCGCAAGAACGCCGTAGTGAACTGGGACCCGGTCGATATGACCGTTCTGGCCAATGAACAGGTAGAAAACGGCCGTGGCTGGCGTTCAGGCGCCTTGGTTGAGCGTCGCGAGTTGACTCAGTGGTTTTTCAAGATTTCCGACTATTCCGAGGAACTGCTCGACGCGCTGGATACGCTGGATAACTGGCCCGCCAAGGTACGCCTGATGCAAGAGAACTGGATCGGCAAGTCCCGTGGCCTGCAATTCGGGTTCGAACGCACCGATGTAGGTGAGCCGATCACCGTCTACACGACACGGCCCGATACGCTGATGGGCGCGTCGTTTGTTGGCATCTCGCCCGATCATCCGATTGCCAAGCAGCTTGAGGCAGAAAACCCGAAAGTCGCTGAATTCGTTGCCGAATGCCGCAAGGGCGGCACCACCGAAGAGGCGATCGAAACCGCCGAAAAGCTGGGTTATGACACCGGCATACGTGTAAAACATCCACTCGACCCCAGCTGGGAGCTGCCGGTCTGGATCGCCAACTTTATCCTGATGGACTATGGCACCGGCGCCATCTTTGCCTGCCCAGCTCATGATCAACGTGACCTCGATTTCTGTCGCAAATACGGCCTGCCTGTTGTCGACACATTCTTTGCACTGGATGATGACACTCCGGTCGACAAGATCGCGTTTGTTCCACCGAAAACCGAGAAAGTCCGCTGGGTGAATCATTTTGCGGGTCTCACCGAGGCAACGGGTGACGAGGCCATCAATGCCACCGTTGATTTCGCCGAAAAGGCCGGTTGGGGTGAAGGTGTTACCAAATACCGCCTGCGCGATTGGGGGCTCAGCCGCCAACGCTATTGGGGCTGCCCGATTCCTGTTGTGCATTGTGATCAATGCGGCACGGTCTCCGAGAAGAAAGATAATCTGCCGATCGAGCTGCCTTATGATGATGGCAACGGCAAACCCATAGATTTTTCGATCCCCGGCAACCCGCTGGACCGCCACCCCAGCTGGCGCGACACCCCTTGCCCTTCCTGCGGCGCTCCAGCCAAGCGGGAAACTGACACGATGGACACGTTTGTCGATTCGTCGTGGTACTTCGCCCGTTTCACCGCTCCACGCGCGGAAACGCCCACCGATCTTGCCGAAGCCGAGTATTGGATGAATGTCGACCAATACATCGGTGGGATTGAGCATGCGATTCTGCACCTGCTCTATTCGCGCTTCTTCGCGCGGGCGATGAACATCACTGGTCATTTGCCGAAGAAAGCGATTGAGCCGTTCAACGCGCTGTTCACTCAAGGCATGGTGACTCATGAAATTTATCAAACACGCGACGCCAACGGTCGCCCGGTCTATCACCTGCCCGAAGACGTGACCGACGGCAAGCTGACCGACGGCACCGAGGTTGAAATCATCCCCTCAGCCAAAATGTCCAAGTCGAAAAAGAACGTCGTCGATCCGGTCAGCATCATCTCGGCCTTTGGTGCGGATACTGCGCGCTGGTTTGTTCTATCCGACTCCCCACCTGAGCGCGACGTGGAATGGACCGCGTCGGGCGCCGAAGCCGCGTTCAAACATCTCAGCCGCGTGCACCGCATCGCCGCAGAAATCGCAGAATCGGACTTGCCGGCCACAGCAGATGACGAAACGCTGCTACGTGAGATGCACAAAGCCATTCATGACGTATCGGGCGGGGTCGAATCCTTTGGCTTTAACGCATCTATCGCAAAGCTTTATGCATTCACTAACACGCTTGCCAAATCCAAAGCGGGCTCTGCAGTCAAGCGCGAGGCAGCCAAGACACTAGCGCAGCTGATGTCGCCGATGACGCCACACTTGTCCGAAGAACTTTGGCAGATGCTGGGCGGCGAAGGCCTGGTTGCAACCGCGCCTTGGCCCATCGCGGATGAGACGATGCTGATCGATGACACCATAACCCTGCCGATTCAGATCAACGGCAAGCGTCGGGCCGAGATCAGCGTAGCCAAAGATCTGGATAAAGCAGAGGTTGAAAAAATCGCCCTCAGCACCGAAGCTGTGCAAAAGGCGCTGGATGGCGCTGCACCGAAGAAAGTGATCGTTGTTCCGGGCCGGATCGTTAATGTCGTCGTTTGATCGTAGAACCCTGTTGTTGATGCCGCTGGCGCTCGCCGCTTGCGGGTTCGAGCCGGTTTATGCGCCCGGAGGATCAGGCTCGGCCTTGGATGGCAAGGTCGAGGTGTCAGCGCCGAATACCGTCGAAAGCTTTCTGCTTGTCCAGAATCTGGAACGCAAATTAGGTCGAAGCGCGACCTCGGGCAACGAATACAAGCTGGATGTCGGCGTATCGACGGTCACCCGCAGGGCCTCGATCACCACAGCGAATGAAACCAATCGCTATACGATCGACGGGAATGCGACTTACGCGCTGAAATCCAACGCAACCGGGCAAATCATTGCCTCGGGCAACGTTACCGAGTTTGTCGGTTATTCTGCTGCAGGCTCGACCGTGTCTACACTGGCAGATGAACGCGACGCGACCGAGCGCTTGATGGTGATTCTGGCCGATCAGATCGTAAATCGCCTTTACGCCACACCGGGCCTGTCCACATGAAGTTGAGCCCGCGCGAGGCTGATGGGTATTTTGCCAAGCCGGACGCGGACAAAGCCGGGCTGTTGATCTACGGGGCGGACGCGATGCGCGTTGCTCTAAAGCGTCAGCAAGTTCTGGCGGCTTTGTTGGGATCCGGCGCTGAAGAGGAAATGCGCCTGACCCGCATTCCCGGAAGCGATCTACGCAGCGATCCGACCCTGTTGCTGGACGCGGTCAAGGCTGTCGGATTTTTCCCCGGTCCCCGCGCGGTGTTTGTTGAAGACGCCACCGATGTCGCAGCGCCTGCGATTCTCACAGCCCTTGAAGACTGGGATCATGGTGATGCACAGATCATCGTAACGGCCGGGCAGCTCAAACCCAGCTCGAAAATCCGCAAAGCATTCGAAGCGAACCCTGCCGCATACGCTGTTGGCATCTACGATGACCCGCCCTCGCGCGCCGAGGTGGAGCGCATTCTGGCGCAAGCCGGATTGAAGAATATTCCACGCGATTCGATGTCGGCGCTAAGCGAACTTGCAATGGCGCTCAGCCCTGGTGATTTCACTCAATCAGTTGAGAAACTGTCGCTTTACAAACGCGGTGACGCTGGTGAACTGACGATTGAAGACATTGAAGCCTGTGCGCCGCGGTCGACCGAGGCGGCGCTGGATGATGTATTGAACGTCGTTGCCGAGGGCCGGGCACAGGAAATCGGCCCCCTGATCCGACGCCTGCAGGCGCAGGGCACCAACGGGGTCACCTTGTGTATTGGGGCGACGCGGCATTTCCGAACGCTCTATGCCTGCGCATCCGACCCTGGAGGCGCGGCGCAGGGAATCGGCAAGCTGCGCCCTCCGGTCTATGGCAAACGACGTGACCGGATCCTGAGGCAAGCTCAGGGATGGGGGGCGCCCAAGCTGCAGACCGCTTTAACCGTCCTTACAGATACGGACCTATCCTTGCGCTCGGCAGGTCAAACCGCACCTGCGATGGCACTGGTAGAGCGTGCAATGATCCGACTGGCGATGCTGGCCCGATCGGGTTAAGGCCTAGCGCGCCAACCACGTTGCCGCCGACTGACCGGCCCAACGTCCCGTCGCCAGACAGGCGGTCAGAAGATAACCACCGGTCGGGGCTTCCCAATCCAGCATCTCGCCCGCGCAAAAAACGCCCGGACATGCTGTCAGCATCAAACCGCTGTCCACGGCACCCAATGCTACCCCGCCAGCGGTTGAGATCGCCTCATCCATCGGGCGTAGCCCAGCATACCTGATGGGCAGGTTTTTCAGCGCACCGATCCATTGCGTTTGCTTCAATGCGCGGCCCTTAGTCATTTCGTGGAACAAAGCGACCTTTTGCGGAGACAGACGCAGACCATTCTTCAACCAATGCGAAAGCGTTGCCTTTGATTTCTTCGCGTCCAATCGCGCCTGCATCCCTTCAGCCGTCACATCCGGGACCAGATCAACAAACAGCGGCGCCCCCATCCGCAGCGCAGGGGTCAGGGCATACATACCGCCACCTTCCAGGCCTTTTGCGGAAATAGTGGCCTCACCACGGCTATCCAGATCGCCCGCCATCCACCGCACCGACTTGAGCGCCGCGCCAAAATGTGGCTGCATATAGGGGCTCCAATCGACTGACAGAGCGGCGTTAGCCGGTGCAAACGGTGTTAGATCAACTCCGCTGTCCGCAAGCCACTGGGCCCAAGCGCCATCCGAACCCAACCGCGCCCAGCTGGCGCCCCCTAATGCCAAAACCGTCGCGTCGGGCGAGCAAAACTGCATGCCATCTGGCGTCTCAAAAGCCAACGCGCCACCTTGCCATCCCTGCCAGCGCCAGCGTGTCCTGATCTGAACACCGGCCTGATCCAATCTGGCCAGCCAAGCCCGCAGCAAGGGTGAGGCCTTCATGACTTTCGGAAACACGCGCCCGGTAGAGCCCGTGAACATCTCTTGCCCAAGATCACCGGCCCAAGCCTTCACCGCCTGTGCGTCAAACGCTTGTATCATCGGATGCAACCAATCCTTTGCATCCCCGTATGCGCCCATAAGCATGTCAAAAGGCTCATCCTTGGTCAGGTTCAGGCCGGACTTCCCCGCCATCAGGAATTTACGCGCGACAGACGGCTTGGCTTCGGCCACTACAACCTCGTGCCCGGCGGCGGCAAGCTGTTCGGCGGCCATTAGCCCCGCTGGCCCTGCCCCGATGACCATGGTTTGCGCCATTGTGTCCCTCTTGCCCCGTACACGCATCAGCGCGAAGTTAGGTCATGGCAAATTCCGATCCGATCTGCCCGCTCTGCAACCGTCCGATCCCCGAAGATGGTGGAAGCCTGCACCATCTGATCCCAAAGCTTAAGGGAGGCAAGGGCGGGCCCACCGTTTTGTTGCATCAGATATGCCACAAAGAGATCCACGCGACACTGACCGAGGCCGAATTGGCGCGTGACTTCCACACTGTCGATGCGCTCCGCGCCCACCCGAGGCTTGAGAAGTTCCTGATGTGGGTGCGCAAACGCCCGCCGGGGTTTCGCTCAAAAGTGCCGGGAAAACGACGCGGGCGATGATCAGGCAGGAAGCCAGGGATCACCGAACATATCGTTTTTCGGGTCGGTCAGCCCTTCAACCTCGATCCCAAGATAATCCGGCACCGGAGCAAACCGAGCGTTCGGAATATGCTGGTATTCCAACGTGGTATATGGGCGCTTCCACAGCCATTCGCGATTCTCAACCGCCCAAAGATCGGGGTTGGGAGGCTCCTCTGCGGTGAACGCATAAAAATGCAGATCGAACCCATGAGGTTCGACATCCTGCAGAGACAGCAATGACAGTCCCATGGATCGGCAAAACGCATCTTCGGTTGCAATATCGCCGGTTCGCAAAGTGATCTGGCCGATACAGGCCTTCGCGAAGGGGGCGTCCGGGCTTGTAGCATCAACCGGTCGGTTGCCCTCGAAATCCTGCTGCAGCAGTTCAATGGCAAACCCTTCGGGGTCATTCAGATGGCACATATAGCCGATATCCAGAAACTGCCGCGGCGCGCTGACCGGGATACCCTTCTGGCGCAGGTGTGCTGCGACAAGATCAACATCCGGCAACGTGATCCCGATCTTCCAATACCGCTGCCCCGGGTCGTGGCGGTAGCCCCCGCCACCCGGCATCAGCAACAGATCGGCATCCTGACCGGAATATCCAAGACGACGATTGGCGCCTTCAACCCTGACAGACATGCCAAGCGCATCACGATAAAACGCCGCCAACGCATCCGGGTCCTCCACCCGCAATCGGAGCGCGGCCAACCTCATGGGCACAATCCGGCTATGCCCGCAGCAACCGACGGATCTGCGGACAGGCTGTCGGCTACAAGTTCTTGTGCAGTTGGTATCAAATGTTCGGGCTCAACCACCCGATCAACCAGCCCAAAACTATAGGCTTCTTCTGCAGAAATCTTCTGTCCAGCCATCAGTATAAGCCGGGTTCTGGCCGGACCGATCAACTCTGCCATCCGCTTGGGATCCGAGGGCTGCGGCAAGAATCCCAGCTTCATGACCGGGTAAAAGAACTTGGCCGAGGGCACTGCGATACGCAGGTCACAGGCCAGCACCATACCGTTGGCTCCACCGGCCAAAGTGCCGTTGAGCGCGGCCACCGTCAGACAGGGCAAGGCGGCAATGGCACCCGACAACCTCTCCCAAAGATCGGAGGTCGCAAGGCCCGCCCGCGCTTCTTCAAGATCGGCGCCCGCACTGAAGACCCGGCCCGCCCCCGTCAGGATCAATGCACGTGCCTCGGTCGCCGCCTCTGCGATGCGAACCAATTCGCTTAGCATCGCTGAGGTCAGCGCATTGGCCTTGTCCGGATTGTTCAACGTGACGGTCCACAACCCATCATCCTGTGTCAGTTCGATCACGTCAGCCCGACCCTTTTTCGGATGTCTTCGTTGCGCAGCGATATCTCGGTCCCCAAGAACTCATCCGCATCTGCCGAGCACATCCACATCAACGCCCGCGCGGGCCAGTCTGCGGGGATGTGATCGTCCCAATCCAGCTGACTTACTGGATTGATTCCGCTGGCCTTGATCACCCGCTGCATATCTGTGGCCACAGTTCCCGGGGACAGGCCCATTGCGCGAATACCGTGATGCGCCTCTTCCAGATGCAGGCATTCGGTCAGCATCTTGGCCCCGGCTTTTGATGCGCAATAGTGGCTCCAGGCTTCGACCGGATTCGACGCGGCACCGGACGAGACTGTCAGAACGGTCCCGCCGCCTGCTGCCCGCATGATGGGCAGGACGGCACGCATTCCGTAAAAGACACCTTTCAGGTTGATGTCGATTGCTTGGCTCCAGGCCCGGGTGTCGGCATTCGACAGATGAAAGATCGGATCAATGACGCCCGCGTTCCCGATTAGCACATCCAGCTTGCCGAACCGGTCGATGCAATCGGCAACTGTCTGTTCAACCTGGGAAAAATCGCTGACGTCGCAGGCCAGCGCCATGGCGTTTTCACCCAATGCCGCAGCCAGAGCGTCAATCTGATCGCGGCTGCGGGCGACCAAGGCCACATTGGCCCCAGCTGCGGCAAAAACGCGCCCGGCTTCCGCTCCGATGCCTCGGCTTGCCCCTGTGATCAGTACCGTTTTCCCTTGCATATGCATCGTTTAAATCCCTGCATTTGAAATTGTCTTAACTCGTACCCTGCAAATGGGGAATTGGTCCACCCCTTCCCCCTTGACGCTGGCCGCTACAGGCACGACCATGCCGGCAAATTGATCAAGAAGGGTTCTCTTATGACTGTTTTCCTTCGCCGTAGCTGCGGTGCAGCTTTGGCCTACGCTGTTGCAACCAACGGCGCCTTTGCAGATGTTACCGCCAATGATGTCTGGGCCGATTGGCAGGCTTATCTGGGCGGCATGGGCTATGACGTCACTGGCGATCAGAGCGTTTCCGGCAACGTCACCACCATCGCGAACATGACGATGGCCATGGCCATTCCGGACACCGAAGGCACCTTCGACATGGTCATCCCCGAGATGACGTTGACCGAAAATGGCGACGGTACAGTCAATATCGGCTTTCCTGCCAGCTTCCCGATGACAATTTCGGGTGAAGCCGAGGGCGAGACATTTTCGGCTGATCTGATGTACGCTCACGACGCCTTGGAAATGGTCGTTTCGGG
Organism: Ruegeria sp. C9; assembly: GCF_056537585.1. Taxonomy (NCBI): domain Bacteria; kingdom Pseudomonadati; phylum Pseudomonadota; class Alphaproteobacteria; order Rhodobacterales; family Roseobacteraceae; genus Ruegeria; species Ruegeria sp. C9. Next base: position 121,833 of record NZ_JBQFRU010000001.1, read on the forward strand.
TACCCCCGAAAACATGACATATGACTATACGGCGAACAGCCTGACTCTGTCGATGGACTCGATGGAGTTTGATGGCGAAACCGTATCCAGCGACATGTTTGCCTTGAACGTTCAGATGAACGAAATCGCAGGCACATCGCAGATGCAGATCGGCGAGATGCGCGATATCGCGCAGCAGTTCACGGCCAGCAGCCTGTCCTATGATGTGGCCTTCAACGAGCCCGAAAGTGAAGACACGGGCCGGATCAGCGGTAAATTAGATGGTTTGAAATTTGATGGCGATACAGTCATCCCCCCCGGTATGGATGTCGCCAACATTGAAGACATCTACAAGGCCGGGTTTGCCGCTTCAGGTACATTCACATACGCCTCGGGCAGCACCGAAATGGCAGGCACTGCCGAGGGTGAGCCATTCTCGCTCAGCAGCAGTTCCGAAGGAGGCAGCTTTACCGGTAGCATCGATGCACAGCGCCTTGTCTACGATCTTGCGCAGAACAGCACCAAACTAGCCGTCACCACGTCGGATCTGCCTTTTCCAATCGAAATCGCGATGGCAAATGCAGGGCTGAAATTCGAGCTTCCGGTGCAGGCCTCGGAAGAAATCCAGCCATTTGGATTTGGCATGAACCTGACGGATTTCACCATGTCCGACGTGTTGTGGAGCATGTTCGACCCTGCTAGTGCGCTGCCGCGCGATCCGGCGACCATCGCGTTGGATGCAACCGGCACCGCCAAAGTTTTGGTCGATTTCATGGACCCGGAAGCCGTCGAAGAGCTTGAGACATCTGATATCGTTCCGGGCGAACTGCATTCGCTGAAGATCAACAAGCTTCTCGTATCATTGGTCGGAGCCCAATTGAGCGGTGATGGCGACTTTGCGTTCGACAACTCCAACACGGAAGAGTTTGATGGCCTGCCTGCCCCGTCGGGTGTCGCCAACTTGAAACTTGTTGGGGCCAACGCTCTGCTGGACAAGCTGATCGGCATGGGCTTTGTGTCGGAAAACGACGCGCTGGGCGCGCGTATGATGATGGGTCTGATGGCTGTTCCGGGCGAAGAACCGGACACGTTGAACTCGAAAATCGAGTTTACCGAGGATGGACAGATCCTGGCCAACGGTCAGCGTATCAAGTGACAAACAAATCGGGAAAGGCCGCTGCGCTGGCCTTTCCCGCCCGAGGCACATAAAGCCAGTGGGCTGCAGGCCTTGCGGGACAGGCTATCCGAGGCTAGGTCCAGAACAACAAGACCGGAGGCCTCATGACGCGAACACCTCAAACAATCAGTGAAGAGCTGCTGAATGCAGCCCGCAAGGCAGGTGCCGAGGCAGCGGATGCCATAGTAATTGATGGCTCATCCGTTTCTGTGGAGGTACGTAGTGGTGCATTGGAACATGCCGAACGCTCGGAAGCGACCGATCTAGGGCTGCGGGTCTTCCTTGGCAAACAGCAGGCAATCGTATCCAGTTCGGATAGTCGCCCCGATACGCTTACCGCGATGGCCGAGCGCGCCGTGGCCATGGCACGGGAAGCGCCGGAAGATCCGTTCACCGGCTTGGCCGCGCCTGACCAATTGGTCGCCAACTGTAATATCGACGCGCTGGAGCTGTTTGACCCAGCCCCTGAACCCAGCGCTGAAGCTCTGATGCAGGATGCACTGGCGGCAGAGGCAGCAGCGCTGGACGTTGCGGGAGTCTCACAGGTGTCAGATGCTGCGGCCGCCTATGGTACCCACCGGGTCCATCTTGCCGCGACAAACGGCTTTTCGGGTGGCTACATGCGCAGCAGCCGTTCAACCTCATGCGTCGCCATTTCCGGCGAAGGGACGGGAATGGAGCGTGACTATGACGGTGACAGCCGGACTTTTCAGTCTGACCTGCGCAGCCCCGCCGAGATTGGTCGCACGGCTGGTGAACGTGCGGTTCAGATCGTGGGAGCACGCAAGCCCCAGACCGGCAGTTTTCCGGTGGTGTTCGACGAACGGATTTCATCATCCCTGATCGGCCATCTGCTGGCCGCCAGCAATGGCGCGGCGATAGCCCGCGGGGCCTCGTGGCTGAAGGAAAGCCTTGGGCAACAGGTTCTACCGGCACATTTGTCTTTGATTGAAGACCCGCATCGCCCGCGCATTTCAGGCTCGCGCCCGTTCGATGCCGAAGGGCTGGCAACACGGCGCAGGGCGATCGTTGAAGATGGCGTTCTGACCGGTTGGACGTTAGACCTGTCCAGCGCCCGCAAATTGGGAATGACCTCGACCGGCAACGCAGCGCGCGGCGTATCCGGGCCGCCGTCGCCCAGCAACTGGAACCTAAGCCTGACGCAAGGCGAGAAGACCCGCGCCGAGTTGTTGCGCGACATGGGTACTGGGCTTTTGGTCACTTCGATGATCGGATCGACCATCAATCCGAATACCGGCGACTATTCACGCGGCGCTTCGGGATTTTGGGTTGAGAATGGCGAGATCACCCATCCCGTCAACGAGTGTACCATCGCTGGCAATCTTCGCGACATGCTGATGCGAATCATTCCGGCAAACGATGCGCGGCCTTACCTATCGCGCGTTGTACCCTCGCTGTTGATCGAAGGGATGACACTTGCCGGCAACTGACCTGCCCCTGCTGATCGACGCTGCGCTTGAGGCCGGGAAGATCGCCACGCGCTATTCGGGTCCTGATGCCCAGCGCTGGGATAAACCCGAAGGCGCAGGCCCGGTGACCGAGGCCGATCTGGCCGTCAACGCGATGCTTGAACGTGATCTGCAGGCGGCCCGCCCGGATTATGGCTGGCTGAGCGAAGAGACCGAGGATTCACCCGATCGTCTGGCCCGTGATCGAGTCTTTGTCATTGATCCTATCGACGGCACCCGAAGTTTCGCCGAGGGATCACGCACATGGGCCCATTCGCTGGCCGTAACCGAGAACGGTGAGGTCACGGCAGCCGTCATCTACCTGCCATTACGTGATCTGCTTTATGCGGCTGCAAAAGGGCAAGGTGCAACGCTGAATGGCGCGGCCATCCAAGTATCAGGTCAAGCACACCTGCCCGAAGCCGAGATTTTGGCGGCAAAACCCAATCTAGATCCGCGCCACTGGCAATCCGGTGCTGCCCCTGACTTTCGCCGTGTATACCGCCCGTCTCTGGCCTATCGGATGGCGCTGGTTGCGCAGGGACGGTTTGACGGGATGCTGACGTTGCGACCCAGTTGGGAATGGGATATCGCCGCCGGAGATCTGATCCTGCGTGAGGCAGGCGGGCTCTGTACCGATCGTTTGGGGCAACCTCTGCGCTTCAACAATACCCACCCGCGCCTGAACGGCGTGGTGGCGGCAGGTTCAGCGGTGCATTCGGACCTTCAGACCCGACTTAACCCGAATGGGGCCGGAATTCCGGCATGAGCAAGCCGCGATCTCTGAGCCTTGCGGCCTATCGAGTCCTGTCCTGGGGCGTCCCGCAAAGCACGGGTCACCCCGAGATTGCGCGCCCGGAAGGTGAACTTCTGTGGGTCCATGTCAGTACACCCGATCGGTTGCGGGCCGTCGACAATATTTGCCGTCGGCTGCTGTCTGTGCGACCAGAACTTTCGCTGTTGCTGACCGCCCCACCCGATGTTGATCTGAAGGACTGGGAAGATTGCGATACCCCGATCACAATGCTGCCCGCCGAGCATACCGGCGCGGCGCGCACGTTCTTGGATCACTGGCGCCCTGATATGGGGCTGTGGTTTGGCGGTGGGCTGATGCCCAATGTCATAACACGCGCACAGGAGCGGGGCATTCCGCTAATTTTGCTTGAGGCTGTGGTCGACGTGAAAACCGCAAGGGGTGGACGTTGGCTACCTGATATCACGCGATACACGCTGGATTGCTTTACAGCGATACTTGCGCCCAATGATGACAGCGCACGCCAAATCCGACGCCTGGGAGTGAACTCGGCAAAAATCTCGGTCGCGCCACCACTTCATATCAGCCCCAACCCAGAGCCCTGGCCCGAAGATGAATTGATCGAGACCACTCACACAATGGCCGGGCGCCCAGTTTGGCTGGCCGCATGGGTTCAGGACAAGGAATTCATCTCGGTTCTGACGGCCCATCGTCAGGCCTTGCGGATGCTGCCACGTCTGGCTTTGGTCCTGCATGTGGCGGATATGTCCGAGTCAGCGCCCTTGTTTAAACGCCTCGAAGCGATGGACCTTCGATGCGCCAACTGGGATGAAGGCCATCCAATCGAAGACACCACACAAGTGATTCTAACGGCCGAGCCCGAGGATCTGGGCCTTTGGCATCGTGTATCCGCAGTTACCTTCATGGGAAGTTCACTGGAACGCGGGGCGCGGGGGCACGACCCTCTGACCGCAGTCGCCTTGGGATCTGCCGTAATCCATGGGCCTCATGTCAGCAAGCATCGCAGTCTCTATGACAGATTGGGGCAGGCAAAAGCCGCGTTGAAGATACGAACCGCAACAGAGTTGGGCGATGGCGTTGTCGAATTGTTGGCACCTGACCGCACAGCAGACATGGCATTGGCCGGATGGCGGATTGTCACCGAAGGGGCTCCACAGGCGGACCAACTGATCGATATGGTACAGGATACACTGGACCGGCGAGGGCGTGACGATGCGGGCACCTGACTTCTGGAACTCAGCCCCTGATCGGTTGGATCTGCGCGCCAGGCTGTTGGCGCCGCTTGGTCACCTCTATGCCGCTGCAACCGCCCGTCGCGTGGCGAGCGGGCAAGGCATCTCGCCGGGCGTACCGGTTATCTGCGTTGGCAACCTGAATGCCGGTGGCACAGGGAAGACACCGACGGTGATCTGGGTTTTAGAATATTTGAGGGATACCTGGCATCAACCCCATGTCGTGACCAAAGGCCATGGTGGCTCGCTGGAAGGCCCGGTGCAGGTCGACCCGCGCAAACACACAGCGGCTCAGGTCGGGGATGAACCCCTGTTGCTCGCCGCGTTTGCCGAGGTCTGGGTCGCCAAAGATCGTGCAGCGGGCGCGCAGGCAGCCGCAGCGGCAGGGGCGACCGCGATCGTGCTGGACGACGGTTTTCAGAACCCCGCAGTTGCCAAGGATTTTTCGATCATCGTAGTGGATGCGCAGCGCGGATTTGGCAATGGCCTTTGCCTGCCTGCCGGTCCACTGCGAGAGCCCGTGGCCGTTGGATTGAAACGTGCCGATCTCGTGTTGTCGCTTGGGGACGCCGCAGCGCAGTCAACATTTTCAGAAAGATGGGAACCTGCCCTGACGGTCCCACACGCCACCGGCGAGGTGTATCCGCTCCAAACCGGAATGGACTGGAACAATACACCCGTTCTGGCCTTTGCGGGCATAGGATATCCGGACAAGTTCTTTGGAACTCTGCGACAGCAAGGCGCGAAACTGCTGCGTGCTGAAGCACTGGATGATCACCAACTACTGACTTCAGCACTGATGGCACGGCTTGAGAACGAGGCCAAAGCACTGGGCGCGCAACTGGTGACAACCGAGAAAGACGCCGTGCGCCTGCCCGCCACTTTCCGCAGCAAAGTTCTGACCCTACCGGTTCGGTTGCAAATCAATCGGGATGACAAAGTCAAAGAGTTGTTGGCGAAGGCCGCGCCTTCACCTTAGGCAGATGGCCAGCCCAAAACAGGCTGACCATTCAGGATTTAGCTGCCAAGCTCGGCTTCGATCAGCGTCTTGAAGTCGTCATAAGGCTGATTTTCAACCTTCTTCCCATTCACGACGAAAGTAGGCGTCGCCTGAATTCCATCGCGTTCGGCATTTTCCTGATACCAGGCCACCAGTGTCTGCGCGCGGGTACCGTCCTGCAGGCAAGCCTCAAGCTGATCATTGTCTATGCCAGCGAGACGCCCGATCTTGCGCAGTTCATCAACGATTTCGGCAGGACCTCCGGCACGGGTCCATTCCGACTGGCCTTCATACAGCAGGTCGGTGATGCCAAAGAACTTGTCAGGTCCTGCACAGCGCGCGACCATCGAGGCCCACAGGCCATAGCGGTCGAAATACACCTCGCGGTAAGTGAACTTTACCTTGCCGGTATCGATGAAGTCCTTTTTGAGCTGCTTGTACGCGCCCTGATGGAAATTCGCGCAGTGCGGGCAGGTGTACGATGCATATTCGATGATCTCGACTGGCGCGTCTTCGGCCCCCTGCACCATCTCGACGATGGTCGAGGTGTCCAAATCCGCCTCTTGCGCCTCAGCAGCACCAACAAGCGGGTTCGAAGGGATCGTGTTACTCGACGTTGTCAGCCAATAGCCGCCAGCGGCCACGGCGACAGCCGCACATATTACGGTTGCAATCCGGCTCATTCATCAGCCCTTTCTTAGCGTTTCTGTCTGGATAAAACGTTGCGGCCCAAACGTTCAAGGGCCGCGCGCAAATCTTCATCATCAACCGCGCGCGACACATTGTCGGCCTCAGCTGCGATTTCTGGTGAAACAACCGGTTTCGTCTGTTTCGGTTTGTGATCGAAACTCGCCTGCCCCTCAGCAAATCCGGTAGGCGCGGTCTGGGTGATACGCACCCGATTGATCGCGTTGTAACCATAGACCGCATTCACTTTGTCGCGCAGCTGTTCTTTCTGCATCTCCAGCATTGGCGCCTGCGGCCCGGTGGTCAGCACCGTCAGCGTCGCGCCAAAGCCACCCTTGGCGTATCCCACATTCACCGGCCGGGCGATCGACGCGATGTCCTGGCCCACAATCTCGGCCCAATGGATCAAAAGGCGCGAGACGGCAAATCCCCGGCTTTCCCCGGCCTGCCTGATCCGGTCGTTCAGCAAAGTGGCGGTGCGCTTGAACCCGCGGGTCGAGGAACGTCTGCGTTGCATCTGGTTTCCAACTCCTGCGCCGCTATTGTAATAGGCTGATAACCGGACGCCAGTGAAACCCGACAGAGAGTTACATAAAACTTGCGTGACTGCACCAAATCTGACCTGAGCAATACGCTGCTGGATTGGTACGACCGCTACGCACGTGAAATGCCGTGGCGTATCGGCCCGGCAGCGCGTGCCGCAGGCGTAGCGCCAGTCCCCTACCGCGTCTGGTTATCCGAAGTGATGCTGCAACAAACGACCGTTGCCGCCGTTCGCGACTATTTCATTCGATTCACCACGCGCTGGCCAACCGTCGAAGCGCTTGCCAACGCACAAGATGATCAAGTCATGGGGGAATGGGCTGGCCTGGGCTATTACGCCCGCGCCCGCAACCTTCTGAAATGCGCGCGGGTGGTTGCGTCTGCGCATAACGGGCAGTTTCCCGACAATTACGATGCACTACTGGAACTGCCGGGCGTTGGCCCCTATACGGCGGCGGCCATAGCAGCCATCGCATTTGATCGGCCCGAAACTGTCCTGGACGGCAATGTTGAACGGGTCATGGCAAGGCTCTATGATATTCACGAACCCCTGCCCGCCTCAAAACCCATGATAAAGGAAAAAGCCGCGGCATTGACCCCGCAGCACCGACCGGGAGACTACGCGCAGGCTGTCATGGATTTGGGTGCAACGATCTGTACTCCAAAATCTCCGACCTGCGGCATTTGCCCCCTACATGCGGCCTGTCTGGCGCGGAAGGCGGGGACGCAGGTGGAACTGCCGCAAAAAACGCCCAAGAAGCCCAAACCCACCCGGCTGGGCCACATCTACATCGCCCAACGCGGAGATGGTGCCCTGCTGTTGGAACGCCGCCCCGACAAGGGTCTGCTGGGCGGAATGTTGGGCTGGCCTGGCTCGGACTGGTCCGAAACACCGCTGGAAAGCCCTCCGTTCCCGGCGCGATGGCACGAAATCCCCGGTGAAGTGAGACACACCTTCACCCACTTTCACCTGATCCTGCGTATTTGGACAACCGAATTGCCAGACGGTTGCGATCCGAACGGTCTGACAGTCATGGACAAACACCATTTCAGGCCCAGCGACCTGCCCACGGTTATGCGCAAGGCTTTTGACCTCTGGCGCGGCCAATAGACTGCTGGGCAAAGCCCAGTGCGCGGTCTACGGTGCCGCCAACGTTTCGGAGCCTCAACATGATCGCATCTGACACCCTGTCTCGCTGGCAATCCGCCCTTCCCTTTTGGGTCTCATATCTCCTGATCCCACTGATCTGGATGACCACTACGGCAGGCGGATGGTGGGTCCTGCTTGTACCGCTTTCGACATGGTGGGTCTTTGCGGTGCTTGACCGGCTGACCGGCCTAAACCTTGAAAACGCCGACCCGGACACGCCAGATGCGGGGCTGCAATGGTATATCTGGCTGACCAAAGCCTGGGCACCTGTGCAATTCCTTACGCTCTATGGGCTGATCTGGTACACTACCCGAGCCGTAGATATGAGCTCGGTCGAAAAAATCGGCGTGTTCTTCGGCATGGGCGTCCTTTCCGGAACGATCGGGATCAACTACAGCCACGAGCTGATGCATCAGAAAGGCAAACTGGAACGCTGGCTGGGCGATTTACTGTTGTCGATGGTCCTTTATTCCCATTTCCGGTCCGAGCACCTGCTGGTTCACCACCGCTACGTCGGAACTCCGCGTGATCCGGTAACCGCTCGCTACAACGAAGGTTTCCACCGGTTCTATCCGCGCGTTCTGCGCCAAAGCCTCATCTCAGCCTTTCGCGCCGAGCGGGAAAAACTGGCCCGCAAAGACCGCCCTTGGACCGACCCGGCAAACCCGTTCTGGCGCTATTGGAGCCTTCAAGGAGCCATGCTGCTGCTAGCATTTCTGATCGGCGGATGGGCAGGGCTAGGCCTGTTTTTGGTACAGGCCGGCACCGCCATCTGGCAGCTTGAACTTGTTAACTATGTCGAGCACTACGGGCTGACGCGCAAATATCTGGGCGATGGCAAATATGAGCATGTGCACCCGCGCCATTCCTGGAACGCGTCACAAAAGGCCTCGAATTGGTTGTTGATAAACTTGCAACGCCACTCGGACCACCACTACAAGCCAAACCGGCGCTTTCCATTGCTGCAACACCATACGCAGGACGCAGCGCCGCAACTGCCTCATGGATATCCGGTCATGACCCTTGCCGCGATGATCCCGCCCTTGTGGCGGCGTATCATGAATCCGAGGGTCCGCGCTTGGCGGCGTCAATACTATCCCGAAATCACCAACTGGAAGCCTTACAACAAAGCGCACAACCCTGCCCCTCGCACCTGACTGCAGCGCGCTGCCCGGCCCAACGGGAAGGATCGCATCTTTGATGCGCTGCAGACAGGCGGGAGCCCTGGTTGCTACAGCACCCAGACATCCATCGGGGCTGTAACACCGCGAACAGGCTGGTCCGAGTGCTGTGCAAACCCGGTCATCATGTCTTGCGCATTTGGCGTCTCGCTTAGAGCCTGAGACCGCAATGCATCACTGACAATGATGCGCGCTTGAAAATCGCGCGTCAGAGCCTCTAGCTTCGCGGCAACATTCACCGCATCGCCGATCACTGCAAATTCCAGCCGGTTTGCACCGATATCCCCCAGTACGACCGAGCCATAATGAACCCCGACCCCGATCCGAATCTCTGGCTCACCCGCGCGCTTGCGCTCCAAATTCCAACGGTCGATCATCTCGACCATGGACCGCGCGCACGCCAGTGCATTGCTTGCATCCAGCTCTCCGGGTACGGGGGTTCCAAACGTGGCCATCAGCCCATCGCCCAAGTATTTGTCGAGTGTTCCGTGATGGCGAAACACCTCGGTCTCCATTCGGGCGTGGAAACCACGCAAAACTTCAATAACCTCATATGGATCACGGCCAGCCGAAAACTTGGTAAAGCCAACGATGTCGATAAATAGAACCGCGATATCCTCTTTGCGGACCTGCTTCAGAGGTTCGTCGTTCTGGCTCAGCTCATCCACCACATTCGGCGAAAAGTATCGAGACAGATTAGCACGTTCACGTTCAAGCCCAGCATTGGACATCAGCAAGCGATTGAGGCGGCGCATCGACACCCCAAGCGTCACTGCGACCATGACAAAAACGATCACCTGCTGGATGCGTAGGGTTGGCATGAAACTGTTGGGATCCATGAACTCGGCCACATCCGGGTAGCCTGACAAAGCCTCGGCCACACGCTCGCTAATCCCGGGGATCGGGGTGGCGACCCACCAAGCGATCACCCATCCAGCCGTCCACATCATCGCCGTCCACGAACCGATCGCAATGACAGTGCGCCAGGAATAGGCAAGCGTCCCTGCTGCCAGGATAATGAAGAAATACTGAAAATTGTCGAACCGATACTGCATCGCCAGTGGTCGCACATCGTCGCTGAACGGGTTGGGCACAATCATCCCCAGCGTCATGATCAGCAGATCGACGAAGATCAAAAGCAACTCGGTCCGGGATTGCCCCACACGACCCGCGCGTTGGATCAGCCAACCATTGGCGCAGATCAGAAGCAGGATGAAATGGTACCATAAGACCTCCCACTGGGGATTCAGATAGATCAGCAACAGCCCGGTCAACGCCATCGCGATCCAGCGTGCACGAACAGCCAGTTCAAGGCCCTCTCGCTTGTGTCGTTCCAGTGCCGCCTCGGTATATTTGTTGTCCAGATCGAAGTTGTCCGGTTGCGTAACAAAGAACCGGCTAAGGCGGGATTGACTGGCGGTGGTCTCGGTCATTGCCTTTATCTCCCAAAAAGGGCTGTCAGGGGCTGCCCTATGCAATCATCTCACAGGCAAAAACAAAAGACCCCGCCGGTAACGGCGGGGCAAGGCGTAGTGCCTTGTGTCAGGCCACAGGCACCGGCGGTATTCAGTTATGCAATTCGGCCCTGATCTGCTGACGCAACACGTCGATGGGCACGGTTTTGCCATCGCGTTTGAAGCACCAATAGGTCCAGCCGTTACAAGACGGTGCATTTTCCAGATGCGCGCCAACCTGATGGATCGAACCTTTGACGTTCTGCCCTACCAGAGTCCCGTCGGCGCGGACCTTGGCTTTATGGCGTTGGTTCATCGAATACAGTTCCTCACCCGGGCGCAGCATACCGCGTTCGACCAATTGGCCGAAGGGCACGCGCGGCTCAGCGCGCTTGCTAGCGCTGACTTCCAACGCTTCGCGGTCAAACTTACGGACCTTTGAGATACGCTTTTCAGCCACCTTGCGATAACTTTCTTCGCGCTCAATCCCAATGAACTCACGCCCCAGCATTTTCGCTACAGCACCTGTGGTGCCCGTGCCAAAGAACGGATCCAGCACCACGTCACCGGGATTGGTCGAACCAATCAACACGCGATGCAGCAGTGATTCCGGTTTCTGCGTCGGATGCGCCTTGTCGCCGTTTTCGTCCTTGAGCCGTTCATGCCCGGTGCAGATCGGCAGTACCCAATCGCTGCGCATCTGCACACCTTCGTTCAGCGCTTTCAGTGCTTCGTAGTTAAACGTGTATTTGGCCCCTTCGCGCTTGGACGCCCAGATCATTGTTTCATGCGCATTGGTAAACCGCTTGCCACGGAAGTTTGGCATCGGGTTGGATTTACGCCACACAACGTCGTTCAGAATCCAATAACCCGCATCCTGCAGGGCGGAACCCACGCGGAAAATGTTGTGATAAGACCCAATCACCCAGATCGCACCATTGGGCTTCAGCAGACGATGCGCAGCCTTCAACCATTCCCGCGTGAACTGGTCATAAGCCCCAAAGCTGCTGAACTGATCCCAGTGATCATCGACCGCATCGACCTGAGAATTATCGGGCCGGTGCAACTGACCTTTCAGCTGCAAGTTATATGGGGGGTCCGCAAAAATCAGGTCAACCGACGCCTCGGGCAGACTGTTCATCGCCTCGATGCAGTCACCGGATAGAATCGTGTTTAAAGGGAGCGCGGCTGCGCCCTTTGTCTTTATTGTGGTCATATCACTGCCTCAGTTCCACGGCGCTTTTGCGCTCATTTGGTTGAGACAAGGATGAGTCAAAGATGATTCGCCGTCAATTTCTTTTTTGAATCAGCGACTTACGATTTACTCTTGATACAAGATATTGTGGACCGGTTTGAACGAACGTCTATGGTGTGGGGTCACGCCAAGATTTTGCAACGCCTCGCGGTGCTGTTTTGTCGGATATCCGGCATTCGCCTCCCACCCATAGCCGGGATGCTGTTGCGCCAAATCCACCATCAGCTGATCACGCCAGATTTTTGCAATGATCGACGCTGCCGAAATCGACACCGACCGTGCGTCGCCCTTCACCACCGCCTGCGAGGGTAATTTCATACCGCGCGGGATCATGTTGCCATCAATCAGCAAGAAATCCGGAGCCGGGTCCAGCGCAGCTACCGCGCGTACCATCGCCAGATGCGAGGCGCGCAGGATGTTATGCTCATCGATCTCTGCAACCGTGGCTTCGGCCACCGCGACCTCTGCCCGGTCGCGCAATATCTCATCCAAACCGCCGCGACGCTTGGCCGTCAGTTTTTTTGAATCGTTCAACCCAGCGGGAATGTCATCCGGGTTCAAAATAACCGCTGCGGCTACAACCGGGCCGGCCAGCGGACCGCGCCCAACCTCATCCACCCCGGCAATTCGGGTATATCCGCGTGCCAGCAAAGCCCGTTCGAGTTCATAATCAGGTGTCATCATACCCTTGGCAAATCGCGTTTCGTAGCGCTTCGCAAGAAAAAAGAGAGGGCAGCTTGCGCCACCCTCTCCCGCGCGGCGCTTCTATGGCGCCACTCCTGCTCGAAACCTGTTACTGGTAAACGACACGGTATCCTTTCTGGCGCAGGCAGGCGGGTTCGTATGCCCGTTTTACCTTTTTACCATTCCAGAAACCAACCTTGCATTGGTGTGGCAGGCTATCGGCATGTTTATAGTACTTCTTCAGGCAATTCGGCCCAAGCAGCGGACGCTTGTTCGAATAGGCATTGAACGTGCGCAGGCAACGCTGTGGTAGGTCATAACGGGCCACGCGCTTTGGCAACGGGCGTACAGCATGTTTTTTCTTGGCCTTCTTCGCCTTGGCTTCAGCCTGCTTGTGACGCTTGCGGCGCTCTGCCTCTTCGTCGCGCTTTTTCTCCTGATGATAGTGGTTGACCGCAGCACCTATGAGCGCGATCGCAGCCAATCCGCCGAGAATATCTCGGGTATCTGCCGCCCGTGCCTGCGACGCCGAGATCCCCGTGATGGCGACGGCGGTTGCTATGATCAGAGCGATAAATTTCCGGTGCATGATGCGTGTCCTTTCGGATAATGGGCAGGCCGGTTACCGACCGCGGAATTGATAACCTGACACTGCGACCACCCCGTTCAGACAAGCAATAACGGCATACCGTTATTCAATATCAGCACCACAAACCCCCTGAGGTTATTGAATATCCACCCAACCCATGCGCAGGATGCAGCCCATGAAACAGATCCTCTCTTCTCTGGCTCTGACGGCCCTGATATCGGTTGGGTCGCAAGCCATCGCGGCAGATTGCTATGCCGACTACAAGGCCAAGCAGGACAATCCCTTACGCCTGCACTATGGCGTCATGCAGGTCTCAAGCTGCGATAAAGGCTCGGCCCGGAAAGAAGTCGCCAAGCGGCTGAAATCAAACGGCTGGACCCTGCTGAACGTGATGACCGTTTTCGAGGCGGGTGGATTGGATCAAAGGAAGGCCAATGCCGGAAAATACTATCTCCGTTACTGAGGCGCGTCGTTCGGGGGTTCGGCTGGTTGGTCTGGGGATTGCGGCAATCGTCGCGATCCTGGTGACTGCAGCGGTTTTCCTGTTCTGGACGCTACCGGACGCAAATGCCTTCAACGCGCGGGTTGAACGGCTGTTTGTCGAGGCTGACCTGACCTCGCAATCGGAAATCCGTCTGCTCGAGATTCTGGCGCAATCGGGCACCGCCTTTGCCGATACGCTATCCAGCTATCGAATGGTCATCTTCGTGCTGTTGGTCTTTGCCAGCGCCATGCTGATCACCGCGCTTGTTTTTCTGGTCATGCTGGTTCTGCTGAACCGCCGCATGGCCCAGATTGAGCGGACGGGGATCCAGGTAACATCCCTGCTGATCAGCCGTGAAGAGAATACCGTTTATCTCAACAACATGGATTTTAAGTTGACCCCCGCCGCGATGGAAACGCTTTCGGTTCTGGCTGAATCCCGGCTGGATGACGAGGTCCTGTCGGGTGCCCAGATCGAAGCGATGATCTCGGGCAGAAACGCTGCAGATTGCGATGAGGCCGCCGGGGCAACCCGGATCAAGCGCCTGCGCGACGCCTTGGGAAATCAGATGGTCAGTGAGCTGCTGGTGAAGAACATCGCCAAGAAGGGCTATATGCTATCGATTGAGAAAGACGTTATTCAAATGGTCTGAGGATGCCATTGCGGTAAAATCTACGTGCGCATCTTGGAATTCTCGCCCTCAAGACCCATGATATAAGGGCTTGGCCAAGGGAGGTTGCAGATGAACGTCCATGCCACACCGAATGTCAAAGGCTATGGGATATCAGTTGAGCCGCTGCAGGGACGGATCGCGATCTACCGTGGTGATATACTGCTGGCCGAAAGCCACAACGCCAAAGTGATGTACGAAACGCGGCTACCTCCCGCGATCTATGTTCCGCGCGAAGACCTGTGCGTCGAACTCAGCCCTGAGACCGAATTGCAGACGTTCTGCCCCTTCAAGGGTACCGCAACCTATCACGACATTAGCCTACCGGAAGAGCGCCTTACGAACTCGATTTGGGCTTATGAAGACGCCTTCCCTGAAAGCGCGGCCATTCAGGGCCATATTGGATTCATGCCGGATACCGCGACGCGGATCGACCTCGGCGACAACCAACTGCGTCAACCCGACGATGGCAATATCAGCGGCCCCCTGATCGATTGGCTGATGCGCGGTGCGTCCGAAATGAACACTCCTGATGCCTTTACAAAAACGCTGGCCGAGAAAATGCTGGAACATGGCATCGCTATTCAACGCCTAAGCATTCTGGTCTGGTCGCTGCATCCGCTGATCGCAGGCAAACACTATATCTGGGAGAAAGACTCGGCTGAGATTTCGACCCACACTCCGACCTATGAAATTCATGATCACCCTGCCTTTACCAATAGCCCTCTGCGTCACGTTTCAAACGGGTTGGGTGGTGTCCGCCAGCGCCTGAACAACGACAATCCGCATAACAGCTTTCCGATCATCGAAGACCTGCGCGCAAAAGGGGCCACCGATTACGTTGCCATGCCACTGCCTTTCTCGGATGGGCGGACGAATGTCCTGACCCTGACTTGCGATCATCCCGATGGGTTCACGACCGAGAACCTGGGTCTGGTTTTTGAATGCTCTACTGTCATCGCGCGGTTCTACGAGGTCTTCATGCAGCGCGAAAACGCGCAGGTTCTGCTGGAAACCTATGTAGGCAAGCGCAGCGGTGCGCGCGTTCTGGGGGGCGAGATTCGCCGCGGTGATGGCGATGACATAGATGCGGCGATCATGTTTTGCGATCTTCGAAATTCAACCGCATTGGAAGAAAAACTGGGGCGTGATGACTATATCGAGCTACTGAATGCGTTTTTTGAGACAGTTTCAGGGATCGTGCACGACCATGACGGAGAAGTTCTGAAATTCATCGGCGACGCTGTTCTTGCCGTCTTCCCGGCGGGTGACGATGCCGCCAAAGCCCGATCCAGCGCGCAGCTTTCGGCAACTGAGATCGTCGAAAAACTGGGTGAATTGCGCAGTGACGGAAGTGATCATGATTTCGACTGCTCGATTGGTGTCGCCTATGGCCGCGTCACCTATGGCAATGTGGGCTCACGCGAACGGTTGGACTTTACCGTGATCGGTCAGGCCGCCAATGTCGCTGCCAGATTGGGCGAATATGGCAAAACCGTCGGACATAGAATTGTTGTCTCGCAAGATATCGAACCTGTTTGCAAACAGGCGATCCCTTTAGGGGCGATCAAGCTGCACAACGTCTCGCAACCGATCAAATCATTTGCCCTGCAAACCTC
Organism: Ruegeria sp. C9; assembly: GCF_056537585.1. Taxonomy (NCBI): domain Bacteria; kingdom Pseudomonadati; phylum Pseudomonadota; class Alphaproteobacteria; order Rhodobacterales; family Roseobacteraceae; genus Ruegeria; species Ruegeria sp. C9. Next base: position 137,781 of record NZ_JBQFRU010000001.1, read on the forward strand.
AGCCGATGCCTGATTTGGCAGTTCACTTCGCAAGAGTTGAACCTCAAATTGTGCCACCCACTATCTCGGATCGGTCAACCTATGGCCTTGCGCGAGATACCGTACACACCGTGTCTAGTAGACATCAATGGTTCAAAAACCACCGCCCAGCAGGATCAGAGCCGTCTGCGCAGGTGAGATCGTCTGTTGGATTTGATTGATCTGATTGCGGGCCAGATACGTGTCGGTCAGCTTTTCGATTGCCTCACTTTCAGTGAACTGCGCCAGATCGGATGAACCCGTAATACGCTGCAATCGATCTTTGAAAACCTCAAGCTGCTTGTCGATATCCAGTTGCGCAAATGCTGCAGGCAGCCCCAATGCCGTTTCCATCATATTGCGCAAGGGAGGCAGCCCCATCAGATCAAACCACCTTCTGTCCTCACTGCCACCCTGGCCAGCCAGATCGCGCAATGCATGCTGGGTGTACAACGCGATACGCATCGATTCATCTGCTTCACCAACCGAGATTTCAAATCGCGCAATCAAGTTGTCGTCAGCGATCTTTTCCATGGCGTCCACCAATCCGGTCTTGCGCACATCGCCGGGACCAAGTCCAAAGGCATTGGCAAAATCACGGTACCTGCCGTCGGCCAGCCTGTTCGCAAGCGCATCGTCAGCCTGCGTTCCATCGGACAAGATTTTTTGGACAAAATACCGATTGTCGAGATCACTTTCCAAGCCAAACGCACCCAATGCCACCTGCAACAACCGTCGGTCCGAAACCAGATCCTCGGCCGTCTGGACCTTGCCGATATTGTCTAGAAAATACCTTGAGTCCCGTTCATTGATCCCCGAGGCAGAATAGCTTTGAAGCTGCGCATCATAGGTACGCTGCAAAAAGCGCCAGCCAACCAGACCACCTGAAGGTATGACCGGCTGGAAGGTCACTGCTGATACGCCATCAGACGTTCTTCGCGCGGCAACAGTGAACGCAAGGCCTTTAAACACTTATAGTATTGCTCTGCCACCAATGCTTCAGTTGCGTTGGCAAGGACCCGGCGACTGTCGGCATCCGTGAAAACCTGGCTCAGCTCTTCCACGCGCCGCAGAAGTTGCTGGCGCGCCTGCTCAGGTTCGGTATCGCCTGACAGAACCAACTGCGCGGCATAGCAGACACGGCGTACCGGCGTGTTGACCTCTTCCGGGTGAATGGCATCGCGCAGGCGCAGGACATTTGCCTGAGGTGTCATGATCGAAAACCGACTGCGTCGATCCCCGTTTTCGATTACAACACCATTGATCAGAACCCGTTCCTTTGGGGCAAGTTTCAGGACCAGACCCCCCATCAGTTGCCCCTCATTTGACGTAGCCCGCGCAACACGGCCATGTTGATCTCAAGCAGCGGCTCAACGGTCGCCTTGTTCGCCAGCACCTGGCTGCTGTGTTGTTCGGTAAACTCAGCCAAATAGAAAATCCGCGCCCGCAGATTGCTCGGCAGCCCGTTATCCGCATCCGCCACATCGGTTGCCAGCACAGTCCACAGCCGGCGATTTTCGTGCAAGGCTTGAACGAACCCTCGGAAATCAGCCGTTTTCCGCGTGGAAGCAGCCTTCAACCGATGTGTAATCCTGGAAATCGCCTCATACTCTGTATCCCGAGGTGTTCGCGTCGGTGCAGCAGATTGCGCATAAGCGCGGTGAGCAAGCGTTTGCGGTGTCACTTGAAATCCTTCCAATTGTCCTTCAACGGGCGATCAAGTCCGGGGCACGGCGTGCGTGCCCCGGATCAGTTCCAAAGTTAACGGAACAGCGACAGGATGGACTGTGGCGCCTGGTTCGCGATCGATAGCGATTGGGTTGCCAGCTGTTGCTGGACCTGCAACGCTTGTAGTCGCGCCGAGGTTTCTTCCATGTCAGCGTCAACCAACGAGCCGATACCGGATTTGAACGAGTCAGACAGGTTCGAGATGAACTCTTTCTGGGTCTCGATCCGACCCTGCGCCGAACCAAAAGCCGCCGAGGCATCAATCGCAGTATCGATGAGGCCTTCGATCGCGCCAAGCGCTGCGGATGCGCCGGCAGAAGTCGACACATCAATCGAGGCCAGAGCGCCTAGACCGCCAGAGTTCGCATTGGCATATTGACCGCTGATCTGCAGCGAATCTGACCCTTCGTTGGTGATATCGAGTTGCGCAGCATTCGTACCCGGATCATAGACGACCGAAACATTGGCATCCGAAGCTTCGATGGCAGCTTTTAGCCCCGCAGCGATGATCTCTTCGGGCGCGTTGCCTGCGGCGATATCCTCAGCCCGGACTGTATAAGACGCGACATCGTCGCCCAGTCGGACCGTGAAAGTATCGCCAGCGGACAATGTGCCCGGATCAGCGATCACGATGCTTCCATCATCATCGCTTCCGCCGTTTCCATCCAACGAAAATCCGAATGCGTCGGCCGTATCCGCGGTGACCCCGTCAGTTCCAGTGAACACGTCGGCAGCAGTGTAACCACCTGTCGACAGGTTTTGCGCCGATACGCTAATGGAAGACGCTGTCACGTTGCCTGCATTGTCTCGATCCAAAGAGGACAGAATGCTTGCGCCAGCCCCACCGTTCACCAGATTGAGGCCATTGAACTGGGCAGCGCCGACAACCGATTCGATCTGATCCCTAAGCGCGGCCACATCGGTGTTGATCTTAGCACGATCAACGTTGTCTTCTTGCGCCGCAACGATCTTGCCTTTCATCTGGTTCAGCAGATCCGTCACAGTTTCTGAGGCGTTTCGAGCAACTGCGACAGTGGATTCACCCAAGGCCAGGCTGTCCTTGATCGCATTGAAGCCGTTGACGTCTGATTCCATCACCTTTGAGATGGCCCAGACAGCCGAGTTATCCTTGGCTGTAGCCACATCCTTGCCGGTCGAGATCGCGTTTTGCGTCTGTGCGAGGTTCTTGTTGACCGATTTGAGAGTTTGCAGCGCAACCATTGCGCCATTGTTCGTCAGAATGCTGGACATATTTGTCATCCTCTTAGCGTTCGGGCGCGTTTGACGCCCATGTTGGACCCACCAAACCGGCAGGCATTCTGTCGTTCTGACCTGTGCGTCGTGCCTTGTGGCCTTCGCGCCACCCGTTGTTTCAGGTGCATCGCCACATTTGCCCCCGATCTCCTAACGGAGTGCTAAGACGGGCAAATCCGAAATCTCGAATTTGAATCAAACCTGATGCTATGCCCGTTTTTCCAGCTTTGCCCGCGATCGCAAGGCAAACCCACTACGCTGCCCCGAGGCGTCATAAGTACTGAACTCCTGCCGGACCTGTTTCAGTTTCGCCATTCGGTCCGCCACAGCCCGAATACCCTCGGCCGCACTGTTCAAAAGGGCTTGATTGCGCACGACCTTCGTCTGGATCCGGATCAGATCATCGCTTTCCAACACCTGCAGATCATTTATTGCATCGATCAGATTCTCTTTTTCAGGCACCAATCGATCCAGATCGGTCAAATCCCCCTGGACCAGGGCTGTGCGCTCCAGAACCAAAAGGTCTTCCAGTGCCTGAATCGGATCTTTATCCATCGGACTTCTCCATCATTGCATTGAACAAAATTTCCGAAAGGCCGATTCCACCCGCCTTTGCCATTTGCTGTGCCTGCTGTTGCACCAGAAACGAAGCAAACTGATCTTCGCCTGCGCCACCGCCAAAGGAACTTCGTGCTTGGCCGAGTCCTGCTGACTTGAGCATTTCAGCCAGAAAAGCGGCTTCCAGCTCAACAGAGGCGGCTTTCAGCTTCTGTGGAATCTGGGCGGAGTGCATGGTCGCACTGGTAGATGTAATCGTCATCGGATTCTCCGAAAATTGCTATGAACTTTCTCGATCAAAGGGGAAAGCGGTTAAAATAAACGTAACTTCCTGTGGGCACAGTGCCGGCCAGATCAAAGAAACCCCGGAGCGAAAAATGACCAACCCGCTGACGATCATGTCGCCTGCATCTGCCACGGGTGACAAACCGGGGGCATCTCAGGGTAAAGAGCGTGATACCAAAGGTGGGTTTGCCTTTGAGGAAGTGCTTAATGAGGATGTCGAACAAAACGAATTGAAGGATGTTGATCCGTTTGTGGCTGATTCAAACCTGCCACCCGAACAATCAGAAATTCCATCTGTTTCTACGGCAGATTCAATTGAGACAATCAAACCCGACGAACTAGAGCGCGCCCAACTGCAGGTGGCTGCGCAAGAGGTCGCAAATGCGCCGAAACACCAAGCGGATTTTGCCGTCGGTGAGACGAACCATGTTGCCGCTCCGCCCAGCCCGGTACAGCAAATTTCGCAGTTGGCCCCTGAAAATTCAACGCTAAGACAAAATACAGGCTCGCCCGAAGCGGCTGTCCCAAGGCCTGACGCAAACGTGCTTCGAGCGCCAACCCAAGTTCCGATCCATGATGTTAGCGGAAATGGATATCTACACCAAATGCCGGCCTCACACGCGCTAAATGCTAGCTTTGTTGGGGATACTTTTTCGAAACTGGAACCGCCAAGTCCTGAAACAGAGGTGCCACTCGTCGCACGCGCAGTTGAGCCTGTAGAGGCTCGAATAACCCAGCAAACTGTCATTTCTGCCGCCTTGAAACCGCAGGCAACAGCTTGGAATCTCGACCGGGCTCCGGGCGATGCTATTGCGGAAACGGCGATCAGCGCGGAAGTTGATGACCTTTTTGCTGTCAAAGACACAGCGGTGGGCTACACGATACGCGACACGACGCAAGCGATGCCCGTCGCCGCAGCCCGCGCGGAAACGGCACGCACGATTGCGGGGCAACTGGCCGCTTCGATTTCGACCCGACCAAATACCGGTGGCGTTGAAATAGCCCTGAACCCCGAAGAGCTTGGGCGCGTATCAATCACGCTCAACGGTCGAGAAGACGGGTTTCATCTATCGATCGCGGCCGAACGGCCCGAAACACTGGACCTGATGCGGCGACACATTGCGGTCCTGTCGGCTGAGTTCGAAAGGCTGGGTTATGGGGATCTGTCGCTTGATCTTAGCATGTCCGGGGACTCGTCCCAGCATGGTGACCCATCAGAGCCTGACCCTTCCTCAGAAACGGTCGAAATGGTTCGCGACGCGGACCATAAGGCGCCCACACTCCCGGCTGGCCCTGAACGGGGCCTTGATATGAGGCTTTAACTAATGATTTCAGCGACCAATTCAGTGACCGCAACGGGTGCAAATCCCGGCGCAAACAACAATTCGGAACGCTCGGCACTGACGTCAGATTTCGAGACCTTTCTGCGCATGCTGACCGTGCAGGCGCGCAATCAGGATCCGCTTGAACCTCTGGATTCCTCCGAATATGCCTCTCAGCTGGCGCAGTTCTCGATGGTCGAACAACAAGTCAAAGCCAATGAGCTTCTCTCCGGTCTCGCGCTGACAATGGGGGCAGTCGATCTTAATCAGCTCACCGGGTGGGTTGGGATGAATGTCAAAACCGATGCACCGTTTCGCTTTGTAGATCAGCCTGTTCCGATTTTTGCACGGGCCGAACCAACTGCCGACCGGGCCGAGTTGGTCATCCGCAACGACCAGGGCACCATTGTCGATCGCATCCCTGTGCCTACCGATAAGGCCGAATTCGAGTGGGCCGGGGTCAGCAGTGCAGGTGATCCCTTTCCCGCTGGCAGTTACTCAGCTACATTGGAGAGCTTCAAAAGAGGTGAGTTACTAACCAGCACGCCCGCATCTGCCTTCGGTCGGGTGGTAGAGGCACAGGTCAGCGAAGGTGGCATCATCCTGAAACTGGAGAGCGGTGCAGAGGTGTCCGCCGAAATGGTCACGCAAATCCGCACGGGCGCTTGATCTGGAAGGCAAGGCGGGCCAAAGCTTGGCGCATCGCGACTCGCCCCCTAACCCGGTATCTGTCCTGTCTGATCATCACCAACCTCCCCCGGGTCTTGTTGCCCAGCTCAGCACCCAAGGTTTGATCCGCCACGACGTGACCTTCGAGGTGTTGTACGGCGGGCGGACCAATCATGTCTGGAAGGTTTTGTCCGGCAATAGTGATGCCGTGCTTAAGCTATACAGTACCGGGTTTCAGAACCCCTTGTTTCGCAACGATGCCCGGCTTGAGTCAGAATGTCTGCGCACGCTCAACAGCTTTGGCTTCGTGCCCAATTTACGTGCCACTGGTTCCTTTGGAGACGACAGCTGGGTCTACTATGACCACGCACCGGGCGTCCCTTGGCAGGACGATGTTTCGGGCGTGGCCCATCTGCTTGGAAGGTTGCACCAAATTCCGGTCAATCTGGACCTCCCTAACGGCTGCAATGGCAGCGAAGATCTGGAACAGCACGCGTGTCAAATTCTGGCTGATTGCCACGCGGAAGAGCGGCGATCGTTGCTTGCAAAAAAACCTCAGGCCCAAGTACCGCCGTTATCCGCGCGGTGCTTGATCCATGGCGATCCGGTCGCGGGAAACATCTTGCAATCGAAAAATGGGCTGACGCTGATCGATTGGCAATGCCCGGCCTTCGGTGACCCATGTGAAGACTTGGCGATATTCCTTTCACCTGCGATGCAGCAACTCTATCGTGGCGCGCCCTTGTCCGAGGCCGAAGAGACGCTGTTTCTTAAGGCCTACGACCAACCCGATATCACCGAACGCTATCTGTCATTGAGGCCTTGGTTTGCCTGGCGCATGGCAGCTTATTGTCTTTGGCGGGCTGAAAACGGTGCGGCTGATTATGCCATTGGGTATGAGCTGGAAGTCGAGGCCTTATAGGTCCGCCAGACCCAGATACGCATAGGCTGGCGGCATGACAGCGCGACGCCAACGGCCAAAAGGAAACCGCCCCGGCGTACCCTCAATAGGGGACGGGATGTCTGCGGATTGCCCCAGCACCAGTCGCGCCAAAGCACGACCGCAATATGTTCCCATCGCCACGCCATTGCCGTGGTAAGCAAATCCTGCAAACATCCCCGGATGCTCAGCAACCGGGCCAACAAAGGGCACGAGGTTGCGGGCAAGGCAAACCAAGCCGGACCACGTATGTGTGACATCGACACTGTTCCAGGCGGGGAATAGCCCCTTGAAATCCCTGAAAGCTTTTTGCCGAATGCGCGCCTCAGCCCCAGGAGATGATAGCAGCCCCCCTCGTGTCCCGAACAGAAATCGTCGATCAGGCATCAATCGGAAATAGTGCAATAAATTACGCGTGTCATAGGCCATCTGATCCGACGTCCAGCCTTGCGCCTGCAGCTCGACATCAGTCAGAGGCCGCGTCACAAGAACCGTTGACTGTGCAGGCATATAACGCGCGGCCAACCAGGGTGGCAGATCCTCGCTTGAGTAGCCATTTGTGCACACCAAAACGTTCGAGGCACGAATGTGACCCGCAGGTGAGGTCAGCACGAATCCAGAGGCGGCCTGTTTGATCTGCGTGATCGGGCTGTTCTGGAACAGAGTTGCGCCCTTTGCCTGGGCAGCGCCTGCCAAGCCGAACAGATACTTTCGGGGGTTCAGGGCAAAACCAATCGGAGTTGTATAGCCGCCGAAAAACGCACCGCCCAACCCAAGGCTCCTCAGTTCGCCGATTTCGTGCAATTGTCCGGCCGGATCGGCCGACCGGCGCAATCGTTCCATCGCGCGCCGTGAATGGGCCAGTTGAGTTTCACCCTTGGAATGCGTTTCGGCGTCGATTTGGTTATCACGCAGAAGGTCAGCAACCAGTGAAACGGCGTCTTCTTCCGCTTGGTAATAGGCCTGCGTTGCCACCTGACCATAGCGACGGGTCAGACCAGCCTTGCTGAGCTTTGACCCGCCCAGACAACAAAAGCCCCCGTTTCGACCGGACGCCCCCCAGCCCGGTGTTTCCTCCTCGAACACAGCGACCGAAACCCCTGCCTCGGACAGATGCAATGCGGCGGACAAGCCGGTAAACCCGCCCCCGATGACGGCGACATCAACGCTGATATCGTCTTCGAGCTTTGGCCAAGCAGGGGTCGCGATCGTCTCGTCCCACCAACAACCCGTGCGTGGCGCAGGTCCGTAGGCGTAATCAGGAAATATACGCCTCATTCAGCGCTTGCCGCGGCCAACTCATCCTGTTTCTGCCGAACCATCGCCCGCTTGGTCACCAGGGACGCGGTAATAACGCCCACCGTGACAACCGCGATCATTAACGTCGACAGCGCATTGATCTCGGGACTGACGCCCAAACGCACAGCCGAGAAAATCTTGATCGGCAAGGTGGTGGCAGAAGGCCCAGATGTGAACGAGGCAATCACCAGGTCATCCAGCGACAGGGTGAAAGCCAGTAGCCATCCTGAAATCACCGCCGGAGCGATGATCGGCAGGGTGACCAAGCGAAACGCCTGCGCAGGAGAACAGCCCAGATCCAGTGCGGCCTCTTCCAGCGATCGATCAAAGGTCACAAGGCGCGAGGACACTACGACCGAGACAAAACACATCGAAAACGTCGTATGCGCCAGTACGATGGTCAGGATACCCCGATCCAAGCCAATTCCAATGAACAGCAGCAGCAGCGACAAGCCCGTGATCACTTCGGGCATCACCAGAGGGGCATAGATCATCCCGGAAAACAGCGTTCGCCCAAAGAACCGCCCACCGCGTACCAGAACATAGGCCGCTGCGGTGCCCAGAATCGTGGCCAGCGTTGATGAAAATACGGCAACGCGCAGCGTGACCCAGGCTGCATCAAGAAAGGCTTCGTTCTGCATCAACTCGCCGTACCATTTGGTCGAGAACCCGGCCCAAACGGTGACAAGCTTGCTTTCGTTGAAGCTGAAGATAATCAGGATGATCATCGGGATATACAGAAAGGCAAATCCCAGAGTCAGCGAGACTGTGTTGAACCAGCTCAGCCTGTTCATTGTTCTGCCTCCGTCTGCTTTTGCTGGTTGCGCTGGAACAGCACAATCGGGATCACGAGGATGAGCAACAGAACCACGGCCACCGCGCTGGCGACGGGCCAATCGCGGTTCGAGAAGAACTCTTCCCACAGCACCTTACCGATCATCAAGGTCCCCGATCCGCCCAGTAGCGAGGGGATTACGAATTCCCCAATCACCGGAATCATCACGAGGAAGCAGCCCGCGATAATACCGGGGCGCGACAAGGGGATTGTGATCAACCAGAATGCCTGCAGACGCGAACACCCAAGGTCTTCGGCGGCTTCGATCAGCGACCCGTCCATCCGTTCAAGCGACGAATAAATCGGCAGGATCATAAAAGGTAGGTAGGTATAAACGATACCGATATAAACTGCGGTATTCGTGTTCAGAATGGTCAGCGGCGCTGAGATGATGCCTGTCCACAGCAACAACTGGTTCAGATAGCCTTCGTTGCTGAGGATGCCCATCCATGCGTAAACCCGGATCAGGAACGAAGTCCAGAACGGCAGGATGACCAGCATCATGAATGTAGGTCGCCACTCTTCAGGTGCGCGCGCCATCGCATATGCGATCGGATACCCGACAATCAGCGTCAACACTGTTGAGATCAGCGCGATCTTTACGCTGGACAGATAGGCCTTCCAATAAAGATCATCTTCAGTCAGCCAGACAAAGTTTTCCAGATCAAGCTGGCTGAAGAAATCCCTGATACCCGCCCAACCTGCGGATAGGTCCAGCGTCGGAGTGTAGGGCGGAATGGCAAGTGCGGTGTCTGAAAGCGATATCTTTAGGACGATAAAGAACGGCACCAAGAACAGTGCCAGCAACCAGACATACGGGACAGCGATAAGAACAGCGCGGCGCATCAGTTTTCCAGCAGAACTGCGGCAGTCGCTGTCCAGGACAGCCAAACCGGGTCTTCCCAGGTGAACGAGCGGCGCGAGATGCGGCGGGTATTCGCTGTTTGCGCCTTGATGATCGTGCCATTTGGCAGTTCGACATGATAGGTCGACAAGTTGCCCAGATAGGCGATGTCATGCACCTTGCCCTGAATGGCGTTGATCGCATCGACCGGGCGCTCGGCAGAGATCGCGACCTTTTCAGGCCGGATCGCCAGATGACAGCCCTGACCATTGGACAGTTGGGTCGCAGAAGACGCCGCTAACGGGGGCTGCCCTTCTGCCCACTCAATCTGATAGCTTTCGTCGCCTGCTGCGGTAGCGCGTCCCTCAATGATATTCACATCCCCAATGAAATCAGCAACATAAACCGAGTTTGGCGTCTCATAGATGCGATCTGGAGTTGCCACTTGCATCAGTTTGCCCTGATCCATCACGGCCACTCGGCTGGCAACGGTCATCGCCTCTTCCTGATCGTGCGTCACGATGACAAAGGTCGTGCCGGTTTTTTCCTGAATGTCCATCAACTCGAACTGGGTATCCTGACGGAGTTTCTTATCCAAAGCGCCCAAAGGTTCGTCGAGCAATAGCAGTTTTGGTGCTTTGGCCAATGACCGGGCCAGCGCAACGCGTTGGCGTTGACCACCCGAGATCTGGTGCGGCTTGCGGCGTGCGAACTGTTCCAGCCGGGTTAGGCGCAGCATCTCATCGACCCGCTCTTCCAGATCGCGCTTGGGCATATTGTCCCGGCGCAGGCCAAAGGCGATGTTGTCCCAGATGCTGAGATGAGGAAACAGCGCATACGACTGAAACATCATGTTTACCGCCCGTTTGTTGGGCGGGATCGGGTCGATATCCTGTCCACCCAGAAGGATGTGACCATCGGAGGGGGTTTCGAATCCGGCCAGCATCCGCATCATCGTGGTCTTGCCGCAGCCCGACGGGCCGAGCAGCGCAAAGAACTCGCGCTCGTAGATATCCAATGAAAGATTGTCGATTGCGGTGAATGCGCCAAAACGCTTGGTGACGTTCTGGAACTGGATCAAGGGTTTCGCCTGCGGGTCATCCCACGGCGCAAAGACTTCAGAATTCAAGGCGGCCCCCGTCTATCGGTCAGGATAAAAATGGCGCAAGGCAGTGGGCCCGCCTTGCGCTATAATCAGATCAGGTGCCTGATTTCACTTTGGTCCAGAGACGTGTCACCACTCGCTGGGTCTTTGCCGGATAAGGTGTGGTGATGTAGAGGTTCTGCATGGTCGCATCATCCGGATAGATCGCCGGATCACCGATCACGTCCTCTTCAAGAAACTCCTGCGAGGCCTTGTTGCCGTTGGCGTAGTACACATAGTTCGACGCCGCAGCCATGTTGTTGGCATCCAGGATAAAGTTCAGGAACTGGTGCGCGCCTTCGGGGTTTGGTGCGTCGACCGGAATAGCCATCTGGTCAAACCACATCAGCGAGCCTTCCGCAAAGGGATGGTATTCAATTTCCACGCCGTTATCCGCTTCCGCCGCACGGTCGCGTGCCTGCAAGATGTCGCCCGACCAGCCGACAGCAACGCAGATATCACCATTGGCGAGCGCATTGATGTATTCCGAGCTATGGAATTTCTGAACATACGGGCGCACACTGGTCAGAATCTCTTCGGTTTTCCCAATTACATCCGTGTCGTGGCTGTCAGGGTCTTCGCCGATATACTGCAGCACCATCGGAATGATCTCAGACGGTGCGTCGAGGAAATGCACCCCGCACGAGGCCAGCTTTTCCATGTTTTCGGGCTTGAGCACCAGATCCATGCTGTTAAGCGCAACATCGTCGCCCAGCACTTCTTTGACCTTGCCGACATTCAACCCGATACCTGTCGTGCCCCACATATAGTTGATCGAGTAGGCGTTGTTGGGGTCATACCCTGCGGTTCGTTCCTGGATCACATCCCATAGGTTGCCTGCATTCGACAGCTTGGCGGCATCCAGTTCCTGGAATGCGCCGGCCTGGATCTGGCGTTGTAGGAACGTGCCTGAAGGCACAACCACATCATAGCCTGACCCACCGGCCAGCATTTTTGTTTCCAGAACCTCGTTGCTGTCGAACACATCGTAGATCAGGGTCAGCCCTGTTTCTTCTTCGAATTTGCTCAGCAGATCTTCGTCGATGTAGTCGGACCAGTTATAGACGCGCACTTCTTCAGCAAACGCGGCCGAAGTCCCCAATGCGACGATCGCTGTCATCCCCAGCGTTTTCAGTTTCATATTTTTCTCCCTGCAACTGTGCGGCCATTTTGACCTTTTTTTGGATTTGATCAAGTTTTGCGTTTCATGGCGGTTTCACCTATGGTCGGAATAGGTGAAGATTCTGGCAAGACAGAAACACTTGGATTGGGGCAAACCTTTTGGATTTGATCAAAAATAAAGCAGATACACCTCCGGTAGATGAAGAAAAACGCCCAGCGCACGAACAGGTCTATCGGACACTGAAATCCCAGATTCTGTTTGGCGATCTTGTGCCCGGGCAGCCGGTCACGATCCAGGGCCTAACTGATTCGCTTGGTGTCGGCATGACTCCGGTGCGCGAGGCGATACGCCGTCTGATTTCCGACGGCGCGCTCATTTTTCAGGGCAATCGTCGCGTGAGCGTCCCGCTGCTTTCAGCCAACGACATCGAGCAGATGATTTTCGCAAGAATTTCAATAGAAACAGAGCTTTCCAGGCGATCCACAAAGAACATATCTATAACCGAGATCGACTATCTTGAGCAGCTGGATCAACGATTGGACAATATGATCGCGGATGGAGATGTAGGGGGTTACCTGCGTTTGAACCACGCCTTTCACCAATCTCTGTATTCCCATGCGGACGCTCCGATACTTGTTGATCTAGCCGAACGGCTATGGCTGCGATTCGGCCCTTCGTTGCGCATCGTTTGCGGTCGCTTCGGCACTCAAAGCCTGCCCGACAGACACAAAGACATTATTGCCGCGCTACGTGAGCGAGATGCAGAAAAGGCCGCGTTAGCAACAGCGCAGGACATTGAGCAGGGTATGGGAATGATGGGCGATGCTTTGCCAAGCACCTAGAAACCAGCGATTCGATTGACAGCATAAAATTTGATCATATTCTATCTGGCAACGACGCTTGCTGGAGAATCCGAGATGTCCACCATCACCAATCACATGCCCACTGCCGAATTGCAGGCGCTGGACGCAGCACACCATTTGCATCCTTTTTCGACCAATGAGGCGCTGGCAGACGAAGGTGTCAGGGTCATCACCCGTGCCAAGGGCGTCTATCTGACCGATAGCGAAGGTCATGAAATTCTGGATGGTATGGCCGGATTGTGGTGCGTAAATATCGGATATGGCCGCAACGAACTGGCCGATGCAGCCGCACGTCAAATGCGCGAGCTGCCGTATTATAATACTTTCTTCAAGACGACCCATACGCCCGCCATTGCGCTGGCTGCAAAACTGGCTGAGCTTGCGCCAGGTGATCTGAACCATGTCTTCTTTGCCGGAAGCGGGTCCGAGGCCAACGACACCAACATCCGTCTAGTGCGCACCTATTGGGCCGAAAAAGGTCAGCCGGACAAGAACATCATCATCAGCCGCAAGAATGCCTATCACGGTTCTTCTGTTGGATCGGCGTCGTTGGGTGGCATGGCAGGAATGCATGCGCAGGGCGGCATTCCAATCCCGAATGTCCACCATATCAACCAGCCGAACTGGTGGGCGGAAGGCGGCGATATGAGCCCCGAGGAATTCGGCCTTGCCCGCGCGCGCGAGCTGGAAGAAGCCATTCAGGAACTGGGCGAAGATCGCGTCGCTGCCTTCATCGCCGAACCTGTGCAGGGCGCAGGCGGCGTGATCATCGCACCCGACACATATTGGCCTGAAATTCAGCGCATCTGCGACAAGTACGATATACTGCTGATCGCGGATGAGGTGATCTGCGGGTTTGGCCGAACCGGCAACTGGTTTGGCTCGCAAACCGTCGGGATCAAACCGCATATCATGACAATCGCCAAGGGCCTTAGCTCAGGCTATGCACCTATTGGCGGATCGATCGTCTGCGACGAAGTCGCCCGTGTCATCAGCGCCACCGAGTTCAACCATGGCTACACCTATTCCGGCCACCCGGTTGCCGCAGCAGTTGCGCTCGAAAATCTGCGCATCCTCGAAGAAGAAAACGTCGTCGATCACGTGCGCAACGTGGCCGCGCCCTATATGAAAAAAAAATGGGACGCATTGGTCGAGCATGCGCTGGTCGGGGAGGCAAAGATCGCGGGCTTGATGGGGTCCATCGCATTGACGCCTGAAAAGGCAAGCCGAGCCAAGTTCGCATCAGATCCCGGCACGATCGGATATATCTGCCGCGAACATTGCTTCAAAAACAATCTGATCATGCGTCATGTGGACGACCGCCTGGTCATCTCTCCGCCGTTGGTCATTACCACGGCCGAAATCGACGAGATGTTCGTGCGCATTCAAAAATCGTTGGATGATGCGTTGGTTGAAATCAACGAAAAAGGTCTGATGAAGCCTGCGTCCTGATCATTAGATCATGGGCGACCCAATCGGGTCGCCCTGATTATCAGCGCATCCTTTCCAGCAGGCCGAGCGACGGGTATCCATCCGGGATCAAGCCCTGAGCAACCTGAAACGCGCGCACCGCGTTAATCGTATTTGGCCCGGTGCGCCCATCGATCCCTTGTGTATCGAAGCCCGCCTGAGTCAGCCGACGCTGTAGTTCTTTCTTTTCAGTAAAGCTCAATACGCGATCGCCACGCGGCCAATCGGCCTCAAACGGAGAGCCTCCTGCAAGCCGGTCGGACAGATGCCCGATGCCGATCACATAGGCATCGGCGCCGTTGTAGGCCTCGATCACTTTGAAATTATTGAAGATCATCAGGGCGACACCCCGACCACCCGCCGGTAACAAGATTGCTGCTTGCCCGTGATCGGGCACTGCCTTGCCCGAGTAAGCAAGAACCCCACGGGCCGCCCATTCCGACGGCATCAGAGTGAAATCTCGCCGCGCATTGGCGTAGTCAAAGTCGGATGGTAGTTGCACTTCGACCCCCCAAGGTTGGCCTTTGGTCCATCCATGTTTTGCCAAATAAGAAGCGGCTGATGCTAAGGCATCAGTTGGATTATCCGACCAGATCTCGCGACGCCCATCTCCATCGAAATCAACCGCGTAATCAAGAAACGAGGTCGGCATGAACTGTGTATGCCCCATCGCCCCAGCCCAACTGCCAACCATATTCTCAGGGTCGACATCCCCTGCCTGCAGGATCTGCAACGCGGCGATCAGCTGTTCCTCAAAAAAGCTTGCTCGTCGAGCATCAAAGGCCAAAGTCGCCAGCGACCGAATGGTTTGCTTGCTTCCTCGGTAGGTGCCGAACGAAGTCTCAAGACCCCAGATCGCGGTCACGACCTCTTTTTCGACGCCGTACCGGGCTTCGATCCGGGTCAAAGTCTCTCGGTGCTTGTCTAGTCCAACGCGACCGTTGGAAATCCGCGTTTTTGAAACCGCTCCGTCCAGATATTCCCAGATCGGTTTGGAAAACTCCGCCTGATTGCGATCGCGTTTGATGATGTCACTGTCATAGGTCACCCCAGCCAACGCCCGATCCAGCGTATTGACCGAGATGCCCTGCTCTTGCGCCCGCTTGCGAAATGCCCCCAGCCAAGCCTGAAATCGGGCATTCCCGTCTGCCGATACACGTTGCACCTCGACCTTAGGCCGCAGCACGGGCCGTACCAAGACCGTCACATCCGCCGAGGCCAGTTGCACATTGTCGACCATAGGTCGGGCCAGAGGCCGTATCGAATTTTCTGTTGTATCCGCCTGCACGATGGATGCCCATAATGCGGCGGTCATAACGCCACCTACACACTTACGCATTCCGTTTTATCCTGATTACTGCTCAGGGTCGATGATAGCGCACAATCGGGATTTCTCAAAACGCAGAACGTCAGGTTTCCTGATCCTGTTCCTCACGTTCCGCGCGAATACGCGCAATGGCATCACGCAACAGCGATACGCGATTGGGTCGGAAGCTATCCTCGGTCACATCCATGCCCTGCATACGATCCAGCCGAAACACTCGGAAATCCTGTCGCAGGTGGCACCAACTCAGCAATACGCTGGCACGGTCCATATAGACGATGCTCAGCGGATTGACCCGACGACGGGTGTCTGCGCCTTTGGCATCGGTATAGGCGAACTCGATCACGCGTTCGTCCCACGCGGCTTGGCGCAGTTCGGCGACATCGATGGTTGGCACGGCCGGCCTGTCAAATCGCGTGGCGGTCAAAACGGCGTGGCTCAATCGGTGCGACTGGCGCTGCGGCAACCGGCCCTGCAGCTTGCGTAGGGCCGCGCTTGCGGCATCCGACAGCGCCGGGTCACCAATCAGCTGCACCTCGCGCAAGCCCAGAACCAACGCTTCAAGCTCATCATTGGTAAAACCCAGCGGCGGTAGGGTCGCATCCTCGATTAGGGTGAACCCGAACCCGGCCTCTCCGTCGATTATCGCCCCGAGACCACGCAATGCATCGATATCCCGGTGCACTGTGCGCGGCGAAACGCCTAAATCCTGCGCCAATTGAACCGACGTTCTGGGCGAGGGGCCAGATCGTAGGGCCTGCATCAACTGAAAAAGACGGGCGGTGCGGAACATAGTATAGTCTACTCTAAGCCTAATGTCAGAATCTGTCATCAGTCCGGCGTATCCATCAGGCGTCCCAACTATGGAGCTGATGATGCTGACCCTTCTCACCTTCCCCTCTGCCTTTGGCCTGTTCAGCGCCAGCCCATTCTGCGTGAAAACGGCCCTGATGCTTCAAAACGCGGGCCTGCGCTGGCAACGGTCCGATCTGCTGGACCCGCGCAATATGCCACACCAGAAGCTGCCGGTTCTGCGCACGCCTGAACGTCTGATTCCGGACAGCGACTTGATCCGCGACTGGCTTGAGGCTCAGGGGGCCGATTTCGATGCTGGCCTGACTGACCTGCAAAAGGCCCAGTCCCGCGCGCTGATCCGCATGGCCGAGGAACATCTGTACTTCCATGTCGTCCAGGACCGTTGGGCCAATGATGAGGTTTGGCCAATTCTGCGCGATACTTTCTTTACCGTCATTCCCGCATTGATCCGCAAGCCGGTTTCGAATTCGATCCGGAAATCCGTTCTCAAGGGGCTCGCGTTTCAAGGTGTATCCCGCTTTTCGCCCGTCGAACGACAAGACCGGCTGGAGCGCGACTTTGAGGCGATCTCGGCCTATCTTTGGCAATCGCCTTATCTGATGGGAGAGAAACCTACCTCGGCGGACATGAGCGTCGGTCCAATGCTGGCGGCGATGCGCGCGACACCATCAGACACCCCCCTGACCCGTCGGATTAAACAAGATAAGCTGCTCAACAGCTATATCGACCGAATGGAGCAGGCGATCCCGCTATCATGACAGCCTTTGAGGACAAAAAAGTCGCTGCAGCCTATGAGGCGCTACCGGAAGAGACGCGCAATGGGGCACTAGCGCTGCGCGAGTTGATATTCGAAACCGCGGCCTCACTGCCACGCGCTCAGCCTCTGGAAGAAGCGTTGCGGTGGGGCCAGCCCGCCTATCTGGCGCCCAAAGGCTCGACGATTCGTTTGGGCGGACACAAGGCGGCCTGTTTTGCGTTGTTCGTGCATTGCCAAAGCCGACTGATGGGGGATTTTACTTCCGCCTTTCCTGGCGAGGATCGGATCGACGGCAATCGCGCGATTCTGTTCGACCGGCCCGATCAGATTGATCCTACGCGCCATGGCTGGCTGATTGCGCGCGCGCTTACTTATCACCTCTGACGGCGTTTGCGTTCGACCTTGCGCTTGATCTTGTCCTTCTTGCGCTTTGTGCTGGCGGCCTTGCGCCGCGTTCCGCGCTTGGCGGGGCCACGGCCGCGCGGCAGCGCCTGATCATCGAGGGACAACAACTCCAATTCCAATCCGCCCGTCACCGGCGTCGCCTCGGTCAACCGCACCGTGACACGCTGGCCAATGGCGATGATCAGCCCGGTGTCCGAGCCCATCAGCGTCCCGGCCTCTCGGTCGAAATGGAAAAACTCTCGCCCCAGCGAACGCACTGGAACCAGACCGTCCGCTCCGGTCTCGTCCATCTTCACGAAGGCACCGAACCGGGCAATACCGCTGATCCGGCCAGAAAACTCATTGCCGACCCGCTCGCTGAGATAGGCCGCCAGATAGCGATCAGTCGTATCGCGCTCGGCCATCATCGAGCGGCGCTCGGTATCCGAGATATGGGTCGCCGTTTCTTCCAACCGTGCAATCTCATCCTCGGTCAATCCGTCCTTGCCCCAGCCATGGGCTGAGATCAGCGCGCGATGCACGATCAGATCAGCATAGCGCCGGATGGGAGAAGTGAAATGCGCATAGTTCCGCAGAGCCAGCCCAAAATGGCCGAAATTTTCGGGGTGGTAATAGGCCTGCGCCATCGACCGCAGGGTCGTCAGGTTGATCAGCTCCGCATCCTCGGTACCAGCGGCGGCGTTTAGCAGCGCGTTCAGATGTCGGGTCTGCAATACCTGCCCTTTGGCGAGGTTTAATCCCGCCGCCTGCGCCGTCTCTCTCAGGCTTTCCAGCTTTTCGGGCGCGGGCTCTTCGTGGACGCGGAACAGCAGCGGGCGGCGTTTGGTGATCAGGGTCTCGGCAGCGGCGACATTGGCGAGGATCATGAATTCCTCGATCAGCTTATGCGCATCCAGCCGGTCACGGAACGCGACGCTGGTCACCTCACCCGCATCGCTGAGTACGATTTTGCGTTCAGGCAGGTCCAGCTCCAGCGGCTGCCGCACGGAACGCGCCTTTTTCAGCGCAGCATACGCGGTATAAAGCGGATTCAGCACCGTATCCAACAGCGGCCCGGTGCGGTCGTTCGGGTTGCCGTCGATCGCCTCCTGCACCTCGTTATAATTCAGCGAGGCGGCAGAGCGCATCAGGCCGCGCACGAACCGGTGGCCTATCTTGTTGCCTTCGGCATCAATCTGCATCCGCACGGCAATACAAGCGCGCGGCACGCCTTCGTGCAGGGAACACAGATCGCCGGACAGGCGATCCGGCAGCATCGGCACTACGCGGTCCGGAAAGTAACTGGAGTTGCCCCGCTTGCGCGCCTCGCGATCCAGAGCCGTACCGGGTTTCACATAGGCAGCGACGTCAGCGATGGCGACCCAGATCACATGGCCACCCGGGTTCTTGGGATCGTCATCAGCATGGGCATAGCAGGCGTCGTCGTGGTCCCGTGCATCCGCAGGATCGATGGTCAGCAACGGCATATCCCGCAGGTCTTCACGCCCTTTCAGTCCGACGGGTTTGGCTTTGTCGGCTTCTTCGATCACCTTGTCCGGGAAATCGTCGGGAATACCGTGTTGGTGGATGGCGATCAATGAGACAGCCTTGGGCGCGGTCGGATCGCCGAGCCGTTCAACAATACGCGCACGCGGCAGGCCCATGCGGTTCTTGGGTCCGGCCTGCTCGGCCTCGACCAGCTCACCGTCCTTGGCGCCCAGAACGGCCCCGTCCGCGACCAGCCATTCTGTCTGACCAGCCTTGTCGATGGGCACGATCCGTCCGCCCTCGGCCCCTTTGCGAAAAATGCCGACGATCTTGCGCGGGTTGGTGCCGATGCGGCGGATCAAGCGGGCTTCGTAATTGTGATCTTCCTCATGCACCACGGTCAGGCGGGCCAGAATGCGGTCACCCTCACCCAGCGCCGGATCGCTGGCACGCGTGACGAGCAGAACGATGGGCTCAACCCCCTCGCCGTGCCATTCCAACGGGCGCGCAAACAGGTCGCCATCTACGTTGGGAGCCTTTACCTGCAACACGCTGACCGGCGGCAGACGATCCGGATCACGATAGCTGCGCTTGCGCTTTTCCAGATGGCCTTCGGCCTCAAGCTCTTTCAG
This sequence comes from Ruegeria sp. C9, assembly GCF_056537585.1. NCBI lineage: Bacteria > Pseudomonadati > Pseudomonadota > Alphaproteobacteria > Rhodobacterales > Roseobacteraceae > Ruegeria > Ruegeria sp. C9. Next base: position 157,534 of record NZ_JBQFRU010000001.1, read on the forward strand.
GATGCGCTTCAGGTCGATCCGATCCGCGCCCTTGATGCCAAAAGCCTTGGCGATATCACGTTTCGAGGTCAGGGTAGGGTTCGCCGAGATCCAGTCGAGGACCTCTTGCTTGGTCGGAATGCGTGTCATGAGTTTGGCCTAGCACGGGCATGCGACCGCGTCATGGTCAAAAAGCGGTGCATGATGTCAGCCGTGCAGATCGGCCACGGTATCCACATCGCTCAGGTGATCCAGCAACGTTACTCGGCACCCGCGAACCGAATTCAGTGTGTCTTTCAACGCGTGTTCCGTTGACCAGCGCACATCGCGGAATAACCCCGAAGGCAACGCGCCATAACGCTGAGCACCAACCAACCAATAGCCGCCATCCGGGGATGGCCCGAACACCATCTCAGCCCGGCCCAACGCGCGAAAGGCCCGCGCAATGTGACCCCTTGTGATGCCCGGAATATCCGCACCGATCAGGCACACCGGACCATCGGGAGCACCGCGCAACATCCGCCCCATACGGTCGCCCAGATCTCCGCGCCCCTGAGGCTTCCGGGGTAAATCAACAGGCCAGACCCGACTGTTCATTCCCTCCCTATTTGGAGAGACCGCCAGTACAATCTGCCAGCGTGGATCACGCAGATGCCGGATCAGAGATCGCGTTTGATGCCGAAACCACCAAGCAGCCCCAACCATGCCGATATCGCGCCCCAAACGGGTCTTGACCCGCCCTGGACGTGGCTCTTTCACCATGATGACCAGCGTTTTCTGCATGGATCAGGCGAAGTAGTCCATCAGAATACGGGTGTAGATCGCCTTGAGTTGATGAATTTGCGCCATTTCGACACATTCATCGACCTGATGCATGGTGCGCCCGACAAGACCAAACTCAACCACTGGGCAGTGGTCTTTGATGAAGCGGGCATCCGATGTCCCACCCGAGGTCGAAAGCTGGGGACGGATATTGGTTTCTGCCTTAACAGCATGAGCCACCAGATCAGACAGCGGCCCGGGAGGGGTCAGAAAGCTTTCGCCTGAGATCTTGATCCGGGTCTCGACATCGACGCCGAACGCCTCGGCAACGGCGGCTGCCTCGGATTGCAACCAATCGCTCAAACTGGCCCCGGAATGCAGGTCATTGAACCGGATGTTCACTGTCCCAGAACATTGCGCCGGGATCACATTTGTCGCCAGATTACCGGTGTCGATCGTGACAACCGCCAAGGTCGAGGCGTCAAAGTGGTCGGTACCCTGATCCAGTTCGTGGCTGGCCAGCCGATCCATGAGCCGTGCCATCGCGGGCACCGGGTTCTTCGCCCGATGCGGATAGGCCGAATGCCCCTGCACTCCGCTCACAGTGAACCACGCAGTCATCGAACCGCGCCGGCCGATCTTCATCATTTCGCCCATCGTGTTCGGGCAAGTGGGTTCTCCCACCAGACAAACCGACATCCGCTCATCCGTTGCGACCATGTGATCCAGTAAAGCAACCGTGCCATCCAGCGCGTCGCCTTCTTCATCACCTGTGATCGTCAGGATCACCGCCCCAACCGGGGGCGTATCGCGCACAAAGTCAATGGCCGCCGCCGCAAAGGCCGCCACGCCCGATTTCATATCCGTCGCGCCCCTGCCGTACATCACCCCGTCCCGGACCTCGGCGCCAAAGGGGGGCATGGTCCAGGCTGCTTCATCCCCTACCGGAACCACATCCGTATGACCATTAAAGCCAAAGCTGCGCGCGTGACCCTTCTGCCCCCACCGGGCGAAGAGGTTGCAGATTCCACCACGATCTACGCGAGTGCAATAAAATCCGGCCTCCTCCAGCACTTGCTGCAGCAAGACCAAAGCCCCGCCTTCATCGGGTGTGACCGATGGGCAACGGATCAGATTTGCTGTCAGCTCAACTGGATCGGTCATATTGGGCCTCTTGTCCTTAGGGGTGCCTGTGTTCGTGCACAGATTCAACGAATTGCCCGGATTGCCAACCCCGAATAGTCGAATTCCGAGACCGAATGCCCAAGCGGCTTGATTTTGCACCCCAACAAAACATGAGCGTTGACCCAGCGGCTGCCTTGCCGCGCTGCCCTTAAGTGAGTTAGAGGGCCGCGAAACAGGTGATTCCACATGAAGCGTGTCTTCTTCGCATTGATCTGCCTGACTTTCGCGACTCTTGCGCAGCAAAGCCAGGCCCAGTCTCTTACGGTTACAACGGTAACCCGTCCTCCGTTCTCATTTGTCGAGGACGGTGCCCAGACCGGTTTCTCGATGGATCTTCTGGCGGCACTGTCTGAATCGCTCGGCTGGGAATACTCGATCAACCGCGTCGAGACATTTGGAGAAATGTTGGGCGCGGTTCAGGATGGCTCTGCCGATCTGGCGATCGCTAATATATCGATCACCGCCTTGCGCGAAACCCGAATGGATTTCACACAACCGATATTTGAGGCCGGATTACAGATCATGGTCCCGTCAGAGGCCGCTCGCCAGCCATCGCTGTTGCACGCTTTGCTGTCTCGGGAATTGTTCATCGCCATCGGGCTGGCCTTTGCGATCCTGCTTGGTGGCGGCATGCTGATGTGGTGTTTTGAGAAACGCGCGCAGCCCTACTTTGATCGCAAATTGAATGAGGCGTGGTTCCCGTCGTTCTGGTGGGCCCTCAACCTGGTGGTGAACGGTGGCTTTGAAGAGCGGATGCCGCGCACCCCGTTTGGCCGCCTGTTGGGTGTAGTACTGGTGGTGTCATCCCTATTCATCGTCTCCGTTTTCACGGCCCGGATCACCTCGGTGATGACGGTGGACGCAATCACCGGCAGCGTCAATTCGGTCAACGACCTTTACGGCAAACAGGTCGGGACGATTTCCGATTCAACCGCCGCCAGTTTCCTGAACCGGCGCGAGATCGACTATACCGGCTATGGCGATCTGCAGGACATGCTGAACGCGTTTGAGAATAAGGATTTGGATGCGGTCGTTTTCGATGCTCCGATCCTGTCCTATTATGCAAGCCACGAAGGGCGCAGAATGGCGACAATGACCGGGGGCATCTTCCTGCGTGAAAACTATGGGATCGCATTTCCAACCGGATCGCCATTGGTCGAAGACGTCAATCAGGCGCTGCTGTCCCTGCGCGAAGACGGCACCTATGACGAAATCTATCGCAAGTGGTTCGGGGTGAGAAACTAAGCAGTTTCCTCGTCGCCGAAGAATGGCGTCATCTGTGCCACGATAACCGCGTTTTCATCCAGCGCCCGTTGCATCAATGCCCGCTCATCCGGATCGATATCATGTCCTTGCGCCTCACGCTCGGCCAGGGTGCCATAGCCGGTGACATCCAGCGGTGCAGTATCGGCCTGCTTCAGGATCGCTACTGTCTCGCGCACGGCTTCGGCCTCGTCCACGCCGCTGGCAAAACACATCAACGCCGCCCCGGTCGCGTCTTCGGGCAGGCCGTCGCCATCTTTGCGACCGATCTGAACCAACAACGTATAGACTTGCTGGCGCGAAGGTTTTTTCTGCTTTTCCATAGTGCCCGCAATACGCTGGCCCGATGGCACGGTCAACTCAGTCGCAGGTGCTGGCGTATAGGTGGTCCAACAGCATCTGCGCTGCCACGCGCTGCGTGTCGCGCCATTCCGCCCGGGGTCGCAATGGCATCACAGCATCCGTATTGAAATAAATTGCGGACATACCCGCTGCCACGGCTTGGACCCCTTGCACATTGGCAGCAGGCAGTTCGTTCATGATTTCAGCAGCGATCCTTGCCTCGAAGTCATAGACAAACCCAAGCAAGGGTTCTCGCAAATCCGCGTGTCTTTCTGAGGCTGCGACCAAAGCAGCAAACACCGCGGCACTTTCCGAAGAATAGGTGCCGCGTCCGAACAAAGCGTCCAGCATCGCTGCAACCCGATCAGTGCACGGCAGAGTGTCGAAGAGCGCCTCAACCTGATCCGCGAAGACTTTCAGGACGTGATCCAGCAGCTTGCGAACCATCTCATCCCGGTTGCCCAGATAGTGGCGTAGCAATGGCCGCCCGACGCCTGCCTCTTCTGATATGCGCGCCAGGGTCGAGCCATCCAGCCCATACCGCGCGACACAACGCATAAATGCGTTCAGGATTTGCTCGGATCTGGCGTCTTTCATACTGGGACGGGGCATCAGAATCCGTTCGCAACTGGTGGAAAAACATCCGCTAGAACGTAGAGAACGCCCAAACCGGTCCACAAACCCGTCAGCGACCAGAACAGTGCCGGATCTGTCGCGCGGTTTATCGGTTCGATCAAGAAGGCCTGCCCCGAGCGCACCGCCAAGAGCCCCCAAAATATGAACAACAGACCCCAAAGGCCGTAATACCCGGCGAAGGTCGAGACAAGAAGCGCCGCCAGAATTAGCAGTGTCATCCACCTTTGATTCCTCAGGGTTTGAATAAAAGTCATCCTGCCTCCAAGCGGGTTCAGAAAAATCTTAAGGTGAAATCTGGACATTCGAAGGTTTATTGTCAATATTGATGATTATCATTTTTGACAATAAATGGACTCGACAATGCCGCCTGACGCACTTCCGGATCAACCCAAGCAACAACTGCCGCGTGAGGCATATGTCTCGGACAGTTGGTATGAGGCCGAACAGAAAACCCTGTTCAGCAAGTGCTGGAGTTTTGCCGGCGTGACTATGGATTTCACCGAACCCGGCGATTTTAGGACAATTCAGGCCGGAGCCTACGCTCTGATCGTCATAAGGGACGCAAATGGCGACTTGCGCGCCTTCCACAACCAATGCCGCCATCGCGGAACCGAGTTGCTGGAAGGCTGTGGCAACGCAGGCAAAACCATTGTCTGCCCTTATCACAACTGGGTCTACAATCTGGATGGCGCTTTGCGCGGAGTACCAGCCCAGCGCGAGTGCTTTCCGGACCTGGACAAGAAGGCAACCGCGTTGTTCGGTGCCTCAGTCGGTGTCTTCCGCAACCTTGTTTTTGTTCACCCAGAACCGGATCAAAGCTTTGACGCGTGGCTTGGCGATCTGGCTCAAATACCTTGGCCTCATGATCTGGCATCAAGCGAGCTACAAGAGAACCCCGACGACGTGGTCTATGAGATCAACTGCAATTGGAAGGTCTTCTTTGAAAATGCAATAGACGGCTATCATCTGGCCTATCTGCACAAAGACACGTTGGGCGGGCCAACCCATGACAAGAATCTTTGGGAGGTTTTTGGCCAAAACATGGTCTGGTGGTCGACCGAGCGCGAAGGCGTCAAACATCGTATCCCTCAGTTTGTTGAAAACTCGGCCAAAGGGTCCGGCCTGAAAACGGTACGGAATGCCGAAACGCCGGGCTATGGCGGGGTCTACATGCTGTTTCCGACCACGATCCTGACGCCAAACCCCTGGGGGTTTTCGATATCGACCATGGAACCAGTGGATGCCAACACAACACTTCTGCGGGTCAGAAACTGGTCGCCTAAAGGCTGGTTCACCTATACGCATCGCGCGGCGGACATACCCGGATACGACCCGGAATCCGGTCGGATCAAATCCTCTCACTGGACCCAGCACCCACTGGAGACGGGGGATTTTCAGACCGAGGATGTCTGGGTGTGCGAAAAGATGCAGCGCGCCCTTCAATCGCCCCGATATCAAGTCGGCCCTCTGGCCAAAGGGGCCGGAGGTGAGGCGGCGATTGATTTCTTTCAGCAAACAGTGCTGGAGTTCATGCCAAAATAAGAAAGGCCGCAGAGCATGCACTCTGCGGCCTATTCAAACTGAAACGACGGGATCAGTCACGCAGTAGCTCATTGATCCCAGTTTTCGAACGGGTCTTTTCATCGACGCGCTTCACGATGACCGCGCAATACAGGCTTACATTGTTCTTGGACGGCATCGAACCCGCAACAACCACCGAATAGGGCGGAACCTCGCCATACATGACTTCACCGGTTTCGCGATCTACGATCTTGGTGGATTTACCGATGAACACGCCCATGCCCAGAACCGAACCCTCGCGGACGATGCAGCCTTCGACCACTTCCGAACGCGCACCGATAAAGCAGTTGTCCTCGATAATGGTCGGACCGGCCTGCATCGGCTCCAGTACGCCTCCAATGCCGACGCCGCCCGACAAGTGCACGTTCTTGCCGATCTGCGCGCAGGAACCAACGGTGGCCCAGGTATCAACCATCGTGCCTTCATCGACATAAGCACCAAGGTTCACAAACGAAGGCATCAGCACCACACCCGGTGCGACATAGGCCGACTTGCGGACCACACAGTTTGGCACGGCGCGGAATCCTGCCGCGCGCCACTGGTTTTCACCCCAACCGGCGAACTTGCTGTCAACCTTATCCCACCAGCCGCCGTTTTGCGGGCCTCCGGTCTGGATTTCCATGTCCTTGATGCGGAACCCCAGCAGAACTGCTTTTTTCGCCCACTGGTTCACGTGCCAATCACCACTGTCGAGCTTTTCAGCCACTCGCAGCGAACCGCTGTCCAGCGCGCTCAGCGTGTCTTCGATTGCTTCTCGTTGCTCGCCAGTGGTCGCAGGGGTGATTGTGTCACGTACTTCCCAGGCGGCTTCGATGGCGGCTTCCAGTTGCGCATTGGACATGGGGCGTCTCCCTAGAGAATCTGTTCACGTTGATGTGGCCTATACGCAAGCGAGACCCATGGCGCAATGCGTCGCGGATACCTCGGTTTGCGTCAATCATCGGTAAGTGCGCTGAGTGCGGCAAACATATCCCGGTCATTTTGGGTTCCGGCATTGGGTGCGGTCAGCAACACATCGCCGTAGAAAACCGAATTTGCGCCAGCTAGAAAGCACAAAGCCTGCTCGGCAGTTGAAAAGTCCGACCGTCCTGCCGACAAGCGCACCCGTGTTTGCGGCATGGCGATCCGCGCGGTCGCAACCATGCGCACCAGATCAAAAATGCCTACTTTTTCTAGATGCGCCAGCGGCGTGCCTTTGATCGGGATCAGCGCGTTTATCGGTACGCTTTCGGGATGCGGGTCAAAATTCGCAAGGACCTGCAACAGCGAGGCACGATCCCGCAGGCTTTCACCCATACCGATAATGCCGCCGCAGCACAGATCAATACCTTCGTCCCGGCAATAGCTGAGGGTCTCCAAACGATCCTGATAGGTACGAGTTCCAATAATCTCGCCATAGAATTCCGGCGAAGTATCCAGGTTATGATTGTACGCGGTAAGTCCCGCCTCGGCCAATCGTTTGGCCTGATGTGGCTTGAGCATGCCCAGGGTGACGCAAGCCTCCATGCCCAGATCACGCACGCCCCGCACCATGTCCAGCACATTGTCGAATTCTTCGCCGTCGCGCACCTGACGCCATGCAGCACCCATGCAAAACCGTTCAGCCCCCGCATCGCGCGCCCGTTTGGCAAGCGAGATGACATGCGCAGGGTTCATGAGCTTTTCCTTGGTCAGCTCGACCTCGCGATGATGAGCGGATTGCGGGCAATAGGCGCAATCCTCGGGACAGCTTCCGGTTTTTATCGACAGCAGGCTGGCTTTTTGGATGTCGTTTGGATCGTGATACGTCCGGTGAATTACATTTGCGCGACCTACCAGATCCAACATTGGGAGGCGCATCAGCGCCTCCACTTCATCCACGGTCCAATCGCTGCGGATATCTTGCCCGGTATCAAGCATCTGGCTGCGGCCCACGGATTTTCTGCATCAGACCCGTCGGCAGGCCAATCACGAGAACGGCTGCCAATGCAATCTTCACGAGATCACCCAGAATGAAAGGGCTGAAACCGTAAACCAGAACCTTGTCTGCAGGCACGAACTGAGCCAACCAACCCAGACCCAGCGCATAGATCACCGCAAGCCCAGCCAGCATCGCCGGAACCAGAAACAGTTTGCGCAGATTGTCCGCTGCCCATCCAACCATGACCGAGGCGACCACGAAACCCAGCAAATAACCTCCGGTTCCGCCCATCATATAGGCCAGCCCGATGCCTTTTTCGGGCGTTCCGGCAAACACGGGCAAACCCACTGCCCCGGCGACCATGTAGCCGATCACGGTTGCAGAACCGAGACGCAGCCCAAATGCCGCGGCGACAGCCATGACAGCGGCGACTTGAAGGGTCATGGGCACAGGCCAAAATGGCACCTGGACTTTTGCACTGGCGGTCAAAAGAAGAATACCCAACGCGACACGAAGGATCTGACCCGCAGGGGTTATTACTCCGGCGACCGGGAGGGTGGATTGCAGAGTGGCTTTCATCGTCATTCTCTTTTTATAGATAATATTGCATAGATTCGGAACTAGTCATCATTTTTATCTATTAAAAATCAAGTCAAATCTTCTGAGGAGGCACAGATTGTAGTTTCAAAGGCAGAAAGTATCAGCTTGCACGACGGATATGGCGCAGAAGTATCGAGGTTGCGGCGGAAACGTCTTTGCTCTTCAGTGCCTGAATGATCGCAGCGTGATCCGTATCGACGCGCTGCACCCATTTGGGCCGCCAATGTGCAAACAGGTGCCTGGCACTGGCAATGTGCAGATCATCGACAGCATGCAAAAGACGGGGCAACCCGCAAGGTGTCAGGATGGCACGATGAAAGACCCTGTTCCGCGCCTCCCATTGAGGCATGTTTTCAGCCTGATCACATGCCTTTCGCGCATCATCAGCCACTTTCAGAGCAGCTGGCGTCATATTTTGCACGGAATGCTGCATCGCCAGCGTTTCCAGCGCGACACGCATTTCGATCACTTCACGCACTTCGGCAGGGTCCAACGCGGTGACGCGCATGCCCTTTCGCGGTTCGCTTTTGGCCAATCCATGCGCCTCAAGCCGCAGCAGTGCTTCGCGCACCGGCACATGGCTGGTCTCAAAGTCGCGCGCGATATGGTCCTGACGCAGCTTTTCACCGGCAGGAAGATCGCCGGTGATGATTTTCTGGCTCAGGGCATTATAGATTGTGTCGGCAATGGTTGCGGTCATGAATTATAGATAAAATCCATGAACAACATCTACAAGCCGTATTCTCAACCTGTTAGCGGATCTGGCGCGATGTTCCCGCCGCAAATCAGCACTGCGACACGCTCACCCGGCTCCGGCTGGTAAGCGCCCGAAATCAGTGCGGCAAGCGCAGCAGCCCCTGCTGGTTCAACCAGTATTCGATGCGTCTGCCACAGAGCATTCTGGGCTTGCGCTATCGCATCGTCAGAAACCAGAACCGAACTCATACCTTGGGCCAGCCGAAAGCAAATCTCACCAATTCTCCGTGCGCCCAGTGCGTTCGCTGCGATGCCCGAAACGGAAACATCAACCGGTTCGCCCGCAGCCAACGCCGCATTCAGCGCGCAAGAGGTTTCCGGTTCGACCGCCACGACTTTGCGCGCACCCTGAAACCATGCCAAAGCTCCGGCAATCAGCCCGCCGCCTCCCACGGCCACCAATACTGTGTCCGCCTGCAAGCCCTGCGCGTCCCATTCAGCAAAACATGTCCCCTGGCCTGCCACCGTCGCTGGCGCATCATAGGCGTGGATTTGCATGGCGCCGGTGCTTTCCTCATGCGCCTGCGCCATGGTTAGTGCATTTGCGTATTCACCCGGAACAACACTCAGATCGGCCCCGATCCGCTTGATCAGCGCAATCTTGGAGGGACCTGCAAGTTCGGGCACAAAAATCTTCGCTGGATAGCCCAGTGATTGCGCGGCATAAGCCGCTGCCGCACCGTGATTGCCACCGGAAGCCGCCACGACGCCTGCCGCAGGCACATCCATGCTGAGCAGGGTATTGAACGCCCCGCGCGCTTTGAAGCTGCCGGTGTGCTGCATATGTTCAAGTTTCATTTCAACCGGATAGCCCGGAATTTGGCTTTCCATCACTGGCGTGACCTGTGCGTGTCCGGCAATGCGGTCCCGCGCTGCCAATATTTCACTTTTCCAATCCATTCTTGTCTTTCCGTGACTGGCACTCTGCCCGCGAACCCTATAGCTGTTTTGGAAACACGCAAGCAGGGAACACCGCATATGAGAGAAGATCGCCTCAGCCCCTTTCGCGACGCTCAGACCGACCGCTCGACCGCGAGCGAAGTGCCGGATACCCCGCAGACGCGGTCTTCGGCCTATCGCCTTGCCTTCGCTGATGATGACTTCCTGTGCCGGGATGAGCTGCGCCCCGTGCGGCTGCAACTGGAGCTGCTGAAGCCCGAGATGATCATGACCGAGCGTGAGATCACCTCGACCATCGTCATGTTCGGTGGCGCGCGCATTCCGGAACCCGCTCAGAAACACACGGCGCGGACCGAGACCTTGGCCGGGCTGTCGAAATACTACGATGAAGCGCGTGAGTTTGCGCGGCTGATGACCGAGAAGTCAAATCAGACAGGCTGCCGCGAAAATGTGATCGTCACCGGTGGCGGCCCCGGCGTGATGGAGGCGGGTAACCGTGGTGCACAGGATGCGGGCGGGTGTTCGATCGGCCTGAACATCGTGCTTCCGCACGAACAGGCTCCGAACCTATACGTGACGCCTGATCTCAGCTTCAATTTCCACTACTTCGCCATCCGCAAGATGCACTTCCTTATGCGCGCCCGCGCCATCACCATCTTCCCCGGTGGCTTCGGCACCATGGATGAGCTGTTCGAATCCCTGACCTTGATCCAGACCGGCCGCATGGATCGCGTCCCTTTCCTGCTGTTCGGGCGTGAGTTCTGGGAGAAGGTTATCAACTGGGAGGCTCTGGCTGATGCGGGCACCATCTCGGACGAGGATCTTGACCTGTTCCGCTTTGTCGACACTGCGCAAGAGGCAGTCGAGATCATCGAGAACTGGGAACCCGCGCCCCCACGCGATGAAATACCGGGGCGCTGAGCCATGAGCCCGAAGACCGGAGAAATGTTGCACCTGCGCGGGAATGCTCTGAACAAAGGCGAGCCTGTGGCCCTGCCGTTGACCCAAAGCAGCATGTACCATCTGCCCGGCGCGCCGGATGGGCATGCCAGCTATGGCCGGGTCGATAACCCGACCTGGGTGCATCTGGAACACGTTCTGTCGCATCTCGAAGATGCACCCTGCCTCAGCTTTCCTTCGGGTATGGGTGCGATTTCGGCGGCCTTGTTTGCGACGGTCCAAGCCGGGTCGCGGCTGCTGATCCCGTCCGACGGGTATTATGTGACGCGCCTTTTGGCTGATCGGTTCCTGTCAAATCTGGGCGTCTCGGTTATCGAACGCCCAACCACCGACTTTGCCGAAGGTGGCTTTGATGAAGTCGATGTTGTGTTTCTGGAAAGCCCCTCGAACCCCGGTCTGGACATGCTTGATCTGCGTGCAATTGCCGAGGCGGTGCGCGAGGCCGGCGGCATCACCATCGCCGACAACACTACGATGACCCCATTGGGCCAGCGCCCACTGGACCTTGGCGTCGATGTGGTTGTGAGTTCAGATACCAAAGCGATGGGTGGGCATTCGGACCTGTTGATGGGTCATTTAGCCAGCCGCGATCCGCAAATCATGGAGCGAATTGAGGAATGGCGCCGCGTCTCCGGTGCGATCCCGGGGCCACATGAAGCGTGGTTGCTACATCGGGGTTTGGAGACTCTGGATGTGCGGTTTGATCGGATGTGTAGCTCAGCACAAATACTGGCTGAACGGCTGGCGGCGCACCCGACCGTGAAACAGATCCGCTATCCCGGACTGACCGATGATCCGGCGCACACATTGGCGACGGCTCAAACCACGCGCTTCGGGTTTCTGCTAAGCATCACGCTTGAGACCGAGAACAAAGCCGAACAGTTCATCAACAGCTGCCCACTGCTGCGTCCGGCTACATCCTTCGGCGGCGTCCACAGTTCGGCCGAGCGGCGCGCCCGTTGGGGGGATGCTGTCGATCCTGCTTTCATCCGCCTGTCCGTGGGGTGCGAACCGGTGGACGAGTTGTGGCAGGCCATCGAGGCCAGTTTAGGCGCGATATGACTATTTCTTAGGGTCGCGCAGTTCGGGAAACACGTAGATCGGCAGCACAATACTGCCGATCAGAGCGCCCAACCATACCAGCAAGGTTGCGGCCAACAGATTTGAGATACCGCCAATGGTCAGACCGGATGTGATCAGATCGGTGACCAGAAGGCCAACAAAGGTTACGATCAAGGCAATTCCGCCCTTCAGCGCCGGCGCCTTCTTTTCCCCCAGCTTCAGGATCAGCGGTTCGGCTATCACCTGGACCAGGGTGAACACGACTACTACCACGATGAAGGAAATCGGTCGGATCGCAAACTCTGACAGCAGCAAACTGGCCAAAAGCAGCCCGATGGCGTTCCCAGCCAGCAATGCCAGCACCGATTTGAGCCTGCGCGTCATGGGGTGATCTCCGTCAATGATCAATCTGAAACATCTTAATATTAGCAGAGCTTGACAGATTTACGAGACAATTTAGCCGCCTCTTCTTTTTGACCTGTTGAAATCAATTGATAAAATACCTTCATCAAGGCCAAACCCCACATCGACGAGAGGCAAGATGAGCGACGATCCCTATTCCGTACTTGGCGTCGCCAAAGACGCTAGCGATGCCGAGATCAAGAAAGCCTATCGGAAGATCGCCAAAGAATGCCACCCGGACCTCAAGCCGGGCGATGCCGAGGCAGAGGCCAAGTTCAAAGCCGCTGCTGCTGCTTATGACCTGCTGAAAGACCCCGAGACGCGCAAACGCTACGACAATGGCGAAATTGATGCGTCGGGTCAGGAACGTCCGCAGCAGCAGTATTATCGCGAATATGCCGAGGCTGCTGGCAACCCTTATCGCGGTCACGCGGCTGAACAGGACGATATGTCCGACATCTTTGCCGAATTCATGCGCGGGCGGGGTGGATATGGACAGCGCACGCAGGAATTCCATGCACCGGGCCACAACCTGAACTACTCGCTGCAGATCAGCTTCCTGGATGCCGTTTTCGGAGCCAGCCAGAAATTGACCCTGCCAGATGGGAACCGGATTGAAGTGAAGATACCTGCGGGCATCACGACCGGGCAAACCATCCGCCTGCGTGGCAAAGGGGCCCCGGGGTACGGCGATGGGCCTCCCGGCGATGCGCTTGTGACGATCTCGGTTGCCGATCACCCGGTGTTCGACCGTCAAGGCGATGACATCCACATCACGCTGCCCATCACCATTGATGAGGCCGTTCTGGGTGGCAAGGTTCCCGCCCCTACCATCGACGGTGGCGTCAATGTCAGTGTCCCAGCGGGGACCAGCAGCGGCAAAACCCTGCGCCTGCGTGGCAAAGGGGTCAAGAAACGCGGCTCGTCCGAGCGGGGCGATCAGTTCATAGAACTGACCGTCGCAATGCCAGACAAGGTAGACGATGAATTGAAGCACTTCATGGAGACATGGCGCGAAACCCACGGCTATGATCCACGCAAAGGAATGCCGTCATGAGCCGCACATTGACCGAAGCCGAACTGATCGACGCCATCGCCCGCCTGACTTCGGATCGCCTGACCGAATATCTGGCCGCTGAGATCGTGATCCCCGAGCAATCGGAGCAAGGGCTGCGATATCAGCGTATCGACGTTGCTCGTCTGGAACTGGCATGCGAACTGCATGACCAGTACGACATGGAGGCCGATGCACTGTCGATGATGATCTCTCTGATCGACCAGATGCATGGGCTACGCGCCGAACTGCGCGAGGTTTTGAACGCGGTCGAGGCGCAACCGGAACCGGTTCGCCAACAACTGATCGAAGTGATCGGAACAGCGCGATTCCGTCGCAGTTAACGGGGTTTTGGGAGCCGGGATTTTGGCGTAGAAGGCGCCCTTGATCCTTAGCCCGGTATCCCCATGACCCAGTCCAGATCCGAATTGCTGATGCCTGCGGGCAATCTGCGTAAGTTGAAACTCGCTATCCTGTATGGCGCGGATGCGGTCTATCTGGGCACACCGGATATGTCGCTGCGCACTAAATCCGAGTTCTCGCTGGAAGAGGTGATCGAGGGGGTCGAGTTCTGCCACAACCATGGCCGGCGCGCGTACCTGACACTGAACCTGTTCTCGCACAATAAGGACATTCCGAAGCTCGATGAATACATCGACACCGTCCGCAAGGTGAAACCCGACGGGTTGATCATCGCTGATCCCGGCGTGTTCCAATACGTCCGCGAACGAGCGCCTGAATTGCCGCTTCATATCTCAACCCAGGCCAATATCTGTTCTTGGCTGTCGGTGAAGTTCTGGCAGGATCAGGGGGCTGAACTTGTGGTGCTGGCCCGCGAAGTCTCCTATCCCGAACTGGTCGAGATTCGCGAAAAATGCCCGGACATCAAGCTTGAGGCGTTTGTGCACGGGGCCATGTGCATGACCTATTCGGGCCGCTGCCTACTGTCGAACTTCATGGCCGAACGCGGGGCCAATCAGGGCAACTGCGCCAATTCCTGCCGCTGGAACTATGGTCTGAAACTGCGTCTGAAAGATGGAACGCATCAGGAGCTGCGCATTACCGATGAAAACGCCGACCTATTCGAATTCCTGCTGGAAGAAGGCTGTCGCCCCGGTGATTTGATGCCCATCGAAGAGGATGATCGGGGATCCTACATCCTCAATTCCCGCGACCTGTGCATCATGCCCAAGCTGGATGAATACTTGAAGATCGGTGTCGACAGTCTGAAAGTCGAAGGGCGCGGTAAATCGGAGTATTATGCCGCCATCGTCGCGCGCGCCTATCGTATGGCCATCGACGACTATCACGCCGATCCTGAGAACTGGGACCCGAAGCCCTATATGCGTGAACTCGAAACAGTCGGGAACCGCGGCTACACGCTGGCTTTCCACGAAGGCCGCCTGACCAATTATGCACATGATTACGAACACACAGCCTCGATTGCGCAGTGGGAATATGCCGGGATCGTCACCGAGGTAACTGAGGATGCCTTTCTGGTCGAGGTGAAAAACAAGCTGGAACCGGGGGATGTATTGGATTTCGTCTCTCCGATTTCGCGCGAGACGGTTCTGCTGCGGGTCTATGACTTTGAACGCGCTCATGATGGGGCGCGGCTGGACGTGGTGCACGGCAGTACCAAAACCATCATCCGCCTTCCCTTCACCCTGTTCGATCACGAGGATATCGACGATCTGCGCGCCCGCTTCCCGGTCTACTCCGTCCTGCGCAAAGAACGTGCCCTGACCGACGAACATTGGAGCCGCATCCGCTTTGACAAGCTGGTGCAGGGGCTGGAAACCTCAGGTCGCGACAACCCTAAGGCCTATACCCGCCGTCGTGACGAGCTGGTCGAGAAAATCGGCGAAGACGGCAATGAGCGCCGCTTCAAAACCAATCGTATCGGAACCGAGGGATGTTGCGGCAAAGGCTGCAACGGCTGTTTGATCTTCTGGCAGGATGAGAAATACGCGCTCGCCCGCGAGGTCCTATCCAAACGCAAACAGGGTGAGCAGCTGAGCCGTCAGGAAGCGACCGAGCTGAAGCTGCCTGACCCGGCGGCCTGAAGATCACTCTGCGACAAGATACTCTTCGGGTACGTAAAACGTATAGTCCCGGTCCGCGACGGCCTCGTGGCAGACATGGCAATAATCGACCTCTGACGCGCGAAAGCCCATCGTATCACCGAACAGCGAACCGTCCGGCATCACCATGATATAACGCCAGTCGGCTGTTTCCGGGTTGGTGCCTTCTGGCAGTTTCTCCATCACGAACAGGGCACCGGGATGGATATTGCCCTCATCTGTGACAGTCATACTGTCTTTGGCCAGGACCGAGCCTGCAGGCAGCTCTTCGCCTTCTTGCAATGTGCCGTAGTTGTGGGCCATGCGGTTCGCATAGCTGTTGACATAGCGCTGCCCATGCGTGGCCGAGATGTAGGGCGCATCGTTGAACAAAGGCCAGTTCTGATAGTTTCGGATCAAGTCCATCTGTGCCGCCGCATAACCCCGCGACATGCGTCGTATCAATGACTGATAGTGTTTCTGCGCTTGCTCCTTGGTCAGATCAGCTGGGTTTTCAATCGCCAAATGCGCATCCTGATCTTTGGTCTGAGCAGATGCCGCGTGGAGAACAAATCCCGAGATCGCCAGAACAGCCGCGATACCCAAGACTTGCCGGTGACTTACAATCATATTGTGGCCTCCCTGACTGATCAGTTCGCCTAAATGCCGCTTTGCTTCAGAAAAATGGTAGCGGCCTTAATTGGTGTTACCAGCACCGCCCCGGCAATCTCACCACCTTGTGTCTGTCGGTGAGTTCCCCATCCAGAGCGGGTCTGCGCCGAAGATACCAAATTTTGAACAAGGAAACAGCACTCAATTCATTAAGTTTTTCGCGTGAAGCCACGGCGCATGCCCTTAGCGGTTTAGCCCGGCTTCAGCCTCGATCTGCTTTCGCGATTTCCGGGCCCGTTCGGTGGCCGATTTTAACTGGCCACAGGCCGCCATGATATCCTCACCCCGCGTTTTGCGGATGGGTGAGGCATAGCCCGCCTGATAGATGATGTTCGCAAAGGCGCGGATACGATTGTTCGAGCTGCGCTTGTAGGGCGCGCCCGGCCATTCGTTGAACGGGATCAGGTTGATCTTGGCCGGGATGTTATGGCGCTTGATATGAGCGATCAGGCGATGCGCGTCTTCGTCGCTGTCGTTCACGCCATCCAGCATCACGTATTCGAACGTGATCCGTTCAGAATTCGACGCGTTGGGATAGCTGGCCAACGCCTGCAGCAGTTCCTCGATATTCCAGCGCTTGTTGATCGGAACAAGTACGTCGCGAGTTTCATCAGTGGTGGCGTGGAACGAGATCGCCAACAGGCATCCAATTTCTTCAGCCGTGCGCGCGATCTCGGGTACCACACCCGAGGTCGACAGCGTGATGCGGCGACGGGACAGAGAAATCCCCTCGGGGTCCATCGCGATCTTCATTGCGTCACGGACGTTTTCAAAGTTGTAAAGCGGCTCGCCCATACCCATCAGCACGATATTTGACAGCAGGCGTGTTTCATCTTTGGGCGCACCCGGTGTTGGCCATTCCTCAAGATCGTCACGCGCCATCATGACCTGCCCGACAATTTCGGCCGCTGTCAGGTTGCGCACCAATTTCTGCGTGCCCGTGTGGCAGAAGGAGCAGGTCAGAGTACAGCCCACCTGAGATGAAATGCATAGAGTTCCGCGATCATCTTCAGGGATATAGACAACCTCAACCTCATGCCCGCCCGCGATGCGGCACAGATACTTGCGGGTGCCGTCCTCTGAAACCTGACGGGTCACGACTTCGGGGATTTCGATTACGAACTGCTCGGCCAGTTGCGTGCGATAGGCCTTGGCCAGATTGGTCATCTCACCAAAATCACGCACACCCCATTGGTAGATCCATTGCCAAATCTGCCCCGTGCGCATCTTCGCCTGCTTTTCGGGCGTGCCGTGTTCAATTAGCGCCTCACGCAATCGATCGCGGGTCAAACCGACAAGGTTCATCTTACCCTCGGGCAGTTTGCGGGGGATGGTCATGACGTCTTGAGTGATCGGCGCTTTGGGCGACATTGGCGTATCTCGGTGGATTCTGGCTTGGGATGCGCCTCTATATAGGAACACACGTAAAGATCAAAAGAATTCGTGCTTCAATTTGCGTAACGCAACAATTCGTCAACTCGCGCCCGGCCAAGGTCAACCCGACAGGCTGTGATGGCGATCCCCGTACCCGATCCTCCGCCGAACGAAGCACCTACCGCTTCGCACTGCGCATCGCGATAGGCCACCCACGCGTTTTGCGAGGCCTCCAGCGCAGGCACTGCGACGACCCGTCCGGTGACCTCGTCCAGTTCTTGTGCGGAGCCAAGCGCCAGCGAATAGCTGGAGTCTATCGCAGCGTTTACCCGCAACTCCATATCCGAAACACAAGATCCAATTTCCACCTGCGAACCGGCGTCAATACACTCCATAGTTGGATCCGCACTTGCGGATATCGGAAACATCAAAAAAACAAACGCCCATCGCATCCATCAATCCTCCAGACAGAGATATCTGTCTATCACAGATCAAGATGCGCGCCCAATCAAGATGGGCCACTAAAGCAGAAACTTAAGCGGCCCATTGTTGTTAGTTTACTGCTGGCGGGATGTAGCAATCTTCTGCATCCAGGGTCTTTACGGGATCTTCCGGACCACATTGCTCACCCGTTATCGGATAGGTTTCCGATCCTTTCTCACAACCTGCAAGGATCACCGCAGACGCCATCAAGAGCACTGCCAGGTTTTTGCTTAAGTTCATTGCCGACTCCTCAACAAATTCTGAACTAATTAGTTCAGAAAACGGGGAAGCAGGCTTTGACACGGATCAAGAAACACCGCTCTACGTGGCGTAAATTTCTGAAAACACACAGGATCAGACCAAACAAATAAAACCCCGCCGGAAAGCGGGGTTTCGGAATTTGATCTGCTTGTGGCTTAGTTCGTGCAGCGCGTTTCCGCGTCTTCAATCGCGGCCGTAAAGCCCAGCAACGAGAAGGTGTCTTTGGTCTGCGTACCACGTTCCGAACGGGCGGTCAGCACCGCCTCACTTCCGCGCTTCATCGCTGTGACGATCTTGGCATCATCCGAGGCGGTCGCAGGCCATGCCCACTCACCATCGGTGAACAGCTCGAACTCGCTGCCATCGACAACCAAATTGACAGTAGAACCAGACGCAAACGGATAGCCGCCGGTAAAGGTCACCTGCCCTTTAACCTCGGCATTCGGGCGATAGAACACAAACAGCAGGATATCGCTGCGCCGAACGGAAACGACCCGGCCACCGCGTGTGTTCACGGTCTCTTTCGGGGCAGAAACGCTCCAGCATTCGGTTGGGTCGTCCTCGACAAACACGCTCCAGTCCGTTTTTGCAGCGACGCGATTGGTACTGGTCGCCTGCTGCGCAATTGCCGTTGTCGCCATTCCTGCCATGCACAGGCCCGCGATCACGCGGACGAGCTTTAATCCCATCGGTTCAGCCTCCTAGCCCGACCTATTACCTCATACCCATCGGAAATACGTGCGAACTCTGCCGGTTCGTCTGTTCAGTTGCGTATTCCGATGATTGTCGACATACACACACTAACGCAGGTTTCGCCACAGGCGAAAGGGCGATTGGCAGATTTTTGCGCATGATTGATGGGGTGGACATGACACAAGCCGTACCAATGACAGAACTCTGGCGCGGGTCACTGTTGGAAAGCCTGCATATGGGCCATGCAGTGATCTGTGTCGATAGTGGTCAGATCGTGCGCAGCTGGGGTGATCCAAACGCGGCGATCTATCCCCGTTCCTCGGCCAAAATGATCCAGGCCCTGCCGCTGATCACCTCGGGTGCGGCTGCAAAATACGGTTTGAACAGCGAGCATCTGGCCTTGGCCTGTGCTTCACATAACGGGGCGCATATCCATACTGACCGCGTGTCCGCATGGCTCGATCATCTCGGTCTGTCCGAGCCCGATCTGCGCTGCGGCCCACAGGAACCTGCCGACATGGCGGCCCGCGACGGGTTGATTCTTGCGGACGATACACCCTGCCAGATTCACAACAATTGCTCAGGCAAGCACTGCGGCTTCCTTACTTTGGCGCAGCATATGGGGGCCGGGCCGGAATACTTGGAAATAGATCATCCTGTTCAGCAGGCCTGCCTGTCTGCAATCGAAGAAACCACAAGCGAAACCAGTCCCACCTACGGAATCGACGGGTGCTCCGCCCCAAATTTTGCGACATCACTGGTAGGGCTTGCGCGATCAATGGCTTGGTTTGCCTCTGCCGCAGACCGTTCAGACCGCTCCAGCGAAGCAGCGGTGCAGCTCACAGAAGCGATGGTGAAACATCCCGAACTTGTCGCAGGTGAAACTCGCGCTTGTACCGAGTTGATGCGAGCGATGAACGGGCGCGTTGCAATCAAGACAGGGGCCGAGGCCGTCTTTGTTGCCATCATCCCTGAAAAGCGCATGGGCGTTGCGCTTAAAATCACTGACGGCACTACCCGCGCCAGCGAATGCGCCATTGCCGCGATTCTAGTGCATTTAGGTGTGCTAGAGGCCGATCACCCGGCCACTCGCAAATTCATGAATGCCACACAATACAGCCGTCGTGGGCTGGAATGCGGCGCTATCAAACCTGCACCGGGCTTCCCCGGCTGAGGATTACATCTCGATCTCGTGCACCTCGGCCACTTCGACCGAGCCCGAGCCATTCACGACCATCGGGCAGCCTTTGGCCATCTCGGTTGCAGTCTCAATGCTGTCGGCCTTCACCACCGTGAAACCTGAGGCCGGATTTGATCCGCCATTGTCTTCAACCCCTCCGCTGCTGACCGTGTAGGACTGGCCTACAGGATTTCCCGGAATCTCTAATGAGCCGCCGATTTCCTGAAACCAAGCGCCCCAAGCGGCCATGGTCGCCTCGATCTCGGCGGGATCGGTTGGGGTGTGACCCCCGTGATAAACAAACAAATATTGGGGCATATCGCTCCTCCCTGATGAAAACCTATTTGCAAAGTGCTTCGAGTTTGCGCAGCGACGATGTCCAGCCTTCGTTGTGGTTCGTGGCCGATTCGGCATCGACAAGTTCACGGTGATCAACCACCAGCCGTGATCCGCTGTTGGTCGCGGTAACCGAAAAGGTCACATGGCTTTCCGCACCGCGCTGGTCCTGATCGTCATGCCAAGCCCACGTAAATCCAACAGATTTTGGTCGATCGATATGGGTAACGTGACCCGAGACTTTGAACTGCTGACCCTCGCCATTCTGCATAACCGAATACCAGGGACCAATGCGCGAAAAGTCGAGATCATGTTCCGGTACATGCAACCCTTCGGGCCCCCACCACTGCAGAAGTTTCGCACCATCGCTGACCCATGCGAACAGGACCTCGGGACTAACGGGAAAATCTCGTTCCAGTTTCAGGTCGGCCATGAATTTTCCCTTTCAATAAGCTCTTCCAAACGGTCGAGGCTGCTTTCCCAGAAATGTCGTTTCGAAATCGTCCATTCGGCTATCGCGCGCAGACCCTCGGGCTGCACCGAGTACATCCGTTGCGTGCCGTGTACCCGCTGCTGCACCAACCCGGCCTCGCGCAAAACCTTCAAATGGCGCGAGATCGCGGCCCCTGACATGCCCTTGCCTTCTATCAAATTACCGACGGGCAGTTCGCCTTCGTCCATCAGTTGCTCGACAATCGAGAACCGAGTGGCATCAGACAAAGCGGAGAATGTGACCAGAAGCGTATTCATGGCTTTATTTAACACAATAGTTAAATTAAAGGAAGCCCCTTAGAGGCCTTGAAATTCTGACCTGCCATAGCCCTGCAGATACAACAACGCTGTCAGATCGCCGTGATTTATGCGGACATCACATTCGGCAGCGACCGAAGGCTTGGCGTGCAACGCGACACCCGTCCCCGCCCGACCCAACATTCCCAGATCATTCGCTCCATCGCCGACGGCAATCACGTCAACCTCGGAGATACCTAGGCGTGTTGTGATCTGCTCCAATGCCTCTATTTTGGCCTGTCGCCCAAGAATGGGCCGCTTCACGTCGCCGGTAAGCTTGCCATCCTCAGCCAGCAATGTATTCGCCCGGTTCTCATCAAACCCAAGCACTTCGGCGACCTTAGCCGTAAAAGCCGTGAACCCACCCGAGACCAGCGCTGCATAGACCCCATTCGCGCGCATCGTGGCAAGTAACGCCTTGCCGCCGGGCATCAGCGTGATCCGTTCATTCAGAACCTTGCCGATCACGCTTTCATCCAGCCCTTTCAACAAGCCCACACGCTCAGTCAGCGCACCTTCGAAATCCAGCTCGCCGTTCATTGCGCGCGCGGTGATGTCCTTGACCCGATCACCGACACCAGCCTCATCCGCCAGTTCATCGATGCATTCCTGTTGGATCATGGTGCTGTCCATATCGGCCAGCAGCATCTTTTTCCGGCGACCGTCGGCTTTTTGCACGACCAGGTCCACGCCCATCTGTTGCAACTCGCCCCAGACGTCCCAGCGATTGTCGGGAGTTTCTGGCAGGGAAAACTCGGCCGCCTCATCGAGGCTCAGCCAGTTCGCATCACCCCCGCCCCATGCATTCCGCAACGACTCAACCAGCGTCGCCTCTAAAGAAGGGGCCGCAGGGTTGGTCAGCAGAGTAGCTACATACATGTCAGGCCTCCGATTAGCGCACCTGCGGGATATCGCAGGTGCAGCATTTTCACCAGAGGCAGATTGATCTAACCGAGAATACCAGGCAGGCGCAGCCCATGTTCGCGAGCGCAGTCTTTCGCGATCTCATACCCCGCATCTGCGTGACGCCAGACGCCTGAGGCAGGGTCGTTCCACAGAACGCGCTCCAATCGCCGCGCGGCATCATCGGTCCCATCGGCGCAGATCACAACACCCGCGTGCTGACTAAAGCCCATGCCCACGCCGCCGCCATGATGCAGCGAGACCCAGGTCGCACCGCTGGCCGTATTGATCAGAGCGTTCAACAGCGGCCAATCCGACACTGCGTCCGAGCCGTCCAGCATCGCCTCGGTCTCGCGGTTCGGGCTGGCGACCGAGCCCGAGTCCAGATGGTCTCGGCCAATGACAACCGGCGCTTTCAACTCACCATTGGCCACCATTTCGTTGAACGCCAACCCAGCGCGATGACGATCGCCAAGGCCGATCCAGCATATACGTGCGGGCAGACCCTGAAACGCAATGCGTTCCTGCGCCATATCCAGCCAACGATGCAGGTGTCCGTTCTCGGGGAATAGCTCCTTCATCTTGGCGTCGGTCTTGTAGATATCCTCGGGGTCACCCGACAATGCACACCAGCGGAACGGGCCGATGCCCTTGCAGAACAGCGGCCGGATATAGGCGGGTACAAAGCCGGGGAAGGCAAAGGCATTCTCCAAGCCTTCATCCTGCGCCACCTGACGGATGTTGTTGCCGTAATCCAGCGTCGGAACGCCCGCGTTCCAGAAATCGACCATTGCAGCGACATGCTGTTTCATTGAGGCACGGGCGGCCTTTTCAACCGCTTTAGGATCAGTTTCGCGCTTGTCCTTCCACTGCGCCATGCTCCAGCCAATCGGCAGATACCCATTGATCGGGTCATGGGCGCTGGTTTGGTCAGTGACGATATCGGGGCGCATACCACCGGCCTGCATCCGCGCATAAATTTCGGGGAACACCTCAGCCGCATTGCCTAGCAGACCCACAGATTTCGCCTCGCCCGCCTTGGTCCAGCGGTCGATCATCTCAAGCGCTTCATCGAGAGTCTCGGCTTTTTCGTCCAGATACTTGGTGCGCAGGCGGAAATCGATAGAATCCGGATTGCACTCGACCGCCAAACAACTGGCCCCGGCGAACACTGCCGCCAGAGGCTGTGCGCCACCCATGCCGCCCAGACCGCCAGTCAGAATCCACTTGCCAGTCAAGTCGCCGCCATAGTGCTGACGGCCAGCCTCGGCAAAGGTTTCATAGGTGCCCTGTACGATGCCCTGCGTACCGATATAGATCCACGAACCGGCCGTCATCTGGCCGTACATCATCAGCCCCTTCTTATCGAGCTCGTTGAAGTGATCCCAATTGGCCCAATGAGGCACGATGTTTGAGTTGGCGATCAGAACCCGAGGCGCATCCTTATGGGTGCGGATGATCGCCACCGGTTTGCCCGACTGGACGATCAGGGTTTCATCCTCTTCCAGATCTTTCAGCCCCGCGACGATCCGGTCGAAATCGTTCCATGTCCGCGCCGCGCGACCGATGCCGCCATAAACCACGAGCTCGTGCGGGTTTTCGGCCACGTCCGGATGCAGGTTGTTCATCATCATCCGCAATGGTGCTTCGGTCACCCAGCTTTTTGCGTTCAGTTCGGGCCCGGTAGGCGGATAGATATCGCGGGTATTCTTGCGAGGATCGGTCATGTCAAAGCTCCAATGCGGTGTCTTGGATGGCGTCGAGAATATCCACCAACCAGCGACGCAGG
This sequence comes from Ruegeria sp. C9, assembly GCF_056537585.1. Lineage (NCBI taxonomy): Bacteria > Pseudomonadati > Pseudomonadota > Alphaproteobacteria > Rhodobacterales > Roseobacteraceae > Ruegeria > Ruegeria sp. C9. The sequence continues at coordinate 181,459 of NZ_JBQFRU010000001.1, forward strand.
CGCTTGGCTTTCGCCTGGTCAAACGCCCACGGAGGGGTTTCGGTGGACAGATAGGTAGATTGCGCCAGTTCCATCTGGATCGCGTGTTGGCCTTCATCAGGACGGCCATAGAATCGGGTCGTCCAACCCCCTCGGAATCGCCCGTTCAGGACGGTGCTGTAAGGGGAGGAATGCGAAAATTCATAGGCCGCGGCCTCAATGCCGTGGGCACAGGTCGCGCCACCATCGGTGCCGATGTTCATATCCGGCAGGGTGCCTTCAAAGAGGAACGGAATCTTGCTGCGGATCGAGTGGCAGTCAAACAGGATCGCAACCCCGTGTATTGCCCGCACCCTTTCAAGCTCTTGCTCAAGCGCGTTGTGGTAGGGCGCGTGGTAGGCGGTTCGACGTACCTCGATCTCATCGATTGAGGGCTCCTGACCCTCGGCCCAGATCGGCTGACCGTCAAAATCGGTCAACGGCACCAGAGTTGTTGTGTTCTGCCCAGGATACAATGATACACCCGCAGGGTCTCGATTAGCGTCAATGACATAGCGGTGGATATGGGATTGCACGACCGTCGCGTTGGCAACGAGCCCATCGTAGAGCTGATTGATATGCCAATCCGTATCCGCCAGAACCTGCCCATTCGCATTCAGTCGCGCGGCAATGTCGTCGGGCACATACGTGCCGCCATGCGGCTGCCCCAGCACGATGGGCCCATCGCCACGCTGAACACTGAAAACCTGCATCACGACAGCTCCGGCATGGGCATTGCAGCTGCCTGCAGAATAGTTCCGCTTTCGACTAGGGACTTCGCGGTTTCCAATTCGGGCGCCAGGTAGCGATCATCGCCAAGCGACGGGATATCGTCGCGCAAACGCCCAACCACGCTGGTCAGCGCTTTGCTGGTCGCAAGAGGTGCGCGGAACTCGATGCCTTGCGCGGCGCAGAGCAGTTCAATCCCCAGAATATAGTTCAAATTATCAACCATCCGGCCTAAACGCCGCGCCCCGTGCGCCGCCATCGAGACGTGGTCTTCTTGATTGGCCGATGTAGGTGTGCTGTCAGTCACACATGGGTTGGCCAGATGTTTGTTCTCGCTCATCAACGCAGCCGTCGTGACCTCGGCGATCATCAGACCCGAGTTCAGCCCCGGCTCGGGCGTCAGGAAGGGCGGCAGATCAAAGCTAAGCGCCGGGTCGACCATTAATGCGATCCGACGCTGTGCGATCGCCCCGATCTCTGACAGGGCCAAAGCAATCATATCGGCGGCAAAGCCTACCGGCTCGGCGTGGAAATTCCCGCCCGAGACAATTGCATCCGGATCGGTCAGAACCAGCGGATTATCAGTGGCCGCGTTGGCCTCAGTTACAAGAGTTGCGGACGCCTGCCGGATCACATCCATCGCTGCGCCGGTCACCTGTGGTTGGCAGCGGATGCAATATGGATCCTGCACTCGCGTATCCCCATCACGGTGACTTTCGCGGATCTCAGAGCCCTCCAGAGTGGCCCGCATCGCCGCCGCCGCTTCGATCTGCCCACGATGCCCGCGCAGCGCGTGAATCTCAGGTTGCAGAGGGGCGGTGGATCCCATGATCGCATCAGTTGAAGCCGCCGAAATCACCAGCGCATTTTGTGCTGAACGCCAACCTTCGAACAATCCGGCCAGAGCAAAGGCAGTCGAAAACTGCGTCCCGTTGATGAACGCAAGGCCCTCCTTTGGACCAAGTTGAATCGGCTCTAGCCCAGCTGTTTTCAGAGCCTCTGCACCCGGCATAACAACACCGTTCACCTCTGCCTCGCCCTCACCGATCACCACAGCGGTCATATGGGCCAGTGGCGCAAGATCGCCAGACGCGCCGACCGAACCCTGTGCCGGGATCACAGGTGTCACACCACACGCCAGCATCTGTTGCAGCAATTCGACAAGTTCCCAGCGGACACCCGAAGCACCTCGGCCGAATGACAGCAACTTCAGTGACATCATCAGCCGCGCCAGACGACGCGGCACTGCCGGACCCACCCCGCAACAATGGCTGAGGATCAGGTTGCGCTGCAGGGTTGAGGTATCTTTGGCCGCAATCTTGTGACTCGCCAGTTTGCCAAAGCCGGTGTTGACGCCATAGACGGGCTCGCTTCCTTCGGCAGCCTGCGCAATGCGTGCAGCAGCGACCTCAACCTTGGGTCGGCAGGCGACGTCAAGCGAAATGGCGGCTTCGGTCCAGTAGATCTGAGCAAGCTGATCCAGCGAAACCTGACCAGGGACAAGCAACAGAGGTGTCATTCCAGACCTCCAAAAATACGTTTATGCAGAGGGTTGAAACCGATGCGATAGGACAGTTCTGCAGGGTGAGAAGCATCCCAGACGGCCAGATCAGCGCGCAATCCGGGCGCGATCACGCCGGTATCATCCAGACCCAAAGCGCGGGCCGCGACGCGGGTAACACCTGCCAATGCTTCCTCAGGCGTCATGCGAAACAAAGTACACCCCATGTTCATTGTTAGCAGCAGAGAAGTCAGGGGTGAGGACCCCGGATTGCAATCGGTCGCCAGTGCCATGGGAACATTCTTCTGGCGCAACAATTCAATCGGCGGAGCTTGCGTTTCATGCAGCGTATAAAACGCGCCGGGCAGCAGGACCGCGACCGTTCCGGCCCCAGCCATGGCGGTAACGCCGTCGGCGTCCAGATATTCGATATGATCAGCGGATAGCGCTCCGTAAGCTGCCGCCAGCTTAGCCCCACCTAAATTTGAAAGCTGTTCAGCATGCAGCTTCACCGGTAAGCCAAGCTCTTGCGCGACAACAAAAACCCGTTCGATCTGTGTGGGATCAAATGCAATGCCTTCGCAGAACCCATCCACCGCGTCCACCAGCCCTTCGGCATGGGCCGCGCGCAGTGTCGGAATGCAGACCTCGTCAATATAGGCGTCATCCCGACCCGCATATTCTGGCGGAACGGCATGTGCGCCAAGAAAACTGGTGTTGACCCGAATAGGGCGCTCCCGCGCAATAAGGCGCGCCGCGCGCAACATACGCAGTTCGGTTTCAGTATCGAGCCCATAACCCGACTTCACCTCGATGCAGGACACACCTTCGGCCAGCAATGCGTCCACGCGCGAAAGCGCGCCTGCAAGCAGCTCTTCTTCTGTTGCTGCCCGCGTGCCGTTTACGGTCGACAGGATGCCTCCACCCGCGCGAGCAATTTCTTCGTAGGTCGCGCCCTTCAGGCGCATTTCGAACTCAACCGCGCGGTTGCCGCCAAACACAACATGAGTATGAGCATCAATCAGAGCGGGCGTGATCAAGCGGTCACCATAGTCGTTCTGCGGCCACTCGGCATATGACGGCGGCATTGCAGACCGAGCGCCAACCCAAACGATTTCCGACCCATCGATGGCAATCGCACCATCCTCGATCATCCCATAGGGTTGGTCGCCCCCCATGGTGGCTACATGTTTGCTACGAAGAACAGTTTTTTTCGTCATGGCGATTCTTTTGGGCTCCCCCTGCGCTTGTTTTTTTCGTATACGGCTAAAAATATAAAGTCTACACAAAATGGAATTACGATGACGGTTCATGCCAAAACGGCCCTGTTAGGCTCTGAGTGGGTGCACAACCTACGAGTCGAAATCGAGGACGGTCGGATCGCTGCGCTGAAATCAGGGACCGAGCCAAAACCCGAAGACACTCGGGTCGACGTGTTGCTGCCCGCTTTGGCGAACCTGCACTGCCATGCCTTTCAACGCGCCATGGCGGGCATGACTGAAACGCGCGTAGCAGGGCGCGAAAGCTTCTGGACCTGGCGTACCTTGATGTACCGATTTCTGGACCGCCTCACTCCTGCACAGATCGAGTCCATTGCTGCATTGGTCTATATGGAGATGCAGGAAGCCGGGTATGCTGCGGTCGGGGAATTCCACTACGTCCACCACCAACCCGGCGGCACGCCTTATGCGCAGTTGTCTGAGCTGAGTCAGCGCATCTTCTCGGCAGTCAGCCAAACCGGGATTGGATTGACACATCTACCGGTGCTCTACACCTATGGCGGCGTCGCGCAAGAGCCTCTGACCGGTGGACAATTGCGGTTCGGCAATGATGTGGAAAGGTTCCTGCAGCTTGTCGAGGACTGTAAGCCGCTGATGCCTTATGCAGACAGCCAGATCGGCATCGCGCCGCACTCTCTGCGTGCGACCTCGCCTGATGATCTACGGCAAGTGCTGAACGCTACCCCGCGAGGCCCGGTGCACATCCACATCTCTGAACAAGAGAAGGAGGTCACGGATGTAGAAGCCGCTCTGGGTCAGCGACCGGTAGATTGGCTGCTGAGCAACGTGGATGTGAACGAACGATGGTGCCTGATCCATGCCACTCATATGACAGACGATGAAACCCGCGCTCTTGCCCGATCCGGGGCTGTGGCCGGTCTGTGCCCGATCACAGAGGCCAATCTGGGGGATGGTATTTTCAATGGTGCCGTCTACATCGAGCAGAGCGGTGCCTTTGGTGTCGGTTCAGACTCGAATGTGCGCATTTCAATGCCCGAGGAATTGCGTACGCTGGAGTATTCTCAACGTCTGCGCGACAAGGCCCGCACTGTGCTGGTACGTGGCGAAGGCTCGGTCGGTCAAACGCTGTATACCGGAGCCGCCCGCGGTGGCGCACAGGCGCTGGGGCGCGACGCCGGAGAGATCGCAATAGGTCATCTGGCCGATCTGGTTGCGATCGATCGAAGTCACCCCACCCTGTGTACTTTGCGCGACGATCAATTGATTGACGGCCTGAGCTTTGCCGCGCCTGACGGAACAGTGACCGACCTTTGGTCTGCCGGGCGACATCAGGTGCGCGGCGGGCGGCATATCGCCCGCGATGCGATCCTGAACAATTATCGTGCCGCGATGAATGACCTTTTGGAAGACATCTGAACTGATATGACCCAAACCAGCGACACAACCAGCTACAAAGACATTAAGCAAACCGTCCTGCGCCGCATCCGCTCGGGCGAATTGCAGCCCGACGCTCTGCTTCCCAATGAGCAAGAATTAGCGGTCGAGTTTTCGTGCACCCGCACCACAGTCAACAGAGCACTGCGGGAACTGGCGGATGAAGGGTTTCTTGAACGGCGCCGAAAGGCAGGCACCCGGGTCCTTAGCGCACCGCAGCGACAGGCGCGCTTCACAATTCCTCTGGTCCGAGATGAAATCGAAGCGGCGGGCGGAACCTATCGCTACGCTCTTGTGTCATGTGAAACGCAGATCGCCCCAGACTGGCTGGCGGCCCGGTTGGCCCTACGTGCTGATCAAAGTGTGATGCACGTGCGATGCATGCATTTCTCCGGCAATTCACCTTTTCAGTTCGAAGACCGCTGGATCGTGATAGACAGCGTACCTCAGGTCACGCAGGCAGATTTCTCTAGCGTCGGACCCAATGACTGGCTGGTGCAAACTGTCCCGTTCACCAATGTCGAGTTGACCTTTCTGGCCAGCCGCGCCGATACCACTTTGGCCGGTTTTCTGGATGTTCCCGAGGGTGAACCCGTTTTTACTGCCGAGCGTATCACATGGCTGCAGGGTCAGCCGGTAACGTTTGCCAAAATGTATTTTGCAGCCGGATATCGGATGACAACCGAGTTCTGATTGTCCGGGCTTTACGCTTCCCCAATTCCACGACAGATTTGCTGCAGAATGTGCGCGTCTGCTGGAAAGGATATCGGGATGGGCAACCCGCTTTATGATCGTTTGCTGGGCATCCATGCAGGCAAGGATACGCCATTTTTGCACCTTCCGGATGGTCAGACTTTGACCCATGCCGCGTTTCTGGACACGGCGGCCCGTCTGGCCAACACCATGACAGGACTGGAAATGGAACCGGGCGACCGCGTGGCGGTGCAGGTGGAGAAATCCGTTGAGGCACTGGCGCTTTATGCCGCCTGTGTCCAAGCGGGGCTGATCTTTCTACCTCTCAATACGGGCTATACGACGCAAGAGCTAAGCTATTTCATCGAAAACAGCGGAGCCTCACTGGTGGTGTGCGATGAGGCAAACGAGGCAGGGCTTGCCGAGATCGTGCAAAAGAACAATGCCCGGCTTGAAACGCTGAACGCCGACGGTTCAGGCAGCCTGATGCGACGCGCCCTAGGCATGCTTCCGGCCTTTCAGCCGGCCCACCGATCAGAAGATGATCTGGCTGCGTTTCTATATACTTCAGGCACGACGGGGCGTTCGAAAGGGGCAATGCTGACGCAGGCGAATCTGCTGTCGAACGCGGAGACCCTTGTGCAGGAATGGCGATTCACAGATGATGACGTGCTGTTGCACGCGCTGCCGATCTTTCACACGCATGGACTGTTTGTTGCGACAAATGTCGTACTCGCATCGGGCGGGTCGATGATATTTCTGCCGAAGTTCGACCTGGAAGATATGTTACGCCTGATGCCACAGGCAACGGCGATGATGGGGGTGCCGACGTTTTACACCCGCCTGCTAAGCGACGACCGCTTCGCCCAAGATCTGACTCAGGATATGCGGCTGTTCATCTCAGGTTCAGCGCCTTTGCTGGCAGATACCCACGTTGAATTTGAAGACCGTACAGGTCATCGCATTCTGGAACGCTATGGCATGACCGAGACGAACATGAACACTTCTAACCCCTATGACGGCGAACGCCGGGCGGGAACGGTCGGGTTTCCCCTGCCGGATGTTGAACTGAAGGTCACAGACCCCAAAACAGGTCAAACCCTAGCAGATGGTGAGATCGGCATCATCGAGGTGCGCGGTCCCAATGTGTTTCAGGGCTACTGGCAAATGCCCGACAAAACCGCCGCAGAACTGCGTGAAGACGGGTTCTTCATCACTGGCGATCTGGGTCGGATCGACGAGGACGGCTATGTCCATATCGTCGGGCGCGAGAAAGACCTGATCATCTCGGGCGGGTATAATATCTACCCCAAAGAGATCGAGCTGCTGCTAGACGAGCAACCCGGCGTGCTGGAAAGCGCGGTAATTGGCGTCCCGCATCCGGATTTCGGAGAAACCCCGGTTGGCATTCTGGTTCCTGCCCCCTGTCACACGCCAGATATCGAGGCCATCATGGGTGCGGTTCGGGACGCGCTCGCCAGGTTCAAACATCCCCGCCAGTTGATCTTGCTGGACGAGCTCCCCCGCAACACAATGGGCAAGGTGCAAAAGAACATCCTGCGTGACCGCTGCAAAGACCTTTTCACCAAGACCTGATATTCAAGGCAAAAGCGCAACGCGACCCTTGTCCGTCAACAACCAGCAATCCTGTCCTTCGAACACCGCAACGCCAACCGGGCGGCCATACCCTGCGCCGCTATCCAGGTTGATGCGATTGCCGTAATGCGTTGATTGATCCACCGGCGTATGCCCATGGACGATCAGTTTCGGATGCGGACCTCGGTGGTTGTGAAAGGTTTGCCTGATCCAGACCAGATCATTTTCCCGTTGTTCGTTCAGCGGAATACCGGGCCGAATGCCCGCATGGACAAAAGCAATCTCGCGCGTTTGATGCATGGCGATGAGCCCTTGCAGAAATATCCGATGCGCATCGGGAACCGCACCCCGCGCTGTTGAATGTAGATCCTCGAGCCGTGTCTGCTGATCGAAGAACACGCCATAGCTTTGTAGTGTTTCGACACCACCCAACCGCTCGTGCAGCCAATGATACCCGACCAACATATGCGGATCGTGACGCGGGACATCTTCGAGGAACCATGAAAACATCCGGTCATGGTTGCCCAGCAGAGTGATCCACCGCTTGCCCGCATCGCGACCAGCGATCAGCCGATCCAGAACGCCCCGGCTGTCGGGGCCCCGATCAACGTAATCGCCCAGATACACGATCTCGGCATCGGGGCCGCCATCGCGTTCGATCAGCGCCAAGGAGCGCTCGAACTCATCCACGCGGCCGTGCAAATCTCCAATTGCGTAGATCGGATTGGTCATCAGCTTCCCCTCGGGCAATGGTGATTGCCGCACTTCTGGCGCAAAATCAGCACTTTGAAAAGGCGATGCCCACGCTTTGGACAAGCGCGGGCATCAATCTGTCACAGAAGTTCAACAGCGACCGTCAGGCCACGTCAAACTCCAACGGTTTGATCTGAGTAAACAGACCTGTCTCGGCGAGTTTGGCACGCGCCTCGGCTGGTACCGGTTCATCAACATAAAGCAACGCAATCGCCTCACCGCCGGCTTCGGATCGTCCAAGAGTAAAGTTCGCGATGTTCACATCGTTCTCGCCCATGGTCTGTCCTAAAGCACCAATGATGCCCGGCACGTCTTCGTTAGTCGTATAGAGCATATGCGCCCCGATCTCGGCATCGATATTGATGCCTTTGATCTGAATAAACCGCGGCTTGCCGTCACTGAACACCGTGCCACCGATTGAGCGTTCACGCTTTTCAGTCACCACAGTGACCTTGATATAGCCTTCGAACGCACCGGATTTGTCCTGATTGGTCGTCGATATCTGGATGCCACGCTCTCTCGCGACAACCGGGGCCGAGACCATGTTCACCTCGGGATTGAATTTCTTCATGATCCCGGCAACGACCGAACAATTCAACGCAGCCAGGTTCATGTTCGCAGCGACACCGTCATAGAGGATGTTGATTGCCTTGATCGGCTCATCCGTCATCTGACCAATGAAGCTGCCCAGATGCCCGGCCAGCTTGATCCACGGCCCCATGACCTTGGCCTCCTCTGCCGTCACACTGGGCATGTTCAGTGCGTTCTCGACCGCTCCGGTCAGCAGGTAATTCGAGATCTGCTCGGCCACTTGCAGCGCCACGTTCTCCTGCGCCTCAGTCGTGGCCGCACCCAAGTGCGGTGTGCAAACCACATTGGGTAGGTTGAACAGGGCGTTCTCCTTGGCCGGTTCCTCACTGAACACGTCAAAGGCCGCACCGGCGACATGACCCGATTGCAACGCCTCGGCCAGCGCGTCCTCGTCGACCAGACCGCCACGGGCGCAGTTGACAATGCGCACGCCTTTCTTGGTCTTGGCCAGATTCTTACGGCTGAGGATATTGCGCGTCTGATCGGTCAGCGGCACGTGCAGAGTGATAAAGTCAGCGCGGGCCAGAAGCTCGTCCAGTTCGACCTTTTCCACACCCATCTGCGCGGCTTTCTCTTCGCCAAGGTAGGGATCATAGGCGACGACCTTCATCTTCAGACCCAAAGCACGCTCGCATACGATGCCACCAATGTTGCCCGCGCCGATCACGCCCAGGGTCTTGTTGGTCAGCTCAATCCCCATGAACTTGGACTTTTCCCACTTACCCGCATGGGTCGAGGTGCTGGCTTCGGGGATCTGCCGCGCCACGGCAAACATCATCGCTATGGCATGCTCGGCGGTGGTGATCATGTTACCGAACGGTGTGTTCATCACGATCACGCCTTTTTTCGAGGCCGCATCCTTGTCGATATTGTCGGTGCCGATCCCGGCACGACCAATGACTTTTAACTTGTCTGCCTTCTCCAGAATGGTTGGCGTGACTTTGGTGGCAGAACGGATGGCGAGGCCGTCATACTGACCGATCACCTCGGCCAGCTTGTCTTTGTCCTTTCCCAGATCGGGCATGAAATCCACGTCGATGCCACGGTCGCGGAAGATTTGAACGGCGGTTTCGCTCAGCTTGTCAGAGACGAGTACTTTGGGAGCCATATTTTTGGTCCTTGAACATTGTGGAAGGTCCGGGCCGGATGCGGCCCGGTAGAAAAGGTCAGGCAGCTTCGGTTTGCGCTGCAATCTCGGCTTCAAAAGCCCATGCAAGCCAGGGCAGCATCGCCTCGATATCTGATGTCTCAACCGTGCCGCCGCACCAGATGCGCAGACCCGCAGGGGCATCGCGATAGGCACCGATATCAAGCGCAATGTTTTCGGCCTCAAGCCGTTTGGCGACGGCTTTGGCAAAAACGGCACCATCTTGAATGCGCGTATCGGTGAACTTCAGACAGACCGACGTATTTGATTGAGTTGTCGAGTCTTCGGCCAGATTGGCGATCCAGTCATTTTGGTCGCAGAACGCATGAACCGCGCCAGCATTGGCATTCGCACGAGCAATCAGCCCCTGCAAGCCTCCGACTGAACGCGCCCAATCCAACGCGAAAAGGTAATCCTCAACCGCGAGCATTGAGGGTGTGTTGATCGTCGCGCCGGTGAACAACCCATCAATCAGCTTGCCACCTTTGGTCAGGCGGAAGATCTTCGGCAAAGGCCATGACGGGGTGTAACTCTCCAAGCGCTCGACCGCGCGCGGAGACAGGATCAGCATCCCATGAGCCGCCTCTCCGCCTAGAACCTTCTGCCAGCTGAACGTTGTCACATCCAACTTGTCCCATGGCAAGTCCATCGCGAACGCAGCGGATGTCGCGTCACAGATCGTCAGACCCTGACGATCATCAGCAATCCAGTCGCCATCTGGGACCCGCACACCCGAAGTCGTTCCGTTCCATGTGAACACCACATCGTTGGCGAAATCGACGGACGCGAGATCAACGATCTGCCCGTACTCGGCGGTTTTCACTTCAGCGTCGATTTTCAGTTGCTTGACCACATCAGTCACCCAACCCGCGCCAAAGCTTTCCCAGGCCAGCATTTCAACTTTGCGCTCACCCAGCAAAGACCAAAGCGCCATCTCAACCGCACCGGTGTCCGAGGCTGGTACAATGCCGATGCGATAATCCGCTGGAATGCCTAGAATCTCTCGCGTGCCTTCAATGGCCGCCTTCAGCTTGTCCTTGCCAACAGCAGCCCGATGCGAGCGGCCCAAGGCGGCATCTGCCAGTTTGGTCAGATCAAATGTGGGGGGTTTGGCACAGGGGCCCGAGGAAAAACGCGGGTTGGCCGGCCGCGTCGCCGGTTGTTCGATAGTCATGTGTATTACCCTTCCAGATACACGCCCCTCGTTGGGGAGGGGTGTCCCACGCACAGAGGTATGGGTCGTTTGCACCTGCAGCAAGCGTAAAAGACGCTTCATCAGCGGAAAACGACACTGGAGATTGGCTCAGATCGGAACACAGGTTTCCGATGGGCGAAAACCCCCGCCAGTTGGCGGGGGTTTATTGATTGAGGTTTACTCTGCTGCGTCCATGTATTCGGTCATTGGCGGGCATGTGCAGATGAGGTTTCTGTCGCCGTATGCGTTGTCGACGCGGTTGACGGGGGACCAGTATTTGTCGACGCCCATGGAGCCCGGGGGGAAGCAGGCCTGTTCACGGGTGTAGGGGCGGTCCCAGTCGCCGACCAGATCGCGCACCGTGTGGGGGGCGTTTTTCAGCGGGTTGTTTTCCGCGTCGATCTTGCCGTCGATGATGTCCTGTGCCTCGGAGCGGATGGACAGCATGGCGTCGCAGAAGCGGTCCAGCTCGTCCATGGGTTCCGATTCCGTGGGCTCGACCATCAGGGTGCCGGCCACCGGCCAGGACATGGTGGGCGCGTGGAAGCCGCTGTCCACCAGACGTTTGGCAATGTCATCGACGCTGACATGGGCCGCCTCGTCCAGCGGGCGGGTGTCGAGGATGCATTCATGCGCCACGCGACCCGTTTCCGAGGTGTAGAGGATCGGGTAGGCATCCTTGAGCCGCGCCGCGATGTAGTTGGCGTTCAGGATCGCCACCTTGGTCGCCTGCGTCAGACCCGCGCCGCCCATAAGCAGCACATAGGCCCAGCTAACCGGCAGGATGGACGGAGACCCAAAGGGCGCCGCCGAGACCGGACCCACGGCAGTGCCGTATTCCGGGTGGCCGGGCAGATGCTCGGTCAGATGCGCTTTGACGCCGATCGGACCCATGCCGGGGCCGCCGCCGCCATGGGGGATGCAGAAGGTCTTGTGCAGGTTCAGGTGGCTGACGTCACCGCCGATGTCTCCGGGACGCGACAGGCCGACCATGGCGTTCATGTTGGCGCCGTCGATATAGACCTGACCGCCGTGATCATGAGTGATCTGGCAGACCTCCTGCACGGTGGTCTCGAACACGCCATGGGTCGAGGGGTAGGTGATCATGCAGGCGGCCAGATGGTCCGAGTGCTTTTCGGCCTTGGCGCGGAAGTCATTCAGATCAATGTTGCCATTCTCATCCGCCTGCACCGGCACAACCTGCCAGCCCACCATCTGGGCCGAGGCCGGGTTGGTCCCATGCGCCGAGGTCGGGATCAGGCAGACATTGCGCTGCCCTTCGCCCCGGGCGAAGTGATAGTTGCGGATGGTCAAGAGGCCTGCGTACTCACCCTGCGCGCCCGAGTTGGGCTGCTGGCTGATCGCGTCATAGCCGGTGATCTGGCACAACTTGTCGTTCAGATCATCGATCATCTCATGATAGCCCTGCGCCTGATCTTCGGGGCAGAACGGGTGCAGGTTGCCGAACTCGGGCCAGGTGACCGGGATCATCTCGATCGTGGCGTTCAGCTTCATGGTGCACGAGCCCAGCGGGATCATCGCCCGGTCCAGCGCCAGGTCGCGGTCGGCCAGACGGCGCATGTAGCGCGTGATCTCGGCCTCGGCCCGGTTCTTGTGGAAGATCGGGTGGGTTAGGTACTCGCTTTCGCGCAGCGCGTAATCCGGCAGGCGATAGGCCACGTTCGAGCTGTCATCCTTGCGGTCGATGCCGAAGGCCCCCCAGACCGCCTCGATGGTCTCGGGGCGGGTCTGTTCGTCCAGGCTGATGCCCACTTTCGTGTCGCCGACCTTACGCAGGTTGACGCCCCGGGCCACAGCGGCCTCCATGACCGTTTTCTGCAGATGGCCAACCTCAACCGTGATCGTGTCGAAGAACACTTCCGGCTCCACAGCAAAGCCTGCCTCTTCCAGACCGGCGGCCAAACGCGAGGTCTTGCGGTGCACCGATTGCGCGATGGCCTTGATGCCGTCGGGGCCGTGATACACGGCATACATCGAGGCAATCACCGCCAGCAGCGCCTGCGCGGTGCAAACGTTCGAGTTGGCTTTCTCACGCCGGATGTGCTGTTCGCGGGTCTGCAGTGCCAGGCGGTAAGCCTTGTTGCCCCGGCTGTCGATGCTGACACCGATGATCCGGCCCGGCATCGAGCGCTTCAGCTTGTCGGTGGTCGCCATATACGCGGCGTGCGGGCCACCATAGCCCATCGGCACACCAAAGCGCTGGGTCGAGCCGATGGCGATATCCGCGCCCATCTCGCCGGGCGACTTCAGCAGCGCCAGCGACAGGATATCGGCGGCGACGATGGCAATCGCCTTGTGTTCATGCAGGGCCGCAATCTCAGCGGTGAAGTCGCGCACATGGCCATGGGTGCCGGGGTACTGGAAGATGGCGCCAAAGACCGCGCCCGCATCCAGCGTGTCCGGATCAGCCACCTGCACCTCGATGCCCAGAGGCTCGGCGCGCGTTTTAATCACCGCGATGGTCTGCGGGTGGCAGTTCTTGTCGACAAAGAAGGCTGCGTTGTTGGCCTTGGACCGGCCACCGCGCTTGGCCATCGCCATGGCTTCCGCCGCAGCAGTCGCTTCGTCCAGCAAGGACGCGTTGGCCACGTCCAGCCCGGTCAGGTCGCTGACCATGGTCTGGAAGTTCAACAGCGCCTCAAGTCGGCCCTGGCTGATCTCGGGCTGATAAGGCGTGTAGGCCGTGTACCAGGCCGGGTTCTCCAGAATGTTGCGCAGGATCGGCGCCGGCGTGGTGGTGCCATAATAGCCCTGACCGATCAGCGAGGTCAGAACCTTGTTCTTGCTCGCCACCTCTTTCATGTGAAAGAGCGCATCGCGCTCGGTCATCGCCGGACCCCAGTCCAGCGGCTCTTTCTGCCGGATCGCGGGCGGGACGGTGGCGTCGATCAGCTCGTCCAGCGTCTTGAAGCCGATCACCTTGAGCATGTCGCGCATCTCGGTCGGGCTGGGCCCGATATGGCGGCGGTTGGCGAAGTCATAGGCTTCGTAATCGGTCAGTTTGAAGGCCATGTGTGCGCTCCTCAAGGATAGGTCAGGCCCGGCGGAGACGGCAGGAGCCTCCGGCGGAAGTATTTGGAAACAGATGAAGGGGCGGGGCCGCGCACGGACCCGCCGCCTGAGTTAACCGATGAAGGCCTTGTAGCCGGCCTCGTCCATCAGGTCTTCGAGCTGCGAGGCGTCCGCGATCTTGATCTTGTAGATCCAGGCCTCGCCTTCGGGGTCTTCGTTCAGCGCGCCGGGATTGTCGGCCAGTGCCTCGTTCACCTCGGTGATCTCGCCGTCGACCGGTGCGTAAAGCTCGGACGCCGCCTTGACGGATTCAATCACGCCGATCTCGCCGCCTTTTTCGAACTCGTCGCCTGCTTCCTGCTGTTCCACGAACACCACGTCACCCAACTGCTCGGCGGCGTGTTTGGTGATGCCCAGCGTGGCGGTGTCGCCGTCAACGCTCAGCCATTCATGCTCTTCGGAATAATAGGTTGCCATGTCTCTCTCTCCTGACTTCAACGCTTGTAATTCTGTTTGACGAAGGGCAGCGCCACGATCTCAGCCGGTTGCGGCTTGCCCCGGATGATCAGGTTCACCTTCTCGCCCGGCTCGCCATGGCCTTTGCTCACATAGCCCATCGCCACCGGTCCACCCACCGTGGGGCCAAACACGCCCGAGGTGATCTGACCGATGCTGTTGCCCTCAAGGCACTGCACTTCCACGCCCTGACGCGCTGGCGCACGGCCTTCGGGCTTGATGCCCACCAGCTTTTTGGCGGGACCTTCGGCCAGTTCCTTTTGCACGCGGTCCGCCCCCGGAAAGCCGCCCTCTTCCTTGCGGCGTTTCTGGATCGCCCAAGCCAGCGAGGCCTCGATCGGCGAGGTGCTCTGGTCGATGTCATTGCCATAAAGGCACAGACCTGCCTCCAGCCGCAGGCTGTCGCGCGCGCCCAGACCGGCCGCTTCGCAATCCTCATGCGCCAGGAAGGCTTTGGTGATCTCAATCGCCTTGTCCTCGGGGATCGAAATCTCGTAGCCATCCTCGCCGGTATAGCCCAGCCGCGAGATACGGCATTCGACGCCGTTGATATCCGCCACGGTGGTTTCCATGAACTTCAGATCCCGCGCGGCGGGGCACAGTTCGCCCACAACGTTTTCCGCCGCAGGGCCCTGAACGGCCACCAGCGCACGGTCGAAAATCTCGATCACTTCGACGCCTTCGAGGTGCTCACGCATATGCGGAATGTCCTGATGCCGCAGCGCCGCGTTCACCACCACAAAGTAATGATCGCCCGCATTCGACACGATCAGGTCATCCATGATCCCGCCTTCGGCATTGGTGAAAAACCCGTACCGCGCCTTGCCTTCCTTCAGCGTCGCATAAGCCTGCGGGCAAAGCGCTTCCAGCTTCTCACCCACATTCTCACCCCGCAAAATCACCTGACCCATATGGCTCACATCAAACACCGCCGCCTTCTCACGGCACTGCTTATGCTCCCCCATAATCCCCAACGGATACTGAACAGGCATCTCCCAACCCGCAAAATCAACCAACTTACCCCCCAACTCAACATGCAAAGCGTGAAGAGGCGTGCGTTTTAATTCGGTCATCAGACTAACCTTTCAATCAGCGGGACTGGTCGCGAACAACCGTGACGGTGCAATGCGCGTTGCGCACGACACGGGCCAGGTTCGGGCCAATCTCGTAGTTCGGAAAATCGCCTTTGGTCGAAGCCATGACGATCAGATCAAAGCCCACTTTGTAGGCGAGCTTCAGTATCTCACGATAGACGCTGCCTTCTTCGATATGGATCGCCACATCAGATGCACCGTTGTGATCCAGTATGGCCTGCACCGCATTGCGCACGTGGTCTTTTGCGCCTGCGCCATAGTTGGCGGGCAGGTTCGGCAACTGGATGATCTCAGGAATGACGGCAATTGCGTGCAATTCGGCACCGTAGAACTTTGCTTGTTCTTGTGCGAGCGGCAGGGCGTTCTTCCACGAACGGTCGTCGGTGTGATCAATCGGCAGCAGGATTTTCGTGGCCATCACGTCTCTCCTCGAGAAATGGAATTCTGTTTGAAGCCGGGGGGCCGGGATGGCCCCCCGTATTTTCATCCGAGATTATTCGGCGGGTGTGCCGCCTGGCTCTTCGGACTTGCCGCCCGAAGCGAAGAACTCTTTCGTCAGTTTGAAGACGATCGGGCTCAGTAGCGCCAGGGCGATCAGGTTCGGAATGGCCATCATCGCGTTCAGCGTATCGGCCAGCAGCCAGATGAAGCCCAGATCCGCTGTTGCGCCAAAATAGATCATGACGATCCACAGGACGCGGTAGGGCATCAGGGATTTCACGCCTAGCAGAAACTCAACACATTTCTCGCCATAGAAGGACCAGCCCAGAATGGTGGTAAAGGCAAAGATCGACAGAGCGATGGCGATGAGATACCCACCGATACCCGGCAGCGACAGTTCGAACGCGTGACTGGTTAGTGCTGCACCGGATTCACCCGATGTCCAGGCACCCGACGAGATGATAGCAAGACCGGTGATGGTGCAGACGATGATCGTGTCGATGAACGTACCCAACATCGCGATCAGGCCCTGGTTGACCGGACCTTTGGTCTCGGCTGCGGCGTGTGCGATCGGAGCGGAACCCAGACCGGCTTCGTTCGAGAAGACACCACGTGCCACACCAAAGCGGATCGCGGCCCAAACGGCAGCACCCGCGAAACCACCTTCGGCGGCCGACGGGGTGAAGGCGTAGGTGAAAACAAGCGACAGAGCGGAGCCGATGTTACCGATGTTGATCAGTAGAACCAGCAGGCCTGCGACGATGTAGGCAATCGCCATGAACGGAACCAGTTTACCTGCAACCGCACCGATGCGGGTGATGCCGCCCAGGATCACGGCCGCGGTCAGAACCATCAGGACAACGCCGGTAACCGAAGTGTTCAGGCCGAAGTTCGACTCCAGAACCTGTGCAACACCATTGGCCTGTACACCGTTGCCGATGCCGAACGCCGCGATTGCGCCGAACAGAGCAAATGCAACACCCAGCCAGGCCCATTTCGCACCGAGGCCGTTTTTGATGTAGTACATCGGGCCGCCGACATAGTTACCAAGCTCGTCTTTTTCGCGGTATTTCACCGCGCAGACAGCTTCGGCATATTTGGTGGCCATGCCCACCAGGGCGGTCATCCACATCCAGAACAAGGCGCCCGGACCGCCCAGGAAGACAGCAGTGGCCACACCAGCGATGTTGCCCGTACCGATAGTCGCAGATAGCGAGGTCATCAGCGCGTTGAACGGGCTGATCTGGCCCTCGCCCTGACCTTCGCGGCCTTTGAACAGCAGGCTGAAGCCTGTGCCAATGCGCAGGATCGGCATGAACTTCAGGCCGACCTGCAGGAAGAAGCCAACGCCGAGAATGAGAACCAGCATCAGTGGCCCCCACACGACGCCATTGATGGCCCCTACGATTGAATTTAACGCTTCCATGGTTTCCCTCCCATTTGCGTTAGGTTTATGCCCTGTTCGCCAAAGCCCGCTGGCGGGCCCGCTTAAGGGCGGCAAAGTCTTCGTCCGCGTGGAACGATGATCGGGTCAGCGGCGTTGCCGACACGTGCAAAAAGCCCTTGGAACGCGCGATCTGTTCCAGTTGGGCAAATTCTTCCGGTGTCCAGAACCGGTCAATCGGATGGTGTTTAGGGGTCGGTTGCAGATATTGGCCGACGGTCAGGAAATCGACATTGGCCGCGCGCAGGTCGTCCATGACCTGACGGACATCGTCAAGACTTTCGCCAAGCCCGACCATCAGGCCAGATTTGGTAAAAAGCTCCGGGTTCGCGCGTTTGGCATCATCCAGCAGACGCAGCGAGGTGTAATAGCGTGCACCCGGTCGCACAGTTGGATAAAGGTGCGGCACAGATTCCAGATTGTGGTTGAAAACGTCCGGCGCCGCTTCAAATACGATCTCTGACGCAGTGCCTTTTCCAAGAAAATCGGGTGTCAGAACCTCGACAGTCGTACCGGGGTTCTGATGGCGCACGGCACGGATGGTCTGAGCGATATGCTCGGCCCCACCATCTGCTAGATCATCGCGATCGACCGAGGTGATCACCACATGAAGCAGGCCCAGTTTCTTGACGGCGGCGGCGACTCGCCCGGGTTCAAACACATCCAGAGCATCCGGGCGACCCGTTGAGACATTGCAGAACGAACAACCCCGCGTGCAAACCTCACCCATGATCATCATGGTGGCGTGGCGCTTGGACCAGCATTCGCCGATATTGGGGCAGGCGGCTTCTTCGCAGACCGTCGCCAGATCATGCTCGCGCATGAGGCGTCGTGTTTCATAGTATTCAGCGCTGTCGCCCTTTTTCTTGCGAATCCACTTGGGCTTGCGCGGGATGACACTGTCGGCCTTTTTGGCTTTTTCCGGGTGGCGAGGGCGAAGCTGGATGGTCATCTGGCTGGTCTCCCTTATGCGTGGATCGCGCGGCCCAAGGCGTCGAGGCAGGCTTCTTTGACGGCCTCGCCCATGGCCGGGTGCGCATGGCAGGTTGCAGCGACTTCGGACACCGTTGCGCCCTTTGTCATCGCCAGAACCAGTTCAGCGATTAGATCGCCGCCATGGGCTCCGCATATATGCGCACCCAGGATCTGGCCGTTCGGGTCTGCCAGAACCTTCACTGCACCGTCTGTTTCACCGGTCGAACGCGCGCGCGAGTTCGCCATGAAGGCGAATTTGCCGACCGAATACTCGGCACCGGATTCTTTCAGTGCTTCTTCGGTCAAACCAACCGAGGCGACTTCGGGGTCGGTGTACACCACGCCGGGAACAGTGTTGTAATCGACGTGGCCAGCTTCGCCTGCCAGCATTTCTACACAGGCGACACCATCTTCTTCGGCCTTGTGCGCCAGCATAGGTCCGGGAACGCAATCACCGATGGCGTAGATGCCCGGGACAGATGTCTGAAATGCGCCATCAACTTCAATGAAACCGCGTTGGTTCACGGCCACGCCCAGCTCTTCCAAACCAAGGCCACGTGTGACTGGGCGGCGACCCACGGCGATCAACACCTTGTCGGCCTCGATCACATCTTCTTCGTCCTTGCCGACGCGGTCCACAGTTAGTGTCAGGCCAGTATCCGTTTTGTCGACGGATTTCAGTGCCCGGCCCAGCTGGAATTTCAGGCCACGTTTTGACAGCGCGCGTTGCGCCAGTTTGGCAATTTCAACATCCATGCCGGGCAGCACGCGGTCTAGATATTCGACGACCGTAACTTTGGCTCCGAGACGCGCCCAAACTTGCCCAAGTTCCAGTCCGATGACACCGGCACCGATCACCACCAGATGCTCGGGCACACTCTCCAGCGCAATCGCGCCCGTCGAACTGAGGATATCTTGCTCGTCAATCTCAATTCCTGGCAACGGGGTAGGTTCGGAACCAGTGGCAATGAGGATGTTCTTGGCCTCATGGACTTCGTTACCCACCTTGACCTGACCAGCGGCCGGAATACTGGCCCACCCTTCGATCAGATCAACGCCGTTTTTCTTGAACAAAAACGCAATGCCCTTGGTCAGGTCGCCTACGATCTTGTCCTTGCGTCCCATCATTGCGGGCACATCGATGCTGGCCCCCTCGACCGCAATACCGTGGGAGGAGAGATGTGCAAGTTCGGCATATTTGGCCGAGGAGGTCAGCAACGCTTTGGAGGGTATGCACCCCACATTCAAACAGGTCCCGCCAAGCGCACTGCGGCCTTCAACGCAGGCAACTTTCAGGCCCAGTTGTGCCGCGCGGATCGCGGCGACATAGCCGCCCGGACCGCCCCCGATGACAATAAGACCGTAAGTCATTTGGTATTCTTTCAGTAGATCGGGTGGCTTGCGCAGAGCGCGCGGACCTTTTCACGGGTTTCCTTTTCGACGGTCTTGTCACCGTCAGACGATTGTGCCAGCGCGTCCAACACATCACCGATCATGTGGCCAATCTGTTTGAACTCTTCTGGTCCAAACCCACGGCTGCAGCCTGCGGCCGTACCAAGACGGATGCCGCTGGTGACAGTGGGCTTTTCGGGATCACCCGGAACGCTGTTTTTGTTGCAAGTGAATCCTGCACGCTCTAGTGCCGCTTCGGCGTCTTTGCCGGTTACGCCGACTGGGCGCAGATCAACCAGCATAAGGTGGTTTTCAGTGCCGCCCGAAACTATGTCGCACCCGCGCGCCATCATCACGTTGGCCAGTGCCGAGGCACTGTCGACAACGCGCTGCATATATTCTTTGAATTCAGGCTGCAGCGCTTCACCAAATGCGACTGCCTTGCCTGCGATCACATGCATCAGGGGGCCGCCCTGCAGACCCGGGAAAACAGCCGAGTTGATCTTTTTTGCCAGCGCTTCATCGTTTGTAAGAATAATCCCACCGCGCGGACCGCGTAGCGTCTTGTGCGTAGTCGACGTAACAATGTGTGCGTGCCCGATGGGCGAAGGATGCAGGCCAGTCGCAACCAAGCCGGCGATGTGGGCCATGTCTGCCAGAAGCCATGCGCCAACTTCGTCGGCAATGGCGCGGAAGCGTGCGAAATCGATCTTTTGCGAATAGGCCGATGCGCCTGCAATGATCAGTTTGGGCTTTTCGGCTTTCGCCAATTCTTCAACCTGATCATAGTCAATCAGCCCGGCCTGGGTCAGGCCATATTGAACCGGACGGAACCACTTGCCGGACTGGGCAGGTTTTGCGCCATGGGTCAGGTGACCCCCAGCATCCAACGACATACCAAGAATCGTGTCACCTGGGCTGAGTAGTGCCAGCTTAACCGCTCCGTTGGCTTGCGCGCCCGAGTGCGGCTGGACGTTTGCATATTCACAGCCAAACAGCTTCTTCAATCGATCAATGGCTTCGGCCTCGACCTCATCCACATATTCACACCCACCATAATAGCGGCGACCCGGATAGCCCTCGGCGTATTTGTTTGTAAGTACGGAACCCTGCGCATCGATCACTGCCTGAGAGACGATGTTCTCGGAAGCGATCAGTTCGATCTGTTCAGCCTGGCGTATGCCCTCGCGTGCGATCGATGCTGCGATGACGGGATCAGCCTCGGTGAGCGGTTTTGTGAACATGATCTCCTCCTGTAATCTCGTTTCCAGTGTACGAAATTTTGTTTCCTATAGTGGAATTAGTGTTCGGAAGGCAACAAAAATTTCATCACAGTAAAGTTGTTTGGCTCGGGGGAAATGAGTAAGCTTTGATAAAACAAGGAGATTCCCATGTCTGAGGACAACCTGAAAGATGGTGCCGGACCGGAAGAACAGGACGAGGGGGCGGCTTTGGGTCGGTCGATCCGGGATGCACGCCGCGCAAAAGGCTGGACATTGGAGGAGGCCGGGCGCGAAGCGGGAATCGGTCGATCAACACTTTCAAAGATCGAAAACAACCAGACACGTCCAAGTTTCGAGATCGTGCGGCGGCTGACACAGGCCTTGGACATGAACACGCCACAGCTGTTCTTGCAGTCCGCTCAATCGGGAATTTCGGGGCGACGTGATTTTACGCCGAAAGGGCAAGGCGAGATAAGAAATACGCCGACCTACATGCACGAATTGCTGTGCTCGGACCTGACCAGTAAGCGAATGCTTCCTTATATCGCGACGATAAAAGCGCGTGACATATCAGAATATGAGAACTGGATCAGGCACACAGGCGAAGAATTCATGTACGTTATCAGTGGCGAGTTGATATTCGTATCCGAGCATTACCGCCCCTTACCGATGAAACCCGGAGATTCTCTGTACTACGATAGCGGTATGGGGCATGGCTGTATTTCTACGAGTAAGGAAGACGCCAGGGTCCTGTGGGTTTCGCTGGAATGACACGTTAGGCCACGGCGCTTTCGCGCAGAATACCAATACTAACCTGAGCAAACGGATATCTCATGGACCGGACTATTTTCACTGGAACTATGCCTGCCCTTATGACGCCGTGTAAGTCAGACAGGACACCTGACTTTGACGCGCTGGTCAAAAAGGGCAAAGAGATGATCGCGGCCGGCATGTCCGCTGTCGTCTATTGTGGCTCGATGGGGGATTGGCCGCTTCTGACGGATGCCCAACGGATGGAGGGCGTGGAACGACTGGTCGACGCTGGCTTGCCGGTTGTCGTGGGGACGGGTGCCATCAACTCGAATTCCGCTGTGGCGCACGCAGCACATGCGCAGAAGGTCGGCGCGGCAGGGTTGATGGTTATCCCTCGGGTTCTGTCACGAGGCTCATCGGTTGCCGCGCAAAAGAACCACTTCAAGGCTATTCTTTCTGCGGCACCGGACGTGCCTGCGATCATCTACAACAGCCCTGTCTATGGGTTTGCCACCCGTGCGGATTTGTTTTTTGCACTGCGGGCCGAGCATCCGAATTTGGTTGGCTTTAAGGAGTTCGGGGGTAAGAATGACCTGCGCTATGCCGCCGAACATATTACATCGCAGGACGATCAGGTCACTTTGATGGTAGGCGTCGATACAGAAGTCTACCATGGGTTTGTGAATTGCGGCGCCACCGGATCGATCACCGGGATAGGAACGGCACTGCCCAAAGAGGCATTGTTGCTTGCGGCGCTTTCGAAAAAGGCAGCAGAGGGACATGCCGAAGCACGGTTGCGCGCGCGGGAGTTGGACGAGGCATTTGGCGTTCTGGCAAGTTTTGACGAAGGCACGGATCTTGTTCTTTACTACAAGCATCTTCTGGTGCTGAACGGCGAAGAGGAATACAGCCTGCATTTCAATGAAACCGACGTGTTATCTGACGCCCAGCGAAATTACTGCGAGCAACATTACAATTTGTTTAAGTCGTGGTTTACCGATTGGGTTCGTCAGGGTGGAGTCATTGCGGAATGCATGTGATTGACAGCCATACCGGTGGAATGCCCACACGGGTCATTCTGGACGGGGGGCCTGATCTGGGTTCAGGATCACTGGCTGAACGCGCCAAGCGACTGGCAACGGAACATGAGCGGTTCTACAAGTCTGTTCTACTGGAGCCGCGCGGCCAGCCCGGCATGGTCGGGGCGCTCCTTGTCGAACCGGTCATTGCTGGTTGCAAAGCGGGCGTGATCTACTTTGACGCGGATGCGGTACTGGGCATGTGCGGCCATGGGACGATCGGGTTAGGCGTAACATTGGCGCATCTTGGACAGATCGAGGTTGGCGCGCACCGAATCGAAACTCCGGTAGGTGAGGTTAAGATTGATCTGCTGGACGCCAACACCGTGCAGGTCACCAACATTGAAAGCCGCCGCGTACATCATTCCGTGACGGTCGAGACTGCAGAGTATGGCCCCGTCACCGGCGATGTCGCTTATGGCGGCAATTGGTTCTTCATTGTCGAGCCAAGCCCGATCCCGGTTGCGCCTGAGAACATTCGCCCGCTGACCGATATGGCTATCGCAATTCGCGAAGCCTGCATTGCGCAAGAAGTTGGTGGCGAAAATGGCGAGCCGGTTGATCACGTGATCTTTCAGGGCAACTCATCGAATACAGGTATTCATAGCAGAAACTTTGTTCTGTGCCCCGACGATGACTATGACCGTTCGCCTTGCGGCACCGGCAGCTCGGCCCGGCTGGCCTGCCTCGCGGCCAGTCGGCGCTTGTCCGCTGGGGAAGAAATCGTTCAGGAAAGCATCATCGGAAGTTCGTACCGGCTGTCCTATCAGCCGGGGCAGGGCGGGGGCATTGTCCCCCAGCTAACTGGCCAGGCGCATGTGATGGCAGAGGGTAAGCTCTTCTTTGCGCAGAATGATCCGTTTCAATTTGGTATTGCGCGTTGACGCAGGGAGACGAGCAAGACGGAATCCCATTCGGGCGTCGTGTTCAGAAAATCGTATCAGGTGGACAAACCGGCGTAGACACTGCCGCATTGGAGTTTGCCCGCGCAAATGGCATCCCCTATGGCGGCTGGGTGCCGAAGGGTCGAACGAATGAGGATGGGTTGATTCCGGCGCATCTCAGCGGGCTTGTTGAAACGAAGTCTGAAGATGTCGCTGAACGGACAAGGCTCAACGTCTTTGCCAGTGACGCCACGCTTGTTTTTATCGACGGGTCAGACAGTCCCGGCACGCGGAAAACGGTTGAGTTTGCAGTTGATGCTGAAAAACCGCATCTGGTGGTGGATATAAGAAAAGGAAAGGCCGATCGCGCGCAACAGATACGTGCTTGGCTGAGCGCTAACCCTGTAACTGTTCTGAACATTGCAGGCCCGCGCGCTTCGGAGGCCCCCGAGATTGGTCCGCGTGTGCACGAGGTGCTGGACGCTTGTCTGGATCAGTTCATTCAGCCCAAATAATCGCGCAGCGCTGGCGGAGGATTGTTGAAGAGTGTCTCGGTCTCTGCAGGTGGATGTGCGATTTGATCCGCAACCAATACGGTTTGGTCGGTTATCCGAAGCGCATCCCGTGGGTCGTGGCTGACCATAAGCAGGGTGGTTTTGGTCTCGGCGACTAATTCAGCGACCAGATCGAGCATCTCTGTTTTCAGGGCAGGGCCAAGGGCGGCGAAAGGTTCGTCGAGCAATAACACCTGACGCTTTTGCACGAGGATTCTGGCCAGCGCCACGCGGCTTTGCTGACCACCTGATAATTCAGCGGGCTTTCTGGCCGCCATTCCCTGCAGGCCAACGCGGCCGAGGGCCGATTGAATGTGGTGTTGGTCGTCTGCAGTCAAACCTCCATTGGGCCTTAGGCCCAGGGCGACATTCTGTTCGGCGCTCAGGTGAGGAAACAGGTTTCCGTCCTGAAACAGCATTGCCATCGGTCGACTGCCTGGTGGTAATGTCGATAGGTCATGATCCTTCCAGTGGATGTGCCCACTTCTCAGGTCTCGAAAACCGGCGATAGTTTCAAGAAGTGTTGATTTTCCTGCCCCCGACGGACCGATGATCGCAACGCTGGATCCGGCCTTGACCTCAAAGTCAGCGCTTAATTGGAAATCGCCATTTGCGATGATGCAATTGTCAAGCTTCAGCATGCCAGCGACCCCCTCGATCCAGAACCCAGAAAACACCCATCGATAGTATAAGCAGTAGCAGCGCGCCTCCTGCTGCGGCCTGCATCTGGTAGGCGCCCATCAGGCGGTAGATTTGCAGGGGCAGCGTTGCGATCTGCGCATCTGCAAACAGGGCGATCACACCCAGATCACCCATGGAAAGTGCCGCCGTCAGGCCCGCGGCAAAACCGATCTGGGGGCGCAGGCGTGGAAGCATGACACGCAAGAAAAAGGACCAGTTGTTCATGTTCAGGGCCAGTGCCAACCGCCCGTGCCGTTCCAACACATCGCGCGCTGCGGGAACCAAAATTCGAAGGGCGAAGGGCAAGGCCATGACCGCGTTCACAAGCGCGGTTACCGGCAACGCAAGAGTTGTAGGATTGGCCAGCGGGCGGATCAGAATAAAGAGACCCGTACCAATGACCAAGGGCGAGGCGGCGAGGCCAAGAAGTCCGCCAAGTTCGATGATGCCGAACCGGCCTGTCGCGACGGCTGTCGCCATGGGCAGGGCCAGCAGTAATAGGAGGATGGTACTGGCGGCGGCAACACAGATTGAAATTATAGCGGCACGGAACACCAAAACCGGCATCTCAAACAGCCCAGCGATACCCGAAATCGTGACGGATGCCAGAGGTAGCAGCAGGAACGCGGCGGCAGTGATAATCCAAAACGCATCCAACAGCGGTCCTCGGCCATCCCAGCGCCGGGCCTCACGATTCAGGCCGGTACCGAACCCGTCGCCGCGCGAGAACTTTAAGGCTGCCAACGCAGCCGCTGCAGTCAGGACAAGTTGCAAAGCGGATAATAAGGCGGCGCGCCCTAAGTCAAAATCATATGTAAAGGCCTGATAGATCGCGAGTTCAATCGTGGTGGCGCGCGGCCCTCCACCCAGCGTCAGGGCAACCGCAAAACTGGTCAGGCAAATGGCGAAGATCACGGCCAGCACTCCGGGCAGAATGCGGCGAAGCATTGGCAATTCGATCAAACGGAACATTGCCATTCCTTCGCACCCAAGTTGGGCCGCTAGCCGGAAACGCTCGGCAGGGATCTCCTGCCAACCCTGCAAGATCAGGCGTGTTGCTAGAGGTAGATTAAAAAATACGTGGGCCAGAACGACCCCATGCAGCCCATAGATTCGAATGGGCGGCAGACCGAAATAGCCTAACGCGTCCGAGATCCATCCTGCCCGGCCAAAGACCTGAAGCAATCCCAAGATGGCGACGATGACCGGCAGGATGAAAGGTGCACCCAACAGCGTGATAAGGACGCGCCTACCGGTGAACCGGCGGCGAGCCAGCGCGCGGGCGACCGGAATAGCCAGACCAGCGCTGAACACTGCAGAGAGTGTTGCTTGCAACAGGGTGAAGCGTAAGGCTGCCCAGTCGGCTGGACCAAACCCACCGCCAGAATCAGCGCGCACTGCCACCATGAACAGTGTGCCCAATATCAGCGCGGCAACGATCGCAGCCGCACTGACACCGGGAAGTGGGTTTACTGGCTGAGTGCGCCCAACCATTCCGAAAGCGCCTGTTCCCGCGCGATGGCGGCTTGGTCCTGATCAAACAGCAAGGACTTCTGAGGGATCGTTAGAGTTTCAAAACCTTCGGGCAGACCGGAAGATGGGGTTACGGCCGGGTACATCCAGTTGGTTGTTGGGATGATCGTCTGAAACGCGTCAGACACCATGAAGTTCAGAAACTGATCTGCCAGCTCGGGCTGATCGGAATTGGCTAGCTTGGCCGCAACCTCGACCTGCATATAATGGCCTTCGTCAAAGGCTGCTGCTGCTTTGCTGGCATCTTCCTCGGCAATCAGGTGATAGGCTGGCGAGGTCGTATAGCTTAGAACCATGTCGGCCTCACCTTCAAGGAACAAGCCATATGACTCGGACCAGCCCTTGGTAACCGTCACGATATTGTCAGCAAGGTCAGCCCAGATTTCTTGGGCTTCATCGCCATACGCGGCCTTGACCCACAGCAGAAGTCCCAGCCCCGGCGTCGATGAACGCGGATCCTGAATGATGATCTTGATGTCACTATCTGCCAACTCGCGGAAGCTGTTAGGAGCGGCAAAATCTGCATTGTGAACAAATGCAAAGTAACCCCAGTCGTAGGGGGCAAAAACTGTGTCGGTCCACTCGATGGGCAGAGCATACTCGGCAGTGACTGAATGAGGTGCAAACAGGCCGGTTTCTTTAGCTGCCGATATCAGGTTGGTATCCAAACCCAATACAATATCGGCGTCGCTGTTTTCGCCTTCTAGCCGGATGCGTGACAGCAATGCTGCGCCATCTTCGACGCCGACAAGGTTCAGGTCGCATTCGCATTGCGCTTCAAACGCCTCTTCGACCTTCGGGCCGGGGCCCCAGTCCGAAACGAAGCTGTCGTAAGTATATACGGTCAACGTGGGCTTATCGGCTGCCACAGCCGAAGTCGCAGTCAGTATTCCCGCAGCAATTGCCAGATGTTTCATATCATCCTCCAATGCGGCGAGAGGGTAAGGATGGATGAAACCTGTACCTTTCCCTCCGCCGGTTCTAGCCGGTTCAGGTTCAACGGGTTTGCCAATTAGCATCTCAGCGCGGTCTTTAGCGCACCCCGAGGTAGGGTCGTGATTAGGGGGATGAGAGGACGATTTCAACCGAAATCGTTAGGTTCTCGTTCAATAAGCATTGAATGAAATACCATAAGAACGAGCCACGAAGCCAGAGAAGTCCTTTAGGAGATATGCGCATATTTGACGCGCATACAGTATATTGATATTCTCGGGCACATGGAGGCCAAGACAGAATGAACGCTCAACCACGCAAACCGACCAATCTATCACTTGATAGCGCTTTGCTCACCGAGGCCAGAGCGCTGAACGTGAACCTGTCGCGTGCCGCCGAAGAAGGAGTGCGTGCCGCCGTTACCGCTGCGAAGGCAGCACAGTGGAGGGCCGAAAACGCGGAGGCACTGCAAAGCTCAAACTCGTATGTTGAACGGCACGGGTTGCCCTTGGACCGCTTTCGTCAGTTCTGATGCCGAAATACGATGTATTCCCCAACCCCTCCGGCGATGGCTATCTTCTGGATGTGCAAACCGATCTTCTGAGCGATCTGAATACCCGCATAGTGGTGCCGCTTTTGCCAAAAGCACATGCGCCGAAACCAGCGACCCGCCTCAACCCTGAGTTCCTGATAGATGGTGAGCAGGTTGTAATGGTGACCCAGTTCATGGCTGCTGTTCCTGTGGGACTCCTCAAATCACCAGTGGGTCATCTGAAAGATGATTTCGAGCAGATCACCGTGGCCGTAGATATGCTGATGCAAGGTTTCTGAACGACAATAGCTGGCCTCATTGGCCAGCCACTTTGCGCGCATAACACCTGTCAGGTGTTATGCTTCTGCTCTACTTGTCGCGCAGTACCACGACACTGCAATGTGCATGACGGACCACACGTGCAGCCGTTGAACCGATCAGATAGTCCGAAAGGCCCGGTTGGTGTGACGCAACCACTATGCAGTCCACTTTATGTTCCTCGGCCCAATCCAGAATGGAATTTGTTGGATGACCTGTAACAACATGAGTGCCGATCTTCGGAGACTCCATCGATGCGTTCAGTTTGTCCTCAAAATCAGAAACGCTTTTCTGAACCTGCTCGGGTGGAAAGTACGACCCGATATACGAAGGTAGTTCTTCGAGAACGGACAGCACCGATACTGTCCCGCCATCCGACAGCAAGCGGCTTGCTGCATCCAGAGATTTGGCACAGTCGTTGATGTGATCAGGGGCGACTGGAACGAGGATATGGTTATACATCTGTACCTCCGGATTATTTCAGGATGTTGGGCAACCAGGTGGCGATCTGCGGGAAGATGAAGATCAGGGTCAGGCCAACGAACTGGAGTGCCACAAACGGGCCAACCGAATTGTAGACATCCCCCATGCTGACATCCTTGGGCAGAACCCCTTTGATCCAGAACAGCACAAAACCGAACGGAGGTGTCAGGTAAGCGATTTGGATGTTCACGATGAACAGCGCGCCAAACCACAGCTTGTCGATCCCCAATTCGTCGATAATCGGGATGAACAGTGGTGTGCACAGCATGATGATGGCCCAATCATCCATCACCATACCCAGGACGAGAATGATCAGCATCATCATCAGCAGGATGCCGGTTGCACCGCCGGGCATGGAAAGAACCAGATTGGTCAGCAGGTCCTGGCTGCCAAGCGTGTTGAACACATTAAGATAGACGGTGGCACCAATCAGAATCCAAAGCCCCATACCGCTGAGCTTCAAGGTGGACACCAACGATTCCCTCAGCACCTCCCAGGTCAGTTTGCCGTAGATCAGGTTGATGACAAAGGCGCCTGCGGCACCAAATGCGGCAGCTTCTGCCGGTGTTGCGATACCGCCCCAGATGACGCCCAGAACGATGATGATGAGTAAGGCAAACGGCCAGATGCTGAGAACGGCGGTCAGTTTTTCGGTGCGGGTGAATTTCTGATCAGCGGGCAGGGCGGGGCCCAGCTCGGGCTGGATTTTACAACGTACGCCGATGTAGATCGTGTAGAACGTGGCCAGCATCAGGCCGGGCAGCAACCCCGCCATGAACAGGTCACCGATCGAAACCTTGGCCAGCAATCCATAGAAGATGAACGGAACGCTTGGTGGGATCAGAGCACCCAACGCACCGCCTGCCGCGATACAACCGATCGCGATACGGCGATCATATTTGTAGCGCATCATCGAAGGATAGGCGATCTGACCCATCGTGGTGGTCGCCGGCGGTGTGATGCCGGTGATTGCGGCAAAAACAGTACAGACCTGAACTGTACCCATCGCGAGACCACCATGAATGTGGCCGATCAGCTTGTAAACGGCGTCATAGGCCGTTTCGGCTATCCCCGAAAATCTTATGAGTGAGCCCATGAACAGGAACAAAGGCACTGTGACCAGTACCGAATTCCAAGGCGTTGAATAGAATGCACTGGGTACGGACAACAGCGCGCGAGGTTCGAAAACCAGGGCAAATAGAACCGCTGTTCCGCCCAAGCCGAAAGCAACCGGCAGCCCCATGAAAAGGATCCCAAACAGTATTAAGAAATACAGCGCTGTAATTAGTTCGAGGCTCATGATCTTTAGTTTCCCTACCTAGTGGCCGTTCGCGCGGTCTTTGCCGGGTTGTGTGTCAGCAGTGCTTTTAACACTGACATGCGCCCGTCTGGTCCGCTGGCCCGACGATCAGGCCAGCGAAAGAGTTTTAGCTATATTGGAAAGATGACATTGCGCGGGATTATTGCGCGTTCGCCTTGTCTTCCAGGAACCTCTTGAAGATTTCCACGCCTTTGGCGTTGCCCTCGGATGCGGCTGCAACCTGCGGCCACACTTCGGCAATGGATTTCTCGCGCATACGAGCAACTTCTTCATCGCTCAGCTCGATTACTTCACCACCGGCATCGCGCAGGATTTGAAGCGCTTCTTCGACACCTTCCGCATGCATGCGGCTGGTTTCGAAATAG
Organism: Ruegeria sp. C9; assembly: GCF_056537585.1. Taxonomy (NCBI): domain Bacteria; kingdom Pseudomonadati; phylum Pseudomonadota; class Alphaproteobacteria; order Rhodobacterales; family Roseobacteraceae; genus Ruegeria; species Ruegeria sp. C9. Next base: position 211,911 of record NZ_JBQFRU010000001.1, read on the forward strand.
GTTTCTTCAAAAACTCCGTTGATCTTTTCGCGCTGCCAGTCGGTCAGGGCGTTCCAGCTCTGCAGGTTGATAAAGATCTCCTGGTGCTGAGCAGGGTTCCAACCGGGCATGATCGCATAGTCGATTACTTCCTGGAACGACATGTCATCGATGCCGCCTGTATCCCAGTAGGTGCCTTCAATGGTGCCCAGTTTGATTGCGGTGTAAATCTCACCACCGTTCATCGAGACCGGCGCGCCGCCCATGGTCGAGTGGAAGATGGCCTGGGGTCCACCGGCGCGCATCTTGCGGCCTTCCAGATCTTCCAGTTTTTCGACCCGGAACTTGGTGAACATTGCGTTCGGTCCCTGGTTGGTCCAGCCTGCCCATTGCAGGTTCCGCGCGTTGGCGGCCTCTTGCACGATGTCCCCAACGCGGTAGTCGGGGTTGCCCCACATCACTTCCCACGCTTCTTCGGTGTTGTCGGCGCCCATGGCCATGCCAAACGCCAGCATGCCTTCGGGCATGTCGCCACCATAGACTGAACCCCAGCCCGCGTAGCCATCGGTCAGACCAGCCGCCGCTGCGCCAAAGGCCTCTGCACCGCTGACCAGCGCCCCTGCGGGCTCAACACGGATTTTGACCGTGCCTTCAGTCGCTTTTTCAACTGCTTCAACCCAAGGGATCAGGCCATTGTCCCAGCCGGCATCGGTCTGGTCAAATGCGGGCTGGAAGGTCCACTCGGTTACTTCATCCGGCGGCCCATCTTGTGCGACGGCAATGCTTGCGGTCACGGCTATGGCGCCTGCCCACATGGTTGTGTGCACAAACCTGTTTGGTTTCATGTTTATTCCTCCTCGTTAGTGGATCAGTCTATTTTCGTTTGTATTTGCAGGTGCCCAGGCCAGCGTGCCTAACTGCGCCCGAAGATCGTTTGCAGATCGCGGAGCAAGTGTTTCAGGACCACCAAGAGAACCATTGCACCGCTGAGTGGGATCGCAAATTTGATCGGATAAATCGGGATCGGAATGGATGTCGGGGTCTTCTGATTAAGCATCAGAGACAGCGATGCGGCTTCGTAACCCTTCCAGATCAATGCGACCAGAAACAGGATTGCAATCGGTGCCGTCAGGACATCCAAAATCGCTTTTGACCGCTTGCTGGCGTTTGCATAAAACAGGTCGAGTTTGACGAAACTGTCATGCTGCAACGCATAGACGCCGCCGGTGCAGGCCAACAACACCATCGCAGCTTGCAATGTGGTGCCGATCCACTGGGAGGGCGCGTTCAGTACATAGCGCATGAATACGTCCGACACGCCAAACGCCATGCAATACAAGATGAGAAACCAGCCGATGCGGCCCATGACTTCTGAGATTGCGCTTGTCAGCTTTTCCAGACCGCGCATCAGCATGCCAACCTCGTTGTGTTTTTCATGGATCTGGTTCTCCCTCAAGAAATCTGTGCGCTGAATTGATGTACCGGACCCTTCGCGTCGGGGTTCGGACGGACATCAGAGAAACGTCTGCTGAATCGCTGTTCACAGAGTCGACGCATATCCCACTCCTGCAAAACCATGCGAACGGTCTCCCTCCCTAGTCGCATCGAACGGCCCGGGTGATCCCTAATTTCGACACGGAACTTCCCGGATCGCTACAGCAAACGCGAAGGAGTTCGACTGAGAAAGATACAGTTGTTTGTAATAATGGGTACAGATTTCATCGCGCCAAGTGACAGCTCGATGCCGCGATTCAGTCCCGAGCGATAAGATGTTACAAGTTCAACAATGGCAGCAAAGGTTGCTTAAGCACATCTCAGGTCGGTATAAGTGATTTAAAAACATAGCGTTGGCTGAAGTCTCTTTTTTGAGTTATCATCAACCCGCTTTTGGTAAGAGCGCAATTGCTTTCAGCATTGCCAGCACAGAATTGGGGCATTTGGCGTCGTTTCCACTTTGCATGGAGCACTTGAAAACATGGTTACAGTTTGCAAATCGCGTCGCAGAATTTGCGACTAGAGCCCGACAGGACATGACACAACGGTTGAGCATCGACAAAACTCAGTCCAGCGGTTTGCGAGATCAGATCGTCTCGCAGATTTCACGACTCATTTTTGAAGGTTTGATGCCGTCTGGACTAAAGCTTGCCTCATGTCGGGGGTTGGCGCGGGATCTCGATGTTTCGATCAATACGGTCGTCGCGGCTTATCGAAAGCTTGAAGAAGAGCAACTGATCGAGGCCCGGCCCCGCTCGGGTTATTATGTCTGCTCTGACGTAGGGATTCGCACGGACGGTGATGCGATTGGGCGAACCAGCACCAGACAGCGCACATCGATTGGCCAGAAACTGAACAAACTGCGCCGCACCGAAGAGATCGAAACCATCCAGCGCCCAAATGACTGGTACAAGTACGACTATCCGTTTGTGTGCAACCAAATCGATGATGGCGCATTCCCGGTTGCGGATTGGCGCGAATGCACTCGGTTGGCCATGAATCGAAAGCATCTGAAAATCTGGTCTGCAGACGGGCTGTACGAGGATTGCTTTGAACTTATCGAGCAGGTCCGGCAGCGCATCCTGCCCCGTCGCGGTATTTTTGAACCCAGCGATTCAATCCTGATCACATTGGGTTCGCAAAACGGGTTGTTTATCACCAGCCTGTTGTTCGGCGGGCGCGATAAAACTGCGGTTATGGAGGATCCGGGATATCCGGATGCACGCAAGATCCTTCAGGCAAATTTTGGGAATGTAAGGTTTCAACCCATTGATAGCGAGGGTTTGATCGTCGATGAACGTCTGCGCGAGGCTGACCTGGTATTCGTAACCCCCAATCGCCAGCACCCAACCACCGTTACGATGTCCGAGCGCCGCCGCAAGGCCTTGCTGCAGGCCGCTGAAGAGTATGATTTTTACATAGTCGAAGACGATTACGAATGCGATGTGGATTACCGGCATTCTACTTTGCTGCCGCTGCGCAGTCTGGATGACACGGATCGACTGATCTATTTGGGCAGCCTTTCCAAAGGTCTTTCACCAGGTTTGCGCCTGGGGTACCTGGCGGCTGCGCCAGAATTTATTGACGCCGCGCGCGATTGCCGGGGCATGATGATGCGCCATCCCCCGATGATCCTGCAGCACACTGCTGCCGCGTTTATCAACTTGGGGTACTATGATGGCTTGTTGCGCAGGGTTCGTCAGAATTATGAGCTGCGCTGGCATCTGGCTGATACGACGATCCGTGAAAAGCTACCCCATTTTCTGAAAACGGGCGAATTTGGCGGAACGGTTTTTGTGCTTTCTGATCCCGAGGCCCGGTTGGATGCCATGACGATATGTCAAGCCGCCCTAAAACGCGGTGTTATTGTGGAGCCGATCGGGCCCTGTTTTTCAAATAAAACCGCAGGGAGATACCACTTTCGTCTTGGCGTCTCGTCAATCCAACCCGGTTCTATCCGAAAAGGGATTGAGCTGTTGTCCGAAGTGATTTCAGACCTTCGCGCAACAAACTCGTAATGTACCAGGGCGGGAGGCAAACCAATAGTCCGCAAGCTTAAAAAGATTGATCGATGGTTCAATCTCCGACAGCTGAGTTTTCCCCCCACAGCATACGTGACACCAGGCTGGCTAGAAGGCTCAGGACGTACCAAGTCAACAGAAAGCCGACGCATTCCAGGGCGAATGACCCCCATTTGTAGAATAGGTCAGCAATAACAAAGGCGATAAGTAGCCAGGGGGCTTCCTGCCGCAAGAATGACTTTACGCCTTGTGATTTAATCGCTCTGTGCATGATGTAGATCCCTGAATTATAAATGGTTATAATGTTTTAGACGATAACGGGCGGATGGCGACGTGGTGCGTCATAGCGCTGCTGTGCGAACCAGGTCATGGTTGGTTCGATGTCAGTTTGGGTGTTCCCGCCCTGCAGCGTGTACCCGGCTGCCAGCCAGGTGAAGCCATCATCGGCAACCTCGGCACAGTTGGTGTAGTCGCCCCATTTTCCCAGACCCGGAGTGTCTGTGCCACGTCGAGCGAGGGCCAGCCGCCAAGTCAGATCGATATCGTCGTATGAGCCAACAACATGGCTCGGATGCAAATTCCCACCACCCGCAAAGACCGAAAGCCCTACATCACCAACCCGGTTTACAGCTGTTGAGGGGTAGGCGAACGCGATCTGACTGTTCCAGATATCCGGTTCGTCAATCAATGACATGGTTGCTTCGTCAATGCGGACGGTCCTGACGAAAGGGAGTGGCCTGTTGGTCTGACGATTAGCTGTCCACATAAAGCCCAGAACGCCGCGTCCCAGCCAACCAGCCATAATGCGTGGATCAGTGCGCGACATCCAGTCGCCACCGGTGGTCTGCGCGGAATAATTGCCTGCGGACCAAGGCGTGACATCGATGTCGAATTCATCTACGTCCGAGGCGTTCTCGGCCCATCTGAATACGCGGATCTGCGAGTTCGTGTTGTGGCTGGCAAAGTACATCGCGCCGCGTGCGCCTTGTACGCAGCGCAGAGAAAAGTTGTCTTCTGTTTCGAATATGTCGAATGATAGCGTTGCCGCGGTCGCCAGTTCGTCCAGTGAAATCCGCAGAATGACCGAGCGGGTAAACTGGTTAGCCCCGGCCGAGAACACATTGGTGCCCGCATACAAATAGTTTTCGGACAACGAAACGTGATTATAGTCGAACCACTCATTGTTCCACGCGGGATCAAGCCCGGCGGGGGTGAAATCCCAAATGTTCCATGTGTCGTTCCCCAAGGTGCGCCCTTGTTTGACCGCAACCCGCAGTGTGTTGGTGCCCCCCTGTTCGATATATTGAAGCAGCCAGATAAGCAGATCCCGGCTTGGGTCGTAAATCGTGGTCTGGTCGCAGCAAAACCCCCCGTCAACAGGTGGGAACAACGTGAAAGGGCTCATGTGAGACCAGCTTTGGCCGCCGTCCAGTGACCGACTTGCATACCAGTTGCCAGTGGCCAGAATCTGGCCTCCGTTGCTGGAAACCGTCGGTTCGCCCACAGTAGAGGTTTGGCCGTTAGTATCGAAATCCGTAAGGTTTATTGTGTTGAAAATCCTTGGCTGATGGGTCGAGGGCATAGCAGCCTCCGTAATCTATTCATGTCAAAAAATGCGCGTAATTGATTAGTAATCCAGTTCTGTCGGATCAGCGTCATTGCCGGATTGATCCGAATTATCTTCTTCCAAAGCAGGCCCGCCCTTTTTGCGAGTTTTTGAGACGCGCTCATCGCGTTCGCTCAGCATTTGCGGGGTCATGAGGCCTGACGCCCCGGCCCGTTCGCTCAGGGCGGAATGGGCCGATGGTTGTGGTCTCACCTCAAGTGTGCCCTTTCGGGTCGTTCGCTTTCCACGTGCTTGATTTGCCATTCAACTCTCCTATCCGTTCGTCAAGAAACGCATCCGAATTCGCAGGTCGTCGGATGGTGTTGAATGTATTTAACATAGCAGATTTGCCCCGACTCTTCAATTGAGCCGGCTCGATGCGGGTCTCGCTTTGCTTGAATACGCGTGCTAAAGCGGCACCATCCGCGATAAGCGCCCCGATAGCGGGAACAGGCAAGCCTGCAATGAATGATAGATATCCGGTTTGCCGCCAAAGATGGATGTCACGATGTCACCGGATTCATCCACCGCCGGGAACCAGCCGCCATGTTGGTGATCCACGAACGTTTCATTCGCAAAGGTCCAGAGTTTTCTGTACCAAATTTCATCCTCTTGCCTTTTATCCAGTGCGATCAGGGCTCCAACCGCACCAATGGCTTCAGCTACTGGCCACCAGAACCGCGACGCATTTGCGACCCGACCCCCAAAATCCAGCGTATATGCCATGCCGCCGCCGGGCAGCCATGCATCCTTGAGGGCCTGCTCAATCAATCGTCGCGATGACTCGGGCGCGCCCGAGTTTGGTCGGCCCGATAAATCCCAATGCTGCAGCTGAAGTCGCCCAAGCTCGAATGAATGGCCCGGGGTCGTGCCTGCGGGACGAAACATCGGGTCACCGGCATAGCCTCGGTCAATCTGCCAATCTGAAGTGAAATGCTCGGGCAAGCGCCAGTTTTCAGCAGGTGCGATCCGGCCGATAAAGAAATCCAGAATACGACCGGCGCGGGTAAGATAGATTTCGTCGCCTGTCGCCTCAAAGGCTGCAAGCAGTGCCTCAACTCCGTGCATATTCGCGTTCATTCCGCGATATGTGGAAAACGGCGTCCAATCGCGGTTCCATTCGTCGCGGAACAACCCGGTCTCATCATCCCAGAAATGTGTATCAAGGATATCCCGGATTTCGGCCAGCAGTTTGTCAGCTTCCGAGTGCCCTATCTGTTTTGCGCTTGAGGCAGCGAGCAGAACAAAGACATGCCCGTAGGCAAGTTTGCGATCATCCTTGATGTTGTCGCCATCCAAAGCCCAAAGGTAACCGGCGTGATCCCGGTCTTTGTGGTGGCTGTTGAGGTAGGCCATACCGTGATCGATGATCCGCTCTGCGCCTTGAAATTCAATCAGATGCCCCAGAGCGTAAGAATGCACTAGGCGTGTAGTCGTGTGCAGTTCCTGCAATGTGTTTGGCAGCGGGCTGCCATCATGGTCGAGGATGAAAAATCCTGGCTCGGTCCGACAACTTGCGCTGAAAAACGCCAACTGTCGCATAGCCTGATCTTTCAACCACGTGCGGTGTTCAGATGTATCAAGCCAAAAGCCCGGTTCGGAATGCGGGCCGGGTGGCAGAGGCAAGGTGTTGTCCATATTCTTCATCTCGCTTGAGGGACCATTCGGAATCGAACGAAAAAGCGCTGCAAAGCGCCAGTCGCCAATGAACCAAACACCGCGCACGAAGGCAATCGGCAAACCCGCACCGGACTGTCAGGGGTTGCCGTTCAGCCGTCGCAGTTGGCGGAAAACTCTTGGTAACTGCTTCAGGTTAATAGGTTAATCCCGGCCAGAATTACCACGGCGATGAACAACGTCTCCACTATGATGAGGGCGATTGCGGCTGCACCGACCGACAGGATCTGTTTAAGGTTTGTCTTCATCCCAACAGCTGCGATCGCAACAAGCAACAACCATCGAGAGCATTGGCTTAGAAATTCTGAAATCGCTGGCGGGATCAATCCGAATGAGGATGCCGCAGCGAGAACCAGAAATCCTAACACGAATCCCGGCAACAGCGGTGGACGTTTCCCGTCTTCGTCCATTTCAGCAAAGCCACGAATAATCAGTGAAGCGACCAAAACCACCGGTGCCAGCATCGCCACGCGGAACAATTTTACCAGCGTCGCTGTATCTCCGGTTTGTTCCGAGATCGAAAATCCCGCGCCGACAACCTGAGCCACATCATGGATGGTGCCACCCAGAAACACACCGCCCGCAATCTCGTTCATCCCCAATGTGCGTACCAGGATCGGATAGGCGATCATGGCGATGGTGGACAAAACGGTCACGCCCATGACCGTAAAAATCAGACGCTCTTCCGAGCGTTCGTCCTTGGGCAGGATTGCACTGATCGCCATTGCCGCCGATGCACCGCAAATTGCAACCGAACCGGCGGTCAGAAAGGCAAAGCGCCATTTGTGGCCAAAAAAACGAGCTACGGACAGGCCAAATCCTATGGTCAACAGCACTCCGACGATCACAAGGGCAATCAGGTCCCAGCCCAGACCCAGCATCAGGGTCATCGACACGCGCACACCCAGCAAGGCCACGCCAAGGCGCAGAAGTGTGCGTGCGGCGAATCCGATCCCCTCAACGGTTTTTCCTTCTTCGCCCAGAAAGCTGACCGCAATCCCCAAAAGAAGGGCAAGCAGCATGGCCGGGGTAGCATAATGCTCGGACAGGAACTTGGCGGCGACGGCAACGGTTACGGCGATCATGACGCCGGGAAAGAGCGTGCGAACACGCTCCTTGCTCCGCTCGGTGAGGGATAGGGCTGAAGGATCGGCGGACGCCATAACGGATGGTCCTTTGTTTGTAATGAATGGGTCGCGGGCCTGCGCGATAAAGCAGGCGGGCTGCCGAGTTTAGGGTTCGCGCGCCTGCAGGATGGTCACCGCGATGATCTGCGTCACATCTTCCGCGCTGCATCCGCGCGATAGATCATTGGCCGGTTTGGCGAGCCCCTGCAAAACCGGACCGATCGCCAGATAACCGCCCAGCCGTTGAGTCATCTTGTACCCGATATTTCCGGCATCCAGATTTGGGAAAATCTTGACGTTCGACTGACCCGCGACCGAGGACCCGGGGGATTTTCGCTCACCAATCGACGGCACGAAGGCGGCATCGAATTGCAGCTCGCCATCCACATTCAACTCTGGGTGTTTCGCCCGCAGTATTTCTGTCGCGTTGACGACCTTGTCCACCGCTGGGTGTTGGGCGCTGCCTTTTGTTGAGAAACTCAACATCGCGATCTTTGGCTCTTCCTGCAGCAATGCCCGCGCGGACACCGCTGAAGCGGCCGCAATGTTTGCCAGTTCTTCGGATGTCGGATCGATCACCAAGCCGCAATCTGAATAGAGCATGGCGCGAGCGCCCTCAGCGGCGGCCTCGGGTGGGTACATCAGGAAGAACGAGGATACCATTCCAACATCGGGCTTCATTCCAATAACCTGGATGGCAGTTCTGACCACATCGCCTGTGGTATGGACCGCCCCGCCCACGGTTCCTGTTGCGTGCCCCATTCGCACCAGCATCGCGGCAAAGACCAGCGGCGATTCTGCGGCTTTGCGTGCCTTGGCTTCATCGACACCTTTGTGTTTGCGCAGAGAATAATACTCGGCCGCAAAAGCGTCAGTCAGTTCCGAATGCGCAGGATCATGGATGGCAATACCGTCCCCGGTTGAGCCACCCTCTGCCGCGAGCGCCGCTTTAACGTCGGCCTCAGGTCCAACGAGAATAATATTGGCCAGACCAGCCTTATGGGCGGCTAATCCTCCGGCAACAATGCGGGGATCGGTGCCTTCGCTCAGCGCTACAATTGGGCGGGTTTCCGAGGCACTGGCCGCCAACAGCTCGATCGGTGTTTTCGTCATGCGTCTCGGTTCCTGAACTGTTGTTAATCGGCGTCAGAACAGGTGCCTTGAGGTTAACGATGATCGTTTTGGCGCTGTTCCGATTTCGTTTCTTGATTGCTTGGTTCTGGTTCACCGTCAAGCTGTTGCCGATAGGTCCAGAATCGCCATCTGGCTATAGGAGGCGGCTACTCTGGACTTACGGGGTCACTCGATCAGAACCTTGGCGGGGTCAGCCCGGCCTGAAACCAGTTGATGAAAGTAACAATAGAAAACACTGGCAAACCAGTCGCCTGCTGTATGTCCGCCGCGTAAGGGCACATGTTTGTACATTCCAGTACAATTGCACCAAGGTCGGGATTGCCCGCTTGCAGCGCAAGCGCTGCTTCGACATTGTCGTCGCGGGCTTTGTCCACATCCAGCGTCAATGCGTTTTCGAGAATAGCGGTTGTGAATTCGCTGCCGCTTTCGGTGGTGCCAATTGGAGTTCCGTCGGGGACCTGTGCCTTTCGCAGGTGCTCATCCGTAAGTGTTGAGGCGGAGATGGTTAGAATGCCGGCACGCTTTCCTGCAGGAAGGATACGGTTCACCATATCGACCTGCATCATCGAGGACGTCGCGACCGGAACAGGAACCGCCTCGGCCAGTTCATCCTGAAACAGCGAAAGAAAGCCGCAATTGGTGGTGATCCCGTCTACCCCGTCTTTGACAAGTTCCCGTGCGGCATCGATGAACGCTCCAAGCATTCCTTCAGCACCTTGTCGGACCACCAGATCAGGCGAGGCGTTGCGCACGATGCGATAGAGCACGGGAAACGGCCATGTCCGAGCGTTGCCCATATCACCGGGAATACGTGGAAACTGTGCGTCCAACATCAGGATGCCGACTGATGCGCCGTATATGGATTTTCCGCCCTGCGCGATCATGACTGCGCCTCCTGAATGATGCGGGTCGAGATATCGTCCGACCCTTCCATATAGATGCTTGATATCCCATGGCGCACCGCGTCCTGCACCTGATCCATCCGCTTGTTGATATGGGTGCCCAAAGCCTGCGCGGCCTCATCAGCGTCGCGGTTCATCAAGGCCTGCATGACGCGCTTATGTTCGTCTTTTGAGCGTTGGACCCGGTCCAGACTCATGGAAATCCATCGGATATAGCGAATGCGCTCATTAATCCGCATCAGGGTTTGCAGCAATTCCATGTTGCCAGACAGCCGGGCGATGCCCCGATGAAACGCTTCATCTCGCGTGACGGCCTCTTCAACGGTAAGCCCGGTGATATCGATACCCGTCGCATAAAGTTCGTCGTGAAGCGCCTGCAGTTGTTCTGTGGTGGCCTTGGTGCACGCTGCGCGGACGGCGGCGGTTTCGATGATTTGGCGCAGCTCGAACAGGTCAAAAATGCTTTGGGCATCCAATGGGCGGCAAAAGAAACCCTGTCCCGGGCGGAAGTCGAACAAACGTTCGGCGACCAGCCGGTTCAGTGCTTCGCGCAAAGGGGTGCGGCTGACGCCCAGCTCCTTCGACAGGGCGACCTCGTTCAAACGATCGCCGGGACGCAGGCGGAATGAAACCGCCATGGCCTTCACCTGATCGTAGATATCATCAACGCGTGGACCTGCCATTGGTACTGCCTTTTGGTCATTGCTCCACAGGTGCCACAGGCCAGTCTTGAAATCAATATACAAAACTGTATACAGGTCTGTGTGCAGATTAGATTGAGGGAGTCGCCGACCATGACAGGAACGAATTACCTGACCGGAGCCGAGGCAATGGTCCGTATGCTTGAGGCGCATGGCGTGAAGCACATGTTCGGCCTATGTGGTGATACAACCTTGCCATTCTATAATGCGCTATCTCGGATGGATCACGGTATTCAGCACATTCTGACGCGGGATGAACGTCATGCGGCCTACATGGCGGATGGTTATGCAAGGGTGACAGGTAAGCCGGGTGTCTGCGAAGGCCCGTCTGGAGGCGGGGCGACATACATCCTACCTGGGGTGGTCGAAGCCAACGAAAGCTCGGTTCCTATTCTTGCGATCACCTCGGATGTGGCGACAACCAGCCGGGGAAAGTACCCGCTGACCGAATTGGACCAACCCGCGCTGTTCAAGCCGCTGGCCAAGTGGAATGCGTCGCTGGATGACGCCACACGATTGCCGGCCATGGTTCGTGCGGCATTCCGAGCAATGACCACCGGTACACCTGGGGCCACACATCTTGCCTTGCCCTTCGATACTCAGAAAGCGCCGGTGGACGAGGCAGAGATCTGGGCGGATGCAAGACATCGCAGCTATCCGGCGGAACGTGCAGGCCCCGACATGGATGCGGTCGAGGCGGCAGCAGAGATACTTTCAAAGTCTAAATCCGCTGTAGCCGTTTGTGGCGGTGGACCCGTTCTATCAGGGGCAAGCGACGCACTGCGCCGGGTTGCGGGACTGTTGGACATGCCCGTCGCCACGACTGTGTCGGGGCAGGGCTCGATTACCGAGACAGACCCGCTCGCGCTTGGTGTTGTCGGATCGAATGGCGGGGTGCCTGCCACCCGCGCTGTGGTAGATGCGGCGGATGTCGTTCTGTTCATCGGATGTCGCGCAGGATCCGTCACGACCGAGCGCTGGAGAAGCCCTGCGCGCGATGCCACCATCATTCATATCGACAGTGACCCGATGGTGATCGGAGCCAACTATCCGACCGAAGTCGCTATTTGTGCCGACGCGCGTCTCGCGCTGGAAGCATTGGCGGACGCATTGGCGGCACGCCAAGACCTGCCCAGGCTGGGCGGGGCGGCCAAATCAAACGCGGCATGGGCGGCCAAATTGGCTGCGTTCGCCCCGCTTGCAGCCAGCCGAGAAACGCCGATCCGGCCCGAGGCTGTCATAGCTTCGCTAATGGATATCCTGGATGATGATGCGATTGTTGTCGCTGATCCCGGCACGCCATGCCCATATTTCAGCGCGCATTACCGCTGGCGGACACCGGGGCGGCATTTCATCACTAACCGGGCGCATGGGGCGTTGGGGTATTCATTGGGTGCTGCAATGGGTGCGCATATTGGGCGGCCTTCGGTCAAAACCTTGTCGGTGATGGGTGACGGCTCATTCGGCTTTGCCTGTGGTGAGTTCGAAACCATGGTGCGGCATAACATGCCGATCACCTCGATAGTATTCTCGAACTCGGTCTTTGGCTGGATCAAGGCCGGACAGGACGCAGGGTTTGGGCAGAGATACTACAATGTTGATTTCAACCGCACCGACCACGCCGCTGTTGCAAGCGCCTTTGGTGTTAAATCATGGACTGTCAAAGATCCCGAAGACCTGTCCAAAGTTCTGAAACAGGCTATCGAGCATGATGGCCCGACATTGGTCGACATTTACTCACAACCGCTTCACGAGGCCGCTGCACCGGTTTCGGAATGGGTGGCATAAGAGGCGATCGAAGGGGTTAGCTGAGCCAGAAAATCCTGTGCAATCGTTGATAGGGGTCGCCCTTTCGCGGTGATAATGGCCAGATCAAGCATCACAGCCGGTCGGAAGGGGCGGGTTTGATACCCGCTCTCGTCGTCAAAGGTGACAGTGAAGGGATCGATCATCGCGACTCCCATACCCTGCTTGACGAAACTCAGCAGGTTTTCTGACAGATGGGTGTGAATCTGGGTCCGCCAGTTGCGCCCCGCTGATTGGAAGATGTCCCGAGTTCGTCGGTGGGTTTGATGCTCTGGCCCCATCACGATGAATGGTTCGTTTTCAAGAATTTCAGGTGTGAGTACATCATAATCTGCCAAAGGGCTGGTTTCCGGAAAGGTCGCCAGCGTTTCGAACTCAAAGACCTGATAGTTCAGTGTGTCATGCAGAATGGGCATCTCGACAATGCCGATCTCAAACAGGCCAGAGATTACCCATTCTTGAATCTTCGAGGAATACTGCGACTGAAAGCTTACCGACAGGTTCGGGCGGCTTTCTGCGAAGCGAGCGATCTCACGCGGCATGAAGCCGAAGGATAGCAGATGTGGTGCGGCGATCTGCAATTGACCCGGATGCTTGTTCTGCAGATCCGTGACCGCCTGCGCTACGTGATCCAGCCCCCGAACAACCGTATCAACCTCGCGGTATAGAAGTTCAGCTTCTGGCGTAGGCAGCAACCGGCCTTTGTTGCGTTCAAACAGCGGCAAACGCGCTTCGCGCTCTAGCTGTGCCAACAGATTGCTGATCCCGGGCTGTGAAATCCCAAGCACCGAGGCCGCACCCGTGACAGTGCCGGTTTCCATGATGGCGTGAAAAGCCTGTAGCTGACGAAATCGCAGGGACATCGCTATAGTATCATTTTTCCTGATGACCTCTAGATAATATAGTATTTGAAATGATATCCTCGTCAAGGCAGGCTTCGGCCATTGGCAGGGGGTGCAATGGGCGATCTGACACAGAAAATCATCGGCTATGATCTTTGGCACCTTGAGTTGCCCGTGACGTCTCGCCGTGATCATGGCATCGGGTCCGTCGAAGGAACATGCGAAGTCGTCGTCCTGCGGCTGAGATCCGAGGACGGCAGTGAAGGATTTGGAGAGGCCTCTCCCTGGTCTGTCTTCACGGGCACCCCAGAGGCCACTTATGCAGCCCTTGATCGCTATTTGCGCCCACTTGTGGTTGGGGCCAGAGTGGGCGACCGTTCAGCGATCATGGCACAGGCAGCTTATGCCGTGGCTCATTGCACCGAGGCGAAAGCTGCATTGGAAACCGCTTTGCTGGATCTTGCGGGCAGAATCAGCGAGGTTCCTGTTTGGTCTCTGCTGGGCGGGAAGTGCCGTGGAACCATTCCACTCAGTTGCTCAATTGCGAACCCGGATTTTGCTCAGGATGTTGAGCTGCTGTCACAATTGCAGGCCGATGGCGTTCGGATTGTAAAGCTCAAGACCGGGTTCAAGGATCGCTCCTTCGATATCATGCGGTTGGAGTATCTCGCGCAGAACCATCCGGATTTCAGGGTTCGTGTTGATTACAATCAGGGGCTAAGTATCGAGGATGCACCGGCACAGGTTCGCGATGTTGCGCAATTCGCTCCGGATTTCATTGAGCAACCTGTCCGCGCTCATCAATTCAGCATGATGGGCAAGTTGCGACAGATGATTGACGTCCCACTTCTGGCTGATGAGAGCGTCTTTGGCCCCGAAGACATGGAACGGGCAGCGCGTGACGGTATCTGTGACGGGGTTTCAGTGAAAATCATGAAATCAGGTGGCCCGACGCGAGGCCAGACTGTGGCCCGTATCGCTGCTGCACATGGTTTGACAGCCTATGGCGGTGATATGTTCGAGGCCGGATTGGCGCATCTGGCAGGCACACATATGATTGCTGCAACACCTGAGATAACGTTGGGCTGCGAGTTCTATCAAGCCTCCTACTTCCTGAAAGAAGACATTCTTGAAAGCCCCTTCCAAGTAAGCAGCGGCGAAGTTGTAGTTCCTGACGCACCCGGGCTCGGCAACAGACCTGATGTAACCAAGCTTGAGCATTATGCAGTGGCCAAGGCGGTGGGGGCATGAGCGAGAAGAAGACCATAGCAATCATCGGCGCCGGGATCGTTGGCGTGTCTGCTGCGGTATGGCTGCAGCGGGATGGTCACGAGGTAATCCTGATCGACAAGGCCGGACCGGGAGAGGGCACCTCACATGGCAATGGGGGCGTGCTGGCGTCATGCTCGATTGTTCCGGTGACTGTTCCAGGGCTGCTCCGGAAGGCGCCCAAAATGCTGCTCAGCCCGTCTCAGCCGTTGTTTCTGAGATGGGGGTATCTTCCAAAGCTGATCCCTTGGCTAACCCGCTATTTGAGTCATGCGAATGCATCAGATGTGGAACGCATCGCGTCAGCTTTGACGCCAATTGTTGGCGATAGCCTGAACGACCACAAAGCGCTGGCCGAGGGCACAGGCGCTGAAAAGTGGATCGTGCCGTCTGACTATCTGTTCCTGTACAAGGACCGCGCGCATTTCAATGATGATGCGTTTGGCTGGGACATTCGGCGCAGGAACGGATTCACATGGGAAGAATTGGAAGGCCCGGGCTTTCACGCCTATGACCCGGTCTATAGTGAAGATATCGGTTTTGCGGCGAAACTTTCGGATCATGGCCATATCACGGATCCTGGTCGGTACGTCAAAGATCTGGCGGCGTATGTCGAGGCACATGGGGGCACAATCCTACGTGCAGCGGTCGATGACGTGGTTCAGGAAAATGGTCGCGTAACCGGTATACGGGCGGCAGGCGAAACCATCGCGTGTGATACGGCAATTGTAACTGCGGGCGTTTGGTCGGGACCTTTGGCTAAGCTTTTGGGCATTTCTGTTCCCCTTGAAACCGAACGCGGCTATCATCTTGAATTGGTGGAGCCTTCTGCCATGCCGCGCAGTCCGGTCATGGTGGTTTCCGGCAAATTTGTCGCCACACCGATGGATGGCCGCATTCGTTTGGCTGGCATCGTGGAATTTGGCGGTCTTGATGCGCCACCCTCACGCGCGCCGTTTGAATTGATGCGCAAGAATGCCCGGATGGCCTTCCCGGGTTTGACATGGAAGGAGGAAGTGGAATGGATGGGGCACCGCCCAGCACCAACCGACTCGATCCCGATTATCGGTGAGGCTCCGGGGATTAGCGGTGCGTATATGGGCTTTGGGCACCATCACATTGGCCTGACAGGCGGGCCGAAAACGGGGCGATTTCTGGCCCAGATAATTGCGGGCAGAACACCGAACACTGACATGAGCGTCTACGCGCCCTCGCGTTTCGCAACATAGAAATGACTGGCGAAGAACGCCGGCGTCTCAAAACTCAACAGGGAGAAACATGATGAAAAAACTGACAAGCCTTCTGGCAGCAACCGCTCTGACGGCTGCCGCAGCAGCGCCAGTAATGGCAGAGAAATGGGATATGCCGATGGCCTATTCGGCATCGAATTTCCATTCGGCCACCGGCGCGGAGTTCGCCAAATGTGTCACCACAGGAACCGGTGGTGAGATTGAAATCGTCACACACCCGTCCGGCTCGCTGTTCAAAGGTGCCGACATCAAGCGTGCGATCCAGACCGGGCAAGCCCCGATTGGTGAGCGGCTGCTGTCTGGGCACCAGAACGAAAACGCGCTGTTCGGCTTTGACTCGATCCCATTCCTGGCAACGTCGTTCGACGACAGCGCCAAGCTGTGGGATGCGGCAAAGCCGTCCATCGAAAAGCTGCTGGCTGAACAGAACCTGACGCTGCTTTACGCCGTGCCTTGGCCGCCTCAAGGGCTTTATTTCAAGAACGAAGTGAACTCGGTTGCGGATATGGAGGGGATCAAGTTCCGCTCCTACAACAACGCCACCTCACGCCTGGCCGAACTGACGGGGATGCTGCCCGTCACCATCGAGGCGGCTGAGATTAGCCAGGCCTTTGCCACCGGAGTAGCGGATTCCATGGTATCATCCGGGTCGACCGGCTATGACCGGAAGGTCTGGGAAAGCCTGAACTACTTCTATGAAGTGGATGCCTGGTTGCCGCGCAACTACGTGATGGTGAACTCGGATGTCTGGGCCGGTGTCTCGGATGCGAACAAGAACGTCATCAAAGGCTGTGCGGAACTGGCCGAGTATGCAGGTAACTGGCGCGCCAAGGAATATACCGGCTTTACGCTTCAGGGTCTGCGCGATGGCGGCATGACAGTTGGTCCTGCATCCGAACAGATGACGAATGAGCTGAAAGAAATCGGCGTCACCATGACCAACGAATGGCTTGAGGCCGCCGGAGACGAAGGCAAAGCTATCGTCGACGCGTTCAACTCTCAGTAACCATTCGAATGCGGGCGGCAGTTCATCCTGCCGCCTGCTCCCAATCCACAAAAAGCACAGCGGGGACAGCATGGCGGCAATGCGAGGGCTCAGGTCCGTACTGGATTTCATTTATCTGGCAGCAGGGGTTATGGCGGCGCTCAGCCTGATTGCCATTCTGGTGTTGATTGTTGTGCAAATGCTGGCCCGTTGGACCGGTGAGGTGTTTCCCGGCGCGCCAGACTATGCTGGATATGCGATGGCCGCTGCGTCTTTTCTGGCCTTCGCCAACGCCTTGAACCGAGGCAGCCATATTAGAGTCTCCATTCTCCTGAACGCGGTTCCCGATGGCTTTCGCAGAATTCTGGAAATCTGGTGCTTTGCGATTGGTTCGGCGGTCATGTGGTATTTCTGCTGGTATGCCTATCGCTTTGTGTACTGGAGCTGGAAGTTCAACGATATCAGCCAGGGGCAAGATAAAACCGCCCTTTGGATACCGCAATCTACCATGCTGATCGGAGCGGTCATTCTGGCCATCGCGCTGACCGATCACCTGTTCCATGTCCTGTTCAAGGGTGATCACCGCATCACCCGTGATCTGGCCGATCAGAGCCACGGAGAGTAAGAGCATGGAAAATATATCCGTTATTATCCTCTTCCTCTTTGTCCTTTTCACCTTGCTGGGCACCGGTGTCTGGGTCGGGCTGGCCCTGATGGGCGTCGCCTGGGTCGGGATGGAGCTGTTCACGACGCGCCCCGTAGGCGATGTCATGATCACCACGATCTGGTCGGCGTCCTCTTCCTGGACCCTGACCGCCTTGCCTATGTTCATTTGGATGGGCGAGATCCTCTACCGAACGCGATTGTCCGAAGACATGTTCAAAGGCCTGTCGCCGTGGATGGCACCTTTGCCCGGAGGGCTGGTTCACACGAATATCGTAGGCTGTACGGTGTTTGCCGCGGTATCGGGGTCATCTGCCGCGACGTTGACCACGGTTGGCAAGATGTCGATCCCGGAACTGCGAAAGCGCAACTATCCCGAACGCATGGTCATCGGCACGCTGACCGGCGCGGCAACACTTGGGCTAATGATCCCACCGTCACTGACGTTGATCGTCTACGGCGTTACGATCAACGAGTCCATCACCAAGCTGTTCTTTGCAGGCATCCTGCCCGGTCTTGTGCTTGCCGCAATGTTCATGGGCTATGTCGCCATCTATTCGAAAGTTGGCAAAGACTGGAACCCCAACGATGAGAGCAAGTTGACCTTTTCCGAAAAGGTTAAGAACTCTCGCTTTCTGTTGCCAGTGATCCTGCTGATCATGGTGGTAATCGGATCGATGTATCTGGGTTATGCTACGGCGACCGAGGCGGCGGCTTTCGGTGTGATCGGCGGACTGCTACTGGCAGCAGGGCAGGGATCGTTGAACTGGAAGACCTTCACTGAAAGTTTGATGGGCGCAACCCGCACCAGTGCGATGATTGCGCTGATCCTAGCGGGTGCTGCGTTCCTGTCATTGTCGATGGGCTTTACCGGCCTGCCGCGCGGGCTTGCGGATTTGATCGCGGGCTGGGAACTGACCCGGTTCGAACTGCTGATGGTTCTATTGGTCTTTTACGTCATACTGGGATGCTTCCTTGATGGGATTTCTTCGGTTGTGCTGACTATGGCCGTTGTCGAGCCTATGATCCGGGACGCCGGGATCGATCTGATCTGGTTCGGGATCTTCATCGTGGTCGTTGTTGAGATGGCGCAGATCACGCCGCCCATCGGTTTCAACCTGTTTGTGATGCAGGGCATGACTAACCATGAAATGAGCTATATCGCCCGCGCTGCGATCCCGATGTTCCTGATCATGGTGCTGATGGTGTTCGTTCTGATCTGGTTCCCCGAGTTGGCGACGTGGCTGCCCGAAAACCTGCGTCAAAGCCCTGGTGGGTAGACGCCGTTGAACCCGCTTCACCTTGCGGCGCGTCACGGCCCATATGTGTTGGTATCGGGCCTTGCCGTAGGCCTTCTGCTGCCGGGGCTGGCCGCACCGATGCGGCCTCTATTGCCGCCCTTGGTCATGCTCCTGCTGTTTTTGACGCTGCTGCGAATGCAGCCGGGGGCCATTGTGGGTTCGCTGGTTGACCTGCGAAAAGTTGCGGGAACGATTGCCGCTTTTCAATTGGTTTTGCCGTTGTCTGTCGTTGGGATTGGAATTGCCTGCGGATGGACTGGTTCGCCAGTTTTTTTGGCATTGCTTGTCATGGCTGCAGCCCCATCAATATCCGGCAGCCCCAATATGTGCCTGATGATGGGCTATTCTGCGGAACCGGCGATGCGACTAGTCGTGGTTGGAACGGCTGTTTTGCCACTGACCGCGTTACCGATCTTTTGGCTGATGCCGGAATTGGGTGATCTCAGGGCGGTCCTGATGACCGCGCTTCGGCTTTTTCTTACCATCACAATAGCAATTCTCGCGGCTGTCATATTGCGCCGCACGGTGCTGCGCCAACCTTCAAAGTCTACGCTTTTGAACGTAGAAGGTGCGGCAACGATTACTCTGTCCGTTTTCGTTGTTGGCCTGATGCCATCATTGAGCGCAACCGCACTTGTGGACCCACATTTCGCGCTGTTCTGGATCGCGTTTGCCTGTCTGATCAACTTTGGGGCTCAGGTTGTCTCATTC
Organism: Ruegeria sp. C9; assembly: GCF_056537585.1. NCBI lineage: Bacteria > Pseudomonadati > Pseudomonadota > Alphaproteobacteria > Rhodobacterales > Roseobacteraceae > Ruegeria > Ruegeria sp. C9. The sequence continues at coordinate 231,379 of NZ_JBQFRU010000001.1, forward strand.
CAATTCACACGAACTCGAATGCCCGGTGCCGAGGCTACGGCGGTGTCTCTGATCGCCGGAAACCGGAACATCGCGATATTCTTCGTTGCACTGCCACCTGAAGTGACCGCGCCGATTATGGTGTTCATCGGGGCCTATCAGATACCGATGTACCTGACGCCGCTGATCATGCGCCGACTGTATCAGACGGCTTCCGCAACCAGTTGATTTAAGTCAGAGACGTTGGTGGAACCAGCCCTACTGCCGATCCCCGACCCCGACACCGACATAGGCCTCAAAACCCGATCCCAGCACCATGGTGGACGAGTAGATATTGCGCAGGTCGACCATGCGGGGCGATTTCATCGTCTCCGCCAGTTCGCTCAGGTTCAGGGCGCGGAACTCGTTCCATTCTGTCAGCAAGACAACAACGTCCGCATCTTTGGCCGCGGCGTAGGGATCATCCATCCACTTGACGCCAGGAAGCAGCGCTTCCCCCTCGGCATGGCCTTGCGGATCGACAACGCGGACCTGGGCACCGCCACCGATCAGGGCGGGAACGATGGTCAGGGAAGGTGCGTCGCGCATATCATCGGTGTTGGGCTTGAAAGTCACACCCAGAACCGCCACGGTCTTGCCATTGAAGCTGTCATCGCAGGCATCCCGGATCTTCTCGATCATCCGCTTTTTGACCTCATCGTTTACACGAATGACGGTTTCGGTAATCTGCATCGGGTGGGCAAAATCCTGTCCGATCCGGGCAAGTGCAGCGGTGTCTTTCGGAAAACACGAGCCGCCATAGCCAGGGCCTGCGTGCAGAAACTTGTTGCCGATCCGCCCATCCAGACCAATACCGCGCGCCACCTCTTTGACATCGCCGCCTGCCCGCTCGCAAAGACCGGCGATTTCATTGATGAACGTGATTTTGGTCGCCAGGAATGCGTTCGCCGCGTATTTGATCATCTCGGCGCTTTCTAGATCAGTGGTCAGGATCGGAAAGTCACGCAGATAGAGCGGGCGGTAAATCTCGGCCATGACATCCGCCGCTCGTTCGCTTTCGACCCCTACGACAACACGATCCGGGCGCATAAAATCATCAATTGCAGCGCCCTCGCGCAGGAATTCGGGGTTCGATGCGACGTCGAATTCCGCCTTCGGATTTGCACCCGAGACAACTTCATGAACCTTGCGGTTGGTGCCGACCGGGACAGTCGATTTGGTTACGACAACCGTATAGCCGGTGATGGCCTGAGCGATTTCTTCGGCGGCGGCCATCACATAAGTCAGATCAGCGTGCCCGTCCCCGCGTCTCGTAGGTGTGCCCACCGCGATGAACACCGCGTCCGCGCCGTCGACCGCAGCGGCCAGGTCGGTGGTAAAGGTCAGGCGGCCAGCAGCCACGTTCTTGGCCATGAGCACATCAAGGCCCGGCTCGTAAATCGGCACTTCTCCATCCTGAAGCATCTTGATCTTGCGATCGGATTTATCGACGCAAATCACATCATGGCCAAAGTCCGAAAAGCAAACCCCGGACACCAAACCGACATATCCGGTGCCAATCATCGCAATGCGCATTTATCGAATTCCTTCATTTGGGTTTCGCCAATGGCGCATTTCCTGGTCTCTTTCAACCGCTGAACTAAGAGCTTTTGGGGCTCGATAATTACAACCGCCTAAGCATTGCCGGCTTGCTTTCGACAACAGCTCGGCACTTCTGAGGTGTTGCGGGCGATAGGGCAAAATCATCAGACTGTCTCTTGGCGACCGAATATGCTTGTTGTGGTGAATTGTTCAAGTACTGTTCGTGGCTTGAGTTGAACTGGCTATCTGGTCTCGGCGAAGAACGGCGTGTTGCGATCAAGATTCGTTGCCAGATCGGATTTCCGACGATGTCATTCGTTCGACCGCTGGCGCGCATTCTCAATCCTACATGTAATATCAGGCACTTCTTCGCTTCAGCAGGCGTTGGGCATAGCCAGAATGCGAAGCTTCATATAGTCTCACAATCAGTTTTCGTGGTGTCGAGCGGCGGTGCGAGCAATCTGTTAATTATTTTAAGGCTTCGCGATGGGGGGCATGTTCTCGTTTTTGGGTTCCGGGGAAGGCGTTGGCCTTAAATCTCCACGCCGCATGAGCGCCGGTCGCGGAGCGCGCTGATGGTGCTGCACCCCACCGGCCCGGAAACTGATCTTGGCGCGATGGAGCACCGCCATCTGACTGTCATGATGGTGGATCTTGTCGAGTCCACGGTATTGGCTCAAATGCTTGAGCCCGAAGATTTGCTGTCTACGACATTACGTTATCATAAACTGGTCGAACAAATTGCCGTTGAGTTCGGGGGCAGGGTGCTGCAGATCGTGGGCGACGGTATCCTCGTCGCCTTTGGTTGGCCTGCTGCGTCTGAAAATAATGCCGAGCGCGCTCTACGCGCTGCGCTGCGCATCCATACTGATCTGCCCGCAATGGCGGGTCCGCTCGATCTCAGGTGCCGGATTGGGATCGCATCCGGCGTAGTGCTTGTCGGGGACATCGCGCTTGGGACCAATATTCAGCCGGACGCGATTTTTGGATCGACGCTAAATCTTGCGGCACGTCTTCAGTCGTTGGCGACCCCCGGTGGAACAATGGTTTCTGCGGCAACACGAGCGCTTGGGGCCGAACAAATGGAGTTCGAGCCGCAAGGCGTTCAGAACCTCGCGGGGTTCGACCGGCCTGTTCCAGTTTATCGATTGACCGGTGAAGGCAAGGATCAGGCACGCCGCCATAACCGCACCCCGTTGCTTGGCCGCAAAGCCGAACGCGGACAACTCCGCCGCGCGTGGAAAGATGTGGAAGCCGGAAGAGGGCGGGTGATTCACATATTGGGTGAGGCAGGGATTGGCAAATCGCACCTGATCCGTGATCTGCGTTCGTCGGTCGGGCCGCAGGCATGGGTGACCTATCACTGCAGCCCGTTCCATGTCAGCACACCGTTCTTTCCCTTCATATCACAGGTCGAACGGTGGTGCGGCATCCACAATCAGGACGATATTGCCGCGCGTCGCAACCGGTTGTCAGAACATCTGAGCGATATTCTGGACGACGCGCAACTTCGCACGCTGTATTTCATTCTTGCCCCGGGCCCTGGCGACAGCGGGACGACCAGTGAGGACGAACTGCGCGCGCAACTGAGTGACATATTCATCCGCGTCTACCAAAAACTCAGCCGAGAGGGGCCGGTGCTTGTCGTGGTTGAGGATATGCAATGGGTCGACCCATCGACCCTTTCGGTGCTGCGCGACGTGGCCGAGCATCTGACATCACTTCCCGTCCTGATGTTGATGGTTTCGCGGATGCCGGCGCCATCAGCGATCAAAGAGAGCATACCGTCTCTTGAGCAATTGTCGCTTCCACCGCTCGATGATGCGACATCGTCAGAACTGGCCAAGGCGGCCTCGGGTGAGCGCCTTGACGACCGCACTACGGCGCAGATTTTGGCGCGGGGCAATGGCGTGCCCCTTTTCATCAAGGAGTGCTCTGCCGCCATCGCTGCGTCGCCTGAACGTATCGTGGACAACATTCCCGCCACGTTGCATGACCTCCTGGCGCAACAGGTGGACGAGGTCGGAGAACTCCGACGTGCCGCGATCGAGGCCGCTGTTATAGGAGGTGCCTTTGGGGCACCTTTGCTGGCTCAGATCAGTGAACTGACTGAAGACGAGTCCGAAGACGCGATCTTTGGGCTCGCCGCCACGGGTATATTGCAACATCTGCCCGGCGCGAATGACGACGCAGAAATGATCTGGCGGTTCCGCCATGAATTGGTGCGTGAGGCGGCATATCAAAGCCTTGTGCGGGACCGTCGCATTCATTTGCACCGACGCACGGCAGAAGCCCTTGCCGCCCAACCGGAAGCCGCCCGACAGCCTGAACAAATAGCGCGGCACTGGGAACTGGCCGGTGAAACAACGAAGGCGGTGGCCGCCTGGTCGGAGGCCGCGCGGCTGAACCTGAGGCGCCACGCAAATCGCGAAGGGGCTCAGCATGCCCGAAACGGATTGCGGCTGTTGGACGAGTTGCCCGCAGACCAACGCGATAAAGCTGAATTGAACTTGCAATTCCTTCTGGCCGCTGCCGAACGCGTGCATGTCGGTTATGGTGCCGAGCCCGCAATCGATGCCTTTGGGCGCAGTTTTGAACTGGCTGAAAAGCTGGGCGACAGACGTACTCTTGTGCGCGCGGGCAGGGGTCTGTTTACCGCTGCAATGGTCAAAGGTGATTACCAGAACGCCGAGCAATGGGGGCAAGCGATCATCGATGCGTATGACGATCACCACACCCGAATGGTCGGAAACTACATCTGTGGGGCCGCGCTATCCCCGCGCGGTCGGTTTCAGGATGCGGCAGCAGCTCTGGAACAAGCGGCGTCTCATGCGGATGCGCATCGCGCCGAAGCTGGAAACAGCCCCGATATTGCAGCCGTGATACAAATCGAGAGTATGAGCGCGCTGGTTGACAGCTTTCAGGGCAAAACTGAGGCGGCACTTGCCAAAGCCAAGCGGGCAGTTGACGCCGCGATGGCGTCGGGCCAGCCCTTGATCATCGCAAATGCAATGCATTGGTTGACCGAAATCCACATGCAGATGGACCACCCGGATTATGCGCGTATGGCCAAGGCGCTGAGCGCGGCTGTTCAGGACAAGGGCGGCCCTTATTACCAAGCTGTTGCGACGGCCCATCTTGCCGGGGCTGCCATCAGAACCGGCGAGGCCACAGAGGGCGTGGCCATGCTGCAGGCCGCTTGGGGAAGGATGCACGCAACGGGTGCCGAGGCGGCTGGCGTGCTCGTCAACGCCGAGCTCGCACGGGGCTATCTTGCTCTGGGTGAGATTCAGAAAGGGTTGGATGCGGTGGAGGCTGGTCTGACATGTGCAGAAAACACTGACGAGCGGAACTATGAGGCTGAAATCCACCGGATAAAGGCGGCTCTTCTACTGGAACAAGGTAGTCCGTTCGACGCGGCTGAGGCGGCTTTGCGTGAAGCTATAGCCGTGGCAAATGATCAGGGCGCGGCGCTGTATGAATTGCGCGCGCTGAGTGATCTTGCCTGCATCCGGCCAGCCGATACGGAAGTTGCCGCGCGGATTGCTGAGCTGGAAGAGCGCGCGGTCGCGTCTTAGGTCCCGCCGGGACGTCGACCTAAAGTGCAGTCTTCGGGTTGCAGGTCCAAGCCAACAAAACGCGCCACCTGCGAGAATGACGAAGTTTTCTTCAACAACTGAAAACCTTTCTCTGAAAAAGTCTCAGCCGAGTACAAGTTTTTGGACACCATCGGGTTGTTCATAAGCTGCGTGATTGCGTCATACGCCACCATCGATGTCATCAGATCGCCCATGATCACATCGCCCTTGTGCTGTTCCGCAAAGAGACCAGGGAACAACTCGACCCTATTGACGTCGCAATAAAGCCGGCTCAGGTCGGCAATCAATTCGTCCGCAAACGGCTGATCACCAACCATCTCAGTAAAGCTTGAATGCGGTTTGCGGCAGAAATGATGACGATAAGTGTTCAGCGACGGAAGACGCGCCTTACGCGTCAGGGCAATTGTAGCTTCGACAGGGGCAGGAGCACCGGGCGCAGGCCTTTGGAACAGGAAATCGGGCGTGTTGCGCAGCGACATGCGGGCCGCAGGTTGGCGCGACAATGATCGGATCATTTCCGCCAAGCCCGTTTGTTCGACCAGTCGTGGATTGAATCTGAACCCCTCCGGGCCAACCTGTGCGCCGTCGATTATGAATCGCTCGGGGATCATCGAATGCCAGCGGTAGAGCAAATTGAACTCAATCGCGATCTGGTTGGAATGATGCCACGGTTGCCAGCGATTGACGCCAACAGGCAGTTTGAATGGCATATTGGCGATGTGGGCGATGTAGTCCTCAAGCACAAGCTTGATCAGCAATGCGATCAAGGTGCAGCGTGTGGTCTGGAACACACGCTCTTTGTCCCAGCCTGATATGCCGCGCTTTTCGCGCCACAACAGATCGGCAAAGGTGTTATGGGCGCGCAACATCAGTGTATTGATCGTGATATAGCCTATCGTACCATTGCCATTATCGAGCCCGGTTGCATGAAAATCGAGCAGTAGCTGGTCGATTGCGTGATCGCTGAGACCCGGATGCGCCCGTTTCACCGCATTCCACAGCTTGCAGGGATCGTGCAACGGCTTTCCGCAATTCTCGCCAGTGGCGAGACTGCCATCAAAAGGGGGTGCTAGCTTAACACCTCCGGATTGGTTTTTTTGAAACAGCTTCGGAGCCCACATCTCGCCCTGTGTATCCAGACGAAAGGCCAGCCGGTGCGTTAGTTCATTGGTATCGGGATCGCGTTCGCGCAGCATGTCGGTCTGAAAATCGTTCAGCCCGTAGATTTGGCACAGATCGACTTCGTGGTTCGAATCCGTCTGATCAACCGGTCCTTTCGCCCCAAAGGTGCGAAGGAAACTGTCGGTAAACCATTGTGCGGCCGAGATAAACAATAGTGTCGATCCTTGCGGGCACATCAAGGTAAGCGGGCTGCCATCCATTTGTGTCCGTCGGCGAAAGAGATCAGCAACTTCGCTTTCCGACGGCAGGACGGGTGAGAGGTCTTCTGGCGTCGTATGCCGACCGATCCAGCGATGGGAAAACACGCCGGGCCATGTCGTGTAGTCTGCGCCCATTGTATAGGGCCGCGGTCGGTGGATCTTCGCGGCGTTTGCAAGCCTGATCGCGGCCAAATAACTCGTAACGGGTGGGGAGATCTTGAATCCGAGTTTGATCAGATCATCAACGTCCAGCATCAATACATCTCCGTTTGGTCATCGGTTCGGGAACCGGGCGCGGGCCAGGCTCAGATAGGTTCTGAGCCGGATCGCATTAATCGGTCCTAAAGGTTCGTGATCTGCCGTGACACGCCAGGGCGAGAAGCTCATCGCGTCGCCATTCTGCGGATCAAATTCTGCACCTTTGGGAATCGTGATATCCGCCACGGGCGTGACGGTATGATGGTACGGATCAAGAGGTGCATCTGGTTGCGGATCGCATGCCCACCGGATGCGATTGTCTAGCACATCGAATTCGTCGGCCGGGCGCGGGGGCTCAATCACACACAGCTCGAAGTGATTATCTCCATCGGCCACGTCTTGCCGCAAACACTGCCCGATCCCATCTGGGTCGTCTACCGGATGTGCCGGAACTTTTGGTTTAGCGCTGCGGGCTAGGTATCGGACTGTTAGATCCGGGCCCAGCCGATACGGTGTTGTCGACCAGAAATGGACCTCAAAAGGCGAGTGCATATAGTTCGAGGCGAAATCACTCGCGACGCGAAACTGACGCTTGCCTTCACGAGTGAGGAAGGCTCGAAATCCTGCGCGCAGCCCTTTGGTGATCAACCTAAGGCTCCATTTTCGTCGCCCTTTGATCGCGTGCTGGACCGCTTGTAATGTGGCGACAAGCCTGCCCAATCGCTCATATTCATCGGGGACGTAGCTGGGAAACACATCCTGATCGACCAATACAAAATCGAACTCGTCGCTGAGTTGTGTGGTCCCCAGATGCGCAAGTGCTTCGGCGTCGATCAGCTTGGGGCCAGGCACGTCAAAAAGCTTGATCGCCATCCCGTGGGCATCCGATTTCCGGTCATCCAGATGCGCGCCGTTGGAAAAGCGAAGTGCGGCTGAATAGGCTGCGGGCTGTTCAAACAGGCCGTGACGGAACTGTTCTGGTAGATCGTTTCTGACGGTGAATATTGCAGCCACACACCCGTGACTGCGCCCATGCTGAGCCCTTAAGCGATGGCCTTTCCACCGTGCAACGGCCTCGAGATTGTGGTCAATGACATCATCAACAATATCCGGCGGCAATGCGTTTTGCGAAACATGTGTCAAAGAACCGTCTCCTTGGATAAACCCAGGCAATGATCAAACAGGGGTAAGGTGCTGACAAAGCTAAACCTCTAAATTTGTTCAGCTTACCTCAGATTGTCTAATTTCCAAACACACCAACTATGGACAACCGTGGCCAGACAAATTCGGCGCGCAGCCCAACCCATTCGGTTGGTGCTACGGACACGTGGTTGCCCGCGCTCGATCCTCGACCAGAGTTGAGCGCCTTCGACTTTATCATTGACGTGTCCGGTGTTCTCGGGCACTCAGTCGATTGATGGTTCCCGGTGGCGTTGCCGCGGGATGAAAAGGGAATACGGTGAGGTTTGCCAAAATGGTGCCAATTCCGTAACTGCCCCCGCAACTGTAAGCGGTGAGCAAGGCCAAACAGCCACTGGTCCACAGGGTCGGGAAGGTTGGCCGAGCGCGGACCCGCAAGTCAGGAGACCTGCCATCAGATGTTCAACCAACCCGGGGCGGGGCGTCCTGGAAGGAGGCTTTGATGGCGCGTCAATCGCGTGTTTACATTGTCGGCAGCTTCCGCATGCGCTTGGAAACAGGTGGAGTGGACCATGCCAGATGCGCCTGATCATTTCATTCTAGTCTGCGAAAGCTGCACTGAAGGGCTGCGCCTTGATGAAATTTGCGATGCGTTGACTGGGAAATTACCTCGCAGTTTTGCGATCCGCGCGTCGTCTTGCATGGCAGGCTGCAATAGTCCCAGAACGGTTGGGTTCCAGGCCGTAGGAAAGGCGCAATACCTTTTTGGTGGCATTCAGACCGCGGATGAGGTGCAGGCGCTGGCTGAGTTTGCAGCGCAGTATCGTGAAAGCCCGGATGGCTGGACAAACGCCACTGATCGCCCGCAGGCGTTGTTCAATAAAACCCTCTCGCGCATGCCGCGGATCGAACAGGGGGCATCGCAATGACGTTGCGACCCTTTCTGATTGCCGAAAACCTTGAGTATTATGCCCTTAACGGAGATGTCCTGTTGCAGGGCGTCTCGTTCGAGTTGGACGAGGGTTCCATTCTAGCCATCGCCGGCCCGAACGGGGCGGGGAAAACGACGCTTCTCAATCTGTTGTGCGGCGCTGAGCCGCTGGCACTTGGCGATGTTCGGATCAAAGGACGCAGTCTGAAACAGCTCTCCGCCAAAGAGCGTGCGCGCATGATTGCAGTGGTAGGTCAGCAGGAACTGCCCGATGGACGCTTGGCGTTACGCGATTATGTTGCGCTGGGGCAAATACCCATCCGTGCGGACCGATCTGCCGAAGGCCACACGCAAGAGCTGGACCGGATTTTAGACCTGACCGGTCTCGCCAATCTCGCGGACAAGCGCATGGCCCAACTGTCCGGAGGCGAACGTCAGCGTGCCCATATCGCGCGCGCTTTGGCGCAGAACCCTTCGTTGCTGTTTCTGGACGAACCTACCAACCATCTGGATCCTGATGCAAAAGGGCGGATGCTGTCTTTGGTCGCCGAGCTTGGGATCACCGTGGTCATGATCGTACACGATCTGGTCATGATCCCCGAATTCGCCACACATGTGGCGCTGATGAAATCGACCCGCATGATCGAGTTTGGGTCGGTGGACAAGGTGCTGACACCCGAAAGAGTCCGCGAAACTTTTGGCGTTGATTTCCTCTGCTTTCTCCACGAAGGCCGCGTGATTCCGGCGCTTGATATTCGAAGAACCACAGTCTCAACTTAGTCAAAGGAACACACTGAGATGAAATACATCTGGCCCGTGGCGTTGGCCACCGCCATGGCAAGCGGTGCTGCTGCGCAAGAAGTCACCGTAGACAACTGCGGCGAACCGCTGGTTTTTGATACCGCGCCCGAGCGCCTGGTTGTGCATGACATGAACATGACCGATATGGCCTTTGCGTTGGGTCTGCAGGACAAGATCGTCGGCCTGACCGGCATCACCGGCTGGTACAAGACCAGCCCTGATTTTGATGCCCTGCGCGGCGACATCCCCGAGCTTGCGCCGAAATATCCGACCGTCGAAAACCTGGTGGCGGTTGAACCCGACCTGTTCTTTGCAGGTTGGTACTATGGCATGAAGCCGGGTGGTGATGTGACCCCAGATACATTGGAACCGTTCGGAATCAAGACCTTGGTTCTAACGGAAAGCTGTGTCCATCTGGACAAGGATCGCCCCGAAGCCAGCATGGATCTTCTGTTTGGCGATGTGTTGCGCTTGGGCAAGGTGATGCAAGTCGAAGACAAGGCCGAGGCTCTGGTCTCGGGCTGGAAAGAGCAGCTGGCAGCGATCGAAGCCAAGACTGCTGAACTGCCCAAGCCCCGCGTCTTTCTTCTGGATGGTCCTGCAGATGCTCCGTTTACCGCCGGTAAATTCGCGATTCCCGATGCGATGATCACAGCCGCTGGTGGTGAAAACGTCACTCATGACATGGACACGAGCTGGGGCCGCACTTCGTGGGAGGCCGTTGCCGCATCGAACCCGGAATTCCTGGTTTTGTTGGATTATCAGACCGGCAATGGCGCCGAGGACACCTTCAAGTTCCTGCAGGAACATCCCGTCATGTCGCAGACTGATGCCGTCAAGAACGAACGCTGGATCGGATTGCGCTACGAAGAGCTGACGCCCGGACCGGCAAATATCGAAGCGATCTCGAAGATGGCGCGCGCGATGCATCCGGGTCAGAGCTAATATGGGCCGACTGGGCCTGACGTTGTTGCTGGGGGCGGTCGTTCTGACCGCCCTTTTGCTGATTTCCACGATCTACGGCACAACCTCGATTCCTTTGTCCGACACCTTCACCGCGATATTGCGCGGTACCGGGTTGCAGGACGGAGAGATGTCGCCGCTGCATAGGATCGTATTCGACCTGCGATTGCCCCGCGCGTTGTTTGCAGCCGTGATCGGTGCCGGGCTGGGCATCGTTGGCGTGGTGCTGCAAACGACCACACGTAATGACCTTGCCGATCCATTTCTGTTCGGCCTGTCCTCGGGTGCGGCAGCGGGGGCGGTGTTTGTAATTACCGTGACCGGAGATATTCTGGGTTTCTGGACTCTGCCTCTGGCTGCCTTTTGCGGCGGTCTTGTGGCGTCGGGCATCGTGCTGGCGCTGGTTCATGGGCTTCGCACCAGCGCACCGGAAAAGCTGATCCTTGCGGGTCTGGCTGTGTCATTTTTGTTTTCGGCCATCACCAACTATCTGATCTTCGCCGGTGATAGCCGCGCCGCCCATTCTGTCATCTTCTGGATGCTGGGGGGGCTGGGCCTGGCCCGTTGGGAGACGTTCCCGCTGGTGTGCATCGGTCTGCTGCTGATCCTGAGCTATTCGCTTTATCGCAGCCGTTGGTTGGATGCGCTGCTGACCGGGGATTTGACTGCCGCAACTCTGGGTGTGCCGGTTCGGGGTCTGCGGTTCAGCATGTTTTTCACCGCAGCTTTGGCAACGGCCGTGTTTGTTTCCGTAGCCGGAGTGATTGGTTTTGTCGGTCTGATGGTGCCGCATATTGCGCGCGGGATCGCAGGTCCCCTGCACAAAAACCTTCTACCTACCGCCGCTATGGTTGGTGCTGCCTTGTTGACCGGCTCTGACATTCTCAGCAGGCTTCTGCTGGCTCCGCAGGAATTGCCGGTGGGGATCGTCACAACTTCAATCGGATCGGTGTTTGTGTTCTTGCTTTTATTCAGGACTGCGAGAAATCAACGGTAAGGCCCTCGATCTTCGCTCCCAAGATATTTCGTCCTGATCAGGTCTGAGCCGAGTTTAAACCTTTCCGTCAGCCGCTTGGCCGAGCCACTTGAACACAAGCTTGGCGCGGTCGGATGAGGTGTTGTGTAGTTTCACGTAGAAATCCAGTTGCGATGAGATGGTTTGCGGCAACAGTCTGACCAGTTTTCCGGATGCGGTCAGCTCCGAGGTCAGTCCCTCCCATCCCAGCACTGCGCCCATATCGTCCTGAGCGGCCTGAAGCGCAATCGTGTAATTGTTGACCCGATGCGCGGAATTCAGCGGGCCTTCATAGCCCAGTTTACGGGTCCAGGCCCGCCAATCGGTCCAACCGGTATCTGGTGCATCAAGATGGATGAGCGGCACTTTGGCGATCTCGCCGACATGCTCGATTGGGTTCTGTTTCGCAAACCGAGGGCTGCATAAGGCCATGATGTTGTCGTGAAACAAGGTCTTGATAATCCCTGAATCCCGGCGTGTATCACCGTAGTGAATGCTTAGATCACATTTTGAGGTATCGACCCCGAGATCGGTCACAACTTGTGTCACAGAAACATGGCCATGCGTTTTCCAAAACTGGGCAAGCCGTGGTGTAAGCCAAAGCGAGCTGACCGCCGTAGAGGAACGGATCGTCACGCCTTTGTGGTCATACTGTCGGCGCAACTGCCCAAGGGCCTCGCTGATCCCTTCAAGGCCACGTTGAAGGGCGACCAGCAAATAGGCTCCGCTTTCGGTAAGTTCGACGCCGCGATGATGGCGCAGAAACAGCGCGCATTGCAGCTCGTTCTCAAGCGCTTTGACCTGATGGCTGATCGCTGCGGGCGTAACATTCAGCTCTTCAGCAGCAGTTTTGAAACTCACATGCCGCGCTGCGGTTTCAAAGCTGATCAGAGAGCTTAGGGGCGGAAGATCATATGGGCGGTTGGGCAAGATGTTTTGACCTGTGACAAGTTGAAAACCCGATAATAAGAACGCAATCAGCAGCGATTTGGCTTAGTTCATCTTATGCAGAGTGAATCTTTTTGCAATTGCCCGCCAGCAGTTCAATGTGAAAATGCGCCACAACCGTTTGAGACATGATCAAGGGATGTGCCAAGGGTCCTCAAGCCCCTTGGACATCATATCGATCTTTCCTCATGCAATTCGATCCCCGGTTGGTCGTGCACAATTTGAAGGAGTTGCAGTATGCAGTCACATGCAAAAGTCGTGGTTGTCGGTGGCGGATGCGTCGGGGCGTCAATTCTATATGGGCTGACCGAACATGGATGCTCTGATGCCGTTATGCTGGAACGCACCACACTGACCTCGGGTTCCACCTGGCATGCGGCTGGTTTGCTAGTAACCTTTGTGCGGTCGCACAACGTGTCGAAGATGACGATGGAAACCATCCGCATCTACACCGAGGTGGAAGAGAAGATGGGCAGTTCGGTCGGATTGCGTAAGGTAGGACAGCTGCGGGTGGCTAATACCGAAAAGCGCTGGGATGAGTTCCAGTCCTATATCTCGATTGCCGAAGCTGCGGGCGTGCCCTGCCAACTGCTGACGCCGGAGGAGATTGCCGAGATTCATCCCTTGCTGAACCAAAGTCCAGATATTCGGGGTGGTATTCTGCACACGGAAGACGGCTATGTGAATCCCGCCGACATTACCATGGCGTTGGCCAAGCTCGCGCGGGATGCCGGCGCCAAGGTATACCAGAACACCGAAGCGCAGGCTTATGAGAAGCTGGACAATGGCCACTGGAAAGTGACCACCAATCAGGGTGAGATCACCTGCGAGCATCTGATCTTTGCCACCGGCAACTACGCCCGCGAAAATGCGCGCCGCGTGGGGCTGGACCTGCCATGTATCCCGATCGTTCACCAGTATTGGACGACCGAGACGGTGCCGCTGTTGAAAGAGCGCCGGGCGCAAGGCTTGCCCGAATTCCCAATCCTGCGGGATGAGGACTACGGCGCTTATCTGCGCGAAGATGTGGGCGGGATCCAGTTCGGGCCGTATGAATTCACCAAAGACCTCAAACTATTCGCCGAGGATCGTGTCCCGCCCGAGTTCGGAGCCGATCTGTTGCCCGAGGATTTTGATGCCGTGGAAACCCAATGGGAACGCGCCATCGAACGGGTGCCAACCTTGGGTGAGGTTGGGATCAAGGCCAACACCCGTGGCCCGTTCCAGATGACCCCGGACGAGCTGCCTCTGGCCGGACCCGCACCGGGGCATGAGAACCTTTGGCTGGCCGAAGGCATGCCTGGTGGCATCCTCTGGGGCGGCACCGTTGGTAACCGTTTGGCCAAATGGATCGTCGATGGCGATCCGGGCATGGATATGTCAGAGCTCGACCCGCGTCGATTCTCGGACTACGCCTCAAAACGTTGGACCATGGATAAGGTGCGCGAGACATGGGGCACCCATATGGATGCGCATGTTCCGGGTGAGGATTTCCCGGATGCGCGCCCGATGAAGACCATGGGGTCATATGATCTTTTGACTGCTCAGGGCGCGGTTTGGACCAGCTTTAACGGCTACGAATTTCCTCGCTGGTTTGCCAAATCGCCCGAAGAGGCGATCCCCGAACACAGTTTCCGCCGCACCAACCATATGGAGCGTGTTCAGGAAGAGGTGCGCACCACCCGTGAAGAGGCTGGCTTCATCGAAATGTCGCCGATGACCAAGTTCACAGTGCGCGGGCCGGGTGCCGCCAAATGGCTGGATAGCCTGATGGCCAACAAGCTGCCCAAGGTGGGCCGCATGACCTTGTCGCTGATGTTGAACGACAAGGGCGGCATGGATGCGGAGTACACAATCGTGCGCTATGCCGACGACGATTTCTACCTGATATCGACGCCGAACTGGCGAGCCTACAATTGGGATCAGTTACAGCGCGTGCTGCCAGGTGATGGCTCGGTGGTGATCGAGGATATCTCAGAACAGCTGGGCGTGATCGCACTGGCCGGGCCCAAGGCACGGGACATCCTGCAACCATTGACCGATAATGATTTGTCGAACGAAGCATTCCCATGGCTGTCGGCACAGATGGGCGAGGTGGGCTATGCCAAAGGTGTGCACTTGTTGCGCGTCTCCTACACCGGTGAGTTGGGATGGGAACTGCACCACCCGGTCGGGTACAATCGCCACCTCGTTGATCTGCTGCTGAAATCGGGTGTGAAACCCTTCGGGCTTGAAGCGTTGGAGTCGATGCGGCTTGAGAAATCCTATCGCGCGATCAACCGCGAAATCTGCAAGGACCTGACCCCATATGAGGCCGATTTGGGCCGTTTCGTTGCAATGACCGAGAAGATCGGCGGGCAGGTGGCCGAACGTGATTTCATCGGCAAAGCCGCGTTGCAACAGCAGCAGGAGCAGGGTGGATACAACACACTGGTCACACTGAAGCTGCCGTTCTGCGACACCTCGGTGATGTTTGACGAAGGCGTCTATGCCGATGGCAAGCTGATCGGACGCATCACTTCGGGCGGATTCTCGTATTACTGCAACCACGACATTGCGATGGCGCTGGTTCCACACGGGGTGACGGCACCCGGCACCAAAATGCAGGTGCTCATCCACAATGAAATGCGCGAGGCCGAAGTGATCGATACCTGCGCCGTTGATCCCACCAGCGCCCGCGCGCGCGCCTGATTAGGAGGATTTGAGATGGCAGAAGTCAAAGCACGCTCGGGCCGTGGCGGTGGACGTGCCGCGCGGGTCAAGGCTCGCACCAACCCGCCCCCTGTCTACTTGTCGACGCTGAACCGCAAAGTTGGTCCGATTGATCTGCTTGGTCCCGAAGGCGTTGAGAAAATCCACAACGCGGCCATGACTATACTTGAAACCACAGGGATTGAGTTCCGCGATCCGGTGGCCTTAGCTGATTGGAAGAAGTACGGTGCGGATGTGCAGGGTGAGCGAGTGCGCATCGGGCGCGAGATGCTGATGGACCTGATCTCGGCCGTTCCCTCGGAATGGGGCTATGCCGCGCGCAACCCGGAACGCTCGCTGCGGGTGGGCAATCGGCATTCGGTCTTTGCCAATGCGTATGGCGCGCCGTTTGTCTATGGTCTGGATGGTGTGCGCCGCCCTTCGATGCTGGAGGATGCGCATAACTTCTTCAAACTCAGTCAGATGAGTCAGTCGATGATGGTGCCGGGTATTTTGCCGGTCGAGCCGCAGGACGTACCCGTCCCGCAACGCCACCTGGAGCTGGTTCATGCTGCACTGACGCTGACCGACAAACCGATCAAGGGTTCAGTTCTATCCGAACAGGCAGCGTTGGACTCGGTAGAGATGACTCGCATCGTGTTTGGCGAGGAATTTGTTGACAACAATGTCGTGATGGCAGCTCTGCTGAACTGCAACACACCGTTGGTCTGGGATGAGACCATGTTGCAAAGCCTGCGCGTCTATGCCGCCGCCAACCAGCCCTGCCTGCTGTCGCCCTTTGTTCTTGCCGGGGCGAGCACACCTGCAAGCCCGCAGGGTGGTGTGGCACTGCTGATCGCAGAATCTCTGGCCGGTATGGCCTACAGCCAGATCATCCGGCGCGGAGCCCCGATGGTGCTGGGGGTGGCAATCATGGGCGTTTCGATGAAGACAGGTGCACCGATGATGGGTTCGCCCGAACCAGGGCTGATGAACCTTCTGGTGGGTCAGATGGCACGGTTTTATGGTGTGCCATGGCGGACCTGTACCATGTGGACCGGATCGAAATCCCCGGATATGCAGGCTGCGTTCGACACCGCAAACACCATGTGGCCGGTGCTTCTGGGCGGTGCAAACTACATCGTACACTCAGCAGGCTTCCTTGAAGGCGCGCTTGGGGTCAGCTACTCAAAATGGGTGCAGGACGCGTTGCAGTTGGAGAACTTCCACCGTTTCTTCAGCGGCCTGCAAGAAGAAAATCTGGACACGTTGCTGGGCGACATTGACAAAATCGGACCGGGTGGGCACTTCCTTGGTACTGACCACACGCGCGAAAACCCAATGCATATGAACCACTTGCAAAACAATGACAGTTTTGAACAGTGGGAAGCAGAAGGTGCTAAAACCGCAGAAACCGTTGGCACGGAAGAGGCGCAGCGTATGCTGAACACCTACGTCCAGCCACCAATGCCGGACGATCAGCGCGGGGCGTTGGATGAATTCGTCGCTAAGAAGCGGGTGGAATACAGCGCCTAAACAGATCTGCAAGCGGGCACTTATGTGCCCGTTTCCTCAACCAACGACAGGATTAGGCACATGGCCGATAACTCGACGATCGCTCTCTCACTCGACGAAGTAGAGGAATTGGCAAAATCTGTCCTTGTGGCTGCAGGCATGGATGAACATGGCAGCACGGTTCTGGCCGGGCTTGTGCGGATGAGCGAGCGCGACGGCCCGCGTAGCCATGGGTTAAGGATGTTACCTGTTTATGCGCAGAGCTTTTCTTCGGGATATGCCAACCCCGAGGCCGACCCGAGTGTCGAACGGATCGCACCGGGGGTTCTGCGCGGAGATGGTGACAATGGCTATTACCAGATCGTGGCCGCCAAAGCTCGAGACGAGCTTATTGAAATGGCGCGCGCGAATGGTATTGCCGCGTTTACTTGTGCCAATTGCCACCATCTGGGGGCACTACGTTTCGATACAGGTCCGCTAGCGGACGCTGGGCTGGTCGCGCTAGGTGTTGTGAACTCGCTCTCGATGGTGGTGCCGCAAGGCGGCATCCGCCCTGTTTTCGGCACCAATCCGATGTCCTTTGCTTGCCCGCGACCGGGTCGTGCGCCGGTTGTTTGGGATCAGGCCTCGTCAATGGTTGCGCTGATGGACATCCGGATGGCCGCGGCCGAAGGGCACGAATTGCCGCGCCCTGCGGGGCTTGACCCGAACGGTCAGCCAACCAGCGATCCCAACGCGATTTTGGAGACCCGCAGTCTGTTGCCGTTTGGCGAGCACAAAGGCGCTGCGATTGCCTTCCTGATCGAAGTTCTTGGCGCGGCACTGGCCGGTGGAACATTGTCCGTGGACAATGCCAACCGCGAAGCGCACGGTGCCTTGAATATCAAGGGCGGTTCAACGTTGATCGCGATTGATCCGGCGCGTTTCGGGAATGCCGCATTTGAAGGCTATGTCCAACGCATCTGCGCTGAGATTGAAGGTAACGGGGATGCCCGCGTTCCCGGAGATGGCCGCTTGAAGAACCGTGCTGCCGCCGAAGCGGATGGTGTTCGCGTCACGGCGGACTTGATGAAGCAACTTCGCGAACTTCTGTAGGGGTCCCAGTAATGGCACGGTTGGTTGTAATTGGCGGCGGCATCGTCGGAATATCCTGTGCGCTGACATTGCAGTCGCAGGGCCACGAGGTCACCGTCGTAGAACCGGGTCCGGTTGGTGAGGGCGCGAGTTGGGCTTCCTGCGGGTGTATCGCAGTGGGTGAGATCGTGCCGTTGTCGCAGCCGGGGATGCTGATGAAAGTGCCGGGCTGGTTGCTGGATGCCGAGGCCCCGTTGACACTGCGCCCGGCCTCAGCGGTGAAATTGCTGCCGTGGTTTGCACGGTTTACGGCCAATGCGCGTCGCTCGAAAATGCGCGCAATCGCCTCCGATCTGGCAAGACTTACGTTTGCTGCAACAGCGGATTTCAAGGCTCAGCTTTTAGATGTAGGCCATCCTGAGGTTTTGGTCGAACGGCCGGTAATCAAGTTGTTTGACGACGACAATGACCTTGCGACCATGCGCCCAGCTTTTGAGTTGGCGCGTGAGTTGGGCTGCACGATTGATCAAGTTACAGGTCAGGAAGCGCATGAAATCGATCCTGCAATAGCATCTGATTTCAAACATGCAGCTTTGCTTAGAGACTGGAGTTTTGTGGCTGACCCTAAGGTATTGGTTGAAACGCTGACGCAGAGTTTTAGCAGCCGCGGCGGGGCTGTCGTGGCAGGAAGAGCAATCGGTTTTACGCAGGACGGACAACATGTGAAAAGCGTGAAGCTGAGCGATGGGCGATCGATCAGCGCAGATGATTTCGTCATCGCTGCGGGAACGCCGTCTAGAATCTTGGCCAAGACGCTGGGCGTTCAACTGAGGATGGAAGGGGTGATCGGATATTCGACTGCGTTGAAAGATAGCGGGGTCGAGCTCCGCCATACGGTGTTTTATGCCAAAGGCGGGTTTGGCATTACACCGTATCAGCAGGCGCTGGCAGTGGCCGGTACCGCAGAATTTGCCGACCTGAACGCGCAGCCGAATTGGAACCGAGCCGATGTGCTGGTCAGGCGTGCATTCCGCGTATTACCGGGTTTGAAGACCGATAATGCGGAACGCCGGATGGGTCGCCGCCCGTTTACACCGGACACACGTCCGATCATTGGCCGCAGCAGGCGACTGGCTAACGTCGCCTTTGCGACGGGTCACGGACAGCTTGGCCTGACACTAGGCGCGACGACGGCGCGTATAATCGCAGATGTAATTGCTGGCAGATCACCGGACATCGATATAGAAGCCTTTAGCCCAGATCGGTTCTCGTCCTGAGCCAAAGCCCGCCCAGCTCTTTTTGAGCCACATGGGACGTCATCAGCAACGCGATCATCCAGCCAGTCACCACGGCACCTGCGGTGCCGAACCAGACACCAATTTCGTTAAAGCCGAGCAGGCCGACGAAAATCCAGACAAAAAAGGCGACGCCAAATCCTTGACGATATAGGCTGATCCACACGGTCCAGATCGGTCGCTTCAAGGCTTGCAATAGCGAGTTGATGGAAAAAAGCATCATGTAGATCGGGAGGATCAAACTATCGACACGTAGATAGCTAAGTCCGACGCGGATCACTTCGGGATCGTCGGTGAAAAAGCCCATCATAAGGCGGCCAAAAATCCACAAAATGGGGGCTGCGATGGCGGTCATGATGAACCCGACTTTCCAGCAATAAAACAGTGCCTCGCGTACCCTTTCATAGTCGCGGGCACCGAAATTCTGGGACGCGATGGGCAGCAGTGCCCCCGTGACCCCCAGCACCGGCAAAAGCAAAATCTGCTCAAGCCGAATGGCAATGCCAAAGCCAGCGATTGCGTGCTCTCCAAAGATCTTCAGGGCAAACTGCATGACGAAACCTGACAGCAGCATCACGAAGAAAGATGTCGCTGTCGGAAGTACCTGAACCGAGATCTCCTTGAACTTCTGTAGGCGCGGAATGAAGTTTCGGGGGCGCATGCGCCTCATCCTGCGGCGTCTGAGGACCTGACGGATCAGAAACACCATCACACCGGTCTGGCTGATCACCGTCGATACAGCGAGGCCATCAAATCCGATGCCCGGGATCACGCCCGGAATGCCGTAGATCAAGAGGGGGTTCAGACCGATATTGGCAAAAAACGCCACCATGAGGGCGCGTTGCATCGATACCGCGTCACCATGTGCCTGAAGAATGCCATTGCAACCGAAGGCCAGTAGAAATCCGGGCAAGGCCAATAGGAGCCAGTGGAAATAACGTAAACCTGCATCGCGATAAGGTCCCGGTTCCGAAACCAGATTTATCAGCGCAGGGCCGTACCAGAGACCAGCCGCCGCCAGAACACAGGCTGCAATGAAGCCATAGATCATTCCCTGTGCCGCAAACCGCCGCGCTGCGCGAGTGTCTCCAGCGCCTAATGCGTTGCCGACCAGCGCGCTCATCGCGGCACCCAACCCGACCCCGACCGAAATGGCAATGAAAAAGGCCTGAAACCCTAGTGCCAATCCAGCCTGCGCGCTGGTCGAGAGAAGGCCGGCGAAGAACATGTCGACAACGTTGTAGAGAGTGTTGAACAACATCCCGATTGCGCCCGGGATCGCCAGGGTTCGGAAATGGGTCGAGATTGGCCCGCGCGTCAGATCAATTTCAGTTGGGATGGCCATATCAACTGGCCACTACGGACGTTCGGCCTGAACGGTCAGGAATACGAACTCTGGGGTCAGAACCTCTTCGAAGCCGTGATTCAGCTCTGCATCGACGCTGATGCTGTCTCCTGCTGAAAGAGTAAATCGGGCTTCGCCATAGCGATAGATGGCCTGCCCTTCGAGAACCTGCACAAACACGACGCCATGGCCGACATAAGTGGGTGGCTGCCCCTCGTCGCGCAACAACGTGACACGACGGGCCTGAAAGCGCAGGTCCTTCCGGGAATGCAGCGCAAGGTTGACGTATTCGTGCGAATGGCCGCCCGCCAGTCGCGTAGACTTTAGCCCTTCGCCATGGCGAACCAGTGTATAGTCGGTGTGATCTGTCCGCGCTTCGCGAAACAGCGATACGATTGGCACTTCCAACGCCTCGGCAAGTGCAGCCAGCGTATCGATTGACGGAGAGACCAACCCGTTTTCGATACGGCTGACCATTGCAGCCGAGATACCAGACTGTTCTGCCAACCGACGGGCGGATTGCTTGCGGCTTTGGCGCAGCTCCCTGAGCGAGGCACCAATAGCGCGATCAATCTGTCTTCCCGGCGTGTCATCGTGCATGATTCAATCCGTCAATCCTCGGCGTAGTAGCCCACCACGTCCCCTTCCGTTGTGACACCCAGACCATTCAGCAATCGGTTGGCATAATTGAAATATCCGACGATCTGGTTGATCTCGAGAATCTCTCCGTCTTCCCAGCCTGCATCTTTCAATGCGCGAACTTCGGATTCCTCCATTGCACCCGGCGACAGGGTCAGCTTTTGCGCATAGATCAGCGCGGCCAACTGCGCACCTTCAAATGTGTCCTGCGGACGATGGGCCTTTAACGCGGCCTCGATTGCGTCGGCGCGTGCGTCGTCACCGATCAGATGTCGGGCGTTTGCCCAATGGTTGGCATAAGAATAGGGGCAGGTGTTCAACGTCGATACGTAAGAGCTGATGACTTCCTGAAACCACATGGGTATGGAATTGGCTTCATCATGCAGGCACGCGCGATACAGAATGACGTGACCTTTCATGGTGTTGGGACGCAGTGAATGCACGCGCATCACGTTGTCCACGGTCCCGTGTGGTGTGCGCGCCAGATCCAGAGTCGCTCTCAGGTGCTCGTCGGCATCTTCGTCAGATATCATCCGAATCCAGGCGGACATTCACGTTTCCTCTCGTGTTTTCTGTTTCTATTTTCGCGGCGTGTGCCGTTCGGCTGAGTTTTTTATTGACGAATATTGCACATTAAGCAACCATATTGAACAGCGCGCAACGAATTTGAGGATTCTGAAGCTTTGCCAGATCTCTCCACTCTGCCTGAATCGCCGCGAATGACTTCGTGCGCATGCGTGCATGACTTCATGTTGCGATCGCACTACCACAGCGTCATAGATCAGCGACGCCAGCTGATCCGCATCTTGACAGGTTCGGCATGACACAGCTCTCCCCCATGATCGAAGTGACCAATCTGGATAAGTTCTATGGGACTTTCCATGCGCTCAAGAACATCGATCTGACCGTTCATCAGGGCGAGAAGGTGGTAATCTGCGGCCCGTCCGGATCGGGAAAATCCACGCTGATCCGCTGTTTCAACGGGTTAGAGTGGCATAATTCCGGGCGTCTCGTGATCGATGGGATCGAAGTCTATGAAGGTGCCAAGGAAATCCGTGAACTGCGACAGGAAGTCGGCATGGTCTTCCAGCAGTTCAACCTGTTTCCGCACCTGACTGTGCTTGAAAACCTGATGATCGGACCGATGAAGGTGCGCAAGCTATCCAAGGCGCAGGCCGAGGAAACCGCGCGCAACTATCTTGATCGCGTTCACATCCCCGAGCAGGCCGACAAGTACCCGGCGCAATTGTCGGGGGGGCAGCAACAGCGCGTCGCGATCGCGCGGTCCTTATGC
Organism: Ruegeria sp. C9; assembly: GCF_056537585.1. Lineage (NCBI taxonomy): Bacteria > Pseudomonadati > Pseudomonadota > Alphaproteobacteria > Rhodobacterales > Roseobacteraceae > Ruegeria > Ruegeria sp. C9. The sequence goes on from NZ_JBQFRU010000001.1 coordinate 253,769, forward strand.
ATGGAAACACGGATCATGCTGTTTGATGAACCGACATCCGCGCTTGATCCCGAAATGATCAATGAGGTGCTGGATGTGATGGTTGAACTGGCCGATACGGGCATGACCATGGTGGTTGTCACGCATGAGATGGGGTTTGCGCGCAAGGTCGCCGACACGATGGTCTTTATGGAGTCGGGGCAGATCGTTGAAATCTCGCCGCCCGATCAGTTCTTCACCAACCCGTCAAGCGAGCGCTGCCGTCTATTCCTGAACCAGATATTGGAACACTAACGTGACCGATCTGGGCATATCACAGGGACGCGGGCAAGCGCTGCCGAAGCCGCCACTATACAAGCGGTTCTTTGGCTCGGTGTTAGTGTCCGTCGTGATCTATGCGGTTATTGTCGGGTTGATCGCCTACGGGTCATATGTTGGCGCGCAGGGTATGGGCTATAATTGGCAGTGGTATCGCGTGCCCCAATTCCTGTACCGCAACACCGAGATTGGGTTCGAGTGGGGCGAAATTCCCATCGGACTGGTCGCCACGATCAAACTGTCCGTCATATCGTTTCTGCTGGCAACCGTCATCGGGTTACTGGTGGCGCTACTGCGCTTGTCGGGCTTGGTGATTGGTACGGCTGTCGCGGTTGCCTACCTTGAACTGATCCGCAATATCCCGCTGCTGGTTCTGCTTTACCTGTTCTATTATGTCCTGGGTCCTATCTTTGGATTTGATCGATATACCGCCAGCATCTTGACCTTGGCGGTGTTTCATTCAGCCTTGATTTCAGAAATCCTGCGGGCGGGGATCAACGCCATCCCATCTGGTCAGTGGGAGGCGGCCAAGTCTATCGGTATGACCCCCTATCAGACCTACAGATATATCATTCTACCGCAATCTGTTCGCTTTATGCTGCCGCCCATGACGGGCGAGGTCGTCCACTTGATTAAATCCTCGGCTATTGTCAGCGTCATTGCCGTGGCCGAACTCACCACATTCGGACGCAATATCATATCCGACACGTATATGAGTTTCGAAATATGGTTCACCATCGCGCTGGTCTATCTGGTGGTGACCCTGATCCTGTCGATTGGCGTTAGCTATCTGGAGAAGAAATATGCCGTCGACCAATAACCACAAGAACTCAACCGGACAACAAGGAGAACCAAGATGAAGCTATCTCGCAGAATGCTCGGGGCGGCCCTGGGCGCGGTCGTGGCAACAGGCATGGCGACCTCAGGCTGGGCGCAAAGTGCGACTCAGGAACTGTCCCGCGAAAGTGTGATTGAAACGATCAAACAGGATGGGGTAATCCGGATTGGTCTTTCGCTGTTCGTGCCGTGGTCGATGCGCGACAAGAATGGTGATCTGATCGGGTTCGAACTGGATGTCGGTCGCAAGCTGGCCGAGGACATGGGTGTAGAGGTCGAGTTTGTACCGACCGCCTGGGATGGCATCATCCCGGCGCTCGTATCTGGCAATTTCGACGTGATCATCTCGGGCATGTCGGTGACTGCGCAGCGAAACTTGACGATCAACTTCACCGATCCTTACGCGTATTCGGGCCTAGCTATTATGGCTAACAAACAGTTGACCGATGGTATGTCTTTGGAAGATTTCAATAAACCTGAGGTCACCTTTGCCGCTCGTCGCGGGGCGACACCAGCTACGGTGATCGCGGAAAACTTCCCCAACGCGACGCTGCTGTTGTTTGATGAAGACGGTGCATCAACGCAAGAAGTGCTAAACGGAAACGCGCATGCTTCGATGGCGGCTCAACCTACGCCGAACCGCGAGGCCGGTCGCCATCCGGAAACTCTGACCGTTCCGTTCGATAACCTCTATGATCCGCGTGGCGAAGCGTTCGGAGTACGCAAGGGCGATCCGGATGCCATGAACTTTTTCAACAATTGGATCGCTCAGAACTGGCGGTCGGGTTGGTTGGAAGAGCGTCACAACTATTGGTTCGCAACTGAAGAGTGGGCAGACCAGGTTGCCCAATAACCAATTAGCCGGGGGCGGGTCAGCCGCCCTCGGGCCTGAAGCGGAGCGCCCAGGTGCCTGAATTTCTTAAAAAACTCAGATGGCCAGATTATCTGATCGTGGCGGTATTGATCGCCTTCTTCGGATATATCTGGCTGTCGATCGAAGGTACGCTGAACTATAAGTGGCGGTGGGAATTGATCCCCAGCTACATCGTCGGCTGGCATACTGGGCGAGAAGAGTATTTTGCCAATCTATTGCTGCAAGGCTTGGTGGCGACGGTTCGTATCAGCATCTATTCCGGCATTTTGGCGCTCATTCTGGGTACAATTCTGGGGATCGCGCGCTGTTCTGCCAACCTGACCATACGCATGCTGGCACGCACTTATCTTGAATTTCTGCGTAATGTGCCACCGGTTGTTGTTGTCTTTATTTTCTTTTTCTTCCTGTCGCAGCAACTGATCGACGCACTAAACCTTGAACGCTGGGCACGTGGAATTGCGCGGCAAGAAGACAACCAGATCTGGACATTTTTCTTTGGTGAGATGCGGCGTTTTCCGTCGCTTGTCTCAGGTGTCATCGTTCTGGCGCTGTTTGAAAGCGCATTTGTCGGCGAAATTGTCCGAGCAGGTATCCAGTCGATCCCGAAAGGTCAGCGCGAAGCTGCACGCTCGATCGGGATGAGCCGTTTGCAAGAGCTTCGCTATGTCGTGCTGCCGCAGGCGATGAAAAAGGTCGTGCCGCCGCTGGCCAACCAGTTCATCTCACTAATCAAGGACAGCTCGATCTTGTCGCTGATCTCGGTTCAGGAACTGACCTACAAGACCGTCGAGTTGGTCGCTTCGTCCCGGATGATCTTTGAGGCATGGATCACAACGGCTGCATTCTATTTTGTCGTCTGCTTCGGCCTCAGCCGCATCTTTGCGCGGCTAGAGAAACGATCTGACAAGCGCTAGGTTCAGGTCACATTCGGACCTGAACCATTCCATCCTGAATCCGTGTCTCAAAAACCCGCATTGCTCGGGTCGCGGGCGCTGAAACGGGCTTGCCATCACGCACATCGAACGCGCCCTGGTGCAATGGGCATTCGATAACATGCCCATCAAAATAGCCGTCACACAGATCAGCCCCACCATGGTTGCACAATGCCAGCGAGGCATAGACACCGCTGGGTGTATCATAAACTGCAATCAATCTCGGCCCGATCTGAACCCGCGTGACCCAGTTTTCTTCCAGCTTCGATGCCTCGATCACATCGCGCCAAGATTTGTCTGCCACCATCTCTCAGGCCTCGGCTTTGCGTTGCATGATCTGCCGCAGAATGTCGCGATGCGCAGCCAGATATCCACCTTTCTCGACGAAGATATGATCCTTTAACTTCTCATGCAGACGGGGCAGAGCGTGAAAGGGAACTGAGGCGACATAGTGATGTTCGGCATGATAGTTCATATTCCAGCATAAAAATGACATCGGCTTTGACACCAGATTGGTGCGCGTGTTTTCTGACATCTGCGCCACGGTGGGACGTCCGACATGCTCGGTCATTCGTATGAATCGCATCACCGGCTCACCCAGAAACAGGGGTATGATCCAATACCAGATCAATCCCCACCATCCGGTGAAGGCCATAGCCAGAAAGATCAAAGCGTAAATGGCCAGCATGCGGCGCGCGTCCCAATAGACCGACTGATGCTCCTCTTTGGGAATGAAACTCAACTCGGCCTTGCTGAGCTTCCCAAAGGCATGTCGGAACAGCTCAGTGAACTTACCGCGCCAATAAGGCAGGGCTGACAGGTACAGAAAGTACTCGCGAAGGGATTTGGGCAGCGGGATTAGTTCGGGATCCTCTCCGTTCAATTGCGTATATGTGTGATGATCACAATGTTCGTATCGGAAGAACCGATGGGGCAGAATGATGATCAGCCCGCAAATCTGACCAACCAGATCATTCAACCACCGGGTGCGAAACACGGTATAGTGCACACACTCATGCTGAAGCGAGAAATGATGCACCAAGACGACCCCTTGCAGAAACATCGCGGGCCAGATCAGCCAGCTGTTCCAGGCTAGAGTGATCAGCGTTGTCGTGCAGGCCAGAACCAGAAACCAAAGCGCCAAATGGCGCAATCCGGGCCCGTTCGAGCGTTGCATGAATCCTTTAAGCTCTTCGCGTGTCAGTTTTCCTTCGGCCAGAGCCTGAGTCAGCGGCGTGACGATAGCTTTTGACATGTGATTTCCATGATTTTGCCGGAGCGGGGGTCTTGCCCTCTGCGCATATTCCGGCACCGGAGACGGGAGTGCTCCGCACCATAGGGCCAACTCGAACAGACCCTATTATCAAAGAGTATTTCCACAGCTTGTGATTCGATCAAGCCGCTATTGATCAGCCAACTGCACGCAGACCGATATCCGGATCGGGATGGGCGAACAGGGCGGCCGCGCAAGGGTGCCGATCTAGGATTGATTGGCCGCAAGGCAACCGTTCGGCATGGAATGTACCGTGGTTCCAATAAGTTACCCCATCGATTTCGATGGAAGGATCAATAACGTTCCAGCTGATTTCACCGGGGGCGTACGCCCCGCAGGTGTGGAAATGCAGGATGCGTGGATTTCCGAAAGCGGAGCCGCCCCAGCGTTCATAGTTTTCGCGCATATCCCAGGGGTAGCCGCAGCCCGGATGGATACCTGCATGCCAAGAGTGCACGAAATTGCGATCAATTCCCAACTGGTTGGCTACCCGGTCATAATGCGCCTCGGCCCGTGCGGCGTTGGCGGGATCGCCGTCAAAACGCTGCAGCCGTCCATTCTCCATCATCGCAAAGACAGGGTGGTCGAATTCGATGGTGTAGTCATCGTAATACTTCGACCCCGTTCCCGTCAGAAAACTGATCGCCACACGGCCCGAGAAACTGTGGGCAGGAACCGGAGTAAAGACTGACATCGGAAAGCGCAGGATCGAGGTGTCGCCCGAGGGTTGCAGGTTCATCACCGGCCGACCGCTTACATCAGTGCCCAACGGGCAGGTGATCCGCACCTCGCTGGCCGCGTCCAAGACCGTGTTGATATCGGCCTTAAGCTCCATGAACGCATCGTGGTGGCCGTTGGAGAAACCAGATCCCAGCATTTCTTTGGTTAAAGCGAAGCTAACGATGACTTTCTTACCCTGCGGCATGTCCGAGAACCGCAACTGATCCCCAAGCCGGGCCAGAAATAGAATGATGTCTGCCGCTTCGAACCGGGCAAGCAGATCGGGCGATAATTGCGGATTGTCCGGATTGAAGCCTACATCAACCGTGTCGACCCCCAGCCCAAGTTGACGGGCCGCCTGACTGACAACATTTACGCTGTCGGCGTCGAAATATCCAAACTCTGCAGGTTCATAGGCAATCAGCAGCCTGTCACCCGCCGCCGCGCGGGCGCAATTGACCAGCAGATTGTAAGCGCCCCGCTCTGGCGTCATGTCGGACATCGACATCTCCTGATTATTTGACATTATCAACTTACGGCCCAGGGCCGCCGGCAATCCATTTGAAAGTGATAATGGCTGACATTAGGATGACTAATATGATCTTGAATCTGCCATACTCCGCGCTGCGAGCCTTTGAGGCAGTTGTACGCCACTCCGGCTTTTCACCCGCCGCCGAGGAGCTGGGGGTCAGCCAAAGTGCCGTCAGCCAGCACGTCAGATCGCTTGAGGAATGGCTTGGGCGGGATTTGCTGGTGCGCGGTGCGCGGCAATCACGACCTACCCGCGAAGGTGAGCAATTGGCGCAGGCAATCTCGGATGGGTTGGGGCGCATTTCAGATGTGTGTGCGCAACTTCGCGATCGAACGCGTGCGGACCGGACCATCGTGATTTCATGCTTGCCGGGGTTTGCATTCAACTGGCTGTTTCCAAGGCTTCTGCACTTTGATTTGGCCCACCCGGACCTGTCTATTTCGATCGCGACGGATACGGGATACTATCCGTTTTCCGGCGCAGATTCCGATATCGGCATTCGATATGGTCTTGGTGAATATCCCGGGTTTGAAGTGGATTTGCTTATGCGGGAAAGGCTGTTTCCCGTCTGCGCGCCTGCGCTGTTGCCTGAACTAAAGCGCATTGAAGATTTGTCACAGCACACACTGCTGGTAGATGAAAATCTGCACCATGGTACGTCCAGCCCAACATGGGAGTTCTGGGCGCGGCAATCCAATCTGACATTGCCGTCTGGAGTGCGCACGCGCCGATTGGGTCAATCAAACATGGTCATACAGGCAGCGATTGAGGGGCTGGGGGTGGCGCTTGGGCGCGAACCGCTGGTTATTGATGCGTTGTGCGATGGCCGTCTGGTGCGACCGTTTCAGCAACTGACCCAATCGCCACTTTCCTATTGGCTCGTCCGGCGCCCTGATAGCAAAGACAGCCAAAAAGTCAGCGAGTTCCTGAACTGGATCAAGGCCGAAGTTGCTTCGCAGCCCGATCTGCCCCCGACGGTAATGCTGCCGAATTAGCTTGCCTTATATGTATCATTACAAATCCAGAATGGTGTATTGCACTGACGCTGTCATAATGGCGCTAAGCCAACTGATCAAATTGGAGAGCAAACCATGTACCTCAGAAATTGCTGGTATGTTGCCGCCTGGAGCAAGGATATCGGGCGTGAACTGAAGGCTGAGACATATCTGGGTGAGAACATTGTGCTCTATCGTCAGCAGGATGGGACGCCCGTTGCGCTTGAGAATGCCTGCCCGCATCGCAAGCTCCCGCTATCCGATGGCAATCTGAAAGGGGATCTGGTCGAATGCGGCTACCACGGGCTGACATTCGATTGTTCGGGCAAATGTACGGACAGCCCAACGCAGCGGGGGATGACGCCTCGGCGCGCGGTGGTGAAGTCTTATCCAGTTGTCGACCGCTATCGCCTGCTCTGGATCTGGATGGGCGATCCTGAACTGGCTGATCCGGACCTGATTTTCCCAATCGAAAACTTTGATGACACGAGCTGGGGCCTAACCGATGGCGGGGTGATGGATATCGATTGCCATTATCTTTGGGTTTGCGACAACCTGCTTGATCCCAGCCACGTGGCCTGGGTACATGTCTCGTCATTCGCCGGCGCGGGAACGGATGAAGAGCCTCTGGACGTCAAAAAGACAGATCGCGGCGTGATTGTCTCGCGCTGGATCGAAAACAAACCTCCATCGCCTTACTATGCCAAACTGGTCTCGTTCGACGGCGATTGCGACCGCTTGCAGCATTACGAAATGTGCATGCCCGCAATCGGGCTGAATAAGTCCATCTATACTCCGGTTGGCACGGGTGGATATGACAAAGATCCTGTCGATGAGACATTCATCAACATCTCTTACAACTTCATGACGCCAATCAACGAGGATCAGACCAGGTATTTCTGGTTCCAGCATCGCAACTCTGATCCGGACAATGCCGAGGTTTCAAAGTTCATGAATGACGGTGCCCGGATGGCGTTTCTTGAAGACAAAGATGTGCTGGAAAAAGTGCACAAGGGCATGAAAAATGCTCAGACACCGCCTATTGATCTGGGTTTGGATGCCGGGGCAAAAACATACCGACGCGTGCTCGACCGAGCGATCGAGGCCGAGGCCGCTGTGCCAGAGGGTGCAATTCGGCAAGCCTGAAACTTGAACAGAGGCCAGTTCCCGGCCCCTTATCTTAGGTGTTGCTATAGATGACAGGGAAGCGCCCACCGGCAAAGGGAGCACCCGGTTTCAGGTCGTCATCATGCAGCCATTCAGTGACGCTATCGCGCGGTTCATAGGTGGCACCTTCAACGGCAAAACGTACCGCATATCCACGCCTGCGACGGGTCGAGGTTCGGTTGCCCATCGCCGAATGCACAGTCATTCCATCGAAGGCCAGTGCATCGCCAGGTTCCATCTGTTCATGGTGGAATATGTCATATTTAGTGCGATCCGCCTCGAAATCGGGCATGTCGATATAGTCCGGGTTATCCTCTTCCAGATAGTGAAGAAACTTGCCAAGCTGGTCAGTTTTGAAAGGCCGGTATTTTGCGCCCCAAGCGTGCGAGCCACGGACAAATTCCAGCGCTCCATTGTCTGGGTCGACAGGATCAAGTGCGATCCACATTGTCATGATGGGACCGGCCACAGGCCAATAGGGCTGATCTGTATGCCAGCCGGTCTGGGTGCGTGTGCCAGGTTCTTTCACGAAAATTTGGTCATAGATCAACGAAGTCCAGGGGCTGCCCGCCACCTCGGCCACGCGCTTTCCAATATCTGAGTTCAGACAATAGTCCTGAAAGATACCCGGTTTTTCACGCATATTTTTATAGGCAAAATACCGGTCACCCTTTTTGACCTCTTCGTCCACGGCATCACGCAACTTATTTAACCAATCGTCCCTGAGGATGTTTCTCAATAAAACGACGCCGTCGCGCGCATACGTTTGCTGAACAGTATCTGTATCCGGTGTGTTTATCATAGTTCTTCCATCCATAGCATCCGCCTCATTTCCCGGCGGGTTTGAATTCAGGCGCAAAGCGCCACGGTCTGCATGGAGTCAGAGAGAGGGTGAACTGCGGCAGTTTATGATAAAGCAGGGCCAGCGGGATCGGGCCGACCATTTGCCAGCAAGATTCCGATGAAACTGTTCAATTTTGAAGGTCATGCGCCATGGTAGCCCACGACCTTTGATTGCCCAAGCAGTTTTTGCGTAATGGTAAATATATTTATTGACGATATATTTTTTCTGATAAATATTGTGCTTGTTATGCAAAAATATTCGGCATTTTCACTCGCCCGTAACGCGATTTCTGGTCATAAGAACTGGTCCCGAGCCTGGCGGAGCCCGCCGCTCAAAGACCGGTACGAGGTGGCGGTGATCGGGGCAGGGGGTCACGGGCTGGCCACGGCTTATTATCTGGCCAAAGAGTTTGGCATAACCGACGCCGCCGTGCTGGAACGGGGCTGGTTGGGCGGCGGAAACATAGCGCGCAATACGGTTACGATTCGGTCAAATTACATGCGTGACGAGTCGATCCCGTTCTACGTCAAATCCGTCGAGATGTACGAAGGGCTGACGCATGAGTTGAACTTCAACATGATGCATTCCAAGCGCACCATGGTGGATGTGGTGCAGACCTGGCCCAAACTGCGAGAGTTGCGGCGACGGCAATTGGTCATGGACATCTATGGCTCGACATATGAACAAATCACCGCAGAAGAATTGCGCAAACGCATACCTGCGCTGACAGGCGGTGGGCCAGATGCGCGCCTGCCGATCATCTGCGGAATGGTCCACACGGACGCAGGTGTAAACCGTCATGATGCGGTGGCCTGGGGCTATGCCCGCGCGGCGGATGCGATGGGGGTGGAGATGCACCAACAGACCGCCGTGCAAGCATTGATCCGTGGCGCTGATGGGCGCATCGAAGGTGTCGAGACCAATCGCGGCACCGTGCGGGCGAAAAAGGTTGTGGTGGCCGTATCGGGCCATACCACGACGTTGACCGAGACAGCGGGGCTCAAGCTGCCATTGCGCACGATGAACCTGACGGCCTTTGTGTCCGAGCCTGTGAAGCCCTTGGTGGATGTCATCGTAAATTGCCCGGACAGTGGGTTCTATTTCAGCCAGTCTGACAAGGGTGAGATGGTGATCGGCGGCGCTCCTGATATGGGGCAAAGCTTTCGTCGCGACATCAAGCAACATGTGTTCGAAGACACTGTGACCGCGATGCTATCGCTTTTCCCGAGCTTCAAGAAACTCAAACTTATGCGCCAATGGGGTGGGCATCTTGATATTGCCCATGATGCCTCGCCCATCATGGATCAGACTGACGTACCGGGGCTGTTCGTGACCGCTGGCTGGTGGGGCGGATACAAAGCCATTCCTGCGGGCGGACTGACGCTTGCGCATCTGGTCGCCAAAGGCGAGCCGCATCCGCTGATGGCCTCGTTCACTTTGGACCGCTTCCGCCATCTGGAATTTGTGATGGAAGCCGGGACCACGACGACGAGATAGGAAGGGACAGGATCATGATGCTCATCCCCTGCCCATTCTGTGGCAAGCGCAATGAAAGCGAGTTCGTCTATGGCGGCCCGGTCGGTGCTACTCGACCCGATGCCAACGCCGTCAGCGATGCTGATTGGGTCGAATACCTGACCATAACGCCCAACCCGATGGGGCCTGTGCAAGAGCGGTGGTGGCACGCACGGGGCTGCGGCGAGTGGCTGACAATCTGGCGGGATACCGTGACACATGACATTGTGGAGGTGCCCGATGGCTCAGATTAATCGCCGCGCAGTGGGTGGTCGTGTTGATCGAAGCCGCCCTCTGACGTTCCAGTTCAATAGGAAAACTTACAAAGGGTTCGAAGGGGACACTCTGGCCTCGGCCTTGCTGGCAAACGGGGTGCGAGTAACAGCCCGTAGTTTCAAGTACCACCGCCCACGCGGCATTGTCGGACACGGTCCCGAAGAGCCAGGAACGCTTGTGGAGCTGGAAGGCGAGGACGCCTCGGGCAACCGTCCAGCGACCACGGTTCCATTGCGCGAAGGGCTGAATGCACGCTCGGTCAATTGCTGGCCATCGCCCGAGTTTGATCTGGGCGGGATCAATCAATTGATTGGCCGTTTTATTCCTGCGGGCTTCTACTACAAAACTTTCAAATGGCCTAACTGGCATCTGTTTGAACCGTCTATTCGCAAGGCGGCGGGGCTGGCAGCAGCGCCTGCGCACCCGCCTTCATCGGGGCATTTCGAAGCGCGCTACGCTCATGCAGATGTCTTGATTGCAGGAGCAGGTCCCGCTGGCCTGCAAGCTGCACTTGAGGCTGGTCGGGCGGGCAAGCGTGTCTTCCTCGCAGACGAGGGAACCGAAGCGGGCGGCAGCCTCCTGAACCGCACCCTGACCATTGGCGGGCGTCCGGCGATGGATTGGGTGGGCGAAGCGGTTGAAGAACTAAGCCAAATGGCAAACGTCACCCATCTTCAGAACGCGACCGTATGGGCCTATCGCGAACACAACCTACTGATCGTCAATGAACGCGAGCCGGATCAGGCCAGCATTCTAGAACGCAACTGGCGGGTCCGTGTTGCTGAGGTGGTGATCGCCACCGGGGCTACGGAACGGTCGATGGTGTTTGCCAATAATGACAGGCCGGGCGTCATGTTGGCCTCATCCGTGCAGGCCTATGTCAATCGTTGGGGCGTGACACCCGGTCAGAGTGTGGTTCTGTTCACCAACAACAACAGCGCTTACGCAGTGGCCGCCGATCTGGTCGCAGCTGAGGTAACGGTTAACGCGATCCTCGATAGCCGCGACACGGTTCCAAGGGAATCTCTTGATCTGGTGTCGGGGATAACCGTCCATGCCGGAACAGTAGCCGCCGATATCCGAGGGTACAAAAGCATCCGTGCTGTCAAGGCCGTTCCCAAGTCCGGGGGCGCAGGCACCTGGATCGACTGCGACTTGCTGGCTCATTCCGGCGGTTGGAATCCGACGGTGCACCTGTGGTCTCAGTCCCGCAGCACACTTCGGTTTGATGAAGAACTCGCTGCGTTTTTGCCCGATCAACCGATTCAATCCTGTCGGGCCGTCGGCGCGGCGGCGGGGGATCTCACACTGGATCGGATCATCGATGACGGTTCAGAGCTGCCTTATTCGATTGAACCGCTATGGCGCGTAGATGTGCCAGGGCAACGCGGAAAGGCATTCCTGGATATTCAGAACGATGTTGCGGTCAGCGATGTGCATCTGGCGCTGCGTGAAGGATATGACAACGTGGAACATGTCAAACGCTACACCACTGGCGGGATGGGCGTAGATCAGGGCAAGACGGGCAATATCAACATTATTGGCACCGTTGCTTTGCAAAAGGGCGTTCCATTGCAAGATGTTGGCACGACGACATTCCGCTCTCCCTACACGCCGGTCTCATTCGGTGCGATTGGGGGGCTGCGTGAGGACTCGGTGTTGTTCCCCTACCGGCACACGCCGGTGACCCAATGGAACAAGGATTATGGCGCAGTGATGTATGAGGCTGGTGCCCGATGGCGCCGTCCGGGGTTTTTTCCCAAACCCGGTGAGGGCCTGCAAGAGGCGGTGAACCGGGAATGCCGCGCGGTGCGTGAAGGCGTTGGCGTATACGACGGTTCGCCGCTCGGCACGTTCGAGCTTAAAGGGCGCGATGTTCCGCGCTTTCTGGATTTTCTGTATTCGAACATCATGTCCAGCCTGAAGCCCGGCGATGGTCGCTATGGTCTTATGTTGTCGGATGACGGTCTGATCATAGATGACGGGGTGGCCTTTCGGCTGGATCAGCACCGCTGGATGATCTCGACCTCAACAGGTCACGCGGACGCCATCAACCAGCACATGGAAAAGCTGCTTCAGACCGAGTTTCCTGACTGGCAAGTCATGATCACAACTGTGACAAGCCAGTGGAACAACGCCACCATTTGTGGTCCCCGCGCGCGCGATGTCATGCACGCGCTGTGTACGGATATCGATCTGTCGCCCGAGGCATTCCCCTTCATGTCGTTCCGGGACGGTACGGTTGCGGGGTTCCCTGCGCGGGTTGTGCGCGTCAGTTTCACCGGTGAGCTATCCTATGAGGTCAACGTTGCCCCACGCCACATGGCCGCCTTGTGGGACAAGGTGATGGAGGCTGGTGCACCCTTTGGTATCCTGCCTGTAGGATCGGAATCCAGCCATGTCTTGCGTGTGGAAAAAGGCTTTCTTTCGCTGGGGCACGAGGTCGACGGTACCGTGGACGCCTATGACTTGGGCATGGGCTGGGCAATGTCGAAGAAAAAGCCCGACTACCTAGGCAAGCGCTCGGTCCACTTGCGCCGTGAAGCGGTAGGGGAACGCCGGGAATTGGTCGGCATCTTGCCCGAAGACCCTGACAAGCAAGTGCCCGAAGGCGCGCCACTGACCCCCGAAGGTCGCAAAGAAGCGACCGAAGGATTGGTTACCGCCTGCGTCTGGAGCGTCGTCAACAATCGCTGGGTTGGCCTGGCGTTGCTGAAGAACGGGCAGGAGCGACACGGGCAAACCGCGCATGTTCGGCTGAAAGACGAGGTGATCCCGGTGACCATCACAAAGCCTGTATTCCATGACCCCGAGGGTCAGCGCCTGAGGTCCTGAGATGAGCTACGACGTCAAGATCGAACGCCAAACCCTGAATGCGCTGTTTGACCTCAAAGGGGATCCCGAGGTCGTTCAAAATTGGGCCGAATTTTCTCTGCCAAGCCGCCCCAACACGAGGGCGATGCAGGAAGCGTTTGAGGTATATCACATTGGACGCAATCACTGGATTGTACGTGCTTCGCTGGAACTGGAAGAGGCACTGGAAGCACAGCTCAAACCAACGGATTGCCCTGCGGACATCAGTATAGTGCGGATATCGGACACCCTTACCTTCTTTGGTGTCGCCGGACCCCAAGCCGCTGAAGTGATGGCTATTGCCTGCCCGCTTGATCTGCATGTCACCGCTTTTGATGAAGACGCAGTAACCTATTCCGAGTTGTTTGGCCTAAAAGCACTTGTGATGCGCTGCGAGGCTGGTTTTGAGTTTGCGGTTGAACAGAGTTTTGGCGACATGGTTCAGGATTATCTGACCCGAGCAACCGCCTGACGCAATTCGAAGCAGGGGCGGTTTACGCCTCATGGCTATTCATTATCTCGGCGGTCTATATGCGTATCGTCTGGGAACAGGGTTCAGATAAGGACCTATCGGATTTATCGAAAATCATTGGCTGGCACAAAATCCTTTGTGAAGTGTTGCTTTTAGACGGGACATCGCGCCACAGGTGCAAGGCTTGCAAGTTCCGGTCATTTAGTATACCGCCGCATACAATTAGGATCCTCGGGCGTTCATAACGTCTTTGAGCCCCTGCTAATCGAGCCACATATACCGGAACGAGCCATGAGCCTTTACACCAACTACCTCGACGAAATTGAAGCCCGCAAAGCGCAGGGTCTGCATCCGAAACCGATTGATGACGGCGCGCTTGTCAAAGAGCTTGTTACGCAGATCAAGGACGTCGATCATACGCATCGTGCGGATTCTCTAAACTATTTCATCTATAATACGCTGCCTGGCACGACCAGCGCCGCTGGCGAGAAGGCACGTTTTTTGAAAGAGATCATTCAGGGCGAAGCGCTGGTTGACGAAATTTCAGTACCCTTTGCCTTTGAACTGCTGTCGCACATGAAAGGCGGTCCTTCGGTTGAGGTTCTTCTTGATCTGGCCTTGGGTGGTGATCCCGAGATCGCAGGGCAGGCGGCTGAAGTGCTGAAAACACAGGTCTTCCTATATGAAGCTGATACGGATCGTTTGAAGGAGGCGTTTTCTGCCGGAAATCCGGTCGCACGCGTCATTCTTGAAAGCTATGCGCGGGCCGAGTTCTTCACCAAGCTGCCCGATATCGAGGAAGAGATCAAAGTTGTCACGTATATCGCTGCCGAGGGCGATATTTCGACTGACTTGCTGTCGCCGGGCAACCAGGCACACTCGCGCTCGGATCGGGAGCTGCATGGCAAGTGCTTAATCTCGCGGCAAGCGCAAGACGAGATTCAAGAATTACAGCGCCAGCACCCAGATAAACGCGTGATGCTGATTGCTGAGAAAGGGACAATGGGAGTTGGCTCGTCCCGGATGTCGGGTGTCAACAACGTGGCGCTTTGGACCGGCAAGCAGGCCAGCCCATATGTGCCATTCGTAAACATTGCCCCGATCGTGGCCGGCACGAACGGTATCTCTCCGATCTTTCTGACCACCGTTGGTGTGACGGGCGGGATTGGTATCGACCTGAAAAACTGGGTCAAAAAAGTCGATTCCGAGGGGAATCCGATCCTCAACAATGACGACAGCCCTATCCTGGAGCAAAAGTACTCGGTCGAAACCGGGACAGTGCTCACGATCAATACGAAAGACAAAAAGCTTTATGACGCCGATGGCGCCAAAGAGCTTGTTGATATTGCCTCGTCCTTCACTCCGCAAAAGCAGGAGTTCATGAAGGCCGGCGGATCCTACGCCATCGTGTTCGGCAAGAAGTTGCAAACATTTGCAGCACAGACACTGGGAGTCGAGCTGAAGTCGGCATTTGCGCCTTCGAAAGAGATCAGCCGAGATGGACAGGGCCTGACCGCGGTCGAAAAGATCTTTAACCGCAACGCTTTGGGAGTACTGGAAGGCACGGTCTTGCACGCCGGGTCGGACGTACGGGTCAAGGTCAACATCGTAGGATCGCAGGACACCACTGGCCTGATGACCTCGCAAGAGCTTGAGGCGATGGCGGCGACCGTGATTTCTCCAACCGTCGATGGTGCGTATCAGTCCGGTTGCCACACCGCCTCGGTCTGGGACAAGAAGGCGCAAGCCAACATCCCCAAACTGATGGCGTTTATGAACAATTTCGGCCTGATCACAGGGCGCGATCCCAAGGGTGAATATCACTCGATGACCGACGTGATCCACAAGGTTCTGAACGATATCACCGTGGATGATCGCGCCATCATCATTGGGGGCGACTCGCATACGCGCATGTCCAAAGGTGTGGCTTTCGGGGCGGATTCGGGCACCGTTGCCTTGGCACTGGCCACGGGCGAAGCAACCATGCCCATTCCGGAATCCGTGAAGGTGACGTTCAAAGGCAAAATGGCCGATCACATGGATTTCCGCGACGTGGTCCACGCGACACAGGCGCAGATGCTGAAGGCTTTCAGCGATAACGTGTTCCAAGGGCGTATTATCGAAGTTCATATCGGAACCCTGCTGGCGGATCAGGCTTTTACCTTCACCGACTGGACGGCCGAGATGAAGGCGAAGGCTTCGATCTGTATTTCCGAAGACGAGACCCTGATCGAGTCACTGGAAATCGCCAAAGGTCGGATTCAGATCATGATCGACAAGGGCATGGAGAATGAGGCACGGACCCTGCAAGGCCTGATCGACAAAGCCGACGCACGTATAGCCGAGATCAGATCCGGCGCAGTTCCAGCCCTGAGGCCGGATGACAATGCCGAGTATTTTGCCGAACTGGTCGTTGATCTGGACGAGATCAACGAGCCCATGATCGCCGACCCTGATGTGAACAACGCGGATGTCTCCAAGCGTTATACGCACGATACGATCCGGCCTGTTTCCTACTACAAAGGGGAAAAGAAAGTGGATCTGGGATTTGTCGGATCTTGCATGGTCCACAAGGGTGATCTGATCATCGTATCGCAGATGCTTAAGAACCTTGAGAAGAAGGAGGGCAAGATTGAATTCAAGGCCCCTCTGGTCGTCGCGGCGCCAACCTACAACATCGTTGATGAGTTAAAGGAAGAAGGTGAGTGGAGCATTCTTCAGGAATATTCCGGTTTCGAATTCGACGATCTTTTCCCCAAGACATCAGCGCGAACCGAATACGAAAACACGCTGTATCTTGAGCGTCCGGGCTGCAACCTTTGCATGGGCAATCAGGAAAAGGCTGAGAAAGGTGATACTGTTCTGGCGACATCTACCCGCTTGTTCCAAGGGCGTGTTGTCGAGGACTCGGAAGATAAGAAAGGTGAATCCCTTCTGGCTTCCACACCGGTAGTTGTACTGTCTGCCATCCTCGGGCGAACTCCGAAAATCGAGGAATACAAGGCCGCTGTCGAAGGGATCGACTTGACCCGCTTTGCACCTCCGGTCGCCAAGCCCGCAAATTCCAATTCGGCACATTTCTGATTGGAGAAGGCCGGTCGCCGCTCAGGCGCACCGGCCTTATGCTGTTTAATAGAACCCATTCTGAATCGATAAGTTTAGCAATGCTTGTATTGTGGTAAGAGATTTTGGCCACTTCAGTAGGGTCATGATCCTCAACCAATAGATGACGGTTTCCGCGAGAGCGATGTCTGTGAGAAAGACCTTTGGGCAGCGTTCATAGCGCGTTGCGCCGCGTCTACAGCCCTTGAGCCTGTTGAACATGATTTCAACGCGGTTTTGCCGCTTGCATCTGCGTTTGTCGTATTGAAGTTGTACTTTGTTGCTTTCGGCCTGGAATGCCAGCGCGTATCCCCTTGTCTTGTGAAGACTCCCTGAACTGGTTTGCATCAGAGCCGCGATCTGCGAGGTGAGTCCAAGCAGAAATCAACGATCTCGACTGACATTGGGGTTGACGCAAAGGGATTCATACTCGCGACGATCCTTAGAGCTAAAAATACGGGTTCGCTAGAAACGTTGACAAGCATTGTGGATGGTCTGGAGGCGGTTGCGAAACAAAATCCGGTTGTCTTGCCATTTCATCAACATACTGCCGCAAGGATAAATGGAATCGGTCGTAAATTCGAACATGTCTAAACGATAAACCCAGTCGGGTACTTGGATATGGTCGCTCTAGAAAGCAATGCGGTGCTGGTTTCTACGGGCTCTTGCGGAATGCAGAAAGAGGCGTATCTCTACGGCGTCCCCTGCGTCACTATTAGAACGGAAACAGGGTCGATTGAGCTTGATGAAAGCGGCTGGAATCGTATCGATTCGCCCATAGAAGGGAATATCGAAGGTGGGACCGTCAGTACGATAGGGATTACCGGAAATCAGGTGGAAATCTATGGTGATGGAACCGCATCACAACAAATCGCACAGATATTGGCCACGCGAGCTTAAATACCGTCATAGAGCGCCGCCAACTTCTTGGCTTGCGCGGGCCAGCTGTAGGACTCCCAAAGCTTCATTCTGTTGTCGGCGCTCAACGTAAAGCGTTCGGGATGATCCAGGACATCCCGAATAGCTTCAGCAATGCTCTGGGGGTCGGTTTCATCCATTGCTCGCCCCAAACCGAGCGACTCTGTAAAACGGCGCATGTCGGGAAGATCGGAGACACAGATCGGCAATCCTGCGAACGCGGCTTCGAACAGCTTATTGGGCATTGCAAACCGATAGCTTAATGACGCATCTTGAATCGGAATGACGGCAACATCTGCGGTACTAATCGCTATGGGTACATCTGGAGCAGCCACTGGTGGAAGCAAGGTAACGCGATCATCCACTCCTAAGTCATGAGCGACACTCATGAACCACTTGTCGTTTCTATGGTTTCGTGGCCCCATCGTAGCTAACTTGACCTCAGGAAGTTGAACCAGAGCCTCAAGGACTTTATCTAGCCCACGATGCGACGTTTGAATGCCGCCAGTAAAAATAATCAAGGGCGACCCGTCAGCAACGTTTGCCTGAGCACGGATTGAAAGCTGATCCAACTCCTGTTTATTACGACTCTCCATGTAATCGACATCTATCTCTGGAGCATTGAGGATAAGTGTCGGACTATCTTTGAAGCGTTTGGCATACAAATCTGCGATGGACGACGATACGGTGATCATATGATCGACGAAGGGGAGGCAATCGTCTTCTAGGCTTTCGGCGAAGTTCGATCCATCAGTTGGATTCTTCGTCGCCCGCGCTGGTTCATATTCATGTGCGTCATATACAAGCTTCGCCCCAAACTGTTTTGCAAGCACAACGCCCGCCGGGAGACAATAGATGTCATGAGCGTGAATGACGTCCGGGGTATCATCAAATTTAAGGTGGCAAAGGTTTTCTGCGTAAATCAATGATTCCAACTGATAGAGTTTAAAGAAATTCTCTCTGACTTTTCGGGCCATCAACATAAATGACTTGAGGTTTTTCGGGCCCTTTCCGAATCCAAGTCCAAGCCGTGTTTTCCAAAGCAGCCGCTTGTGTACGAGTTTTCTAGCCCGCCTTTCATCACCACCGAAGTTTTTGTAGTACATCGGGTCAAGCTTTTGGACGGCTTCGTCCGTGAGGAAAGTCTTCAACCAGGTTTTTAAAGAATTTAGCTGAATAGCGGATTCGACATACGGTAAGACACGTTGCTCGACTTGAGCGGACGTTCGCTCCATAAACGAGAAACGTTCAAGCAATTTTTCAGTGATGTTCTCAGAAGACTGCCAGTTGAATCGAGTGATCTGAATGCCATCAATGACCTCTTCTTGCGGCGAGCCTCCAGGCCAGTCGCAGAAAATGTGGACATTGTGGCCCGCTGCTTGAAGCGCGCGCGCTTCTTTGAGAACGCGCGCATCCGCCGTAATTTCGTGGTAGGTAAGACAGAATACGGTTTTTTGAGATTTGGCACGGGTGTCTGACATCGGTCGAAGATCAATCTAGCTCTGACAATTCCGAACTGCTCTAACAGAGGTTGATCGGGGTTTCCAGCGCGATTGGTGATGCTTGAAATGCCTGCCTCTATTGACTTCCCAAAGAAATTCTTGGAAGCGCTGTAGCACAATTTGAGCACTTGGGACGCACCGAATGAGCAACTTCGCACTGATAGGAACCGCAGGATACATCGCGCCGCGCCACATGAAGGCGATAACGGATACCGGAAACACTTTGTTGGCTGCTCTGGACACAAGCGACTCCGTTGGGATTATCGATAGCCACTTCCCCGATGCACATTTTTTCACAGAGTTTGAGCGTTTTGATCGCTACGTTGACATGTTACGTCGCAGCGAAACGGGCAAAGTTGATTATGTTTCGATCTGCTCGCCGAATTATCTCCATGACAGCCACATGCGGTTTGCCCTTCGTTCAGGCGCTGATGCGATTTGCGAGAAGCCGCTGGTGTTGAACCCCGAGGATATCGATGGTCTGGAAGCGATCGAGCAGGCGACCGGACAGACCGTAAACACGATCCTGCAGTTGCGCGTACATCCATCGATCATTGCTCTGAGGGACAAGATTCGAAACAGCCCCAAAGATACCAAGTACGAGGTCGATCTGACTTACATCACGTCCCGTGGACGTTGGTATCTGGAGAGCTGGAAGGGGGATGTCCGCAAATCTGGTGGTATTGCCACCAACATCGGCGTACATTTCTTTGACATGTTGCATTTTCTCTTCGGAGACCTTCAGGCAAACCACGTCCATCTCAATGCCCCGACAAAGGCTGCGGGTTATCTGGAGTTCGAACATGCCCGGTGCCGTTGGTTTTTGTCGTTGGATATTAACGACGTTCCGGCAGATGCGCGGGAAGCTGGAGCCAGAACCTATCGGTCGATCACGATCAATGAAGAAGAGGTCGAGTTTTCTGGTGGTTTCGCTGATTTGCATACGCGAAGCTACGAAGAGATTTTGAAAGGGAACGGGTTTGGGCTTAACGAAAATCGACCAGCGATTGGTATGGTCAACTATATCCGCAATGCACCAATCGAAGCTCGCAAGGGCGAGCAGCACCCCAAGTTGAATTCCGGCACTGATCAATGATTGCAGTGTTCGCCTACGCGTTTCCTCATCGAAAATCTCATGATTTTCTCGTAGAGCTAGCGCTGATGGGTCAACGAGAGGTGACCGTAATCGGTGCACCTTTTCAAAAGCTGCCATCAATGGATCGCACAGTTTACTTCCCACATACGCTCAGGGCAGTACCACCGCTTGATACAAAGGAACTCTGCGAGCGCTTAGGTTTTTCTTTCGTTGAAATGCCGCATAGTGATATCGACGGCATCATTAATCTGGTTGATGAGCATGGTTTGGAGCTAGGTATCATATCCGGCGCGCGAATCCTCAAACGACCAGTTATCGAAGCCTTCAAGCAGGGTATTGTGAACTTTCATCCTGGAAAGATTCCCGAGACATCCGGCCTGGATGCATTTTTCTATACTCTCAAAAATGGAGTCGATGCCGGGGTTACGACTCACCTGATCGACCCCAGGGTTGACGCGGGGCAACATCTGGCATTTGACGCTACTCAAATCAGCGCGACGGATACTCCTGAAATAGTTCAGGAAAACACCTATCGACTGCAAATCACAGCGCTAAGACAATTCTTGGATTGCTGGACCAAATCGGAGCTGTCGCCAACTGCGCTTCATAGGCCCACTAAAAATGAGCCCATGGCACCCTCCAAAAAATGGGAAACCTTACTTAACTTCCCAGCTTGGCGTGCAACTAGGGTCCGTACGCAGGCATTTGAAAGCATGAAGGTGGCGTGCAACCAGGGTGACGTACAGGCTGTTTCGAAGATACTTGAAATCCACCCTGATCTTCTGGAAGAGCGCACTGAAAAAGGGTGGACGCCACTGATCATGGCTGCCTTCAATCAGCGCCTTGAATTGACAAACTACCTGCTAGAGCACAGGGCAAATCCGAACGCGACCGGAAGAAACGGCACTACTGTTCTAATGTATGCAAAAACCGCGCTTATGGCTCATCCAAATGCAAGTTTTGAACTTTTGGATACGTTGTTGGCAAGTGGAGCAGATCCTTTGCGAACAGATATGCATGGCCGAGCACTTATGGATTATGTAAAGGATGCAAAGGCAGAGCACCTAGAACGATATTTTCAAGAGAAGATAGGGCGTCATTAGATCAATGCAATTTATTGACCTGGCGGAACAACAGAAACGTATCAAGGATCAGCTTGATGCTGGCATTGCCAATGTGTTGGCGCATGGAAAGTACATTCTTGGCCCAGAAGTGGCTGAACTAGAGGCACGGCTGACTGCCTTTACGGGAGCTAAACATTGCATCACCTGCGCGAATGGAACGGATGCATTGCAAATTGCCTTGATGGCGCTTGAAGTCGGGCCGGGGGATGAGGTCATCACGCCCGGATTTTCATATATCGCCACGGCTGAAGCCGTCAGATTGCTGGGCGCAAAGCCGGTTTATGTCGATATCGACCAGACTAGTTATAACCTTGATCCCAACAAGCTTGACGCTGCGATCACACCCCGGACAAAGGCAATTATACCGGTGTCGCTGTATGGCCAACCTGCTGATTTCGAACGAATTAACGAGGTAGCTGTGGCAAACGGCTTACCTGTCATCGAGGATGCTGCTCAGAGTTTTGGCGGATCTTTGCGTGGCAAACGGTCAGGAAACCTGTCAACGATTTCCTGCACCAGCTTTTTCCCATCGAAACCCCTTGGCTGCTACGGCGATGGTGGTGCTATCTTCACCTCGGACGATGATCTGAGCATCATTCTTCGCCAGATAGCCCGGCACGGGCAGGACCGGCGTTATCACCATATCAGGGTTGGCGTTAACAGCCGTCTGGACACATTGCAGGCTGCGATCCTGCTGTGCAAGCTGGATATTTTCGAGGATGAACTGGTCCTGCGAGACACCGTCGCGGACCGTTACAAAGTGCTACTGAAGGAAACCAATATCGCCGCTCCGACGCTGATGGAGGGGGCGACCAGCGCCTGGGCGCAGTACACGATACGCGTGGACAATCGTGAGGATGTGCAAGCTAAGCTCAAAGACGCCGGGGTTCCGACCGCTGTGCATTATCCACTGCCGTTGAACAAGCAACCAGCTGTTTCTGACCCAAATGCCGATTTGCCTGTTGGCGATCAGGCCGCCGCAACAGTGATTAGCCTGCCGATGCACCCGTATCTGCAGGAGAATTCGCAAGAGCAGATAATCGAGGCACTGAAAAAAGCGATCTGATCGCGCTGACGGTTTAATCGGTGCTGTGGCCGGCGAATTCAGGTTTAGGCAGGTTCTATTTACCGTAATATACGCGATACCAGTCCACGAAGGCCTGAATGCCGTCCTTGATTTCGGTTTTTGGGCGATAACCGGTCAGGCGGTGCAGCAGATCGGCATTGGCCCAAGTTGCAGGCACATCGCCCAACTGCATCTCCATATAGTTTCGGATCGCGGGTTTGCCGAGGCTTTCTTCGATGGCGTCGATGAAATCCAACAAACGCACTTTGTCTGAATTTCCAATGTTCACTATGCGATAGGGAGCGACCGGGCTCAGGCTGTCACCTTCGGCGATGTCTTCGGGGGCTTTGGGGCGAACAGGCACAACGTCGATCAGCAGAGAGATTGCGCGCACCAGGTCATCCACATAGGTGAAATCACGATACATGTCGCCGTGGTTGTAGATGTCTATCGGGCGGTCGTTGAGGATAGCGTCCGTGAATTTGAAGAACGCAAGGTCCGGGCGCCCCCAAGGACCGTAGACTGTGAAGAAGCGGAACATTGTCGTCGGAATATCCCAAAGATGGGCATAGGAATGCCCCATCGCTTCATTTGCCTTTTTGGTGGCTGCGTACATAGTGAGTTGATGATCTGCTTTTTCGCACTCGTCGAAGGGCATGTCAGGATTTGCCCCGTAGATCGACGAAGTCGAAGCCATCAGCAGATGCCGCACTTTGTGCCGCCGCGCAGCTTCCATCACGTTGAACGTCCCGACAACATTGCTTTCGACATAGGCGCGTGGGTTTTCCAGGCTATATCGGACGCCAGCTTGCGCCGCGAGGTGGATGATCACGTCCGGTTCAAAAGCATCAGCGATCTGGTCGAACTTGGCGGTATCTTCCAGCATCCCTTCATCGCACGAAAAATTTGGGTTCTCCAGCAACAGCGCATGTCGGCTCTGTTTGAGGCGGACATCGTAATAATCAGTCAACCCGTCAAAGCCATGAACCCGGCAACCGTTCTCAAGCAAAAGTTTGGCAAGATGGAACCCGATAAATCCGGCAGTACCTGTGATCAGAACCTTTTGCATGAGGTATTTCCTTGTTTCGGGGCATCGCGCGTGCGTTCGAAGGCACATATGACGCCAAGAGCCGAAGGGCTCAAGCGGTCATTTCTTGGCTGAGCGAGCATGCATCACTGGTGGTGTGCATTGCAATCTTCAACAAGCCTTCAACCGGGCCAAGGAAGCGAGTAGGTTTTGACATTCGTAAAGAACCTCATGGCCTCGATGACCCCTTCTTTGACACCATTGCCCGAATCCTTGATGCCGCCAAAGGGGGACATTTCGATACGGTATCCGGGTTGTTCCCAGATATTGCAGGTGCCCACGCTCAGCCCATTGATATAGGCAATTGCGCGGTTCAGGTCATTGGTACATACCCCCGACGACAGGCCGTACACAGTAGAGTTCGAGATTCGCATGACCTCGTCATCGTCGTCGGGCACGCGAATGATGGGAACAATTGGGCCGAAAGTTTCCTCCATCACTAACGCGGAGTCGTGGGGAACGTTGTCGACCACGATCGGCGGCAGCAGCGCGCCCTGACGTCCGGGGCGGTAAAGGACTTGTGCTCCCGCTTTCTGGGCCAAGTGAACACGATCTTCGAAAAGCTTGGCCGCTTCCTCGTGGATCACGCAACCCAGCTCGGTCTCAGGATCCTGCGGATCTCCGAACCTGATCTTTTTGGCCTTCCCCAGCACCAAAGGCACAAAGGTGTCCGCGACACTCTCTTGCACCAGAATTCGCTTGATCGCAGTGCAGCGCTGTCCCGAATTGCCGGTGGCCCCGGCTACGGCGATCGTTGCGGCCCTGTCTAGATCGGCATCGTTGAGGTCATTCAGAACAATCAGTGGATCATTACCGCCCAACTCCAGCGCCTGACGTTTGTAAACCGCCTTCTCTGCGATCATCTTGCCCACGCGAACACTACCGGTGAAGGTTATGATGTCGATGTTTTCATTGGTGATCATCTCATTCCCAATGTCCTGTGGCCAGCCAGTGACCACCTGAAACATCTCAGGCGGCAGGCCTGCCTCATAAAGGATATCGGCCAGCGTCAGGCAGGTCAGAGGCGTCAACTCGGTCGGTTTGCAGACCATGCAGTTATTGGTGGCGATCGACGGAGCAACCTTGTGGCTGACCATGTTGAGTGGATGGTTGAATGGAGTGATCGCGCTGATCGCGGTCACAGGCTCGCGCATCGTGAAAATCTTGCGGGCTTTACCGTTTTGGGTCAGATCGCACGCAAAGATTTCGCCATCATCCTTCAGTGCCTCGGCCGCCGCAAATTGAAAGACATCCTGCGCGCGCTTGGTCTCGTAGATCGCGTGTTGATGGCAGATGCCAAGCTCAAGCACCAGCCATTTGGTGAGGTAATCGCGACGTTCACCAATCAGCTCTCCAGCCCGTTGCAGGATTTGGCTGCGTTCATAGCGGGTCAGTTCGGGCTTGTAGTTGGTCGCAATTTCGAAGGCGCGGCGCGCGTGTTCAGCCTGTCCTGCAGGCACATGGCCCACGACCTCATTGGTATAGGGGTAGTGAACCGGGATGGTCTCAGCGGTAATGATGATCTCGCCACCAATTCGCATCCCTTCATTACGGATTTCGGTGACTGCCATGGCAAGAACCATCCAATGAAATCGGACCGCTTACCGGTCTATTACTCTGAAAACACATCAAACGCCTTCAACGCCTTGGCGCTGTAGGCGTAAGACGGGCCGCCGCCCATATAGGTGGCCATAGCCAGCGCTTCGCACAGCTCTTCGCGGGTCGCACCCAGCCGCACCAATGAGCGGACATGAAAACCGATGCAGCTGTCGCAGCGCGTCGCGATGGCAATCCCCAACGCCATGAATTCCTTTGTCTTTTCACTCAGCGCACCATCTGTTTTGGCGGCCTTACCCATGATGCCAAAACCACGGACGGTTTCGGGCACTTCTTTCGAGAATGCACCAATATTGGCCTCGGTCTCGGCCATGAAGTCTTTCCAGTCCATTTCTCTGCTCCTTATCCGCGCTCATCTGCACCCATCCGGCGCTCGAGCCAACGCACACCGGCGCTGATGATCAGTACCAGCACCAGATACTCGAAGATCAACAAGGTATAGATCTCAAGCGGGCGGTATTCCGTCACTACCAGCTCATTCGCACGGCGTGTCAGTTCTTGCATGCCGATGACGCTGGCGAATGCGCTCATCTTCACAATGTAGATAAATTGGTTGGCGAGCGGTGGCAGTATACGCCGGATCGCTTGCGGCAGGATCACATAGCGCATGGTCTGAAAATAGTTCAGGCCAATCGTTTGCGCCGCCTCGCTTTGCCCTTTTGCGATAGATTGTATACCAGCACGGTAGATCTCGGCGGTAAAGGCGCTGTCCGATATCGCAAGGGTGATAATTGCGCCCCAGAAGGGATCGATTGGGATGTCCATACCCATCGACTGAAAGACAATCGGCAACCCGTAGAACACCCAAAACAGCATAGGCAACAGAGGGATCGAGCGGACAAATTCGACATATACCCGGTTTACCAGCCGCCAGCCGCGCTTTTCCGACAGACCCGGCAGGGCGACCAGCAATCCAATGACAATCGACAAAATCGCCGCAATCAGCGAAATCTGAATGGTCGCACCCATGCCCGAAATCAGGAATTTTACATTGGTCCAGCCTGAAGCCGTGGTTGGGTCAATGACGTACCAACCCCAGGTCTGTGAGGACGAACAGCCCGTGATCAGCAAGAAAAGGGGAAGGAAGAGAAGTGATTTTTTCATCGGACCCAACTCAATGCTGTAGAATTTGGCTCAGGAATTTCTGACACCGCTCAGACTTTGGATTGGTGAAGAAATGCTCGGGCTTACCTTGTTCGACAATCTCGCCTGCATCCATGAACACCATGTTGTCGGCCACTTTTCGGGCAAATCCCATCTCATGGGTCACCACAACCATGGTCATGCCTTCCTCGGCAAGTTCGACCATCACGTCGAGCACCTCGGAGATCATCTCAGGGTCGAGCGCCGAGGTGGGTTCGTCGAACAAAAGGACCCTGGGCTCCATGCAAAGCGAACGGGCAATTGCCACCCGCTGCTGCTGTCCACCCGAAAGCTGTATCGGGCGCTTGTCGGCCTGATCGGGTATATGAACACGCTCAAGGTAGTGGCGCGCTTTGTCTTCGGCTTCTTTTCGGCTCAACCCGCGGGCCTTGATCGGACCAAGGGTCAGGTTTTCCAGCACTGTTAGATGCGGGAACAGATTGAATTGCTGGAACACCATGCCAACTTCTGACCGGATGGTGGCTGCAGATTTGGCATCATCGTTCAGTTCGACCCCATCGATGCGGATGGTGCCCTTTTGATGTTTCTCAAGCTGATTGATGCATCTTACGACCGTTGATTTACCCGATCCGGATGGGCCGCAGATCACAACCTTTTCACCACTGTTGACTGTCAGGTTGATGTTCTTGAGCACGTGAAATGTGCCAAACCACTTGTCTACGTCGACAAGCTCGATCGCTGCGTTTGGCATCTGCTGGCCCACTTGTGATTACTATGAGTTAATTAGTTGCTTGAGGTTATCTTTTTCTTTACGCTTAAATCAAGAAGCAATGTCGTAATAAAAGACTAACGCCACCAACGGGAGAACCACATGAAACGTTTTGTTAAAGTCGCGGCTGCGGCTGCGCTCGGTCTTGTGATCAGCGGCGCTGCGCAAGCACAGTCGGCTCTGAATGAAATTTTGGATGACGGCGTGCTGAAAGTGGGGACAACCGGTGACTGGAATCCGATGTCACTGCGCGACCCGGCGACTAACAGCTATAAAGGCTATGATATCGACATCATGAACGCGCTGGCCGCTGATCTGGGTGTTGAGGTCGAATATGTGCCCACCGACTGGAAAACATTGGTCAATGGTGTGGTAGCGGGGAAGTACCACATCACCGGTTCGGCTTCTATCTCACCTCCGCGCATGAAAGTTGCAGGGTTTTCCGACAGTTACATCGCGGTTGAGTTGTTTCCCTACACAACCAAGGAAAAGGCCGACAAATTTGATGGCTACGACTCGATCAACAAGCCAGACGTGAAGGTTGCTACTACTCTGGGCACCACCTTTGAAAAGCGCGTGCGCGAATGGTTCCCCGATGCGGATATCAAAGTAGTCGAAGCCCCCGCGCGTGGTTTTCAGGAGGTCTTGGCCGGTCGTGCAGATGTGTTCATAACCTCGAATATCGAGGGCTCAACATTAGAAGCAAAATTCCCGGTCGTCCGCGTCAAAAATGCCGGTCCACGTTCTCCTTCTCCCATCGCGATGCTGTTGCCGCAAAGCGATCAGGTCTGGATCAACTATGTGAACAACTGGATTGAAGTGAAAAAAGCCCAAGGCTTCTTTGACGAAAACCGGGAACGCTGGGGCCTCTGATCAGAGGCCCTAGTAACTGGAGCGCCTGCGAGAGTTTTCAAAGTCATGAAACTTGAGCACATGACATGGTACGAGGTTGACACTCGTATCAATGCCGGTGCGGCCGTGTTGCTGCCGGTTGGATCGACCGAGCAGCACGGCCCGATGGGTCGCATTGGCACCGACACGATTTGCGCCGAGGCTGTCGCACTCGCTGCCGCCATGCAATGCGAGGGTATCGTCGCTCCGGCGCTGGCCTACACGCCAGCGCCTTTCAACGCGGGATTTCCCGGAACGGTGTCTATTTCAGCCGAAACCTTTCGCACCATCGCAGATGAGGTGATCCGGGGGCTTTTGCAGCAAGGTTTCGTTGGAGTGTTCATAGTGAACGGACACGGGGCCAATCTGGCGCCTCTTCGGCAGATCGAAAGCGAAATTGCTGGTGGTCAATTGCTGATCCGTAGCTGGTGGGAGCCGAACGCTGTGAACGTTTTGCGGCAGCAGCTCTATGGTGATTGGGAAGGGATGCACGCCACCCCCTCGGAGATTGCCATAACCCAGTCTTTGCTTGGACCATTGCCTGCCAATCAGGCCGCTGAGCCGCCCCAAAAACTCAGCGCCGAATACATCCGGGATCACGCAGGGGATCGCCATGGTCCACCCGACGAACATCGCGCGGACTTCCCGGATGGCCGCGTTGGATCGCATTCAGCTTTGGCCAATCCTCAGGATGGCGAGCGTCTGCTGGCGATAGCAGCTGCGGCTATCGCTGCCGAGTTCCGGGCATTCGAACAAGGCTTCTAGTCACGGAGCGCCTGCAACGGGTGTCGCGGCCCTATTCTGCTTCGACCCCAAGCCCGTCAGTCGACAGGTCATCGAGTTTCGGCATCAACCGCAACAGTTCTTGCGCGTATTCGGTATTCGGACTGGCAAACAGATCGCTGGTGTCCTGAACCTCGACGATTTGTCCCTGTTTCATGACCGCAACTCGGTCACACATTTGGCGCACCACAGGTAGGTCGTGGCTAATGAACAGCATGGTCAGTCCCAGATGCTCTTGCAGGTCTTTCAGGATGTTCAAAATCTGCGCCTGGATCGAAACGTCGAGCGCGCTTGTGGGCTCATCGCAGATCAGGAACCGGGGTTGTGTCGCCAGTGCGCGTGCGATCGAGATGCGCTGGCGCTGACCGCCCGAGAACTCATGCGGATATTTCAGCCCGGCCTCTGACCCCAAACCCACTTGATCCAGCAATTCGTCCACGCGGCGCTTGACGTCGGCACCTTCCATCAGGCGGTGATGGCGGATCGGCTCCGCCACAATTTCATCCACCCGCATACGCGGATTGAGAGACGAGTAGGGGTCCTGAAAGATCATCTGGATGTTTTTGCGGTACTCTTCCTGCACCGTACGATTACTCAGATCGCTTACCATTTGCCCGTCAAAGGTGATGGTACCACCATCCACAGGATAGAGCCCCGCAATCATCCGCGCGACGGTGGACTTGCCCGATCCAGACTCACCGACAACCCCAAAGACCTCACCTGCGCGAATGTCAAAGCTGACGTTGTCGACAGCGGTGAAGTAGGTACGATCCCAAGGCAGTAATCCACGCTTTTGCAGGAATTTCTTCGTCAGGTTGCGGATTTCAAAGATCGGTTTGCTGGCGTCGTTATCCACCTTGGGCCAGTGGCGTGCCATATCCTCGATCGCGAAACGCGTTTCACGCCCGCCATAGCTGATCTGAGGGAAGCGATGCAGTTTCAGCGTCGGGCGTGGTACGGCGGCGATCAGGGACTTGGTGTATTCGTGTTGCGGCTGGCCCATCACCTGTGCCGTGGTGCCGCTTTCAACCACCTTGCCCGCATACATCACGGTCACGCGGTCAGTTGTATCGGCGATCACGCCCATGTCATGGGTGATCAGGATGACACCCACCTGACGCTCTTGTGCTAGTTCCTTGATCAGGTCCAGAATCTGGGCCTGAACCGAAACATCCAAAGCCGTCGTGGGTTCATCGGCGATGATCACATCCGGTTCGGTGCAAAGTGCCAGAGCAATCACCACGCGTTGCCGCATGCCGCCCGAGAACTGGTGCGGGTACTGATCCAGCCGAGTATCCGGGTCTGGGATGCCAACGCGATCGATCAAATCACGGGCGCGCTTGCTTGCTTCGGCCTCGGATCCACCCAGATGAGTCTGGATCGTCTCGACCAGTTGCTCGCGCACTGTAAATAGCGGGTTCAGCGACGTAAGCGGGTCTTGAAAGATCATCGAGATCTTCTTGCCGCGCAGCCCGCGCATCGCCTCGGCATCGATGCCGCTGATCTTATCGCCGCCCAGCTTAATCTGGCCGCTGGCAATGCGACCTGGGCGTTCCAGAAGGCCCATCACGGCAGCGCCGATGGTGGATTTACCTGCCCCGGATTCGCCCACAAGCCCGTGGATTTCGCCGGGTTCTACAGAAAGGCTGGCGTGGTCCACTGCGGTAAATAGCTGGCGGCGGGTCGGGAATTCGACGGTGAGGTCTTGGATGGTCAGAAGGCTCATGAAATCACCGCAGTTTTGGGTTCAGCGCGTCGCGCAGCCAGTCGCCCAACAAGTTGACCGACAGGGCGAGGGCCAGAAGCGTGCAGGCCGGGAAGAATAAAATCCACCATTCGCCCGAGAACAGGAAACCTTGCCCGATCCGGATTAGTGTTCCCAGCGACGGCTGGGTCGGGGGGGCGCCCACACCCAGAAAACTCAATGTGGCCTCAGCAATGATTGCCAGCGCCAGCGAGATGGTAGCAATAACAAGAACAGGGCTAAGGACATTGGGTAGGATGTGACGGAACATGATCGGGAACGATCCACGCCCGATCAGGCGCGCGGCTTGTACATATTCCTTGTTTTTCTCAACCAGAGCAGCACCACGGACGACGCGTGCGAACTGCACCCAGTCCGACAACGCAATTGCGATGATGAGAACATAGATTGCCATCTCATCGCGGTATTCCGGCGGAGTGATTCCTTTGGCAATCCCAAAGATCAGCATTGCGACCAGAATGGCCGGGAACGTCAGTTGCACGTCTGCGATACGCATGATCAGCGTCTCGATCCAACCTCCGAAATACGCAGCGATCAGACCGAGGATCACGCCGATGATCAAGGCAAGAAGCACAGCAGAGGCACCTACGAACAATGAAATGCGCAACCCGTAGAGGATGGTCGAGAACACATCGCGCCCTTGGTCATCCGTGCCTAGCAAAAAGGTCTCTTGCGTGAACGCATTGGGCGTACCTGGCGGTGTGAACCCGTTCATCAGGTTCAGTGTTGCTGGATCGAACGGGTTATATGGCGCGATCAGCGGGGCAAAGATCGCCGCCAGCACCAGAATGACCACGACCAAAGATGCGATCATGGCTACCGGAGAGTGCCGGAAAGACCAGGCGAAATCGCTGTCCCAGAATTTAGCCGTTCGCGATTTAGGCGCGACTTTCGGGGTTTCCATCGTTTCGGTCATGTGGCCCTCGCGTCGACACGCAGGCGCGGGTCAATGGCATAGTACAGAAGGTCGACAATCAGGTTGATTGTCACGAACATCACTGAGATCAGCATCAGATAGGCAGCCATAACGGGGATATCCACGAACTGGATCGCGTTGATGAACAGCAAGCCGACGCCCGGCCATTGGAACACCGTTTCGGTGATGATGGCAAAAGCGATGATCGACCCCAGCTGAAGGCCCGTGATGGTGATCACCGGCACAAGAGTGTTCTTCAGCGCGTGGCGGAAATTGATCACCCGGTCCGACAGCCCTCGGGCGCGGGCAAAGCGGACATAGTCAGCGCGCAGAACCTCCAGCATCTCGGACCGGACAAGCCGCATGATCAGCGTCATTTGATAGAGGCCCAGCGTGATTGCAGGCAATATCAACGCCTTGAGCCCCGAGGTCGTCAGAAACCCGGTGGACCAACTGCCAATCATAACGGTCTCGCCCCTCCCGAAACTGGGCAGTAGGTCAAGTTCAACCGAGAAAACATAGATCAGCAGGATACCTATGAGGAACGTCGGCAGAGAAACCCCGATCAAGGAAACAGTCATGATCACATTGGCAGCGATCCCTTGTCGTCGGATTGCAGTAAAGACACCGAGGGCAATGCCCATCGTGATCGCAAGAAAGCCGGATACAAAGGCCAATTCCAACGTCGCCGGAGCGCGCTCCACCAGGATGGTCGAGACCGGTCGCCCCTGGCGATAAGACACACCGAAATTGCCCTGAACGGCGCCTTGCAGGAACTTGGCGTATTGCACCACAAAAGGTTGGTCCAACCCAAGCTCGGTCCGTAGGCGGTCAATGTCGGCCTGCGTGCGCTCTTGACCCAGCATGTTGTCGATCGGGTCGCCAACAAATCGGAACATCGAAAAGGCGACCAACCCCACGACCAACAGCACTATGACGGACTGGAACATCCGTCTGACGATATATGCGAACATATGTTTCCCTCGTAGATCGGTCTCTCTAGGCCGACCTTGACCAGATGGTCAAGAGAGTGCTGTCAACTCAACGCGACGTTGCCGCCGATCAATTCACATTCACCCAACGCAGCAGGAAGAAGTTGTCCGGACGCTGCGTGACCTCGACATTGCTGCGCGTGCCCCAAACCAGCGGCTGGACATACATCGGCACATAAACGTGTTCGTCCTGATAGATTTGAGTAACCTCGTCCAGCATCGCCTGACGCTTGGCCTCATCCAGTTCTGACTGGATCATCGGCAACAGCTCATCGACACGTGCATTCGAGAAGCCGCCGAAGTTCCAGCTACCCAGCTTTTTCTCTTCGTTCGGGGTTGCGACAAGGAACCGGACCGGATGCTCGGCGTCGAACGTACCGGGGCTCCAGCCCAGCAGGTACATGTCGTAATTATCTTCGCGCAGTTCCGGCCAATAGTTCCGCACTGGCATCGCGTCCAGCTCGGCGGTGATCCCGATCTGAGCCAGCATACCAACGACGGCCTGACAGACGGCCTCGTCATTAAGGTAGCGGTCATTGGGGCATTTCAGGCCAAATGAGAAACCATCTGCATATCCGGCCTCGGCCAGCAGCGCCTTTGCCGACTCCACATCAAACGCGGGGCGTCCGGCGTTGGCTTCGGAAAACCCGCTCATGGCTGGGCTGACGAGCTGCGATGCGGGCTCGGCATTTCCGCGCATGATCGTGGCCAGAATGGCGTCGACATTCACCGCTTGCGCAACTGCCTGCCGCACGCGCGCGTCACGGAACGGGTTGGGTTTGCCCGCATCGTCTGTGTATTTCAGCGTATCAGCCTCGTGGTCGAAGCCCAGCATGATCACACGCGCTTCAATGCCCTGGATGACATCGACCTCTGCGTTCTGCTGCAGCCGTGCGACGTCCTGAATGGGGACCGGGTTGATCATGTCCACATCGCCCGATAGCAGCGCCGCTACGGCCGTGGCAGGATTCTGGATCGGATTAAATTCTGCACGGGTGATGTTGTGTTCAACATCCCCCCACCAGCCTTCATAAGGTTCCAACACGGTCTTAAGACCCGGCTCGCGCTCGGTCACCTTGAACGCGCCGGTGCCGTTGGCGTTGATGGTGGCGTAGTTTCCGGTTTCTTTGTCGGGGACCACGGCGTCGTTGGCCTCAGTCCAGTCTTGATCCATGATCATCCAGTTGGCAATCGATGACGGAAACAGCGGGTTAGGTGCTGTGGTCATGATATCAACGGTGTAGTCATCAACTACAATGACGTCACTGACCGGAGCGAACCAACTGCGCGTATCCGCCGCCTCACCCGAGGCGCGTTGGTAGCTGAACAGCACATCTTGCGCGTCAAAGCTGCTTCCGTCGTGAAAGGTCACGCCCTGACGCAGATTGAACCGCCATCCTTCGCCGTCGCCGATCGGCTCCCAACTGACAGCCAACGCGGGCTCAACGCTCATATCCTTACCGCGGCGGACCAGCCCTTCGTAGACGTTGTTCAGGAAACCGAGAACTGGGGCCGAGTTGACCGCGTGAGGGTCCATCGTCTGCGGATCGGTGGTCGAGGCCCACTTGAATTCGGCCGCCTGCGCGGCGCTTGCAAGCAACATGGTCAGGCCGATTGCACTGTTTCTGAGGATCATGGCGAAATCTCCCTGTTAGCGCTGAAACAATCCAGCTTTTTCGCTGCCACGTAAAGCCGTTCCTGCGCCGAGATCACATGTCCGTTACCGACGGCGCAAACAAGAACAGGGCGCGTTTCCGCGCCCTGCATACCATCACAAAGGATAGTTTAGTTCATCTCAAAGTACTTGATCTTCGGTGAATCTTCCGGCTCGACGATGGTGCCCACGCCCGATTTCATGCCCCAGTTCAGCACCTGATGGTGGATCGGGATATAAAGCTGTTCGTCCTGAACAACCTGCCAGATATCACCGATCTGCTGATCACGTGCGGGCAGATCAGTTTCAGAGGCAAGGGCCACGATTTTGGCATCCAGATCCGGGTTGGAATAGCGTGTGCCATTCCACGAGCCGTACTTTTCGCCCTTCGAATGGACGAGGAAGTTGAAGATGTACTCCGAGTCATAAGTCGGAACACCCCAGCCCAGCATGTAGAAATCTGTTTCTAGGTTGTTGATCAACGGGAAATGCTGGGCTTTCGGTTTGGCGTCCAGGTTAACTGTGACGCCGATCTGGGCCAGCATTCCAACCGCTGCCTGACAGATCGCCTCATCATTGATGTAGCGGTCATTCGGGCAGTTCAGGGTCAGCGAGAAACCATCAGGATAGCCTGCTTCGGCCATCAACGCCTTGGCCCCTTCGATATCGGTTGACGAGGACGCATCCATATCTGCATCCCAACCATTCACAAACGGAGGTGAGATCATGCCAGCAGGAGCAGACTGACCACGCATCACGACCTGTTTGATCGCATCACGATTGATCGCCTTTGACATCGCCTGTCGAACGCGGACATCAGCCAGCGGGTTCTTACCATCCACATTGTCCGAGGTCAGATCAGCATCGCCCATATTCATGCCAAAGAAAATCACCCGGTTCTGCGGCGCGGTGCGTACGTCCAGACCATCGGTTCCGGCTACACGCTCGAGGTCCTGTACGGGCACGTCCTGAATGAAATCAACCTCACCCGACAGCAGCGCGGCAACACGGGTCGCGGCGTTCTGGATCGGGGTATAGATGATCTCGGTTACCTGCAGCGGGAACTCATCCTTGCCCCAATAGCCGTCATAGGCGGCCAGGACGGTTTTCACGTCCGGCTCGCGGCTGACCAGCTTGTAGGGACCGGTGCCATTGGCGTTCTTGGCCGCAAACGTGTCTTCGCCGCCCTCATAGTCCTGAACCTTGACAGCGTTGTTTGCCTCGGCCCAACCTTTGTCCATCATGAACATGTTGGTCAGGTTGTTGGGCATGATCGGGTTCGGGCCGTCAGTTTCGATCTCGATCGTGAACTTGTCGGGCGCACGCACCTCTTTCACAGACGCCAGCAGTTCTTTGTAATCCGAATCCGGCGTCATCGCGCGGTTCAGCGAAAACACGACGTCCTCGCTGTCGAACTCGGCACCGTCGTGGAAGGTAACGCCCTCGCGCAGTTTGAACACCCAGACATTCGGATTTTCTTCCGATGGTGCCCATTCGGTCGCCAGCGATGGAACCAGTGCACCTGAGTGATCACGCATCACCAGCGTTTCCATGATCTGGTGCGCCATGGCCGAGGTCGGGCCTTCGTTTTGCGCATGCGGGTCCAGCGTCAGCGCATCACCTGCACGGGCCCATCGCAGCGTCTCCGCCGAAGCGCCCGCCGCGATCATCGCCGTTGCACTGGCGGCAAGCATCAGAGTTTTGAATGACATAAGTCGTCTCCCCATTTTTTGTTGTGGCCGCATTTTCATACGGTTGGCCGAATTTTTCGGCCATCATGGGCCAGCATCATCCAGATCATGGTCCGAGTTGCAACACCCGAATGTTAGCGCCCTGCTTTTCTTTCTGTCTGCCGGGGCTTAGGTGAATGTAGGTCATGCAGAAACACGCCTCGTATTTAGCCCTATGACAGGGTTGCCGCCTAACGTTTATTGAAGGCGTCTCTAAGAGCGTCACCAAAGGCCCCGTTCTGGGTGCTCTGACCCCCATGGCTGCGCCGCTGTTCCCCTGGCTTGGGTGTTCGTGCCGGTTTGCCCTTGCCACGGAGTGCATTGCCCTCGCGTGCCGAAGCACCACCGTCCTTGCGCATGGACAGCCCAATGCGCTTACGTGGAACGTCGACTTCGACCACCGTCACTTTGACAACTTGCCCGGTTTTGACCACCTCATGCGGGTCCTTCACGAACCGATCGGCCAGTTGGCTGACATGAACCAACCCGTCCTGATGCACGCCAATGTCGACAAACGCGCCGAAGGCGGCGACGTTGGTGACGGTACCCTCCAGCACCATGCCGGGCTTCAGGTCCGTGATTTCCTCAACCCCGTCCGTAAACGACGCCGTTTTGAAACTGGGTCGCGGGTCTCGGCCGGGCTTCTCCAATTCGGTGAAAATGTCGCGAACCGTTGGCAAGCCGAAGGTGTCACTCAAAAACTGCTCGGCGCGCAGGTCTTTCAGCGCGCCTTCATGCCCCATGATTTGGCGAATGTCGCGCCCACATGCTGCCACTACCCGACGGGCGACATCGTAAGCCTCGGGGTGAACCGAGGAGGCGTCCAGAGGCTCTGAACCGTCGCGAATTCGCAGGAAACCTGCACACTGCTCGAAGGCGCGTGGACCAAGACGCGCCACCTTTAGCAAATCCTTGCGAGACGCAAAGGCACCATGAATATCTCGGTGCGTGACGATCGCCTCGGCCAATCCCGGTCCCAGACCCGAGACGTGCGAAAGCAAGGGGGCTGAAGCTGTATTCAGATCCACGCCCACAGCGTTCACCACATCTTCGATCACCGACTCCAGTGACTGTGACAAGCGGTGCTGATCAACATCGTGCTGATACTGACCGACGCCGATGCTCTTGGGTTCAATCTTGACCAGTTCAGCCAAGGGATCTTGTAGCCGGCGGGCAATCGAGACCGCTCCACGTAGTGAGACGTCGAGCTCGGGAAATTCGCGTGCGGCAAGCTCGGATGCCGAGTAGACCGAGGCTCCAGCCTCGGAAACGACGACCTTGGTCGGTGCTTTGACAGTCTTGGGCAGAAGCGACAGCGTATCGGCCACCAAACGCTCAGTCTCGCGGCTGGCTGTGCCGTTGCCGATGGCAATAAGCTCGATTTTATGTGTAGCGATAAGATTCAGGATTGCCGCTTGTGCACCACGCAGATCATTCTTGGGCTGAAACGGATATAGCGTATCCGTTGCAACCACCTTACCGGTTGCATCCACCACGGCGGCTTTGACCCCGGTGCGAATGCCAGGATCCAACCCAAGCGTCGGACGTGCCCCCGCCGGAGCAGCGAATAGCAGTTCCTTTAGGTTGCGCGAAAACACTTGAATTGCCTCGTCTTGTGCGCGGCTGCGCAGGTCGGCCATCAGTTCGACCATCATCGACAGCGACAGCTTGACCCGCCATGTCCAGCCCGCAACCTTGCGCAGCCATTTGTCACCCGGCGCATCGCCCCGCGTGTTCAGATGAGCCGCAACCATGGCCTCGGCCCGCGCGGCGCCCGCTTCGGGTTCGGGAGCAATGTCTAGCGTTACGATCCCTTCCTTCGAGGCGCGCAACATTGCCAGCGCTCGATGCGACGGGGTTTTCGACCAAAGCTCGGAATGATCAAAGTAATCGCTGAACTTGGCCCCTGCTTGTTCTTTACCCTCGACAACATTCGCGCTCAGCAACGCCTCACGCTGCATGAAGTTACGTAGCTCTCCCAACAAAGCAGCGTTTTCGGTAAGCCGCTCTGTGATGATGTCCCGTGCACCATTCAGCGCGTCTTTGGTCGTGGGGACAGCCTCAATCAGATACCCCTCAGCCAGCCCTTCTGGTTCGGCCAACCGGTCCGACAGAATCGCATCGGCCAGCGCCTCCAGACCATTCTCGCGTGCAATCATCGCCTTGGTCCGGCGTTTGGGCTTGTACGGCAGATAAATGTCTTCCAACTGCGCCTTGGTTTCGGCTTGGGCGATCGATTTCACCAGATCGTCCGTCAGTTTCCCCTGATCCTTGATCGAGGACAGAATCGCCTCGCGCCGGGCCTCAAGCTCACGCAGATAATTCAGTCGGTCGGAAAGGGTGCGCAATTGGGTATCATCCAGCCCGCCGGTCACTTCCTTCCGATAACGGGCGACAAAGGGCACGGTCGCACCTTCATCCAACAACCTGACCGCGGCCCCAACCTGTTCCGCGCGGGCGTTAATCTCGGTGGCGATGGTGCGGGTGATACGGTCCAAAGGGGCCTCCTGACTTGCGGTTGGAAGATCGTCTTAGCCACCGGCACGCGCAAGGGGAAGAGGCTGCGCTGCTAAAAGCACCTCTGCACAAAAAATGCACGACCCTTACGCGGTGATCTGCACCTGCCTAGGCCAGACAGAACCAACACAAACAAGGAGCAGTTAAATGGGACAGTTCATCGTGCGCGGCGTACCGGCATCAGTTTTACAAGATAGTTGGTGGCTGGACACCCCTGATCGAGGCACAAACCGAGCCGATGGCTTAGCGGAACCCGGCAATCGCCATGCTTTCTTGGGTTTGGTGTTTCTGGTTGCGCTCGCCGATTTTCTGTTTTTCGACCATTCTCCTGGCCTTTCAATCGCGCTCTTTATGTTGGCGGTTTCCGCTGTCGTGTTTGCCTTGCTGCGCCGCCGTGGTGGACTTGTCGGGCCAGCCCTTCTTTTGCTGCTTAGCATTCTTCCGGTGGTGGAATATGTTCAAGCCCTGTCCGTAGCTTTCTTGTTAGGTGGATCGACCATTGCGCTGTGTTGGGCCGTGCTGGGCAATCATGATGTCGCTTCGGTTCGCCGGTTTCTGTCTCTGTTTCCAATATTGGCGCTCAGACACGGGATAGAGGCGGTTCAGAAAGGTCATTCGGTTTCCCGCATTGACGGGGTTGCCCTTCGTGCACTGCGCAACTGGAGTTTCCCGATCGGAGGCGCACTGATCCTTGCTTCGCTGATGGTTGCGGCCAATCCGGTCTTGTCTGATTGGATCGATCGGATTTGGCGATTTGATCTGCGGTTCGACCGACTGCTATTCTGGATCGGGGCGGCAATCACGATCTGGCCCTTTCTTGCGGTCACCCTGCGGCCTGACTTGCTTGCCCCCCGATTTGGCCCCGGACGCAAGCGCCCATTGCCTGCCTTTGGCTTGAATGCCCAATCCGTTGCCAATGCGCTAATCGTGTTCAACTTGCTGCTGGCGGTGCAAACGGGGATGGACATGGTTTATCTCTGGGGCAGCGCCAAGTTGCCCGAGGGGATGACCTATGCTGAATATGCTCATCGCGGGGCATACCCACTCTTGGTCACAGCTTTGCTGGCGGGCGCATTTGCCTTGGCCGCGCGACCCTATCTGAACGAGCGGCAGGGGCTGACAAGATGGATGATGCTGTGGCTGGCGCAGAATGTACTGCTGGTGATCTCATCGCTGATGCGCCTGTCGCTTTACGTTGATTTCTACGGGCTGACCTATTTGCGTGTTCATGCGGCAATATGGATGGCGCTGGTTGCTGTGGGCTTGTGTCTGACCGGTTGGCAAATTTTGCTGGGTAAATCGAACCGTTGGTTATTGCTGCGATCTGCGATCCTGGGGATTGGCGTGCTCTATGCATGCTGCTTCGTGAATTTTTCAGCCTTAATCGCCCGTTGGAATCTGGAAAATCCGATACGGTTTGATGCCTACTACGCATGTCAGCTCAATGAGATGGCGGCGGCAGAGTTGCTGAAGGACAAACGGGTACGCAATTGCGTAACCCCTCCGGTCGTCGACAATTGGAGGAATTGGGGCTTTCGCGCAGATCGGGTGATCCGTAATCTGGCCGTCGAACCCATGCCGGAGAAGGTAGATGAAAATCCTCGTCGTGGATGATGATCCACGCCTGCGAGAGCTGGTCTCGATCACGCTTGAGCGCGCGGGCTACCAAACGGTTACCGCCCGCGATGGCCAAATGGCTCTAACCCACGCGATGCGGGAAGCGCCTG
This sequence comes from Ruegeria sp. C9, assembly GCF_056537585.1. Taxonomy (NCBI): domain Bacteria; kingdom Pseudomonadati; phylum Pseudomonadota; class Alphaproteobacteria; order Rhodobacterales; family Roseobacteraceae; genus Ruegeria; species Ruegeria sp. C9. The sequence goes on from NZ_JBQFRU010000001.1 coordinate 293,716, forward strand.
ATCTTGTCGTGCTGGATGTCGGCCTGCCTGAGATCGATGGGCTTGAGGTTTGTCGCCGCTTGCGGGCACGCTCGGACGTACCAATCTTGTTCCTGACCGCGCGTGATGACGAGATTGATCGCATTTTGGGCCTCGAGTTGGGAGCGGATGATTACGTGACCAAACCTTTCAGCCCCCGTGAGTTGGTTGCACGGATCAAAGCCATCCTGAAACGCAGCAAACCGGGTGCTGCAGAGCTTCTCCTGCGGCATGGCCCGGTTGAAATGGATGTGTCGGCGCATTTGGTTCGGGTCGACGGCAATGCGCTTGCCTTAACCGCAACCGAGCTGTCGATTTTGCGTCGCCTGATGCAAACGCCCGCCGCCATCGTCTCGCGACCACAATTGGTTGATGCGATTTATGGCGCAGGCAGTCCGGTCTCGGATAGGACACTGGATAGTCATTTGCGGAACTTACGACGCAAGTTGGGGGATCAGGGCTGGGCCGGTGCCATCGAAACCGTGCATGGGATCGGATTGCGGATGGGTGCATGGCCGGGCTGAGACGCAAATGGCGCCCTTCGCTGGGTTTTGTTCTTGGCGGAGGTCTCGCGGGTACGCTCGCCCTGTCTCTGCTGGGTCTGATCGCGCTGCGGTATCTTGGACCTGAGATCGGGTTTCGAAACGCTGCGGGCTTGCTGGCGATCGTGATCGGATGTGCGACCGGAGTAGTCGGATACCTTATGGTTCGGCTTCTGCTCCGCCCCATAACGTCGCTGGCGACCTATTCAGGGGCCATTGAACAAGGGCAACGCGCCGAGCCGCCCGATCACTACGGCACACAAGAACTGTCCCGCCTCGCCGGTTCGGTTCTGAGCATGGCGGATACGCTGCAACGGCGCGAAGCTTCGATCCGCGTCTTTGCAGATCATGTCACGCATGAGTTGAAAACCCCTGTCACCGCGATCCGTGCGGCAGGAGAGTTGTTGGCCGAGGCCGAAACGCTCTCGGACCAGGATCACGCATTGCTGCAACAGATATTGGGCGCAAGCGATCAGATGCAAACGCAGCTCAGCGCTCTTAACACGGTTGCACAGGCACGAGTGCCGGAACATCATGGGGAGGCAAGCCTGAACGATCTTGCCGATCAGTTGCGCGCTTCGTTTCCCGAACTGGACATCAGCATAGAAGGCGGCGATCAGGCATTGAACCTTGCAGCCTCTGGCCTGAAAATTGCCCTGCAACATCTTCTGGACAATGCATGCCGTCACGGGGCAAGGCAGGTGGTCCTGCACGCAGAACTCGGTCGATTGGTTGTCCAAGACGATGGTTCCGGCATATCCGACGGTAATCGGGTCCGCATCTTCAACCCATTCTTCACAACCGCGCGCGAGAAGGGAGGGACCGGGATGGGCCTGACCATCGTTACAAACCTGTTGGGGGCACATGGCGGGCGGATTTTGCTGGTGCCTTCCAAGACCGGTGCGCGATTTGAGTTGGTGTTTCCGGGTGCGTGATATCACTCAACAGCCCAAACTAATTCGACCCGTGTCAATTTGCGCCGCTCAATACGATTGATCCCAAGCCAATCCTCATTTAAGGGAGGCCCTGTCAAATCAGAGTCACCCGTGGGGCCGTCATGTCCCCTTTGGGATTGGTGCCTATGTCACGGCGGCACATGCTCTTGGATCGCGCGCCCCTGAAAGGCTTAAAAAAGGTAAGGGAATATGGCAGAAAAATCGAACTTCGACGTATTGTATACCATTGTAGACGAAGCGCCCGAGCTGGCGAGCGCCTCGTTCCTGCCCATTATCCGCAAGTTTGCGTCAGCAGCCGGTGTCAGCGTCGGAACCAAAGACATTTCGCTGGCCGGGCGTATTATCGCGACCTTCCCCGAAAAGCTGACAGACGAACAGCGTATTACTGATGATCTGGCTGCTTTAGGTGAGCTGGTGAAAACACCGGACGCAAATGTCATTAAACTGCCCAACATCTCGGCGTCGGTGCCCCAGCTGGTGGCAGCCATCGAAGAGCTGCAATCACAGGGTTATGACATTCCGAACTACCCCGAAGAGCCTTCGACGGACGACGAAAAGGCGATCCGTGCGCGTTATGACGCCATCAAGGGTTCGGCCGTGAACCCGGTCCTCCGCGAAGGCAACAGCGATCGCCGCGCAGCGCGCGCTGTGAAGAATTATGCCCAGAAGAACCCTCATTCGATGGGAGAGTGGAGCGCGGACAGCAAGACCAAAGTGTCTTCGATGCCGGGCAATGATTTTTACGCCAATGAGAAATCGGCAACGATCACTGCGGCGCAAGCCGGCGATGCCAAAATTGAGTTTGTGGGCAAAGATGGCAGCGTTACGGTTCTGAAAGACGCTTGGCCACTGGCCGAAGGAACTGTGGCCGACGCAACATTCATGTCGGTCAAGGCGCTGTCGTCGTTCCTGACCGAAGCCATTGAGGACACCAAGAAAGACGGCACCATGTTCTCGTTGCACATGAAGGCGACGATGATGAAGGTCAGTGACCCGATTATCTTCGGCTATGCAGTCAAGGCCTGGCTTGCCCCCGTGTTCGAAAAATTCGGTGCAGAGCTGGACGCACTGGGTGTAAACCCGAACTCGGGTCTGGGGGACCTGCTTGAGCGGGTTCAGGGCAACGCAGACATCGTCGCCGCAATCAATGCGATCGAAGGGGATCGTCCGTCGATGTATATGGTGGACTCGGACCGTGGCATCACCAACCTGCATGTCCCGTCTGATGTTATCATCGACGCCTCGATGCCCGCAGTGATCCGTGCTGGCGGCAAGGGTTGGGACGAAACCGGCGCCAAGGGCGATACTAACTGTGTGATCCCTGACCGTTGCTATGCACCGGTGTATGATGAGGCCATCAATTTCTTCAAAGCCAATGGTGCACTGAACCCAGCCACCGCAGGAGCCGTCGCCAACGTTGGATTGATGGCGCAGAAGGCCGAGGAGTACGGCTCGCACCCGACGACGTTTGAAGCGCCCGCAGATGGTACAATCCGTATCGTTCTGGCCAATGGCGAAACGCTGCATTCCCATGACGTCGAAAAGGGCGACATCTGGCGCGCCTGCACCGTCAAGAAGGCCCCGATCGAGAACTGGATCCAGCTGGCGATGGACCGTCAGCGCCTGACCGGGTCCGAGGCGATCTTTTGGCTGGATGCCAACCGCGCACATGACGCCGAGCTGATCAAGTATGTCAAACCAGCGCTTGAAGCTGCAGGCGTGGCCGACAAGTTCTTGACTATGGCCCCGCGTGAAGCAACCCGCCAGTCGCTGGAAACTATCACGGCGGGCAAGGACAGCATCGCCATCACCGGTAACGTATTGCGGGATTATCTGACCGACTTGTTCCCGATCCTCGAACTGGGGACGTCGGCCAAGATGCTATCAATCGTTAAACTGATGAATGGCGGCGGTCTGTTCGAAACCGGTGCAGGTGGTTCGGCGCCGAAACATGTTCAGCAACTGGTTGAAGAAAACCACTTGCGCTGGGACTCCATGGGTGAATTCTGTGCGCTCGGAGAATCCCTGAACTTCCTTGCTGACAGCAAGGGCAACGCCAAAGCGGGCGTCCTGGGAGCCGCTGCCGAGGCTGCCACGCAAGGAATTTTGGATAACAACAAGTCACCCAGCCGCAAAGTCGGCCAGCCGGATAACCGCGATAGCCACTACTGGTTCGCTCGTTACTGGGCCGAAGCTTTGGCGGGGCAATCCGATGATGCTGGGCTTGCCGCCGAGTTTGCACCGCTCGCGAAAGAGTTGGCGGACAAAGAAGAACAGATTTTGTCCGAGTTGGCGGCAGCGCAGGGCGCACCCGCCGATCTGGGTGGATACTACCACACTGATCCGGCCAAAGCGGCTGCGGTGATGCGGCCAAGTGCAACCCTGAATGCGATCATCGGATAAGCCAGGGTTGCATAAACGCCTAAAGAGAAACCGGTCCGAAGAGGGCCGGTTTTTTCGTGCCCTGAAAAAGAAAAAGGCCAGCCCCCATAGCCAGCCTCTTTCTGAGTGAGTGGCGGGGCTTACGCCTCACCGGTGCAGTTGAGTTCATCCTACGCTTATCGTTCACGCTGAATATTCGGGGATTCCCGTAGACGGCCGCCTTTTATGAGCGATTAAGGATAAAAATAATCATTATGTATGCGCAAATAAGACCAAATGCTGACTGCGCCACGTCTGAGGCCTAGTCAGTTGGCTTTGCCGTTGTCATTGAAGATACTGACCCACCGACAAAAAAAGGGCCAGTCCGAAGACCGGCCCCAAAGAAAGGTCATAACGACCGAGGGATTAGTTTGATGCTGCGTTCAGCTTTTCATTTTGTTCGCGCAGCGTGTCGGAAATAATCGCGTACCATTCGCCGGATTCGCGCATCTCGATCAAACCCTTGTTCATCATCGCGATGTACTCGCGCGCGAATGGATTGGTGCGGTGTGCAAGGAAGCTCATCGAAGACAGTGTCGAGACATACGGGTTCTCAACAATGTCCGCCGAGGTCAAACCCATGTCTTTCATTGTCGAGGCAAACAGATCGACTTCGAATGCAGCCACGTCTGCCGTACCGGTCAATACGGCATCGAGACATTCGCGAGCCGAATTGGGTTGGACCACGGTTGTGTTCTCGCGGTTCAGCCCTTGTTCTTCCAGCACCACCATGCTCCAGCCTGCCATGCGGCAAACGGTCGAGCCCTCAAGGTCGGAGAAATCTGTCGCCTTTGCGTATTCGCTTTCAGGCAAAGTGAAGAAACCTCCGACAATGTCATATACCGGAACAGAAGCGACAAATTGGGTACACCGGGCTTCGGTCTCTGCAGACCACTCATATGAGCGGTTGGTACAATCCGGTACAGTCCACGCGATCGAAATATCAAACGCACCCAGTGGCAACAGTGTGTCCAGATGCGAACTCCAGTCATCTACAAAGCTGACCGAGAAATCGCGGCTGTTACCAGCACGCTGAAGGCTTGTCGTCGCCAGACGGGTCATGATGCCACCGCCGCTCAGATCTTCAGTAGTGAACGGTTCCCAACCGTTGCCAGCGACCATCTTGATCGGAGGCGCGTAGACATTCGAGCGCTTGACGCTTGCAGCACGTTGTTCTTCTGCCGCGATCAGTTCTTGCGCGCTCTGACCGTTGGGCAGGCTGCCATCCTCACAGGGCAGCGCCAGTACCAGACCGGGCGTTAGCGAACCGGGATTGGTGATTGCATTGCGGTTAGCGTTAAAGATCGGCTGATAGTTTGAGGTGCCGTAGGCGGCAATGGCGATGGTCGCCAATGTGTCACCATCCTGAACCGTATAGTTGGAGCAGGCCTCTTGAGCGGCGGCTGCACCTGCGCTCAGGGCGGTGAAGGCTGATGCCGACAGTACTGCTTTCTTCAATTTCTTGTTAAACATGTCCACTTCCTCCAGACTTTGTTTCGTTGGGCCAATCAAGGCCTTAGCCATTTTCCATTTGATAGCGCAGTGCGGTAGATACGATGTCGCGCCACTCGCCTGATTGCTGCATGATCGCCAGACCCTGGTTGAGCGTCTCAAGGATCGCTTCCCCATCCGGATTATCTTTGTGGGTCATGACGTTAAGCGACTTGATTGCCGCTAGGTTGGGGTTTTCGATGATCTGATGTTCGTAGCCCAGACGCCCGATTGCTTCGACCGCCAGATGCGCTTCGATCGCGACAATATCGGCTGTGCCATCCATGACTGCGCGAAAACAATCATCGGGTGAAACGGGGCGCATCAAAGTGATTGCAGGCTCGTAAAGACCAACTGCATCCATATGCGACAGTGACCAACCTTCCGGCCTACAAATCGTTGTGCCCGCGAAATCTGCATAAGTCAGAGTCTCTTCGTAACCCGAACCGCTTTTTGCGAAGAACGTATCAACGACCTCGTAGAATGGGTTTGAGAAATTATAGGTTTCGCACCGTGAACGATCATTTTCCGACAACGTAGCGGCTTGTTCACAGTTCGGCCGCGACCAAGGGAATGTGGCGTCAAAGGCGAGAGTCGGCATCAATAGGTCCAGATGCGACGACCAGTCATTAACGAACTGAATCTTGTAGGACTGCTCGGGCGCGGCCCGCAGCATCGCGGTTTCAACCAGGTTGGTATAAAGCCCACGATTTGGCAGCGCTTCATCCGTAAACGGGGCGTAGTTACCACCCGTGATCAACAAAATCTGACGGTCACGAATTTCAGGGCTTTCGCCACCATCCGCGTTGCGGATCAATGCGGCACCTTCCGCACGCGCTGCTTCGATCTCTTTCTTGGCCGCAGCCTTGGCCGCGACTACGGCTTCTTCGCTGGTCTTTTTAGCTTCGGCCTCTGCAGCGGCCACGCGGGCTTCGGCCTCGGCAATGGCTTTTTCAGCCCGTTCCTCGGCAGCTTTGACCAGTTCCGAGGCCATTTCCGCAGCCATGCGGCCAGCTTCGGTATCCGGCAGTTGCGCCGCGCGCCCGATATCTTCAAGACAAGGGAAAGTCAGGACATCACCGACGCGAATGATATTGGGGTTCGACCCGATCGTTTCCCGGTTCGCATCATAGATGACCCGGTAATCTTCCGTCGCGTAGACGGCAATTGCCAGTTCCCGCAAGCTGTCACCGGGCTGGATTTCATAAGTCGAACACGCCTCTTGCGCCGATGCTGCACCTGTTGCAGCAGCAAGAGCGAGGGTGGATATGATAAGATGGTTTCGCATTTTGTCCTGTTTCACTGCCTGTCTAAGTCTGTGCCGGTTTGACCACGGCGATTGAAATGTTGTCCTGATCCGGGTCTGCCTTTGCATGCAGTGCTTGAAGCAGCGCATCAGCAATATCGCGAGCCGGGGAATGAATATGCGTGCGCACCAGCGTTTCGATCTCGGAATTGCCGAGATATTGCAGGCCATCACTGCCAAGGATCAGTACATCTGCCGCAATCAGCGCCAATGGTTGTTCCGGACAATCCACTTTTGGGATCGCAGCCCCCATGATCACCGAAGTCAGTTGGTTACGATCCGGATGGCCCTGCGCCTCTTCCGCGCTCAGTAATCCTTGTGCGAGCTGTTCGTCGATCACCGGGGCCATCGAGTGATCTTCGTTGACCTGTGACAGGGCATCATTGCGGAACAGGTAAAGTGGACTGTCACCGATCGAGATCCAGAATACGCGTTGATCCAGCATCAACATGCCCAGAAGGGTGGAGCCCAGATTGACCTCGTTTTCCTCACTATGGCTCGCCATAGCGGCGTTGGCCTGCATCGCGGCCAACGGCAGAGCGTCGAGCAGTGCGCTCTCAGCAAGGTCGGGCCCATCCAACTGGGCATCCATCGCATCGCGCCAGGCTGAAATGACCAACTGCGAAGCAACTTCGCCCGCTTCATGGCCGCCCATACCGTCGGCAATCACGACATAACCCGCGTCTGCCGCGTCAGAGACCCGCGCAGCAATCGCGTCTTCCTGCGAGTCGCGCTGACCCTGGTCCAGGATCAGGGCAATATCATATGCAGGAGTCGCCAGCATTAATCGGCATCCCGCCAGTCAAAGCCGTCATCACAGAAAGCGGTGAAGCGGATCGAGGTTTCGCTGATCCGGATCAGATCGCCGCTGGACAAGGCTATGGTGCTGAGCACAGGCTTGCCATTCAGGCGCACCAAGTTGGCCTTGCCGCCATGGCCCAGATAGCATTTCCGGTCCTCTGGGTCATAAGCGATGACGGCGTGATTGCTGCGAGAGATCCCGGTGTCGCCGAAATCCAGCTGAATAGCCTGATCGTCATTCCGACCGATCTGCATCAATCCCTCGGTCAAGGTAATCGCGGCACCCCGACCCGGTCCGGCGGTCACAACCAGCCAGCCAACCGGGAATGTCTGTTCGGCCGCTTCTGTCTTTTCAACGGGCTCAGCTGTTTCCATCAGCTCCTGAACATGCGTGTCTGCACGCTCGAAACCCAAAAACGTCGTCTTCACACGAGAACGCCGATCTTCAGCCGGTGCGGGTGCGGGTGCGGGTGCGACCATGGCGGGTTCCGGGGTTACATCAACAGGCTCCGGTTCCGGTGTGGGTTCTGCGACGATTTCCACCTCGCCCGCAACTTCAGATACGACTTCAGGTTCGATGGCGTCTGGTTCTTCTACGGTGACTTCGGGTTCATCGTCCTGAACCTCGTCTTCCGCAGTCAGATGAAGCGTGACAATCTGTTCATCTTCTTCGACCTCTTGAACCTCGGCCACTTCTTCTTCGGTCGCCTGATCTTCGATCTGGTCTTCCGTAAACTCGGGCATCGGTTCTTCGGGGATCAGTTCGTCTGCTTCCTCGTAGCTGTCCGAGCTAACGTTTCCACCCGCAAGGGCCGCGCGCAGGGCGTTGAAATCCGCAATCGGAGCAGCGCTTTCTGTTTCGACCGCTTCCGCAACGGTTTCGGTTTCGGTTTCCACCGCATCTTCTTCTTTCGGTTTTCCGGCACCTTCTAGAAGCCGGCTCAGAGGGCTTTTGTATTTGAACATGGTGTCGTCACCTTCTTTGATTTCTGATGCGGGGTTTCACCCGCGGGACTGCTACAAACCGCTTCGCCGTAGGCGCAGGGCACTGATGAAGAGGAAACAGAGAAACATTTACGTCGCGACGGGTTGGTCCCCGACGGGGTGACGCGATGGGCGGCACCCCCAGCACACTGAAACTGGCGATAGTCACATCAACTGGGCGATCACTCCTGCGTTAGTTGCATGACCGCAGTACTTTCAGCTCCGTTGCGCAGTATGCTCAGGCGCGCCTCGGGTTGGTTGTCGGAAACAAGTTGAGCAAGGATGCCGTCCAGACTCTCGGGCTCATTGATCGAGACACCAGTCTGTGTTTCGCGCAGCAGCACATCCCCCCGCTGCAAACTGCCAGCAACTTCTTCCGGAACAGATGCGACGACGGTTTGCCAACCTGCCTCGCCCGCATGAGCCACATCAAACGAATAACCGTTCAGAAGGCCAAAACTGCGGAAGGCGGGCAGGGCCAGCAATCCATTCTGCGCGCGTGTTTCGCCCAGACTGCGATAGCGCGCTGCTACACGGATATACCCGTCTGGATCGACCGAGAAGTTATCTAGAACATACGATGCAAGCGTTGTGTCCGGACGAATAGGTTCACCATTCAGAGTAAAAATCGTAGCGCCCCGTTCGACCCAATCCCCGATCACCGACCTATCTTGACCGGCGTTCAATCCATTGATGGCAATGACACTCCCGGTCGAGCTGCGACGCTTGGACATCGTGAATGGAATCTCAATATCCCAGTGCCCAAATGCGACTTGGTTTTCGGCTAGATTTACCGGCGTCGCAGGTGCGATGGGTGTGATGTCTTCACCCGCAGGTTCCGCCACTTCAGGTTCCACTACTTCAGGTTCCACCAAGGCGATTTCTTCGGGTTGCTGCTCTGACACAATGGCGGCTTCCGGCACCTCATTAGCCTGCTCGACAGGTTGTTCCTGCGCCGCTTCTGGTTCTGATGCCAAAGCGACTTCGGCCTGTTGCGGCTCTGTTGTGGCTTCGGCAGTCTGCTCGACGGGTTCCGGAGCTGTTTCTGCGGGCACCGGAGTAGTCGGAGCCTCTGCAGTCACCGGAGTTGCCTCGGGCGATTTCTGATCGCCCGTCATTACGAAGTATCCACCTCCGGCCAGAGCCGCCAATACAATCGCGATACCCGCGATCATCTTGCCACTGCCGCCCGAGCCGCTTTTTACAACGGTGTCGACTGCAGCAACGGCCTCGTCCTGAGGTGCAAATTTAGCAAGAGTGTCTTCCGTTTTTTCCTCGTTCCCGAGGGCCAGATCAGAGTTCCCGGCCAGCAGCGCGGTCACGACGGCCTCCGCATTCTCGCTTTCGGCTTTGATCCGTTCTTTTTCGGCCTCTTCGTCTTTGCGATCCATGCCAACAATGACCGAAACAGGGCGATACGCGAAACTGTCGAACATCACACCGGGACCACGGAACATACGCAGCCAGTCCAATGCGGTTTGCACACGGTCAGTGGCGTGCACTTCCATTGCTTTGTCGATCGCCTCAAGGAACCCGTCAGGATAACCTTTGAATCGCCCTGTCAGCGGTTCATAAGGATCGTCTTGGCCGTTGTTGAACGCATTCAAACGTGTCTGGCCATCAATCGGTCGCTCGCCGCTGATCGCATGATACAGCGTTGCAGCCAGTACATAGAGGTCACTGCTGGGGCCCTGATCCGCGCCACGCACATAAAATTCGTGCGGCGAGTACCCGTCCTTAATCACGCGCAGCGTCAATAGCGCCGCTGACTTGTGTGCCGCCTGCTCGCGTGCTGCGCCAAAGTCGATCAGGATGGGTTCGCCATTCTCATCGATCAGGATATTGTCGGGTGAAATATCGCGATGTAGCATGCCGCTTTGGTGAATGAACGACACCGCAGACAGCATTTTTTCGGTGACCTGAACGATAAAGTCCGGTCCGCTCTTGTTTTCGGGTTTTTCGACATAATCCAGAAGATCGCATCCGCGGATCAGGTCCATCGCGATATAAGCGGTGTCGTTGTCCTCAAACACCTGATGCACGTCGACGATGTTGGGATGAACCAGCCGCGCATGGTTGCGTGCTTCCTGAATGAACAGGTCGATAATGGAGCGCAGGTCTTCTTTGTGGTCAGGGTTGGCAGGTTCGACCAGATCACCATTCCGCTGACAGAGCGCCCCCGGATAGCATTCTTTGATGACCACATCGCGATCCAGACTATCGCGCGCGAGATAGGTGATCCCAAACCCGCCGTTGCTTAGGAACCGGAGGATTTCATACTGTCCGCGCAGCAGCTTTGCGCCTGGCTGCAATCCTTCGATTTGAGGTTCGTCGTGCGTTGCGCCGACCGCCTGGTTGTGGCTCATTTCTTCCCGCCCATTCTACTCGTTTATTGCGGCATAGATAACCAGGGCTTCAGCCCGCGAACTCACAACCAAACACAACCGCAGGACACTTAAGACGGTTAGACGTTTCAAATTTGACTTTATTGGGGCCGCCTGATGGCTTCACTATGGATCACAAAAAACGAAATCGCCTATATAGTCAGTCCAAACCTTCATTACACTATATGTTGTGTTTGCCTGATGGAAGAAATGGATTCTATACCGCCGAAATAGACGCTTGGTCCACGAATTCGAAACAATATCGCGCTGATTCCGAACGCTTCGAATCGCTGCGATGCGGCTCAATTCAAGCGGGAAAAACTTATGTGCCGGTTTTTGGGGGCGCCGACGCAACAGAGCTGCCCGCCCAAGCCAGATTGTCGCTGAGTTGTGCGAGAATGCTTATTGCATCCTTCAGCGGTGCGTCCCCGGTTTCAAACTGCAGCAACAGCAACAGGTCAGTGGCCTTTTCAAACTCGGCCGGAACCCAGTCTGCTTTGGGATCGATTTCGGTACCAGATTCTAACCTTTCGGCAAAATCCTCGACGATTTCCTGACAGCTTTGCAGGAAGGCCGCCGGTTCAATATCCGAGCTTTCACGCAGATCGTTGTAAATGCTGGCGATGGCCGCAAGCCAGTCTTCAAGGATCGGATTGTCCAGGGGGGGCAGGGCGGCCTCTAGGCTTGCCTGCACAGTATTGCCGTCGGCCTCAGCGCCATCTGTCGAAGCCGCACCAGTAAGGTTCTCCAGATAAGGCATAAACTCTTCAGCCAGATCTTTTTGGGCGGCCTCAAGATCATGGCGACGGTGATCAGAGGCTATGTGCAAAACCTGTTCTGCCAAGTTCTGCCCGCCACAGGTTTCCCACAAAGCAAAGTCGGGTTCAGGCTCTTGTTCCATGGCCCGTACCGCTACCGGGGTGCCGATGGTCACAACCGCGCGAAACAAATCGCCCTTCTCCTTGTTCAGGCGTGCGACTACCCGATCCAGAGCATCCCGCACCGGAGGCAAATCGGCATGTGTTACAGCCAACAAGCTGTTATTGCGCAGCTTTTGGGGGACCTGCGACCACAAATGGCGTTCGGTTTCACGCCAGGCGTTGGTGCCGTTGGTGCACCAGATCGCACAATCCACATAGTCGAGCAAATTTAGAGTCTGCTTGTAGGTATCATCCAGTGCACCGGCACCGGGCAGATCAAACAGCGAAATCTCCTGCAGGGCAGGGGTGTTCAACCCGACCGAGATGAAATCGGGTTCGTCCGCCGCTGCCTTTTCCAGCGCTATACCCGAATAGACTTTGGGTTCCTTGTCCCACCAACCAACGGTTGTCTCAGGCGTATCAGCATAGGCCACGATCACCAGGGGCAATTTCAGATGCTGCGGCCCGGTGGGCAGAATGTCTGCCCCCGCCAGCATGTTGGCAAGGCTGGACTTTCCGGCTCCAAACTCCCCAGCAAATCCAATTGAAACCGCGTTCGAAAGCCGCTCGGCATGGGCCAGCGCGCGGGCGCGCATATCATCCAGCTCTGCCGATGAGTGCGCATTTTCGGTGGCGGTCAGGAAACGCTCTAGCTGGCGCACTTCCTTCTCGGTTCCGGGGAATTCAATCATTCTGCGGCCTCTGCCTGTCGAGTGTCCACGGGTGCAGTTCCGTGCACCGCCCCTAGTTCATCGCTGATGCGCCGCGCTTGGTCAACCGCACGTTGCGCTTCGGCGCGCGCGTTCGACCCATCGGGGCCTGCGCGATGTTCCAGATGCCCGGCCAGCAGCGCCATATAATGGTCAAGAACGGTTTTCATCCGTTCGATCAGGTCGCTTCTGGCGGTATCTACAAGATCGTCTCCGATCATCTCAAACTCTTGAACGATCATCCGTTCGGCGCGGTTCAACACACTGCGACGCGATATCAGTCGCGACAGCCATGTCACACGCAACTCAACCGTAATGCCACGCGTCAGCGCGCTTGTATTCGGACGGAACCAACGCACCGCGCTGGTATTCATGCGATTGTCCACGGGCTCCTGCCATCCGGGCAGGGCGCGCAAAGCAGCATTGGTCTGCATATCGATTGCGTAAAGCTCACTAAGCATACGCTGCCGCACCACCTGGGTCGCGCCCTGGACAAGCTCGCGCATCCGCTCACGCAGAGGCGTAAAGTTCAGCTCGGTATCTCCGTCTTTGGCCAGCAAAGGCGATTGCCCATCAGGGCCGCGCACAACGATCGAGACAGCCTCGGCGACGGTGTCATCCATAACGCCCCGCAAATTGGCCAATACATCGTCCATATCATTGGTGATGGCCTTGGATTTATCTTCAACTAGCGCGCGCAACTCAGAAAGCGTTTTGTTGTTTTCTTCGACATCCGCTGTGTCGGGACCATCCTTTTCTTCAATCGCACGAAGCCGCGCAGTGCTGCGCTCAAGCTCACCTTGGGCAAAACTGTTGAGGTGCTGCCACGCAATATTAAGCTGTTCTTGGCGCGGTCCTTCGGTCAGGGCTTTGGTCACATGACGGCGCAGATCGGGCAAGCCCGACGCGATCATCGCGGCAAATCGCAATACACCTTCGCGGCTGATGGGGCCGGGACCTTGTTTGATCTCTTCGACGCCGTCAAGATATTGCTTCATCTGTTCGGGATGCGCCCTCAGCCACGCCAATATTTGATCATGGTCGATTCCGGTTTCATCCCCGGTCAGCGCATAATGGGCCCATTGGGCGCTGCCCATCAGAACGTCAATCTCCGAGTTGCCAAGCGCCTGTTCGAGCCCGTCCAATACGTCAGTGCGCACCTTGCCGGCATCTTCGGCGCCACCGCCCAACTCGTCCACGCGGTTGATGAAGACCACGATCTGACCAAGCTCTAGCGCTTGCATCAGGCGGAATAGCTTCAGATCAGCCCGCGACAACGCCTGATGCGCAGACAGCACGACGACGAAAAAGTCGGATTCCTTGAGATACTGGCGCGAAATCTCTTCACGGATCAGCAGCGGGTCATTGACACCGGGTGTGTCTGTGACTGTCACCGGATACGGAAAATGGCCAATGTCAAAATAGACCTCGGCCTTACGGGTGATGTCGCTGTAAAGGCCCCGATCTGAACCGGGGTCATACTGGTCTTCATCTGTCGGGTCATCCCCGGCACAGACATAGCGCGCCAGGTCATCCGAGGTCAGTTCATCCAGATCGTGATGCTCGCCAAGCAGGTGCTTATAGCTTTCGCCCAAGCGTAGCTTGGCGCGGGTTTTCATTGCCTCGACCTGCTCTTCGATCATCTCGCGCTTGTAGCTGTCCTCTTCATCAGGGAACATGTTGCGCAACTCTTCACCTTCGGCGATCAGGGCCTGCCATTGGCGATTGTCGAAGAAATGAAACTCGGCGCCCGACGTCCGACCGGACGGATGACCGAAATGCATGTCGGTGATCACTGTCGTCCATGGGTTCACGTCCGAGGGTAGATATTCTGCATGCCCGGTGAAACCGTTGATCAAACGCGATTTTCCGGCCTTGATTTGACCTACGAATGCTATCGAAGGCTTGAGGTTCGACAAGTCGTCAACGATGCGCGAGATGAAGTGACGCGTTTCGTCATTGCTCGTCCCGTTCATGTCTTCTGCGATGCGAATAAGCTCGCGGCGGTTTAACTCACTCATAAGATTTACCCTGGTAACTCGTATTTTGTTTAACTTTGCAAAGTGGACACTATTTGGCAGGAACGCGGTTATTCAACGGCGCTATTCAATGTTTTCCATAGGTTGACGACAGCGCCCAGCTTGCGGGCGTCATGAACGGCGGCGGCGGTTTCCTGACCGTCGCACAAGATGGCGAGACCCGCGCCTTGTCCACCTGTCGGGCGAATGACGATCAGCTGTGGATCAGTTAAAGCATCGGAACCATCGGCCTGCCATCCCGCCAGATCCCGGGTGAATTGGGCCAATATATCCGTGTCCGGATGTGCGTCTTGGCCCTGCGCACACAACCCGTCAAATTGCATCTCGTCTTCAGTCGACCCAATCAGTATTCGACCTAATGCGAACCGATCCGCGCCCTCAAAGAATTTTCCGGCAATACTGGTGGCGCCTTGTGACGCAGTTTCTGGCTGAGCTTCCGGTTTTAAAGTCTGGTCGGAAACGATGGCCATGCGCGGCTCTTCGGTTAGTTCAATCCGCGCGCAGGCCGCTTCGACCTCCGAAAAGGTAACCCCTACGTCATCAGCCTCAAGCGCCGTATCCGGGCGCAGAGAAACCAACTCAAGCGGGCCGGGTGCCGTTGCAATTTCCGACACCAATTGCGCCAGTCGTTCGATCAGTTTTTCGCGTGCTTCGGTTTCAAAATCCGGGACAGGGCCCGAAGCACAGCGGAACACGTCGGTGACCCGAGAGCTGTTGACTTCGATAGCCAAAGTTGCCCCGTCAGCCGCCGTAAATTCCAAACGCCGAGGCAAGATCGTGCCCCGGATGGCCCCCAGCATCTCATTCCGGCGTAACAGTGCGCTGCTACCCGATAGGTAGATTGCAGGCGATAAGCGCGCGACCGAAGTCCGCCCGATCCCTTCGAGCATATCCAGTATTTCACTATCCATCATGCGTGACCCCCTCTGGTCCCGTCTACACCGCGGCCGCCACCGGCCCGAGGCTGAGATGTGATTTCGTAAGCGCCAGCCCGACATTCGCGCTGTCGCGGCAGATATAGCATACCACGTGATCAGGATATTCTGTTGTCCTGAGAAAGATGTGCAGCCGGTCGTTTGAGAACACCGCGATTTCCCCAAATCCGGGGTGTTCAGTATCGTCGATTTTTGCCGCACGCAGGAGTTCTTCGAATCCCTTCATACCGCGTCCCTGAAACAGATTAGCTACTGCAAGTGCGAGATTTTCGAGCGCATCAGCGCTGTCTTGGTCCGACGCGTCGACGCCCAATAACATGCCGGTCTCCATGTCGACATACCCGGCTGCGATGCAGTCGGGTATGGTTTCGATGGCCGAAGCCAGAGCAGATTCAATCGACATTCAGATGCCCACCTTCGGGTTTAATCTAAATCGCATGCCACTCCGCTCCGCCGTTTTTGCGAGCCTCAGAAACGGCGCGCGGTATGTCTTGATTCCGCTTAGCGTCATGTTCCAACGCAATCTGGTCAAACTCGGACAAGAATGCTGCAAAGGCGCTTTTCAGGCCATTTGCATCGTCAGGCAGGTTCTCACGCGCCACGATTTCACCCCACATTGCTGCAGCACTGAGTGGCGTTTCTATGAGGCGATCGCCCAAATCATCTGCCTTGTCATCGGCTGCATCTTCAATCTCTTCGGCAGCAGCTTCACCCACCATTGATACGACGCGGTTTGGAGCCAGCGCATTCGATTCGGGCTCCGGTTCATATTCGTCTGCCGAGTTTTCCGACTGTTCCGCCAACAGGGCCGTAATCGACGAAACCGATACTTCGATATCTGATGATTCTTCGGCGTCTTCCGACGGCTCTTGTTCGGTGTCCGCAGCTTCGACTGCTTCCGCTTCGTCCTCTTCTTCGCCCAAGACGATCAGTTCGGCATCTTCCTGCTCTTCCTCATCATCGTCATCCATGAAATCAAACTCGTCCACGTCGGTGATGGGATTTGCCAAGAGGTTCAGATCCAGCGGATCTTCCGTCTTGTCAGAGAACAAGGCACGTAAGTCTTCATCAGCAGGCTCCGCTTCGGTAGCCATTTTCGCGCGCATCCGCTCGGCTTCTTCTGCATCAATCCGCGCCTGTCCGGACTCCTCGGTGCGACGCTCCACGCGGGCAGGGCGTACTGGGAAACTTGTAACCACATCATTCTCGGCAGAGTCATCTTCCATCGGCGTGACAAGTTTCAGCGGTGCATCGCCAGAGGTTTTCTCGGGCCGCGATGGCTGAACTTTGGGTGCGTCTGACAGGGATTTGTCAATTTGATAGCGCGACAGCATATCCGCACGGCTGTCCATGATCTGCTCAGTGATCTCAAGGAAACTGTCGACCATCTTGCCTCCGCCGCTGCGTGACCACAGCTCGGCGTCGCCGGTTTTGTCACGGGCCATGATGGCATCACGGGCCGAGAACAGGATCGTGCGATTGAACAAATGACCCGCTTCCCGATTTACACGGCGTAAGACCTTTTGACGGTCTTTCTGATTCAAGGCATCTGCGCGCGTCACCAATAGCAGCGACTTGTGCTGCAGACGTTCTGGCAGCGAAACCCAAGTGGCACGTTCAGTCTCGCGCCAAGCTTGGGTCGAGTGCGTGCACCACAACACACCATTGGCCTGGCCAACTGCGCGTTGCCAGACGTCCGTCGAAATCTTCGGGTCCGAAATGCCGGGTGTGTCGATCAGGTCGACCGCCTCAAGAATGTCGGCTTCGAGGAAGATGCGAATGAACTGCGCGTCGTTGACACCAACCTGTTCAAGCTGATCCAATTCGATATTCTGCGTACTACCATCATGGCGTTTGATATAGGCGGGTCGATTGCCCCAACTGAACCAGATCGGCGGCAGTTGCGTGGCTGTGACCTGCGTCGGCAGTGCCTGTTTGCGCAGCAGGAAATTCATCAACGTCGATTTGCCTGCACTGAATTCCCCCATGAGCGCAAACACAGGTTTGCGGCGGGACCACTGCTCGATGCGGTTCCAAGCCTTGGGAGAGACGAAGCGGGTTTGTGATTCTTTTACCATAACTCTTCTTATGCTGCTTCGTTACTAAGGTCTTTCAGGATATCGCCCAGAATATCGTCACGTGATTTCTGCGGCTTCTGCTCGGCCATCTGGGCCGCAGCCCTTTCAGGCGATTGCGAGATGCTGAGCAGCGTGTCTTTCTGTTCGGCAATAAAGTCTGTCAGCGCGGCCCGCACGTTCTCTAGTACGGCGGCGATCTGGTTTTCCTCGATGTCTTTGGTGATCGAGTTTGCCTCGGACGCGATCAGTCGCGTATAATCTGCGGCATAGGCTTCGAACCCTTTGCGGCGTTGCCACCAACGTCGCCACCATGTGCTCTGCAGGTCCAGTGCGATTGTGCGGCCAATCCCTAATGGCGGGGGTACACGCGGCACGATCGGGGCTTCGATGTTGAATTCACCCAAGTGGTTGCCCAGCAGCTTCTGATACAGTGCCTCGACATCCGCTGCAGCAGCCGAATACAGAGCACCGGCATCCTTACGCATGGATCGGGCAAAGCTGAAATATGCCGCCTTCTGCAAGGTGCGCAGACCTGCCGGATCATATTGCCATGTACCCTGCTCACCATTCTGTTCCAGATGTGAGATCAGAGAATCCGTCGCACGTTTGACAAAATTTGCTTCCGCAGACGCAAGTCGCTCTAATACCTTGTCGCGAAGCTTGGTTGTCAGTTCCGAGGCTTTCTTTTCGTACTCAGCCGAAACCTTTGCGATCGCTTCTTCGGACGACGCACCGTCCAGATCCCGAACGATACCGTCGGAGTTTGACAGCGTCTTGGCCACTGCAGTAGCCCGGATCTGGCTGGCGATGTTGCGCGCCCGATGGCGAACGCGATCCAAAAGACGCGTTCCTGCACCCTCAGCGATACGCTCATTCATGGCGAGCAGCAGATCAGGCAATCCTGATAGCGCCCAGATCTTATCCAGCGATGCAGCCTGATCGCCAAATCCAGCCGCCAGATAGAAGGTGTTCAACGCCTCGCGCGATTCCTCAGTTAGAATGTCCGGGTTTCCGGTTAGCGCAGCCTCGGCCCACAGAGCGCTGCCAAAAACAACGCTGGTGTTGGCGTCTATGTTGTTCTGTTTCAGTGTGTCTTGAATACGATCACGTATCTCAGGCACTTGATTGACCGGGTCTGACAATTCATCGATGCGGTTCACGAACAGGATGATCTGGCGGTTCTCGAACTGCGCGATGATCCGCATTAGTGCCATGTCCATCGTAGTCAGCGCCTGGCTGGCAGCCAAAACAACAACACACACCTCTGATCCACGCAGGCTGCGTAGGGTGATTTGTTCGCGCACCATAAAGGTATCGTTCACACCTGGGGTATCGCAGAGCTTGAGCGAGATCGGATATTGCGGGATATCCATGAACAGCTCGGCCGATTTAGTCACATCGGCGAAACGACCCGTCTTGGGGTCGATATCCGGGTCATCCTCATCCCCGAGGCAGACATACCGCTGAATCAGTTCATCGTCGAAATAATCATACTGGTGGCTCTGACCGAGAATCAGGTCAAAGTGCTTCCCAAGCCGCTCTTCTGATTTGGCCTTCATCTCGCCGATTTGACGGCGAATATCGTCCATCTCATCATCGGCACCGGCTCGATTGGCCAACTCGCCCAGACGACCGCCGCCAACCATCAGATTGTCCCATTCTTCCTGCTCGAAGAATGTGAATTTGGAACGGGTGTCGCCTTCTGTGCGGGTGTTGATGTTCAGCGTTGTAACCACCGAGGTCCACGGGTTCACATCCGAAGGCAAAAGATTTGGCCGCCCGGCCAATATGTTCACGATAGAGGATTTGCCGGCCTTCACCTGCCCCACCATCGTGACACTGGCGGTAAAATTCTCCATTTTGGTCTTGAGCGCAGCCAGCCGTGCGGAAGACCGTGCATCCGCCACCTCTGTCAGTTGGTCGATCTGTGTCGTCAACGAGGTCATTGCCTCTGTCATCTCAGACAGGGACTCGTTTCCGACAGACAGAAGGTGGTCGTTACGCGCCATGGTCAGCCTCCGGTACCAGTTGCAGCGATGTGGTTCCCTGCCCCGTCAGGCAGGCTTGCAAGCGTGTCGATTCGTGCGATCAGGTCCAGCGCGTTGCCGAGGATTGCGGCCTCGGTTCGCGGTGAAATCGATTCATATGCGAAAGAATCAGCCA
Source organism: Ruegeria sp. C9 (assembly GCF_056537585.1). NCBI lineage: Bacteria > Pseudomonadati > Pseudomonadota > Alphaproteobacteria > Rhodobacterales > Roseobacteraceae > Ruegeria > Ruegeria sp. C9. The sequence continues at coordinate 313,464 of NZ_JBQFRU010000001.1, forward strand.
GAACTTCGATTGAACTGAAGCCTTCACCATTTTCCAAACAAGCCACACGGCGTCCGGTCGGAAAATCATCTGTTTTGTTGGCAGGCAGCGGCATGCGGGCATTAGCCAGCAAGTAGCGATTGCCCGAATGCGTACGAAGAGCGACGCCGAATCCTGTGCCAGGGTGCTGACGGTTCAGGGTTTTCAGTTCGCCAATAAAGCTTTCACGCGCAAGGCTGACAGCGTCTTGCTCGGAAGCAACGGATTTGATCTGGTTGGTCACGACAGAGACCCTTGTTCTGGAGTTGAGCAGAAACTCGCACGGTGCCAGAAGGCAAAAAGACTCATTAACTCCTGCGCCCAATCAATTACGATTACCGCGGTGTTATTTTGACGCGAATAGGATATTTTGGCGTTTGAAATGTGGCACAATTATGATGGCGTCTCATAGAAAAACCTCAACCTATGAGAGTGTAAGCCACGACGTTGAAGAGTTGCCCAAGTTTTTATGGCTTTGATTGCTTGTTAAAAAGTCCGAGGTTCCGTGGCGTCAAGGATTTACATGCTGCTTCTTACTTTTTTGAAATATATAGAAATAATTTCTATTTCTGTGATCGAAGGAACCCCTGATTGAAATTCGATACGAAACCACTCACCTCAAGTTACACTTTTTTGAAATGTGCCCCACACAAAGTAATCTTTCAGCGACTCAACGTATGCGAGTTTAAGATAAAGAGAAAAATTGCGATAAATGTTCGCTAAATGGAAACAAAAAGAAGGACCAGAAAACGGGCCTTCACACAGGTGAAATTACGACCAAAACCAGCACCTGAGCACTGTTCGTGCTGGAAAGACTGGCCAAACTGCATTCTCACTGTCCGAGGCACGTTCTTTAACATTTGGCACATGCGAGTTCTGGTTAAACTTACTTGGGCAAAAGATTGTTTCCAGCGAGACGATAATAAACTGCCCTCTCGCTTGATTTTACCTCTCGCACTCATTCAAAAGCTTTGCTATTCAGCGCGTCGTCGCGGTGCTTCGGCATCGGGTTGCGGGTGTGGCGAAATTGGTAGACGCACCAGATTTAGGTTCTGGCGCCGCAAGGCGTGGGGGTTCAAGTCCCTCCACCCGCACCAACATATTTCATAATAACTAATAATAACAATACGTTAGATATTGGCCTCGTTGAGCAGTCCCATCTTTAGCCCAACTAGTTGCGCATGGTTGGAGTACTAATTTAAGGCGATTACGGAACCCCCCCTGCCCTCCTTCACCGACTCGCGCAAGGATTTGACCCCCTTTGACCACGATAGGTCATTGCACGGGCGGAGTTGAGGCTGAACGCGAATCTGGCGCGCGCCAACAATCACGACCGGCTGCTATTCTGGCTATTTCCGCTATTCGACCTTTCCTGCATAACGGAAAGCTCGGGTGATCCAGGCCCCGCACATAACCTGCCTGCTGGTCAGGTTTTGCCCGCTATTCCCCGCTAGAAAGCGGCCCCCAATGAAACAACCGGCCCATTTCTGGACCGGCTACAAGCTGGAGTGGTCAACTTAGTTCACGATACCATCCGTTCACTTCGTATAAGTCCAGACAGTAGGGCGTGTAGGTGCTGGGATGCACTAAGCCGCGTGTGCCGTGGTCAGCAATCAGTGTCGGCTCAGCGAACAAAGTCGCCGTTAATGGCAAAACATCAAACGAGTGCAGCCAATCAGCCAGTCGTGTAAATCTAGAACGCAGTGGCAAGAGCCGGAATTGTAGAGTGACCTGAAGAAAATGAAACAGACCCCATTCATTGAATAGTCAGTTCATTTTGAAAGCGTTTTCTTGATTAGTGTCGCGTATCTCAGCATGATCCAAAGATGTCGGCTGGAATAGACAAATGGTTAAACGATCTCCACCTGAGTCAGTACGCAGATGTTTTTGCGGAAAACGATATCGATGCGCGTGTTCTGCCACTACTATCTGGCGACGACTTAAAAGAGCTCGGAGTAAGCCTTGGTCATCGCAAAATCATCCTCGCTGCAATTCACGAGCTAGTCGACCAACAGCACGCAACCTCGCCGTCACAAGCAGTTCGTGAACAAACGCCCGAAGGCGAACAAGCGCCCACCTCAGACATTTCACAAAGTGATGATCTGCGCAAACAGAAGCATGTTGAACCGCCTACTGCAGAGAGGCGTCACGTAACTGTTTTGTTTGCCGATCTTGTCGGGTCGACAGAACTCACCAATCGTTTTGATCCCGAAGACATGCGGGACTTGCTACAGAGCTATCAAGATGCCGTTGCAGGAGCCGTAAGCCGATATGGTGGCTATGTTGCAAAATACTTGGGCGATGGTCTTCTCGTGTTTTTTGGATGGCCGCGGGCTTATGAAGATCACGCAATTCGGGCAGTAAAAGCCAGCCTTGAGTCTGTGCACCGAGTCAAAGAGCTCAAAACGCCTGACGGAGAGCCTTTGTCAGTCAGACTGGGCGTTGCGAGCGGCGATGTCGTTGTCGGCGATACCATTGGCGAAAACACTTATGAGGAGGGGGCCATGACTGGTCCGGTCGTCAACCTTGCGGCACGGATTCAAGAACATGCAGAACCAAACTCAGTCGTTTTGTCAGTTGAGGAAACCGAGACAGCTTTGCATCGGATATTTGAGTTCAAATCTCTTGGGCAGGCAGAGCTAAAGGGGTTTGCCGAACCACGTAGTCTGCAGAAAGTGGTGTCGGAACGCAGCGCGGAAAGCCGGTTCCGCGCCTCACATCGAGACGATGTCGACAGCGTCATGGTTGGCCGGGACTACGAAAAGGGTATCCTATTGCAATCATGGCAACGTTCTCAGAACGGTCACGGAGACGTTGTTCTGCTTTCCGGTGAAGCCGGAATTGGAAAGTCACGGCTTACAGAGGAATTCCTTTCAGAAATCACTGAAAACGACCAAGCCGATGTCATAAGGCTGAACTGTTCCCCCTATCTCAGCAGCAGCCCATTTCATCCGGTAGCCCAACGAATATCCCAGGATGCGGGCGTTGAACCGGACTTTGATGACAATCTGATCCTTGAGCATGTCAGAAAGATGCTTGAAGGACGGCCAGGGTTGGACTGGGAACAAGTTCTGCCTGTCTTTGCAGCGTTGGTCGCACCTCGTAGTGCGCTCGCCCAAAAGGTGCTCGAGATGTCACCGCAGGAGCAGCGCGACACAACAATCCAGACATTGATTCACACAGTGCAGGTGCGGTCGAGCGTACGCCCGGTTATTCTTTGCGTAGAAGATGCTCATTGGATCGACCCATCCACACAGGCCTTGTTGGAGCGGTTTAAGTCGATATGCACCGATCTTCGTCTGATGATCTTGATAACCCACAGACCCGGTTGGGAATTGGCCCGTGATGATGGGGACACGCACGTACAGTCTCTAGTTTTGCGCCGATTTGATTCCGTGCATGTCTCAAACCTTGTCGAAAACATTACAGGCAAGAGACCGGACGAAGCGCTAATTACCACAATAATTGAAAAAACAGATGGTGTTCCACTGTTCGTGGAAGAAGTGACCCGAGCCATTGTCGAATCCGGCGAGCAGGGGCAAGGCCACATACCATCCTCATTGAAAGGCGCATTGATGGCGCGGCTCGATGCAGTATCGCCAGAGGCAAAACAGGTCGCCCTTACTGGATCGGTTATTGGCCGGGAGTTTGAGCCGAGCATATTATGTGCTGCGAAAGGCCTTGAAGTATCTGATATCAACAAATGCCTAGAAGAGCTTTCTCGAACAGGTTTGATCTTTGAAAGCGGACACAATCGCGGGCACTTCGTTTTCCGCCATGCCCTTATTCGCGATACCGCCTATCAATCCATGTTGAGTTCAACCCGTAGACAACAGCACGCAGACGTGGCGCGTGCTTTGGTGCGGATTAGGTCATCTGAGATTGAGCGTCGCCCTGAACTGGTCGCGCGCCACCTTTCTGAGGCTGAGGACTGGAGCGCCGCGTTTGAAAAATGGCAGATTGCGACCGAAATGGCGTTGGCGCGATCTGCCAGCCAAGAAGCAATGACGAACGCCAAGGAAACTTTAAGAGCTGCCGAAAAACTTGGTTCAGACTCCAATACAGAATTGATCAAAGGCAAGATCCTGGTCGGCCGCAGCCATGACAGTCTGGGCCAATTGCCTGAAGGGATAGCAGTTCTGAAAGACGCTTCCAACGCTGCCCGGGCGGTGCGCAACGTGGCGCTAGCGGCTGACGCGGCCAATCACTTCGCCGACTCATGCATGATGTCCAGCGAAAGGCACAGCGAGGCGATCGAACTCTGCGATAACGCACTGAAAGATTTGCCCGATAATGATGAAGTCCGTCGGTGCAGATTGATGAGCCAACTTGCGCGCGCCTATATGTTCGTAGGTCAGTTTTCCGAAGGGGCGCGTTACGGCCAGCAATCCATGGAACTGGCCGCAAAATTGGGCGACTATAAATCCCAGTTCTCAGTAATGATGATGCATTTTGGCGCGCCATTCGTCGCGAGGACGGGAAGAGAGGCCTACCAGTGGCGCGAAAATCTGGAGGCCATGCATGGCGTGGCCGAGCATCTTGGCAGTATCGATCAAGGGCGAGACCGAACTCTTAGCTTGTTTGTAGGTGCCGAAATGGCCGACCGCGAGTTGATGGACCATTCTCTGAGTTTGCTTACCGAGATTTCGGAAAAGGACAATCATCTGCAACTCTATTGGGTTCAGAAACACGCACGCGCCATGGTTGCAATTATGGACGGCGATTTTGAGCAAGCAGAAAAACACGCCACCGAGGCGGTGAAGATCGGCCGAAAGACCCATGGGGAGCATGTCGAGGGCGTCTACGGGGTTCAGATGTTTACAATCCGCCGCGAGCAAAACCGACTGCACGAGGTCGCACCTGTGATAAAGAAATTGATGACGGACAGTCCCGAAGACATTTCGTGGAAACCAGGATTTGGCCTTATCGCTGCCGAGCTCGGGTACAAGGAACCTGCTGAACGTATACTGAATGAAATGGCCGACAATGGCTTCGATCTTCCACTCGACGCTATGTATTCAACGACCTTATCTTATTTGACTGACATATGTGTCGCCATTGAACATCAGGAACATGCCAAGACGCTCTATGATTTACTGGCTCCGTACGAAGAACTGACGGTTACTGCAGGGGCAACGACGGTGTGCGCAGGTGCGGCGGCACGACGCCTCGGCAGTTTGGGCACGGTTTTGAAAGACTGGGATGCTGCTGAGAAGATGTTCCAGAAGGCTATAGAAATTGACACTCGCATGAAATGCCCACCTTGGATCGCTCACAGCAAGGCCGCTTATGCATCCGCATTGAGGCGAAGGGGACGCCCGAAGGATGTGGAACAGGCGTTTCAACTGGAAGGGGAAGCGTTGGCAATTTCGCAAGATTTGGGTATGGTTTCCCTAAAGTCAAAGCTCGAAGGAGTAGCGAGTTAAGGCACTTGAATTATTTGGGGGACTTTATGCCTAGGTACATAATTGAACGAAACTTTGCTGAGCAACTAAACGTCAGCGATGATGACAAAATTCACATCAAAGAAATCAATGACGAAGTCGGCGTTGAATGGATATTTTCATTTCTCAGTGCAGATAAGCGCAAAACATACTGCTTGTACGAAGCCCCTGATGAGGAGAGCCTCAGGAAGGCGGCTGAGCGCCTGAATATTCCTGCCGATGTCATAACACCCGTGGATCGGATTGATCCGGCAATATTCGCCTGACCAGCAGCCAATTTTACCCAACTCAATGAAACGACTTCGCGAGACAACGCGACGGAATTAACAATTAGCTGAGGCAGCCCTGCAAGAAGTCTGACCTGACTATTGGGAGGCTTACGCATGTTTGACCTGAAAACACTCGACGGAAGTACAGCTATTGTGCATCAAGACACCTTGGACGCTCTTGATGCATCACTTCGCGGCGGGGTCTACCAGAAAGGCACCCCGGAATACGAAGACGCAAGAACAACGTGGAACAGCATGTTCGAACGTTACCCAGGTTTCGTGATCCGCGCTCTGGGGGCAAGCGATGTGCAGAAGGCAGTGAATTTCGTGCGAGAGACCGACCTCGTTATGTCAGTTCGGTCAGGTGGGCATCAGATTGCTGGGCACGCTGTCGCAGATGAAACTGTGATGCTCGATCTGTCCCAGATGCGATCTGTTCACGTCGACCCTGTCAACAAGACCGCTCGGGTTGCGCCGGGAGCACTGCTTGGAGATGTGGATCGCGAAACTCAGGCCCATGGGCTTGCCGTTCCCGTTGGCATCAACTCAACCACGGGCATCGCGGGCCTCACCCTTGGCGGCGGCTTTGGATGGACCACTCGGAAATTTGGCATGACGATCGACAACCTGCTCTCAGCGGAAGTCGTGACTGCGGACGGAGCTATTGTAACTGCATCCCCTGCAAGTCACCCTGAACTTTTCTGGGCTATCCGCGGTGGGGGTGGAAACTTCGGTGTCGTAACCTCATTTGAATTCCAACTGCATGAGCTAGGACCCGATGTCCTGTCCGGCCTCATAGTTCATCCGATAGAAAATGCGCCAGAGCTCCTCGCTGAATTTGCTACGATTGCAGACAATTCCCCGGATGAGCTGACCGTCTGGAGCGTGATGCGGAAAGCGCCTCCTCTACCGTTTCTGCCAGCTGAGTGGCATGGGCGAGAGGTGCTGGTCTTTGCAGCCTGCTATAGCGGGCCGATGGAGGAAGGTGAAAAAGCTATGGCAGCATTACGCGCGCTAGGTGACCCAATCGCCGATGTGATATCTCCCCACAAATTCGTAGACTGGCAGGCCGCATTTGATCCTTTGTTGACGCCAGGCGCCAGAAATTACTGGAAGAGCCATGATTTCGAAGCGCTTTCTTCGGATGCAATCTCAGGACTCTTGGAAGCGATTTCCAGCCTTCCTGACCCGGCGTGTGAAGTTTTTATTGCCCATGTGGGCGGAGCAATGGCGCGCGTCGAGGCCGGTTCAACCGCTTACCCCCAAAGATCTGCTCACTTCATCATGAATGTTCACACGCGTTGGGAGGATTCCAGCAAGGATGCCGATTGTATTTCTTGGGCGCGAGATCTTTACGACCAGATGCAACCGCATGCGACCGGAAGTGCGTATGTCAACTTTATGCCCGAAGACGAAGCGGACCACATGGCAGGTGCATATGGTGACAACGGTGAGAAGCTTTCTAAGATCAAGGGCACGTACGACCCCACCAACTTGTTCAGGGTAAACCACAATATCTTGCCTGTGTGATGAAATCCTGAACTGCATAAATTGATCCAGATTGATGTTGATTGTTTTGCTTTGTCGTCACGCCGCATTTCTCGTTGGCTAGTCTTCAGGCCAAGTGGAGCATCCAAGCGACGATCGCGCTGGTGATCATGCACCCAATGGGTAGTGGTTTCCGTAGAAACGGCCAAGAAATTCAATATGCGTATGTGTCCGCTTTGGGCTCATTGCGGACATGCGCAAAGAAACCGACCGGTTCGAGGGGCGGCTTCCGCTTGGCGTCGGCAACATATCACCCCCGCGCCACCACCAACGGCGGTTCCTTGGGAAACGACCGGATGTCGAACCACTTAAAGCACGTTCCATCCGCATTGCGCTTGTCGCCCATGTGCAGGAACGCTCCTGCTGTCCTGTGTCGTATTAGTGCCGCCCTAAACGCCCGCAGGTCTATCAACCACCAATTCAGAATAGTCTGCCCATCAGGCCCCGCGTGACCGTAGAACATCCAATCTCCTTGGCCGTTCACTATCTTGGACAGCTCCGTTTCAGCCCCGGTTGGTAACTTGGCCCTGATGGTGAATTGGTGCGGATATCTGGTGGCATAACCGTGACGCCTTACCCTGGCCGCTATCCGCATGTCCTTAGCGTCTAGCATCAACAGGTCAGTGGCCTGAAAGTGGTCCAGCGGATCTGGCGCGGCCTGTAGGATATGGCTGCCGATAATGCTCTTTATCTCAGGCAGGAACTGATCCGACCAGTGCCGGTTGACGGTGTAAAAGCTCATATCAATTCTCACAAAGAAAATGGGCGCAGAGAATACCGCGCCCTTAATTTGTGCCGGTTACGCGGCTTCTTCTTTGACTTCCTTCAATGCCTGTTTTGCAGCCTTGATTGTCTGCTCCATCGGAGCCAAACCCTCGATGTAGGCCTTCATACCAATCTCGATTGCTCGAATTTCTTGGTCGTTGAGCTTCTTCAGATTCACTGCGAACTTATGCTCATTCTTTAAAGACTTGCGGAACTCTGCAGCCATGCCTTTCGGATCGCCGCACGCCAGCCAGTCGATAGAAATGCCTTCTTCTTTGCACCACTGCAGAAAGACATCATCCACGAGAATATCGCCATCCTCATCGAAACTCAGACCAGGGTCCGGCAGGTCGAACCATCGGCAGAAGGCGGTTACGCGCTGCTGGCAGGTAATCAAGTCAGAAAAGTCTGTGACAAAGATGTCTGGGTTTACGTCCAGTTCAGTCGATTTGGTCTCAGCGTTCATTGCATTTCTCCTGGTTTTGGCGGCTCAAAGCCGGGCTGCATGTCGAGGATGTCGGAGGCGAGTTGCCCAATCACTTCGAGAAGTTCTCCATATCCCCTGACTGTGAGGTCAATGTTCATTGCGCTGTCGGAGGCCGCGACGCCGGTACGGGCCAGGGCCAGTATCTTCAGCGCCTTGTCATAGGTGTCAGGCGACGAAGGAACGTCGAAGATTGGCCCGGACACACTTTCCCCGTTCGCGCGAACGCGTTGTTCAGTCATTGTGTTTCCTCCTGACGAAATAGGTGGGCCGATGTTGCCCCTAAAAACGATACACTGTATCTATTAACGGACAGGGTATTTGTCAATACAAGGCAACCAAAAAGATACAGGGTATCGATAATGACGCCAGCACAGGCAAGGGCAGCAAGGGCAATTCTAAAGGTAGGTGTTAGGGAAGTGGCAACCCAAACTGGGGTGACACCGAATACGGTTTCACGAACCGAAGCACAGACGCCTCAAAGCGTGCGTGGACCAAATACCGCTACAATTGCTGTGCTTAAAGCATGGTATGAATCCCAAGGCATCCAATTCCTGGATGCAGGTGATACGGCTAACGGGGTCGGAGTGGTTTTGGTCAATAAAGGTGACTGATGAAAAGAACACTTGGAGTTCTTTGACGACTTCCTGGCTTGGTTGGATAAACCAATTTCAAAGCAAGTACTGAACGACCAGGATTCTAACTAGCACACGCTGTTCAGAAACATTTTTTTGCTGGTATTCATAGATCAAACTGGTGACCCCTGTTCTCAGGTCTGACAGAGTAGGCCATCTCACTGGGCGAATAGAGACCTTCGCGCAGTAAGACTGCCTCATAGGGTTTCAGTGTGGGCAGGACGGTTTCGGCAAATCGTTCTCTTCTCTGACGCAGCTCGGGAAATAGTTCGAAAACCTCGCGCAGCGTTGCGCGATCCATCGCGTCTAGAGAAGTATCGCCGGGGAAAAAGGACTCGGACCATACGCCTTCAACACAAATTAGCTCATGTTGGTCAAAGAGAACGTGGATATAATGAACTTCTTGCTCGGGTGAGAGTTGGAAAACCATTTCACCATCCAGTAAGCCCTTGGCAGGCGCTAGCATCAAGCTTTCGCCGAAACACAGCTGCATGTCTGGCGAGGTAACAGCAATTCGATGTTGTGGCGAAACCGTCAGATCCCGTGTCGGGCATTTGCTTGAGAAGCTACCTGCACGAAAGCGAACCGGACAGAGATGCGGACTTTGCTGTAAATCGCCAACGGTGAGGCGTCGTTTGCCGATCCAGCGAACAGGCTTTGCTGTCCCATCGAAAACTGTCACTAGGTCGCCGGGTTGCAAGGTCTCAATTGGTTGTGAGCCCAGAGGTGTCAAAACCATCGACCCAAGTGTGAAGCATACAAAGGAGGGCAAAGTGTCGTAATCTGAAGGAGGTGCAGTAACAATGCTGTTGTTAGTGTTTTCTATCGTGTCACCGACATCCACATCGCCAGAAGTAACAATGATGTACTGGGGGTTGGAAAACTGAACCAGTGTGAATGTTACAGGCTGCCCACCTATGTCACCGCTATAGGTTTCAAACGTTTGAAAGTTGGTAGAGTCACCTAAGAAACTAGGTACCCCCGAGACGTCGAGTTGCTGGCTTCCATCTGCATCAGGATCTTCAAGCGCATCATCATCATCAATAATCTCTACCTGATAAGAGTTAAGCACGGTGACGTCTGTGAAGCTTAATGGATCATTGTCAATTTCAAGAATCGTAATGAAAGCCAAAGCGCTATCCCTCGATATACAACCCAATCAATAGTTCAATTAGAAGAATGCAACCTTATGGAGAAAAGATAAAGCTCTGTTACGTTATTGAGGCTGCCTTGGAACGTGCCCTAGGTAAAAGCCGATAAAAAACTCAGATTTAGACCTGACCTCACAATAACCGCTAAACCAGCTAACCGGCGCAGGCGTAATTTATAGTTTTGCCGCTATAACGTCTCTTGAGTGCCCAATTTCACTTACTCCGGGCAGTTACGGTGTTTTAGTGCAGTGAATGAGTAACAAGGTGTGTTCCAGATGAAGTTTATCCCCGCAACCGCCCAATCAGCAATTGTCCACGCGTACGAGCTGGCTGCCAACGACCTGGAAAAGAGCATGGCAATGTGGGCAGGCAGTCAACTCATGGTGCTTTACGACAGGCGCTCGGTGCTTTTGCAGGAATATGCTGAAATCTGGGCCGAGAAGCTCAAGACACGAGATCCTCTTTCTACGGCAAAGAGATGAAACCACGCACCTCAGGTGTCATTCAATATTGAATGTCGAAGAGTGTTAATCCTAGGTGAACGGCGCATTCTCAATTGGTTCAATCTCGTTCGGGTAGCATAGGTTCGGTGGTCCCAATTTCGACCACCTTAGTATGAACCATTTTGGGGGAAACATTATGAAAAATTCCAAACTTACTATCATCAGTTTCTTAGCGGCGTCGTTAGCTTTTTCCGCACCTGTATTAGCTGTCGAAGAAACTGATGACCCTGAGCCGCCGTCTGAAACCAAGAAGGGCGATAACGGCTGGGGCAACGGTGCCGATACGACAAATGCCGGGAGTTTCTCAGGCGGCACCAGTTCGTCAAAGAGCACAAACGGCGGCTCGAGGAACGACAGAAACTATCCTTCGGCGCTTGATAGGTTCGAAGGACGGTAACACAACCGGAATCGAACTTCTTTGTGGGCGGCGCTGGCCGCCCATTTCACGTCTGACCGGTGCAATTTCTTTCTGAACTATTTGATTTCACCTTGCTGGCCCAAATGTGTGCGTACGCTCTCTGCGTCTCTGATTTGTCATTGTGTAGCGCAAAAAGTGCGCATGCTGCCCACATCGCGGCATCATAATCTGACCATGTTCTGTGCAGTTTAAACGCATTCGCAATCGCGCTGTCTGTCGTGGAGTGTTTGGATTTTGAGTTGTGCGACACGTAATTACACAAAAACAATGCTTGCCAGAAACCCTAACATAATCCCCATTGATGCTGTGGAGAGTGTTAGGATTAGGTTCAACATTGGATTCTCAAGCCTCAATAAATGAATAGTTTTGACAGTGATGTGCCAAAGGAGGTTCACCTTTAGTATGCAGAGCATTGTTGAATGGACAGAGAACGCGCTGTTAATACGCGGTTAACAATCAGATAACCTGAAGAATTTACTTGGTGTGCTGTTTTCGGGCTTCGCCACAGGAGATTCCATGTTCGTGTAAATTTGGTCGGTTGGTGGGGCTGGCCGGGGGGTAGCGCCAGCCCCACCGAGCTTAACCGGGCGTTATGTACCACGGCTGTTTCAGTGAGAGTGAAGGTTAAGAGACTGTTTCGCCACGACAGCAGTACTATGACCATCAGATGAGGTTAACGGTCACATTGAAACCAATGAGTTTCACTGCCACAGCAACCGAGCCGTTCAGTACTTGGTTTGTTACACTGTCTCTCGTTTTCACACGTCTGAGGTGTGCCGCCGTGTCCTCGAACCAGCGACTGCGCCAAGTTGCAACAACCCAGTTTAATGTGTGAAAAACAAACCGTTAACATTCAGTTAACAATCCTCGCCCTCGTATGACTTTGTTGCAAAGCCTTCGTCATCCAACACGCACAATTAGCCCTATGGTAGAACCAGCCAGGAGCACGACGGTTCGAATGCAAGTTAACCTAGAATGAACGGAGTGTTTTTGTTGGGTTTAACTCAGTTTGGTCAAGTTGTTTCTGTAGGGATGCATTCTTAATAAATGACCATATCTGAACTAACGATCCTTGAACTGTATTGCGTTATTGCTGCCTCAACTTCGCTGCTTGCAGGTGTCTGTTGGGCGTTGATGAATGTAATCATTGACTCTGACAAACAACCATCTTGGTCGAGATATGTGATTGTCGGGCTTGTATTCCTTGGCGCAGTAGTTGGACCCGCATTCTACGGGGTTTGGATAGTTCTCTTTGGTATCTAGTGAAGCTTTTGTAACAGCGGGTGCAATTCTGCGACGGTGACTACCTATCAGAATCGCGCAATTTCAGGTATGCCACTGGACATTGATTTAAGCTCTGAGGTGTTTCCATGACCACTGTACGCACCCCGACTGAATACCGCGCCGCCCTGCGGGAAATTGAGTACCTGTGGGGATCTGAACCGGATACCAAGGAAGGCAAGCAACTCGTAGAATATCTGGCTGCTGTTGAGCGGTATGAACAACTAATCACGCCAGAGCCAGCGTTGCAGGGATAGCGCTCTTAGCGCCGGAGAGCGGCCTGCGTCGGGAACTGCGACCAATGACATTGAATGGCTACATCGCATTCTTAACTTTCGATTTGGCCCTTGCGTCCATCTGCGCTAGCGCCTTGCTCCGATTGAGCTTTGTTGGCAATCCAAGGCATCAATCGCTCTTGGCCTTACTGGAGCTAGTGCTTTTGGTATGGGCGTTTTATACGGCGTTTTCGTACCTTTTTCTGACACCGGTATCCGTGTGGTGGTTAGTATTGATTGCATTCGCAATCTACCATTTCGGCCTCTTCTTAGTTTCAACCGATATGACAACTGCAGTTGTGTTTTCGATCACGCAATTCATAGTGATTTCATTATTGTCATTTTTTTTGCTAGTTGCGGCTTCTGGAAACGGCATCTTTCTTTCGCTTGCAAGCTCTTTGGCTATATTCGGATTAACTATAGCGGCACAAAAAATATATCATGCCGCCTTCACGTTGTATGGACATGAAATATCGGACGATGCGAAGGAAGAGATAGAAAGCATTGGAGAGCTACCAGGACGCGAGGCATCACCCCTTGAGAAGCTATTTATAAAAGCTCTGGCAACGGCATTAGTACTGATAGTGTCGCTGCAATTATTCGCGGCATGGTATTGAACTAAATCGGTTTAGACCTTCGCTTCCGTGCGGCCATCTTGCGACAGCCTTCTTTGCAATACCTGGCGTCCACCCGTTTCCATTCCGGCATGAGGTTGCCACAGTATGCGCAGTGCCAGCCCTTTGAATAGTTCTGCGCCAGCTTTTGGGCGCGCTGTGCTATCCGCTGTGCATTCTGCCATGGGAAGTGGGTGAAGCTGAGCCGCACGTGAGGCGGGTTCAGTTCCTCAATCCAGATTGTTGAGTTATCGCGGTCAGTCATGTGTGTACCTTATCCGGGAACTACCTTTGATATTGCTGGGTAATCGTATTTAACTCCATGACGCGCGGGCGGGCGCGTATTGGTCGCGATACTCGTGTCTTTAGGGCCTCGCAAAACTCGAACCCGCCATTGCAGTGCCCCCTGTCTGGACGTTGTGTGCCGGGGTGACTAGGTTGTTGGTATGAACCCAGCCGATCCCCCGTTAGCTCTGGAAGTGGCAGCAGGCATATTGATAGCCTACTGCGTGGTGTTCTGTGCCAAGAATGCCGTTGCCCATTGGAACCGGGGCGACGGTAATATGGCGGTAATGATGGGTGCTCTGGTGGCATTCGTTGGTGGCGGCCTCATTCTTGCAGGTATGGGTACAATAGGCTGGTAGCTATATCGGTTGCGAAGCCACCCGCGCTTGCACCGGGGATTGCACCAGCCGCAACCGGCCCGATTGGTTTTTCGCCCTTGACCTTCTGACCAATCTTAGCCGCTTGCAGCCAACCAGCGCCTTTCTCGGTACCCTTAGCTGCGGCGCGACCGGCAACTGCACCAGCAGGACCACCGGCCTTGTAACCGATAAGGGTTAGCGCGCCCTCCCACATCTTCTTTGCCATTCGGGCGTTCTCGTACCCCGTGCCTGAGTGGTTCACAGCACCCTTGGGTGGGACCAACCGATTCAGGGACGTTGATAGCCGGATCATCTGGCCACGTTCTTTCGGAGTGAACAACAAGTTAGCCAGTGGCTTTGTCTGAGGGCTATTGAAGAAGGCGCGGATGTTCTCCGACACCTTTTGCGGACCCCAAGGAATAGGGCCTGCCGCTCCGGGTGTCTCGGTGCCGGGTTTCTGAGTCAACTGACGGAATGCAGCTTGTCGAACAAGACTCCACTCTTCGGAGCTCTGCCCCAACGTATGTTTGAGCTTTGCCGCCAGCGGGGCATTCATTTTTCCACTACCCAGCTTAGAGGCCCCAAACATCCAGCGCATGACCTGATCCGGGCTGGCATCTGCGTCAATCATGTCCTGCAGAAACCGTGAACCCTTGTCAGCGCCTCGATACTTAGCGGAATACTGCGCCCAGAGCCTGCGGGCTTCCCTCAGATCCCCGAACCCGGATTCGTCGCCATCAAACAGCTTGGCCGTTACCACATCATCAACCCAGGAGTCGTATTCGTTCTTGATGATAGACAGGGCGCGTTTGTCTTCAGGCTTTGCTTTGGCAAGAGAGGCAATTAAATCCCTACGGAAGGTCTCAATCAGCCGCAGTGATACACCGCTATCACCTTCGCCGCGTTTCTGCAGGCGTGTCATGTAGGCACGGGCGTTTGAGTAGATATCACTGGTGAGGTCTATCTCTTCGTCAGCAAGGCGGCTCTGTACGCGCTGTACGACGCCCTTAGCCACGTTTCCGCGCACTGATACTCCGGCATCGTCTGCGGCCTTGTACATGGCCTGTGCAGCGGCTCTCTCGGCTTCGCTCATTGATTGCAAGCGGGCGGTTACAGCCTGTGAGGCGTCCAACTGGTCGGCAGGTATTCCGTCGCTCAGCTCTTTCGCCACACCGTCTATTCTGCGCGTTGCAGGATCTGGTTTACACCATTCAAGTCACCCTGTTCGTAAAGGAACGTGGCTTGAGCGACGCCCTGACGAAGGCCTGCAAGTTCACGCTCAACTTCAGCAGACTCCATTTTCGCCATGCGCTCTTGAAGGATCATCTCCATTTCACGCCTGTCATAGTCCATCTTTTGCGCGCGCTGCGTCTGAACCTGATGATGGCCCCGAATTTCCACGGCCAAGCCCGGATCGTATTGGGCAACGGCTCCAAGCGCCTCAGGATCACCCGCAAGGATGTTCATTCCCTGCGTCTGAAACACGCGGCTTAGTGCGTTTCGCTTGTCGTATTCGTCGGCTCTGGCACGGGCTTGCTGCCCCTGCGCAAATGCGTTGACGATATTGGGCTGTCGGCCCGCCAAAATAATCGAGTGGTCTAACCTGCTCATTGAATCACCTGCGGCATGTAATTGGTCGCTACTTGGTCCATGGCTTTGGCGGCGGCGTATACGCCGAATTCTTCATCCACCATGCAAACAAAGCGCGATTTCAACTCAGTGGTCAGGGGTTCTTGGCGTTCACCGCCCAGCCAGCGGTAAACCTCTCGTTCCTCCTTTGCCCTCTGCATGCTTGCGGCAAATATCCCGCTAAGTACTGGGTCAAACATCGCCTTTTGTCCGTCCATGATCATATGCGATATGGTATCATATTACCCCAAATGATTCAAGAACGGGAGGGGAACAAACGCGGTTACGAACACCATTCCGAGTTTGTTTTAGCGATGAGTTTGAATGAGCCGCTGCCGCACAGGTCCGCTTCACTTTGTGCAAGCTCCAGTTCGAATGCCTCAATGAGCGGCGCAATCAATTGCTCGTCCAGCATATAGAATGACACCGCATCCCGAGCGCCGCGAGAAAGCACGTTGTCAGCATTCCAACCCCAGCGTCCCCGTCCGGCATGAGTACTTAGCCAGCAATGTATCTCACTAAGCTTGTAGCCGAACCCTTCTTCGGGAACTTGAACCCGCACTCTGATTGGGAAGTACTTCTCATCCGCTGCTTTCTTTGGTGATCTGCTGCGCGTGACCATTACGCCTCGATAACGTCGATTAACTCCGGCCCGTCATCATCGCGGCCAATCGGTGCGACCTTGTGATAACGCATACGCCCATCCCATTCCGTGCCCAAGTTCTGCGCTTCGTCGTGGTCAATCTCGCCTGACATCCACGGCACAAGGTTCTCGTTCGTTAGAATTACCGGTGACCGTGCATGTATGTGTTCGATTTGATGCAACGCAGGGCGAGTGAGAATTGTGCAGGTGTTCAGACCAGACGAGAGGCGCGAGTAGAGGCCTGCGAAATACATGCAGGGGTCATTGGTATCTGTCTTGATAACCCAAGGCTGTTTGGCCCCCTTTGGGCCTGTCCATTCATAGTAGAAACTGGCCGGGATAATGCATCTGCTGCTCTTCCAGGCGACCCGGAATGAACCTAGCTTATGCGCTGTTTCAATCTTCGCGTTGAAAGTGGTTGGCTTCCACTGTTTCACGTCTTCCTTGAACCAGTGCGGTACAAGCCACCAGCGGGCCGTGGAGCTAATCAGTCGCTCTTCATGGATGAACGCCAAATCCAACATCTGAGTTGGCTTGACGTTCCAGCTCATTGACAGGTCTTTGGCGTTTGGATCGCGCTCAGTTGGGTTAGGAACGCCGTTCACGATCCAGTTCTGCAGAGCATAAAGCTCCGCCCACGTCATTTCGGGTCTGCCGAGTCGTCCGCACATTCGGTGAGCTTAGCAAAACAGGGGGAACGTTTGGTGAACTTTTTGATGGTTGGCGACGAGACTGGCGGCAATTGTGCGGACTAAACGGACAACCGACGAATAAACCAAACGAGCCGCTTTGCCTTGAATAAATGTCGCAGGGATATCACAGTCATATGATGAAGCTTTTGTTGCACCGATATCTTCAAGTTCGTCTCAGCATCGAAAATTCACGGATTTGGGAATTTGCCACAAAGACCACCTTAAGACTTGTAATCAGTTCATTGATTGTCTTCACGGCTGCAATGCTCACGATGCTTGTCTCAGTCTTTCTCTTCACTTGGAGCAAGGTTCTCGGTTTATTGGCCTGCGCCGCATTTGTAGCGCTATTGTTAGTCGTCAACATTTTGGCAGATGAAGGTCGTCGGCGGGAAAAGGGGCGTTAGGGGCTCGTAGCAGACATTCGAAGTCAGCAAGACGGGAGCGGAGCTAAGGCTGCAAAGCAGGACAAAGCTGTGGCTCGTCGAATATCTAAAGACGAATTATCAAATGCGTGATAGCTCCAGATTATGGCAACGACATCTGCGCGAATTCGACCGTCGATCCCTAACGCACTTGCGGTTATTGGTGTCCTTTTTGCTTCAATCTGTTTCGGACTGGTTCCCTATTTTAGCCGTAACCTGACTGAACAGGGCGTCGCGCCTTATGCTGTCGCATTTTATCGCTATGTTGTTGCGGCATTCCTTCTGCTTCCTGTTCTCATCCTGCACCGAAAAGCATGGCGAGAGATAACTTGGGGCCTGTCAGCCGGAGCCATAATGGGACTTGGTTGGATCGGATATGTGACGGCGCTGGAGAAGTTGCCCGCATCGACAGTGGGTGTGCTATACATGACCTATCCGGTGTTCACCCTAGTCATTGCCTGGGCTGTGTTTGGCGATGCACCCACGCGACGCGCCATGTTGGCCGCTGCTCTGATTGTGGTCGCGGCTGTCATTGCTGGTTCGCCCGCGTCAGTCCCTACAGAGCATGTACCAACGCTGCTTATATCACTTGCCGCTCCATTCGGGTTTGGCTTCGGAATTTGCGTCCTGGTGCACAGGTTGTCACGGATTGCGCCATTAGCGCGCATAGCGTCAGTTTCTCTAGGGTCTGTTCTTGGCCTCGCTCCGCTCATTCTCGGTGCTGACGTTGGAGAGCTTCTCCCGCGTGAGCAATCTGATTGGCTTCTCATAGCTGGTATTGGACTAGTCACCGCGTTCGTGCCCCAGCTAATTTACACGATTTGCTCACCTGTCATCGGAGCTTCCCAAACCGCAGTAGTCGGGAGCATCGAGTTACCTACGATGTTTGCCGTGGGATTTCTTGCCTTTGGAGAAGCCATCTCTTTGCTTCAAGCTTTGGCATGTGCCTTAGTGTTGGGCGCAATCGTGATTACAAGAAGTAGAAAGACGCGCACCGTATCTACCGTGCTCGCAAATTCACCGAGACGTTAGTAGTGGGCTAATAGCCGACATCCGACCAAGTCGATGTGTTAGTGCAGAACTCGAAATTTGCTGACAATAGGCCTGCCGAACACCCCCCATTTATCGCGGGCTGAATATGACGGGTTTTTTGTGCTATACTGTGCGGGCCTCCCGGTTCGGGAGAAGGGGAAGAACCCACCGTCTCACAAATGATTGAGAGTGAAGGTGGTGAGGGGCTGGATTTGGGGGTCTTAGCCAGCCCCTCTCTCTTGAGGGGGTATCCGGAGTGGTAGTGTTGTTCCGTTGAACCCAATCTACCCCGTTAGCGCCTTGTCCGAAATTGGGGGATTCCCGTAGACCCCTTATTTTCTTATCTCAGACACAATTCAAACACGCTGCACCGATACCAAGCAGGCGCGGCGCGTCGTGATGGGATTAGCGATTTCGATGAGGGGGTACGAGTTTGGCGCGTCGTACCTCCAACCAGCGAAGCTATTGTCTATGCAAATAGAATCCTTGGTGCGATATTGTTGGTTCATCAAGACCGGTGGGAATTCAACATGCTATCAATGAATCCGTGTGAACCATTCTAGGCAAAACCTGGTGGAAAAATGCTGACGCGTTTGTTGTTAATTCTGGTGTTTCTTTTGCCCGCGCCACTCGCTGCAAATCCCACTGCGACTGACGAACTGAACACGTTTCGAAAAAGCCAAGGTCTTCAAGGGTTAGTCTATAGTCGGAAGTTGGAGAAAGCCGCCAAGTCTCATGCTGAAGACATGGTGAAGAAGGGGCTCTTTTCGCATACCGGTTCTAGCGGCTCTGACGTGGGTAAGCGGGTGCGCAAGGCAGGCTATGATTGGTGTTTCGTTGCTGAGAACATTGCCAAAGGTCAAAATGGTCTGGACGCTGTGATGTCGGCTTGGGCGCAGTCACGGGGGCATCGTGCCAATATGCTGTCACGCAAGGCCAAGGAGTTTGCGCTGTACGAGGCTGCGGATCGTACCTGGGTGATGGTTCTAGCCGCACCCTGTCGGTAGCGTTGTGATGAGGATTGGCGAACAACGTAATAAGCGATTCACTAACTTTCGTTTTCGACAAACCGTTCCATTGAACGCATCATTCGAACGTGCTCATTGGTGGCTTTCCACATTTCCTAGACCCCACATTGTTCAGTGCCAAGCAAATTGCCAACCAACAGCGGGCAAAAACCGACTTTTGTTTTCAGTGCTGAGCACCGTCTGGCACGCATCATCAATCCGATGGCTGAAGTCTCTAAACTCTTCGTCATCAAGTCGCTCGACCTTGATGTCTTCCAACCCATCGATTTTGGCTGTGGCAAAGAAAATGTCAGGTTCCAGCCTTTCCGAGAAATCATCAGGTGCACGACAAAAACTCGAGACGCTATGCACCAGTCGCCCATCTCGGGAGTAAAACTCTATATCAGGCAAAACGAAGATTGGGCCTTTTGCAGATACTTGCTCAAGCTTTTCTAGTCTTTTGCGAACGCTCATTTTGTGCTTCCCATCAAATTCATTTGACATCCCAGCGCAGAGTCACGGTGGCCCCAACGCCTTTGCCTAGAAGGTTGCCAGCCTGATCGAAACGGCGCATGAACTCAGCACCAGCCCGCCTTCAATGTGACTAAAATCGTGGTTTCTACCAAATCTGAAACGCTCACGATGGCAGGATGGGCGTTCTTTCTAAGATTCTTGCATTAGAGTGAGTATGTCTCAAAGAAATTGTTGAAAGGGTCGACCATGGATGAGAGGACAAAGAACTTCCACGAAAAAGAATTGTTTGACCTTCGGGTCGAAGTAGGTCGGTGGCAGGATCAGAGAGCAAGCTTTGAGCGAAACGCGCTCACTGCAGTCCTCGCGATTTGGGCCTTTGCTGCGATGTACCCACACTCAGGTGCTTTTAAATTTGTAAACTACTTCGTTTGGTGGGTCCCAGTCATAGCTTGTGTTTTTACACTCCACAGGTTGAAGACATTCTCCAGGTCGATAAATTTGACCGGCGAGTATTCAATAGAATTGTACAAGGAACTGGCAGACCCAAAATTGAAAGGCTGGTTCGTTTGGTTGAGAAGCACGACGCGAGAAAAGGGTGATTTGGCAGGCCACACGCAAACTGCATCGGCAATGTGGTACTGGTTAGCTAGCTTGGCAGTGGTTGTTGCTGTCATAGCTAATATTTCCCAGTACCTGTCAAACTAGGAAAACAGATTACGCCGAAAAGGAATCCTGAGTTCTAACCACCACCAGCTAGAAGCCGCTCCAAAGCGCGAGCCAGACGCACATGCTCGTTGATGTCTTTCCTCATCTCCTGAGCCTCTCTGGTGCGCAAACCGTGCTTGTATGCCGGGTTTGCTTTTCCAGGACCGTGACCACCGCCTGCGCCATGCATCCGGCAAACCGTCCAGTCTTTTACCGCAGGGTTTTTGCAAGGAAGTCCGGTGCGTTTTGACTTCGCCGTGCATCGTGGGGCCGCGTGAGCCTTGTGCATGGGGTTGGAGTCACTTTTTATCATCAGCCCGCCCCCCGTGGTGAACGTCACCAACAATGGCTTGGCCACCTTCTTTCACTTCAACACGCTCCATCCGATATATGCTTTTTCATTTTCAACAACCGGTAACGGTTCTCGATAGCGAGATGCTTCTCCCAGGCTTCCTTTGCGGGGCCTCTCCAACTCGCCACGATTCCGAAAGCGCCAATTGCAAAATCGACAGTCTTACAAAACTCGCCTGATGGCGCGCCGCCTTCGGCGGATTGTCCGTACGAAATTTCTTTTCTCAACCGCCGAAAGAGCCGTCTTACACCTTCGGAAACGATGTAAGCAGCATGATTTCTACTTGTTGAGGATGGCAGTTCGTCTCTCCAGCCGCCTATCTGGTCGGCGTCTTGCTGCATTGTGCGAATCAGAAACTCAATCTGCTGCGGTGTGATAGTTCCAGCCTGGATTAGAAGCTCCAGTTCATTTTTTGATAGGCGATTCAATGACCTTGCCAGGTTCTTAGCGTGCCTAACGGCTTCGTTCAGATTGCCAGCAGCGTTTTTCAAAGCTCGCTGATGTTCCGGCGTCGACCATTCAGGAAGACGCAATCCTCTGAAGGCGTCCATCACAGCCCATTCGTCACATCCAACAAACTTACCAATATCGCGAAACGGTTCATTGCCGTCCCCTTCAAGAGGAGGATAAAGCTCATCACTCGAAGACATCACCCAATCCTCCCGATGTGTGCTTGTTTTGCTGTCACGAAATCTGACCAGCGCTGCATGAGTATTCGACGCTGATCCAAATGATCCGTGCGCCTGTATGCGCGTTCAACAGTTCCGCCGACAACATGACCCAGACACGTTTCCGCGACTTCATGTGGGGTGTTTGTGGTTTCAGCGATCCAATCTCGGAAACTGGATCTGAACCCATGGGGCCGCGCCTCCATTTCCCTGCGCTCCATCAGGCGAGACATTGTTGCGTCCGAGATGACACCCTTGCGGACACTCGGAAATAGGAAGCCGTCGCGCGCTTGCTTCTTAGCTGCTTCAATAACATCCAGCGCAGCATCTGATAACGGGACTCGGAAATCCTCGGTGGCATCCCTGCGCCCCTTTATGATTTCAGCGGGGATCGTCCAAACATCGCCTTCAAACTGACCCTCGTACGCTTTACGCACTGGCCCAGAGCGGACCGCCGTCAGAATCAACAGACGCAGAGCGAGGTGTGTCGTCGTGCCGCCGTTCAGACTGGCATAGAAGCTTGGAACTTCTGACCAAGGTAGTGCCGGGATGTTCTTGGGTTTATGACGTTGCTTTCCTAATAGCGCTCGGGCTTTCATTGTGGCCTGCAGATCCACGTTTAGACCAAGGGCGGCGGCATGCTTTAGACAGATGCCCAGGCGATCCATTGCCTTGCTGGCGGTTTCGGCCTTCTCGTGCCAAATCGGGGCCAGCGTATCCCGAATATCAATTTGGTCTATGTCAGCGACTGGGACCTTTCCAAGCTTCGGAAGCACATGCAGTTCTAAAGGCGAGTACCACCGTCCTGCCCTACCATCACCCTTTAGCTCTGCCTTGCGGGATTCAAACGCATCAATGGCAATGTCTTTGAGCAGGTTCATATTCCGCTCTGCCTGTCTACGCTCCCGCTCTCGCTCTTTTATCGGGTCCAGGTTCTTGCGAACGACTGCGCGCCATTTCTCAGCTTCTTCGCGCGCCTCTTTCAGCGACACACCCGGATAGGCACCTAAGCCCATTTCCCTGCGGCGACCGTGTACGGTGACCAGCAGCACCCACTTACCTTGTTTGGTGTCCCGCTTATGCAGCCACAGCCCGCCACCATCGCCATACTTACCGGCATCGGCGGTTCTGACCTTGGCTCCGCTCAGCTTGTTTGTTTGGCGCATGGCTGTATAGGTTTTCCTACTGGTCCAACTTCCAGTCCCACTTCTATATCTTGTATATCACGGAGCGCTCCGGAACAACCCGGAACGATAAATGTTAATGTTTATTGAGATTTCCAGAACTGAGCAGACATGCCGGAATACAAAAGAACATGTAGGAAGGGCTGTTCAATGCCCTCCACCCGCACCAACACGACTTCTTACCATCAATGTGATTGATCGCTGGCGAACTTACGCAGTTCAAACGCCGTAGCGGGCCATAAACATGTCGACGGCCTGTAATGCAACCTCGTCTATCTCGTTCTGGTCAAATCGATTTTGGATACCGAAAGCCGCGCGGCCCCATAGTCGGACTTTGCACAGTTCAGAAAACTGCTCGGCCGCGATGTTGACGTCTTCAACCGCCAACTCACCTTTGCCAACTGCCTTGGTCAGATATTCGGCCATCTGGCGTTGGCCGTTCTTCGGTCCTGCTTCATAAAACGCTTTACCAAGCTCGGGGAATCGGTCGCGCTCGGCCACACATATGCGAAAGACTTGCTGCGCGAAGTCCGAGACGAGAAAAGCCGTAAGCTGAGTGGCTGCTATCGTCAGCACCTCGCGGGCTGGCTTGGTCTCATCGATCATCGAAAGGATGCGTTCAGACATCAGGCGGCATTCGGTCTGGGCAACCTCGGTGAACAACAGTCGCTTGTCGGGGAAATAGCTGTATAGCGTTGCCTTCGAAACACCCGCCGCACGCGCGATGTCATCGACGCTTGCGCCTTCAAACCCATCCGCCATGAAAACCTCTCGGGCCCCACGTAACACCTGGTCGAATTTACGGCCTGTACGCAGGATGGTGGCGGCTTGGGTCATGATGTCTCCGAATTGCGATATCCTGCAACACTATAAACCGTTCGGTTTAGTTTCAACGCTTTTCACTCCGATATCGGTTTTGGCACAACGTTACGGCTTCAATCGTACCGCCGACCGTGCGTCAACCTTGCGAGCCTGACCAGCCATGTTAACACGTTGCCATGGTCGAGATATTTCTGCGCACTCTCCCCTTTTTCGCAATCATCGGCCTGGGGTTCTGGGCCGGACGCAGCCGGTTTTTCCCTCCCGAGGCGACAGCATATCTAACCAAGTTCGTGTTTTTCTTTGCTTTGTCGGCTATGCTATTCCGGTTTGCCGCCACCCTGCCCTTTGCCGAAATTTTCAACGGTCGGCTGGTTATCGGGTATCTGATCGGCACTGCTGGCGTCTATGCGCTGGCGACGGCTATCGCTTATCTCCGAGGGCTGGACATCCCCACCGCCGCGGTCGAGGCGCAATGTGCTGCTATTGGCAATGTTGGGTTTCTGGGCCTGCCCATGCTTGCGCTTTTATTCTCCGAAGCTGCCATAGGTCCAGTGATGTTGGTGCTGACAGTTGATCTGGTTGTGTTTTCCTCATTGATCGTGATCCTGATCAACGGTGGCCGCGATGGTCGGCTCAGCCTGGGGACGATGCGCCTGATCGGGATTGGCCTGCTGAGAAACCCCATGATCTTGTCAATCTCCGCCGGATTGATCTGGTCTGCGTTAGAGGTGCCTGTACCAGCCCCGCTTAATGATTTTCTGACAATTCTGGGCGGTGCGGCTACGCCGGGGGCGCTGTTTGCCATCGGGGCGTCACTGGCAGACAAATCGGCCGAGCGCATCCAGATCGCGGGCTGGTTGAGTTTTTGCAAACTGGTGCTGCATCCGTTTTTCGTGGCACTTATGGTGATTTGGCTGATCCCGGTTGCCTCATTCCCTGCGATGGTCGCAATCGCGGCGGCGTCTTTACCAGTTGCAGGCAATGTTTACATGCTGGCCGCGCACTACGGTGTGGCCCCGCAACGGGCATCTGCTGCCATCCTGTTATCTACCATCGCCAGCATTCTGACCGTCCCGCTGGCGATAGGATGGGTCAGCGGATTCTGATCTTCACCTTTTCGAAAAATGAGCTTTCCAGAGGTGGCTGCACTTTACGCCGACGCTGCAGAGCGGTAGCCATGGCCCGGACACAACGTAAGGATCAGCTTGATGGAAACCCTTTCGGAAAATGCCTGTTTTGGTGGTGTGCAGGGCGTTTATCGCCATGCTTCCTCGGCCTGCAAATGTGACATGACATTTGGCCAGTTTCTTCCAGCCGAAGCCAAGGACGGCCCTGTTCCTGTTCTGTGGTATCTGTCGGGCCTGACTTGCACCCATGAAAATGCCATGACGAAGGCGGGTGCCCAGGGTTGGGCGGCCGAACAGGGCATTGCGCTGGTGTTCCCCGACACTTCACCACGCGGCGAAGGCGTGGCAGATCACGAAGACTATGACCTTGGCCAAGGCGCAGGGTTCTATGTCAATGCCACGCAAAGCCCTTGGACGCCTCACTTCAACATGTGGGATTATGTTGCCGAAGAGCTGCCGGCCCTTCTGGCCGAGAACTTTGCGATTGATCCTGATCGTCAGGCCATCACCGGGCATTCGATGGGTGGGCATGGCGCATTGACGCTGGCGATGAACCTGCCCGGGCGTTACCGGTCTGTTTCGGCCTTCTCGCCGATCTCGAACCCCATGGGGGCGGATTGGGGTCGCAAGCAACTCAGCGCGTATTTAGGCGATGATGAGACCGCATGGGCCAAGCATGATGCGTCGGCGATGATGAAAAGCACAGGCTTTGACGGACCGGTCCTGATCGACACCGGTGCAAACGATCAGTTTATGGATCTGTTGCGCCCGGAGGCACTGGCGCAGGCAATCGCCGAGCGTCGCCAGCAGGCCACTTACCGACTGCAGCCCGGCTATGACCATTCCTATTATTTCGTGTCCACCTTTATGGAGGATCACATCACCTTCCACGCCGAAGCGCTGTATGGGGACTGAGGCATGAGCAAATATGACTATGACCTGATCATCATCGGCTCGGGCCCTTCAGGCCGGGCGGCGGCGATTCAGGCAGGCAAATTGCAGCGCCGGGTGCTGGTGATTGACCGCAAAGATCGTTTTGGTGGTGTCTCTGTTCATACCGGAACGATCCCATCGAAAACCTTGCGAGAGACGGTGCTGAACCTGTCAGGCTGGCGCGAGCGCAGTTTTTATGGGCGCTCCTACCGGGTCAAGGATCAGATCAGCGCCGAGGATCTGAAAGCACGGCTGCACATGACACTCGATCATGAGGTCGATGTGCTGGAGCATCAGTTCAACCGCAACCATGTTGAAACGCTGAACGGGTTGGCGACGTTCACGGGGCCACACGAGATCGAGGTGGCTACGGATGCAGGCGAATCCACGCGTCTGACAGCAGCCAAATTCCTGATCGCCACCGGCACCAAGACCTACCGGCCAGATTACGTGCCTTTCAATGGCAAAACTGTCGTCGATGGGGATGATTTCCTTGAGATGGAGGAAATCCCGCGTTCGCTCTGCGTGATCGGTGCGGGCGTGATCGGCGTTGAATATGCAACTATGTTCTCGGCGCTTGATGTCCGGGTGACGTTGATCGAACCGCGCGAGACGTTTCTGGATTTCATCGACAAGACACTGATCCACGATTTCACACATCAAATCCGTGAAAATGGCGTCGATCTGCGGTTGGGGGCAGCCGTCGAGAAAATAGAAGACGCCGGTAGCCATGTTGAGATCACGCTGGACAATGGGCGGCACGTCCGGGCCGAGATGCTGCTGTTTGCAGCCGGCCGGATGGGGGCGACCTCGGCGCTGAACTTGGACGCGGTTGGCATTGAAACGGATCATCGCAATCGTATCAGCGTGGACCGCAAGACCTATCAGACCTCGGTGCCGCATATCTATGCCACCGGAGACGTCATCGGGCATCCGTCGTTGGCCTCAACTTCGTTGCAACAAGGGCGGGTCGCGGCCTGTCATGCGCTGGAGACTCCAACCCTGCCGGAAAGCCCCTGGTATCCGTATGGGATCTACTCGGTCCCCGAAATCTCAACCTGCGGGATGTCCGAGGAAGAACTGCAGGAGCGTGGTATTCCCTACGAAGTGGGCGTGGCCCGTTTCCGCGAAACCTCACGCGGGCACATCATGGGGTTGGAGCATGGCATGCTGAAAATGCTATTTTCGCTCAAGACCCGGCGGGTTCTAGGTGTGCAAATCGTTGGCGAAGGGGCAACCGAGCTGATCCATATTGCGCAGGCGGTGCTGAACCTGAAAGGCACGGTGGACTACTTCGTGCAGAACACGTTCAACTATCCGACCCTTGCCGAAGCTTACAAAATCGCGGGGCTGGATGCCTTTAACCGGATGCCCATTCCGGACGAATTCAAGGTGCGCAAATCGACGCCAAAGGCAAAGTCAGCGCCAAAGGTCAAAGAGGCGTGACGACGCTTTACATCGACGGGGATGCCTGCCCGGTCAAGGCCGAGGCTGAACGGGTGGCAACCCGGCACAAGGTGCCGATGGTTCTGGTCTCAAACGGAGGGCTACGCCCCTCCGCCAACCCGTTGGTGCAGATAGTGATCGTCGCCTCGGGAGCAGATGAGGCGGATAAGTGGATTGCCGAACGCTGCGGCACCGGCGATATTGTCGTTACCTCTGATATACCGCTGGCCGCCAAGTGTATTGAAGCCGAAGCACGCGTGCTTCGGCCCAGTGGTGAGGCTTTCACCGCGGCCAATATCGGCCAGCAATTGGCAATGCGCGATCTGATGGCGGACCTTCGCGCGGCGAACCCGCTGGGGACAGGTGGCGGGGGAAAACCATTTAGCAAAGCCGACCGGTCGCGTTTTCTAGATGCGCTTGAGCGCGAGATACGCGCTGCCCTTCGCAGGTAGTGCTCCCGCCGGTCAGAGACGCATCAAAGATGCGTATCCTCCCGTTGGGCTGGGCAGCGCGTGCCGCGCGGCGGTTGGCGCTTGCATCTCTGACTTGCGCTTGGTTCAGTCGGTGGTGATTGAACTGGTATGGGATTAAGTCATGGCCGTTGAAGCCGTCATATTTGACATCGGAAATGTGCTGATCGAGTGGCAGCCCGAGCGCTATTATGATCGAATAATCGGCGAGGATCGTCGTCGCGCCATGTTTGACGAGGTCGATCTGCATGGGATGAATGATCTGGTAGATCAGGGCCATCATTTCACGGATACGATTTACAATTGGGCGGACAAGTACCCGGAATGGCGCGATGAAATCCGAATGTGGCATGACAACTGGATCGAACTGGCCGCGCCCGAGATCCCACATTCAGCGCGACTGCTGCGCGCGTTGCGGACCAAGAAGATCCCGGTCTTTGCCCTGACGAATTTTGGGGTTCAGAATTTTGACTATGCCACTACCGTTTATCCGTTTCTGAATGAGTTTGATCGTCAATACGTCTCGGGTCGGATGAAGACGGTCAAACCTCATATGCCAATTTACGAAATGGTTGAGGCCGATTGCGGCATCCCTCCCTCGGCGCTTTTGTTTGCAGATGACAGGATCGAGAATATCGAAACAGCAAGGGCGCGCGGATGGCAAACGCATCACTTCATCGATCCGCAGGGTTGGGCGGATCGATTGGTTTCTGAGGGGCTGCTGACCGCTGAAGAGGCCGCATAGCTCAGGCTGTCACGCCGGTTGGTGAGCGATTTTCGCGGATGGGCAGGTGAATGATGGCGCTGAACGCTCCGATAGCGACGCCGATCCACCAAACCATGGTGTAATCACCGAATTGGTCGTACATGCGCCCGCCTAACCAGATGCCCAGAAAACTGCCGATCTGATGGCTCAGGAATACGATCCCGTAGAGCGTGCCCATGTACCGCAGGCCGTAGAGATGTGCGACAAGGCCAGATGTTAGCGGTACGGTCGCCAACCAGAGCGACCCCATCACAAGCGAGAATGCGATCACGGACAAGGGCGTGATTGGGAACACGATGAAGGCACCTGCGGCAAGCGTTCGGCCGGTGTAAACCGCCGCGAGCAGGTACTTCTTCGGAAAGTGATTTCCAGCCCATCCGGCCAAAAGAGTTCCGCCGATATTGGCCAACCCAATCAACGAAATCGCAATCGCCCCCAAGGCTGAAGTTGTGGTGATCCCCATCGAATGTAAGAGGCCTCCGGGTTGGATCGGGCCGCACATCTCGGTGACGAAGGCGGGGAAATGGGCTGTGACAAAGCCCAGTTGATAGCCACAACTGAAAAAGCCGATCGCAATCAGCGAATAAGACGGGTCGCGGAATGCCTTGGACAGGATCTGCCCCATACTCTCTTCTAGCTCCGTCCTGCTGACGGGCTGAGGCGCGCGCATGAATGGCAATGTCAGGATCAATGCAAGGATAGCCACCGCAAAGATCAGAAACACTTGCTGCCAGGGTAAGAAAGTCAGCAACCACTCCGCTGTGGGTGCGCCAATGACTTGCCCGAAACTGCCCGCTGCGGTGACAATCGCCAATGACATCGAGCGGTTCGCATCCGATGAGGCACGACCTACGACCGCAAGGACCACGCCAAACCCCGTCCCAGCGATCCCGAAACCCACGAGCCAGGCATACATCTGATGTTCAAACGGGGTAACGGACCATGCCGTCAGGACCATTCCCGCCGTATAGGTCAGAGCGCCCAGAATGATGGCGCGCCGATCCCCAATCTTTTCCGCAATGGCGCCAAAGATCGGCTGGCCGATCCCCCAAGCCAGGTTTTGTATGGCGATCGCCATCGAAAAATCGCTGCGTAGCCAGCCGAACTCATCCGCAATCGGTATCTGGAACACACCAAAAGAGGCGCGTACGGCAAAACTGACTGTAATTACGATGCAGCCGACGATCAGGATCGGGTTCAGCAAACGGGTGGATTGCGACATTAAGGCTCCGAAGATTGGTTCCAGCAGACGTTAGCGGTACAACTCGGCGCGTCAATTCAGGAGTTTTGTGACGCCAGTTCAGCAAAATTGATGTGTCTGGAAAAAAGGTTTCTTTTCAACACACGAAGCGATCGGTATGGCTCAACTCATGACGGATCTAATTTCACACTATGAAGATCTTATTGCTGATGGGACACTGACCCGGGACGACGCGCAAGAGGCTGTGCTGCCCCGGTTTGAGCGCATTCGGGCAGCCTTGGCCGAACCGGTTAAGCGTGGATTTTTCCGCAAAGCGCCGCCGCCACCCAAGGGTTTGTATCTTTGGGGAGGTGTTGGGCGCGGCAAGTCGATGTTGATGGACATGTTTGTCGAGACATTGGGTGAAATCCCAGTTCGACGGGTGCATTTTCATGCGTTCATGCAGGAAATCCATTCCGGTCTGCACAAGGCGCGTGAAGACGGCGTTGAGGACGCTCTGGTCCCTGTGGCCGATGCAGTCATCAAATCGGCGCGGGTGCTGGCCTTTGATGAGATGCAGATCGTCGATATCACCGACGCGATGATCGTGGGGCGGTTGTTTGATCTGCTCTACAAGGGTGGTGTCGTTATCGTTACGACTTCGAACAGACATCCGGATGATCTATATAAGGATGGGTTGAACCGGCAGCTTTTTCTGCCTTTCATTCAGCATATCAAAGAGCAACTGGAAGTGTGGGAGTTGGTTTCACCCACGGATTACCGGCAGAACCGACTTGAAGGCTCGCCGGTTTACTTCACCCCCATCGGGCCCGAAGCGCGGGAAAAGATTCGTGAGGTGTGGAATGATCTGTCGGGTGGACCGGCAGAAGAGCTGGCCCTTCAGGTGAAGGGTCGCGAAGTTGTCCTGCCCGCCTTTCGCAACGGCGTTGCACGGGCCTCGTTTTATGACCTCTGCGGACGAATGTTGGGTCCAGGAGATTACCTGGCTATCGCAGAAGCGCTGAAGGTATTGGTTCTTGAAGACATCCCGCGTTTGTCACGCAATAACTTCAATGAGGCAAAGCGCTTCGTCACCCTGATCGATGCGCTTTATGAGGCGAAAGTTCGGCTGATTTGTTCCGCCGCTGCCGAGCCCGAGATGCTCTATGTCGAAGGAGAAGGAACCTTTGAGTTTGAGCGTACGGCCTCGCGCCTGCGGGAGATGCAAGACAAGGATTGGGGCAGATAGGGGCTGCTGCCCTGGCGCAGGATCTTTTTCATCAGGCGTTTTCTCTAAGGATGTTTCCCGCAAGATAAAGCGACCCGCAGATCAGAATGCGTGCATCAGGGGTTTGAGCGGTGATTGCGGCGAGCGCGTCTGTGACGCTGTCTGCTGTCGTGGCGGCCAGATTCACCTTAGCAGCAGCGGCGGCGGTTTCGTCCGCGCTCAGCGTATTCTGCTCACCCGGGATCGATACGGCCGTCAGGCTGTCTGCCCTTTGGGCCAATGGCGCGAGATAACCGGTGACATCTTTGGTATTCAGCATACCACAAATCAAATGCGTGGGACGTTCTGGTAGTGACGCTAAAACCTCGGCCAAAGCAGTGCCTGCAGCCGCGTTGTGACCACCATCCAACCACAACTCAGCTTGAGGGGCCTGCTCAACCAGAGGACCGATTTTTAGCCGCTGCATACGCGCGGGCCATTCGGCCTTGGCCACAGCGGCCTCGTAGGCATCATCGCCCATTTGCAGGTGGCGCAACGCAGCCAACGCCGCGCCTGCATTTTCGATCTGATGAGCACCCAGTAGGTTTGGCATAGGCAGATCGCGCAAACCGGTTTCGTCCTGATAAATAAGGCGACCGTTCTCAGTATGAACATGCCAGTGCTGCCCGTGGACCATTAGCGGAGCGCCCAGACGGGCTGCGGTATATTCGATGACTTCCAGCGCCTCATCTTGCTGCGGGCCGACGATGCAGGGAACGCCCGGCTTGATGATTCCGGCTTTTTCAGCGGCGATCTTGCCCAAAGTGTCGCCCAGGAACTGCTCATGGTCGATCGAGACGGGGGTGATGACCGTCAACTCGGGCCGTTCGATCACGTTGGTGGCGTCCAGCCGCCCGCCCAGCCCGACTTCGAGCAGCGTATAGTCAGCTTTGGTGCGGGAAAATGCCAGCAGCGCGGCGCAGGTGGTGATTTCAAAATAGGTGATGTTCTCACCGCCATTTGCGGCGTAACACTCATCCAGCACGGCGGTAAGGTCGGGCTCGGAAATCAGCTCACCTGCCAGTCGGATTCGCTCGTGAAACCGGGCCAGATGAGGTGAGGTATAGGCATGGACCGCATGCCCTGCCCCTTCAAGCCCCGCCCGGATCATGGCCTGGGTCGAGCCCTTGCCATTGGTTCCAGCGATATGAATGACCGGAGACAGCTTAACCTGAGGATTGTCTAGTGCCGCCAGCAAACGCCATACCCTGTCCAAGGTCAGGTCGATGATCTTGGGGTGCAGCGCCATCATCCGGTCTAGGATGGCATCCGAAGATGGGGAGGTCATTTTTCGACCGCGTCCTCGGTGGGTGCCTCGGTTGGGGCTTCTTCCGGCTCGGGCGCAGGAAGGTCGCCTTTGACCGCAGGGGGCTGCTTCATCAGCATTCGGGTGATGGTGATCAGCTCATCCCGCATCTCGGTGCGTTTGGTCACTCGGTCGAGCATCCCGTGATCCAGCAGATATTCAGCGCGCTGGAATCCTTCGGGCAGTTTCTCACGAATGGTCTGTTCGATCACACGGGGTCCGGCGAAACAGATCAGGGCATTGGGTTCCGAAATATGAACGTCACCCAGCATCGCGTACGAGGCTGTAACGCCGCCTGTAGTCGGGTGGGTCAGGACAACAATATAGGGCAGGTTTGCTTCTTTAAGCATCTCCACTGCGACCGTCGTACGCGGCATTTGCATCAGGCTCAGAATGCCTTCCTGCATCCGCGCGCCGCCGGCTGCCGAAAACAGGATCAGGGGCCGCTGTAGCCTAACAGCCTCCTGTGCTGCAGCAATGATGGCATTGCCTACATACATGCCCATCGATCCGCCCATGAACGAAAAATCCTGCGCGGCTGCCACGATCGGGGTACGGCCGATTTCGCCAACGGCGACCAGCATCGCTTCTTTCTCGCCGGTCTTTTTCTGGGCCGCCTTCATACGGTCAGGGTATTTTTTCTGATCCCGAAACTGCAGGGGATCGTCTTTCGGTGCCGGGACATCAACCTCGGAAAAAATACCGCCATCAAACAGATGTTGGAACCGATCGCGCGGCGTGATTGCCATGTGATGGTCGCACTGGGTGCAGACATTCTGGTTTTCCGCCAATTCGCGGTGGAACAGCATGGTTCCACACTCATCACACTTGTGCCAAAGGTTTTCGGGCACTTCGCGGCGCGAGAAGATCGAATTGATCCGGGGGCGGACGTAGTTTGTGATCCAGTTCATGTCGGAACCTTGATAATGCGGCGTTGACGTCAAATAAGACGCAATGCCGGGAAATGCAATCAGCGCCTGAGGACCAATCTTGCGGTGAGCCACCCCACGATCATCAGCGCAAAGTCGACTAGCAACCAAGGTCGCAACGCTTCGGCGTCCGATGCCTCATAAGGAAGATGGAACAAGGCCAGGCCACCAAGGTTGTCGGGAAGCGAAATGACAAGCAGAGCCGCGATGTTATTGAAAAAATGCAGCGCAATGGCGGGGCCCAGCGTACCCGCTCGCGCGGTCAGATCGGCGGTCAAAAGCCCAAATGTCAGCGCCCAGATGGCAATCAAGACCGCATTGTCTCCGACCGTCGCGGGGCTGTAGTGGCCAGCTGCGAACAAGATTGATGGCAGACCCATCCAGATCAGCGGAGACCGAAACCGCGCGGCGAGGCCCTGTTGCATATAGCCTCGGAACAGGATTTCCTCGGCGCTGGTCTGAATCAGCACCGCAACAGCGGATAAGGGAAGCAGCAAAAGCCATTTGGTTAACGCGAGATTCGCCACCAATGGTGCACCAAGGTCATAGGGGGGGAGTATGAATATGACTGCACCCAGCAGAAGCAATGCGCGAACAACGCGCCAAAACTGCCAGATTGCGATGGATTGTTCGCCCAGGACCGAGGCAAGTGACCGGTGCTGAAATAATCGTGCCCCCAACGCCACGCCAATAGTGACAAAAATAAAGCTGGAGAGCACAATAAGGAGCGCTGTTGGCGACGATCCATTCAAGAATGTGACCGCCGACCCTGATGAGCCAAGACTGGCAACGATTGCGAACAAGATTGCATTGAGCGTGACCACAACCACTGAGACCAGCGCAAGACCAGCCAACAAGCGCCATATCTCGGGATATCTGCGGGCGGCACCTAGCAATTGCTGATGACTTGAATAGGCACCGCGCCTTTCGTTAGTGCTCATCGGATTGCTCAGCACTTACAGAAGGCAGGTCATCCCCAATTGGAGTGTTGGGGTCACGCAACCGCTCGGACACCGTGGACAGGTATCCGGCCACGGTTTCAAGCAGCCTCATCGCAACGCCCGCGTCACTTTCAATCACAGCACGCAATTCCTCCGCGCCGATCCGCAGGAACGAGCAATCCGTGAGGGCCACCAAATCCAATTGTCGCGGCTCATTGGTGATAATCGCAAGATCGCCGATAAGGCGCCCGGGTTCTACTATCGAGAGCGAACGCATTTCACCGTGTTCATTCAGCCAATTCAGGCTCGCCGAACCTGAAATACACAAATATGCCGCGTCGGGAGCCTGGCCGCGTGCGAAAATGGTTTGACCTGCCGCGACCTCGTACCATTGGGCCGAAAACGCCAGAAGACGCTGGTTGCGCCCATCGACTCGTGAAAACAACTCGGTCGAAGAAATGATCTTGAGTTTCCGGCTCAGGTCGTCCGTCCCGGTGTCTTCGGCATCGGTGGACACGCGTGAGACACCATCGATGCGCCCGTCCTTTATTTCAACAAATAAATCATAGGCTTCCGGATGGGCAAAATGATCCTCCATAAAGATCATGATCGAGTCGGGTAATAACTCGCGCAGCTTCAGACGGGTCCGCAGGCGGCTTTCAGAGTCGTGGCTGGCCAGTGCCTTGTCGAGTATCAGGATATCGGGGCGTTTGATCCCGGCACGAGAAAAGGCAGCACGCTCCTGAAACACTGTCGGAAGGTTGTTCCCACCTAACCCGGACGGCAGGTCGTAGATGATCGCGGCGGCCCTTCGGCGCAGCCCGGCTTCGTTCAGAACCTCCGCGACCAGATCTTCGATCTCTTCTGCATGAGCACCAGCCATGATGGATACCCGACCATACAGAGCGTTTTC
This sequence comes from Ruegeria sp. C9, assembly GCF_056537585.1. Lineage (NCBI taxonomy): Bacteria > Pseudomonadati > Pseudomonadota > Alphaproteobacteria > Rhodobacterales > Roseobacteraceae > Ruegeria > Ruegeria sp. C9. The sequence continues at coordinate 348,421 of NZ_JBQFRU010000001.1, forward strand.
CATTGCTGTCAGGCGGGGAACGTAGACATCCGGTGACACCGGCACGAACATCGCACCCATAGCGCCCCGCAGCCGTTCGGCCTGACTGTGACGAATGGAAAGGATTTTGTCCTTGTACTCCTCAGGGAAACTTGGGCCGATTTGTTCAGCGGTCAGCATGAATGGGACGGTCAACAGCAGCGCACGTTCCTGATCGCCGATGGCTTCTTCGCCCTTGGTTTTGCGGCGCTCTTCGATATCGAGCAGACGGTGGTACATGTCTTTTGACATGCCAAGCCGCAAGAACAATGGGTGATCGGCCCCATCTCGCCCGAAAGTCTGGTTTAGGGTTTCCAGAACGGCCTGAGCGATGCTGAGCGCGTCATCATCCAGGCCATTGCCCGTAAGCAATGACAGAAACCGGTGGTCCCCCGCCAGAATGTCCGGTGCGATATCATGCGTCGGTGAAGCGAACAGCAGGTTCCCGCCCAAGGGCACGGCGGGATTGAACTGGTCAGGATCGAACCGATAGACATACTTGTCCAAACCGCGCTCTTGCAGGCGTGTGGCAACGGTATCTCGCAGATCGACTATTTCTTTCGCCAACACCGGGTGTACTTCCGGGTCGAACTGAGAGCGCAAAGTGCGCCGGAACATAAATTCATCAATGCCCATCGCTTCGACAAGCTGGAACCACCAATCGCGAATATCCTCGATGTCATCAAGACCCGCGAGGCTTGGATCGATCCATTCATCGGACAGTGAATCGGGTGGGTTCCCGGCGCGCACGGCTTCGATCTGGCGGCGTGAGGGGGCCTGCAATGCACCACTTTCGTGTTGAGGATGCGTGCGCAGCGGCATTAGCAGGTTATCACCCAATGTTCCGTCGAACAGGTAAGGGCGTGAATAGGCATAGCCGATCCGCGCCGCAATCACCGCCTGATGCAGGCTGTTGAGGTTGTGGCCAGCCATCAGAACCTCGCCTTGAACCGGCAGCACTTCGCGCGTCAGCAACTGCGCAAGCGCACTGCGTTCCGAAGCGTGTTTCGACTGAATCGCAACCCGAGCGCCTTGGGGAATGGTAAGATCAATATCCTCAAGGATGGTCTTGCCGTCATCATCACGAACGGTCACGTTGCGCAGTTCGATATCGCCGGTCAGGTGCGGGATTGCCTCGAGGACGCCCTCAAACAACTGTTCGGGTATCATATTCGATGGGGCAAACCGTTCGGTCACAATTTCCCAGCGCAGTGACATGTCCTGTACTTGGTTGTAGTAGGTCAGAAGATCCTTCCAAGGGCCGCTGAGGTCTTTATATGCGCCCAACGCGGCGACCAATGCGCCTACTGTCACCTCGCCCGTGATCGCCAGATAGCCGCCTACTGAATAGAACAGGAAGGGTGTCATCTGAGTGATCAGATTGTTGAGGAACTTCATGAAGAACTTCTTGTTGTAGATCTTAAAGCGGATCTCGAACAAGGTTCCTAGCCGATGGCTGAATTGCGCCAGACGATAGCGCCAGCCGCCATTGGTGCGCAGATCGCTGATACCAGCAGCACTTTCGCCAATCTCAGAGCTCAGCCGCCGGACCTCCTGAATGCGATCCTTGTTCAGAAGGTTGATCTGACGCTGCAATTTGGGAATCAGCCAAGCCTGCAAAGGGATCAATGCAATACTGGCCAGACCAAACCACACGCTTTGCATGAAAAGAAACGTGACAATCGTCATCATCTGGCCGAACTGAAAAACGGGCTGCGCGATGGCGTCTCCCATCAACCCGCCCATTGGTTCGGCCTCGGACGTGATCATCGATACCAGTTCACCTTGGCTGGTGGTGGCGAAATAGGATTTGGGGAAGCGCATCGAGCGGCTGATCAAGGTAAAGCGCAGGCGACGCAACATCCGTTCAGCGAGAATGCCTTTCATGGTATTGATGCGCATTTTCATCACGCCACTGGCGATGACAGTTGCCAAAAAGGCAAAGCACAGAATCAGCAGGTACTGCACCTGCGTCACGGTGATACCGAGTACCGTTACCGTGTCTGCGGGCGCACCAATCGCGTCATTGATGATCTGCTTAGGAAGCTCCAACGAAGCGTAAAGGAACGGAAATGACAAAACGGTCAGCAATAGCAGGACCAATTGCTGTTTTTTCGAATGCTTCCATATGAATGAAAATAGGGTGGGTTCCATTCCCCTGCCTCATGATGAGCCTGTATGATCCGGGACAAATGCCGATTGTCCGAGCGCCGACGGTAAGCCTCGGCCCGAGCTATTGCAAGAATGGCGGCTCTTTGCGACGCAGAAACCAGCTGGATAGGAGATCACATTTAGGATTCGGGAAGATTTATCCGCTAATCAAGTAAGACTGGTTTGTCCCCTGCCCCGACTTTGACTAAAGAGGGGCTGTCTTGAAAGATGGGGCGATGGGCAGGTTACTGGATCGATATATTCAACTAAAGGCTCTGGGGCGCTGGCAGCGTGCCGCGCAGCAGTCTGACCACCTCGCACTGCCTGAGCTTCGCCGCCAACGTGATGACGCCCGGCGGTTGCGCGGCAAACTTGAACAAGCAATTCAAAAAGCTGATGCTCGCCTGATCCAACCCTTGATTGGGGCGACGCAGTTTCCAAAACCCCTGGGAACGGATTGGTCGTGGCGACCGGACCTGTGGCGGACGCCACTGATCCGCAAAGGTATAGCCTCGGCCCCGCGCAAGGCGCGGATGGATGGGCAGGTCATCCTGTTTCACGATTGCAGCCAGGTCGAGATCGGGCTGCAGCAAATCCGAAATCGGCGAGACAAGGATTTGGCGCCTTTCAGTCTGGCCGTTGAGGTATTTGATTTTCAGGGATCTTTCCTGTCGCTTTCCATTGATCTGCCCACGGATGCCGCCATAAATCTGTCCCGCCAGCATCTGATGCGGGTCGACACTCTGGTTGAGTGCGAGCGTTCTACCGTAGTCTTCGCCCGCCTGAACATTCAGCATGGCCCAAATACCGAGCAGGTTCTGCGCGAACTTGATCTTTCAACACCTGCGGCGACTGTAGATTTTGATCTGGCCCATCTGAACGTGAATGAGCGTCGAATTGAAAAACTCTGGCTGGATCTGATCATTGATCAACCCGCGATGAACCGTGTGGTGTTTCGTGACCTGACATTCTGCCGTTACCACCGGGCTGATCTGTAAAGGGTACTCAATGTCTTATACCACCCTGACACCAATCCGCTTCGAAAATGGCCTGTGGGAAGGCCATTTGACCAGCGAAAGCCCCCCTCAGATCGAGGTGCTGTTTCTTGGTGAGCCTTTGACTGATGTTGAGTTGGAACCAGCAACAGATGGCTGGGCCTTGCGCATCCCTGTGCCGCCCGCCGCCCTGTCGGAAGGTGTCCATACTGTCGTGATTCACGATGGAACAACAGGCCATAAGCTGGGGGATTTCACCATCATCGCCGGTTCACCCGCCGCAGATGATCTGAGGGCCGAAGTCGCTTTGTTGCGCGCCGAGTTGGACATGTTAAAGCGCGCGTTCCGCCGCTCTCAGGCATCTCAAAGCGAAACCTGACCACAGTACCGACAGGATTGTCCCTATCTTTTCAGATCCATACGTGCATCATTGGATTGGCCTATGGATCGCAACAGCATCATAAAGGTCATCGCGCTGATGGTGACGGGTTTCGGGATCGGGATCGATTTTACCGGTGCCCTGATGCTGGTCCCGGCAATCGAAAACAGCTTTGACGCCGACATCACCAGCACCCAGTGGGTTCTGAATATTTACGCTCTGTTCTTTGCAATGACGATGGTGGCCGGAGGTCGCCTGGGTGACATGTATGGTCATCGCAAGTTGATGATCATCGGTCTTTCGATCTTTCTGTTTGCGTCGGTTTTATGCTTTGTCTCACCCGGTTTGGACTACCTGATCGGCGCACGCGCCTTGCAGGGGATCGGGGCGGGATGCGTGTGGCCCTGCACGCTTGCATTTGGAGCCACCAAAGTGTCGAAAGAAGAACACCGCGCGTTGGTGATGGGGCTGATACTGGCGGGTGTCACCACGGGTAATGTCTTTGGACCGATGATTAGCGGCGCGGTGGTCAATCTGGGTGATTGGCGGTTGTTTTTCCTCGCCAATGTGGTGTTTTCCAGCATTTCGATGACGACTGCGATCCTGCTGATGGAGCGTGAGACCGAGCATAAGAAAGGTGAACACATCGACTTTGCCGGGATGGGTATCCTGTCTTTTGCAGTTTTGCTCTTGCTTTACGGTTTGGACGTTGGTGCCGATTGGGGCTGGACTTCGCTGCCGCTTTTGCTGCTGTTTTTTGTCAGCGCCGTTTTGTTCTTCCTGTTTCCGAAAGTCGAAAAGAGGGTCAAGGAACCCTTGCTAATGCCTCAGTTGATGCAGAACCGAGAGTTTCTGATTACCTTGGGTCTGAATATGTTCAACGTCTCGGCAGCTTTTGTCGGGCTGCTTTATTTTCCGCAGTATATGCAAAAAGTCTTGGGATGGTCTGTGTTCCAATCGGCGCTGGGTTTGGCACCGCTGACGGTGTTGCTAGCGGTCGGATCAATCGTCTCGGGTACGCTGTATAACGATTTTGGGCCCAAGCGACTGCTGTTTTGGGGATATATTTGCGCCACAGTCGGGGCGGCAAGCGTTGTCATCATGCCTTCCGGGACCGGATATTTTCAGATTCTGCCCGGAATGGCGCTGATTGGTTTGGGCGCAACGCTGACGGTCGGGCCTTCGGGAACAGCCGCTGTATGCGCGGTCAAGCCGGAACGCGCCGGACTGGTTGGCGGCCTGAGTTTCATGACCCATCTTGTCTATGGGGCAATCGCGGTCGCCTGTGCGACGGCGGTCATGTATGTGACAAGCCTGTCCAGCCTGAAAACCCGATTGACCGCGTCAGACATCAACATGTCCGAGGCTGATCAGAAAGCGATCAATGGTGGAACGCTGAACACAGACTCGGCAAAAGCAGTGCTTGAAAAGTTGAATTCAGGTGAAACTGAAAAGGTTCAGGCCGCCATTGCGGCGGCCTTTGATACCGGAATGAATATGGCTTTTGTATTCGCCACGATCTCAGTCGCTGCTGGAATCGTCCTAGCGCTGATGCTGGATGAGAAAAAGCTGCACAAGGTCGAAGGGTAACCCGTACAGGTGTAAGTATGGGGCCGCTGGTGGCGGCCCCTACCCTTTATTGTGACGGTCCTCCAGTCGGATTGAATGCGGACAGGCCCTTGAGAATATCGATGGCATAGGCCAGTTGATAATCCTCTTCCCGCAGCTCCGCGGTGGCTTCGGCCTTGGCGCGATCCTCTTCGATCTGGCGAATCTCGTCCTCGCTGAGGCTGTCATTGTTCAGGCTGCCACGCAGATCGGCCTCGGACCGGGTGCGGGTGTTTGTATCTTCTTCTTCCTCGTCAACCGGGTTGTTGCGTGGTTGTTCGACGATGATGTCCGGGCTGACGCCAAGCGCCTGAATCGAACGACCCGAGGGCGTGTAGTAGCGAGAGGTTGTCAGACGCATAGCCCCGTCACCCCGAAGCGGCATGACCGTCTGCACCGATCCCTTGCCGAAGCTCTTTGTGCCAACCACGATGGCGCGGTTGTGATCCTGCAAGGCGCCCGCGACAATTTCCGACGCCGAGGCCGAACCACCGTTGATCAGCACAACGATGGGCTTGCCCCCGGTCAGATCGCCGGGTGTTGCGTTGAATCGCTCACCATCTTCGAGATTGCGACCCCGGGTCGAGACGATTTCACCCTCATCCAGGAACGCGTCAGAGACCTTAATGGCCTGTGTCAATAGCCCGCCCGGATTGTTACGCAGATCCAGAACGATGCCATTGACGTTTTCGATGCCACCGGCCTCTTCGATCTGTTCTTCCAGTCCTTCCTTGAGGTTCGGATAGGTTTGGTCATTGAAGGTCGTGACACGCAACACGACACTTGTACCTTCGGTACGTGCACGAACTGCGGTCAGCTTGATCGTGTCGCGAACGATCGTCACGTCGAATGGCTCCTGCTCGCCTTCACGCACGACTGTGATCACGATTTCCGATCCCACCGGGCCGCGCATCAGGTCCACGGCTTTATCCAGCGTCAGCCCCAAAATACTCTCGCCATCCACATGGGTGATGAAATCGCCCGCTTCGATACCAGCAGCATCCGCTGGGGTGTCATCGATGGGCGATACTACTTTGACAAAGCCTTCTTCCTGCGTGACTTCGATACCGAGCCCGCCAAACTCGCCACGTGTCTGCACGCGCATCTGCTCGGCATCATCAGGCGACAGGTAGCTGGAATGCGGGTCTAGCGAGGTCAGCATCCCGTCAATCGCAGCCTCGATCAGCTCGTCGGTTTCTACCTCTTCGACATACTGGGCGCGAATACGTTCGAAAATGTCACCGAACAGATCAAGTTGTTCGTAAACGCTTGCCTTGTTCTCGGCTTCTTGCGCAAGCAGAGGGCCTGCGATCTGAGTTGTTGCGACTATCCCTGCCACGGTGCCGGCCAGTCCGGCCATCACAAATTTCTTCATACTCGTTTATCCATCCTTGTCCGTCCGGAACCATGATTCCGGGTCCACTGGGCTGTTATCCTGTCTTACTTCTATATAGAGCGTTTCTGACCAGTCAGTTCCAGTGCCATCACCGCTTGTTGACATAATAGCGCCGATTTCCGGAGTTTCACCCGGCATCAAACCTACCGGAGTACCCTCGGGTATCACTTCCCCGGTCAGACCATATACCTCTTGCAGACCTGAGAACACGAATAGCAATCCGGGCTGGGGTTCAAGGATCACAAGATTCCCGAGATCCAGCAAGGGCCCGCGGTAACGGATCGTGGCAGCCGTTGGCGCGGTGACCAATGCGCGGGGTCGCGTGCCCAGCACCAGCCCGGGGCGCGTTACCCCCGCTGCGTCCGTTTCGCCCGCCCGGTGCAGCATGACCCCTTGTGCGGGCAAGGCGATTTGACCTTTCCGGCCCGAGACATCTGCATTTGTATCTTCAATCTCACCATCGGTGATCTCGGATAACCCACTGGCAAACCCATCCAGCGTTTCGGTCGAGGATATCAGGATCGCTGTACGCACAGGATCTTCTACGAAACGGCGCGGCAGATCGGTCCGGTCCGCTATCGCCTCACTAAGCTGCGTGCGGGCATCCTGAACACCCTCCAACCCTTCGGTCAGCGTATTGGCAGCGTTTTGTTGAAGCTGTCGCAGTGTCTGTACCTCTTGCAATTCGTTTGCAAGCGCCTGAGCCTGCGCGTTCAACCCAGGCGTGACTTCGGACAACATCATACCAGTGCGCGCGGCCCCAAGTGGGCCGGACGGGTGCAGCATAAGTACTGGAGGCGCGGTGGTTTCGATCGTCTGCAGAACACCTAACAGCTGCGCCACCTCCTGCTCTTGAACCTGCAATTCTGCAGTCAATTGCGCCTCGCGCAAGGCCGCGCGGCGCAGGCCGTCGCGCATGGCGCTCAGACCAGCCTCGTAGGCTTTTATGGTTTCGGTCAGAGCTTTGACCCGGTCGCGGGCAGATTCGGCCTCAGTCAACGCGATCGAGGCTTGCTCCAGCATCTCGGCCGCTTCTAGTGCCGCCTTTGACGGGCTGGTTTGGGCGACGACAGGGGTGGCCCAAATCAGCGCTGCAGCAACGATCGGGCTCAATCTCATGTCAGCAAGCTTTCCCCTGTCATTTCAACGGGTTTCGGCAATTCCATAAGCTGCAACAAAGTTGGAGCAAGATCGGCCAAGCGCCCATCGCGCAGGCTTGAACCTTCGGGGCCGCCGACCAGAACAACAGGCACGGGGTTCAGCGTATGGGCCGTATGTGGACCGCCCGTCTCCGGATCGACCATCATTTCGCAGTTACCATGATCTGCGGTCACGATCATCGCACCCCCGACCTGCTTCAGCGCTGCAACCACCTGCCCCAGACCTTGATCAACAGCCTCACAGGCCTTGATCGCAGCTTTCAGATCACCGGTATGGCCAACCATATCGGGATTGGCGTAGTTGGTGACGATCAGATCATATCCGCCGTGGATTGCCTCGACGAACTTTTCTGTCACTTCGGCCGAGGACATCTCGGGCTGCAAATCATATGTCGCCACTTTGGGCGATTTGGGCATGAAGCGATCCTCGCCACCCTCAGGCTGCTCTTTGCCACCGTTCAGGAAGAAAGTGACATGAGGGTACTTCTCGGTCTCGGCCAGCCGGAACTGGCGCAGGCCTTGCTTAGCAACCCATTCGCCCAGCGTGTTCACGATATCCCGCTTGGGAAATACGGTCGTCATATAATCGTTATGGCCATCGGAATACTCAACCATGCCCAGTAACGCCGACAACTGCGGGCGCGGACCGGAGTCGAACTCGGCAAAACCGGGCTCCCCAATTGCCCGCAGGATTTCTCGGGCACGGTCGGCGCGGAAGTTCAGGCAAAAGAACCCGTCACCGTCCTTAATACCGGAATAACCAGCAAGAACCGTGGGCGCGATAAACTCGTCGGTTTCGGATTGGGCGTAGGCATGGTCGACGGCCTCATGGGCCGAGGCCACAGTGCGCCCCTGACCTTTGACTATTGCGTCATAGGCCTCGGAGACGCGTTCCCAGCGATTATCGCGGTCCATGGCAAAGTAGCGCCCACAGACGGTGACGACCTTTGCGCCATCGGGCAACCGGTCTTCGAGTTCGGCGATGTAGGTAAAGGCCGATTTCGGGGCCACATCGCGCCCGTCGGTGATCGCATGTAGCGCCACAGGCACACCCGCATCGGTAGCCGCTTTGGCGGCAGCTACGATGTGATCCAGGTGCCCGTGCACGCCCCCATCCGATACCAGCCCCATCAGATGCGCTGTCCCGCCTGCAGCTTTCACCTTAGCGATGAAGCTCTGCAGCGCCTCATTGTGAAAGAAAGAACCGTCTTCTATGGCTAGGTCAATCTGCCCCAGATCCATCGCAACCACGCGCCCAGCCCCGATATTGGTGTGACCAACCTCGGAATTACCCATCTGACCACTAGGTAGACCCACATCCGGCCCGTGCGTTATCAGTTGCGCATGAGGACCTTCAGCCATGAGAGCATCAAAGGTTGGCGTATTTGCCAGATAAGGCGCATTGGCCTTGGTGTCGTCGGATAGGCCCCAACCATCAAGGATACAAAGGACAACGGGCTTTGGGGCGGTCATGAAAGCTCTCCGATTGAGGCGGCGTTGCTGTCTTCTACCCCCTGCCCGCTCAAGGTTGAACCGTCATTAGGGCCGCGAATGAAGAATTAATCTGTCTTGTAGTCCCCAAAGGGTCGCGCTTTGCGGTTGCGGTATTTAACGGTCAGCTCAAGCGGCATCTCGTTTTCGTCGTAAATACCGATCACCACGCCTGTTCCTCGGCTTGATCCACGCATGTTTAGCAGTTGTTCTTCCGACCGGGTCGTGCGCTGCGACTGGCGCCGCGTCCAGGTGAACAGGTGATCATACATCTCGGCGATGATGTCTGCATGTTCATCGCTTTCGCCCAGGTCCGTCAGCTCGCTCGGATCATTCTCTAGATCAAACAAAAGCGGGCGATAGCCCCCTTCACAATGGATCAGCTTCCATTTCTCGTTTGCAACCATGAACATGACCGCATCCCGAACCGAGGCGTTCAGTGTCTGCGCAATGGGGGATGCGGAGTAGTCGTACTCACAAATCACCACATCGCGCGGAGTGCTTTCGGCCTGACCGTGCAGGATGGGCAGCAACGAATGCCCCTCCAAAATGTGCCCTGCGGGTTCACCGCCTGCAACCTCCAGAAACGTGGGCGCTAGATCGATGGATTCAACCAATGCATCGCATGTGGTGCCGCGCGTGGCATCAGCCTCGGGCGATGGATCATAGATGATCAGCGGCATTTTGGTCGAGGCGTCATGGAAGAAGGTCTTCTCTCCCATCCAGTGATCGCCCAGAAAATCCCCGTGGTCCGAGGTCAGCACGATCATCGTGTCCTGCATTCGTCCGGTCTGTTCCATCCACTCAAACAGCCGCCCCATTTGGTCGTCAGCCTGCTTGATCAGGCCCATATAGGCTGGGATCACGGCCTCGCGTACATCCTGACGCGAGAAGGTCTGGCCGATTTTCGTTTCCATGAACGCTTTCAGCACCGGATGAGCGTTCTGCCGTTCAGCTTCGGACCGAATGACAGGCAGAATGTGTTCGGGACCATACATCGAGGCGTAGGGTTCTGGCACAATATAGGGCCAATGCGGTTTGATGTAGCTGAGGTGGCAGCACCACGGCCCCTCATGGTTTTCCATGAACTCCATGCCGCGAGAGGTGAGATAAGGCGTTTCGCTGTCTTCCTCGGCGATATTCGCGGCCTCTGACGAATTTTTCAGGAACCAACCTGAAAGTACATTGCCCTCTTCATCCAGCCCCGAATTGGCGAAGTCGTGCCAGGGGTTGTCACTCTCATAGCCTTTGTCTTTCAGATACTCGTTGTACCTTTTGGCGCCATCCGGGTCATAAAACCCATCCGGCCCTTCGGGGCGCATCCCGTCATCGCGCTCAAAGACATCAAACCCGCATTCAGCGAGGCGTGCCCCGATCAGGCTGTCGGGCTCAAGCCCCAAACGAGCCATGCCCTCGGCGTCTGCGCGCATATGAGTCTTGCCAACCAACCAGCAATCCATCCCTGCCTTGCGCAAGTGATCGCCCATGGTGACCTCACCAACTTTCAGCGGGATTCCATTCCATGACGCGCCGTGCGAATGCACATAGCGGCCGGTATAGGTCGACATACGGGAACTGCCGCAGATCGGTGACTGGATGTAGGCCCGTGTGAACCGCATACCCATCGAGGCGAGACGGTCAATATTTGGCGTATGCAGATGTGGATGTCCGTAGCAGCTGAGGTAATCCCAGCGCAATTGGTCGAACATGATGAAGAGGACGTTCTTGGCTTTGTTCATGCCAAGAGGGTTATCCTAGCCTTCCATCTGTTGCAGCATCTTTTTCGCACGCTTGCACTGCAACTGGTCGCGCAGAGGGCTGTCGGGATCGATATCCTTTTGACAGACCACACATTTATCGGCACCCGAGATCGCGTTCAGGCCACCGCAGCTGCCTTTGATGGTTTTGCCCATCAACATCACACCCAGCGCCATGCCAACCATGACGATCAGCAACAGGAAAAAGGCTAGAATAAAGGTGCTCATAGCGGTTCCTACCGGTCAGTTGGTCCCCAGCGCATCCTTGAAGGCGCTGCTTTGTACGGTGATATAGGCTTCTTCTCCGCTTGTCACATCCCGCGAGATGAAGAACACGGCAAGTTTATGCTCTTCGGCCAGTTCCAGACCCTTTTCCAGACCCAATGCCAGCATCGCCGTTGCCCACGCATCCGCCATCATGGCGTTGTCTGCTATAACAGTAACCGAAGTGGTGCGATGAGTAATCGGGCGGCCCGTCGTCGGGTCAATGATATGCGAATAGCGCACCCCGTCCTGTTCGAAGAAGTTCTTGTAATCACCCGAGGTCGCCATTCCCAGATTGTCGAGCGGCACGATCAACTGGATTGATTGCGCGCCAGTCTCGGGTTTTTCGATCCCGATCCGCCAGCTTTCGCCTTTGTCATTCTCGCCCATGGTCACCAGATCACCACCGATCTCGACCATATAGTTCTCGATCCCGGCCTCGCGCAGCTGTGCGGCAACCGCATCGATGCCATAACCTTTGGCAATCGCAGACAGGTTGATCCCGACTCCGGCCTCTGACTTGGCCAAAGTGCCCGCTCCGCGATCCAAGTCTAACAACCGCGCTTGTCCCACTTGCCCTAGCGCTGTCGCGATCTCGTCATCTGCCGGAATTGGGTCTTCAGGTTTTCGCGGTCCAAACCCCCACAATTCGATCAGCGGACCAAGGGTAACATCAAACGTACCACCGGATTTCTCGTGAACCTCATTTGCGGCCTCGATTACGAAGGCAAATTCGTCTGACACTTGCATGGGGTCCGTGCTGCCTGAGGCCGAGAAGGTCGAGACCTCGGAATTCGGGTCCCAGTTGGACATCTTGGCATTGACCTGCGCCAGGGTCTCCTGAACCGCTTGCCCCAGCGCTGCTTCGTCTAAATCATCGCCGATTGCGGTGATGTTGAACGTGGTGCCCATCGTCTCGCCGGACAGGCGTACCACGTCAGGCTCTTTGCCAAACAAGCAGGCCGAAACAGTCAAAAGTAAGGCCAGTGCGATCAGTGGGCGCATGGTGCAATCTCCCGGGAGTGTTCTTGCCCGGCATATGCCAGTGAGCCTGTTCAGAGTCAAACCGGCCTCAAATCTTGAGCGGCAAAAACGCCAATGTAAAAAGCCCGATTGCTGCCGGGACGCCAAACAGCCAAGCGCGCTTTTGCCAACCTTCCGGTTGCTGTTTCCAAGCCATGCGAAAATTATGGCCGCAGACCACCACGATAAAGAATATCAGCGCGGCAACTGGTGGCGTCAGATACAGGTTGCTCACAAGCAATTTCCTTTTGAAGTGGCCAAGTTACGCCGGTTTTCGAAATTGCACCCTATACAGGGCCGGTCCCTGCGGTAAGGTAGGTTGTAAAGACAATACCGGTGAAAGAGGAGACCGCCCATGGCCCCAAGCTCTTACCAGCCTCCGACACGCGGCGACAAGGCCGCGGCGACAACCCGCAGTCAATCAGTTGAGACCAATCTGTCGCATACCCAGACAACGGTTGCGAAACTGATGGAAGGCAAAGGTGATGCTGTGTTTTCGGTGCGGCCCAACGACACGATTCACTCGGTCGTGGATATCTTGCGCGAAAAACGCATCGGGGCCGTTGTTGTGACGGATCAGAATGGTGCCCTGCAGGGTATCCTTTCCGAACGTGATATCGTGCGCCGTATGGCGGAAACGCCCGGCCAGACCCTACCCCAATCCGCGGCTGATCTTATGACGACTGAGGTTAAAACCTGCAGCCCCGAAGATTATCTGAACGACGTGCTGAAAACCATGACCGAAGGCCGGTTCCGGCATATGCCCATACTGAGTGATGGAAATCTGCGCGGGGTGATCACCATTGGCGATGTGGTTCATTTCCGCTTGAAAGAACTGGAATATGAAGCACTTAGAATGAAGCAAATGATCGTCGGCTAGCGACTTACGTTGATAGGCGCGCGATTCCGGTGTGCGCGGTCGAGATAAATCGGACAGAACCAGGCGAGATTTCCGCAGCCGTCAGCTGATCGGTGGCGAATGCACCTGTATCGATCGAAATGACATCATGCTCGACCCGAGCTTCGTCGACGATGGTATGGCCATGCACCACCCATTGCTCGTCTTTCCTGCGTTTCTTGCGGAACTGAGGATGCCCCCAAAGGCAAGTTCTGTCCTGTTGCCGATCGACCGGCTGCGAAGGATCAAGCGCGGCATGAACAACCGTTACATTCCCGCTTGTCCAGGTCAGCGGCCGATCTTTTAACCAGTCCAGAAGCGGTTGTCCCATCGCTTGCTGCAGTTGTTCGGCAACGGCTTGCGGGTTGGACTGGTCAATATCCGCAAGCCCAAACGAAGCCAAAGTCTGAGCACCGCCATTATACAGCCAGACACGCGCCATCCGTGTTGGATCGGACAAAAACCCAAGCAGCATATCTTCGTGATTGCCTTTCAGGCAGATCGCCCGGGTTTCGGGGTTCGTGTCGAGGTGATGTAGCTGACGCAACACCTGCGCGCTGTATCCGCCCCGGTCAACATAGTCGCCTACAAACACCACCGGACAGTCGTTATCCAGCGCAGGCAGGAGCCGTTGTAAAAGATCCAACCTCCCATGTATGTCTCCGATTGCGTAGAATTTTTCTGTAGGCGCCAATGAATACAGATTCACCGGCTGATCAGACGGTGTTTGAGATGCGATAAGCCTTTTGATCCATCCGGTTAACATAAGACCTGCTGCCTAATGCGGAAAAATATGGAGCAGCATTCGCCAAATGCAGACGTTGATATTGGCAGCCTGCCCAACATCAGACCTAAAAATGAAAATGGTCGGTCCCAAGGGTTGGAACCGACCGATTCTGTTTATCCGCCGAAATCATCGAGCATGATGTCTTCGCGGTCCACGCCCAGATCCAGCAGCATGTTGATGACCGACTGGTTCATGATTGGCGGACCACACATGTAGTATTCGCAATCCTCGGGTGCGGGGTGGTTCTTCAGATATTCCTCGAACAGAACGTTGTGGATAAAGCCAGTGTAGCCTTTCCAGTCATCCTCGGGCTGGGCGTCCGACAACGCTACGTGCCATTCGAAATTGTCAAATTCCTTGGCCAGCGTGTCGAAATCTTCGACAAAGAACATCTCTTTCTTCGACCGCGCTCCATACCAGAAGCTGATCTTGCGGTTGCGGTTTTCAAGGCGTTTGAGCTGGTCAAAGATATGGCTGCGCATTGGGGCCATACCAGCACCACCACCGATGAAGACCATCTCTTTTTCTGTCTCGCGAGCAAAGAACTCGCCAAAGGGACCTGAGATTGTGACCTTGTCGCCCGGTTTCAGGTTGAAAATATACGACGACATCTGACCCGGAGGGATACCTTCGGACCCAGGAGGGGGCGAAGCCACGCGGACGTTCAGCATGATCATACCTTTTTCATCCGGATAGTTTGCCATGGAATAGGCGCGTTCGATCGGTTCGGCGACGACGGATTTGTACTGCCATAGATTGAAGCGATCCCAATCCTCGCGGTATTCTTCTTCTACGTCGAAATCCGTATAGGCCAACTGGTGCGCAGGCGCTTCGATCTGGATGTAACCACCGGCGCGGAAGTTCACATCTTCGCCTTCAGGTAGGTCCAGCGTTAGAGCCTTAATGAAGGTCGCTACGTTCTCGTTCGAACGCACCGTGCATTCCCATTTCTTGACGCCGAAGACCTCTTCGGGAACTTCGATGTCCATATCCTGCTTGACTGCAACCTGACAGGATAGCCGGTCACCACAAGACGCCTCGCGCTTGGTGATATGGCTTTCCTCGGTCGGCAGGATCGAGCCACCGCCGGAATGCACGCGCACGCGACATTGCGCGCAGGTGCCACCACCACCACAAGCGGAGGGCACGAATAGCTTCTCTGCCGCAAGCGTCTGCAGCAGTTTGCCACCCGCCGGGACCGAGATTGTTTTCTCATCATTGATGGTGATGTTCACGTTACCGGTTGAAACCAGCTTGGACCGCGCCGCCATGATGATGGCAACCAAACCAAGAACGATAACGGTGAAAAGGGCTACACCTAAGCCAAAGGTTTCCATTCCGCCCTCCTTACAGTTTCACGCCCGAGAAGGACATGAAGGCCATCGCCATCAGTCCAGCGGTGATGAAAGTGATGCCCAGGCCTTGCAGACCATCGGGAATGTCCGAATACTTCAGCTTTTCCCGAACACCCGCCATCGCAGTAATCGCCAGAGCCCAGCCAAAGCCAGAGGACAGACCGTAAGTCGCCGCTTCGGCAAAATTGTAGTCACGTTCCACCATGAACAGTGAACCACCCAAAATGGCGCAGTTCACCGTGATCAGTGGTAGGAAGATCCCCAGCGCGTTGTAGAGTGGGGGGAAATACTTATCCAGCACCATCTCTAGGATCTGAACCATCGCTGCGATCACGCCAATATACGAGATCAGTCCAAGGAACGTCAGGTCCACATCCGGGAAACCTGCCCAAGCCAGCGCACCTGGTTTCAGCAGATAGTTCAGCAGCAGATTATTCGCCGGCACGGTGATGGCCTGCACCACCATGACCGAGATGCCCAGACCCAGCGCAGTTGAAATCTTCTTCGAAACAGCGATGAAGGTACACATCCCCAGAAAGAAGCTGAGCGCAAGGTTTTCGACAAAGATGGCCTTTACGGCCAGTGAAATCAGACCTTCCATCAGTGGGCCTCTACCTGCTGGATTTTGTATTCACGCTCTTCCACCTGGTTCGGCTTCCATGTGCGGAAGGCCCAGATGATCAGACCGATGATGAAGAAAGCCGACGGCGGCAGCAGCAGCATGCCGTTGGGCACATACCAGCCGCCGTTGTTGACGGTCTCCAGAATGGTGACACCGAACAGTGACCCGGCGCCAAACAGCTCACGAATGAAGCCGACCAGCAGCAGGATCAGACCATAGCCCATGCCGTTGCCCATACCGTCGATAAAGGACGCGACCGGGGGGTTCTTCATGGCAAACGCTTCGGCCCGGCCCATCACGATACAGTTGGTGATGATCAAGCCGACAAAGACCGACAGTGTTTTTGAAATCTCAAACGCATAAGCCTTGAGGATCTGGTCCACCAGGATCACCAGTGAGGCAATGATAACCATCTGTACGATGATCCGGATCGAACCCGGGATTTGGTTTCGCAGGCACGAGATAAAGAAGGACGAGAACGAGGTCACGAAGATCACCGCCAGCGCCATCACCATCGACACCTGCAGTGACGAGGTCACCGCCAGCGCCGAACAGATGCCCAGCACCTGCAGCGTGATCGGGTTGTTGTCGACAAGCGGGTCGACCAGCATCTCTTTCTTGGTCTGAGACATCAGAGCTCTCCTGCTTGCAGTTTGGCCAGGAACGGGGCGTAGCCCGCGTCGCCCATCCAGAATTTCACCAGGTTATCGACACCAACCGACGTCAGCGTGGCACCAGCCAGCGCATCGACATAGAAATCGGGGCCTGCCGCAGGCTGCGACTTGGCAACGGTGATTTGCAGATCGCCTGCATCATCGCGCAGCTTTTTGCCATTCCACAGCGCCTTCCAGCGAGGATTGTCCACCTCGGCGCCAAGGCCCGGTGTCTCACCGTGCTGATAGAACTGCAGGCCGTAGATATCGTTGCCGTTGTTTTCCAGCGCGATGAAACCATAGAGCGTGGACCAGAGGCCATAGCCGTGAAGCGGCAGGATTACCTTGTCGAGCGCCCCGGCATCATCACGCAGCAGATAGATTACGCGGTACTTGGACTTGCGCCCGATCCCAGCCGGGTCATCGTCCAAAGCGACGCTCAGTTCTGGATCGCTGGCAGCAGCGATATCATCGAAGGTGGTCGCGTCGAACTGATCGTCAACGAATTCACCTGTAGACAATTCCAGTACATGCGGCTCAAAGGCAGCGAATGCCTCGGTCACATCAATGCCTGGTTCGTAGATGCCGGCAACTTGCAGAACGTTGACTTGCTTATCCTTCAAACGGTTGATTTCCTGCACCGGGCGCAGGCTGACCGCAGCAGCAGACACGACCATCGAGGCTACAAGGCAGACGGCAACGGCAACAAAGATAGTCTTGCCAACCGAATCTGGCGAAGCAGCCAGAAACTTGGCAATCGCTCCCTTGGGTTCATTGGATTGCGTATCAGACATGGCGACGCGCCCTCCGTTTGATGTTTGCCTGGACGACGAAATAGTCGATCAGCGGCGCAAAAACGTTTCCGAACAAGATTGCCAGCATCATACCTTCTGGGAAAGCTGGGTTAATGACGCGGATCATCACAACCATGATACCAATCAGCGCGCCATAGATGTAGCGGCCCATATTGGTGTGACTGGCCGAAACGGGCTCGGTTACCATGAACGCCAGACCAAAGGCGTAGCCCCCAAGAACGATATGCCAGTACCAAGGCATCGCGAACATCGGATTAGTGTCCGATCCGATCAGATTCAGCAGAAGCGTGAAGCCTATGGTGCCCGCAAGACAGCCCACAATCAGGCGATAATTGGCAATCTTGGTCATCAGCAGGAAGGCCAGGCCAATCATGCAAGCCAGCGTCGATGTCTCTCCAAAGCTACCCTGAATTTGCCCGAAGAACGCATTGGCCCAGGTGATCCCGTCGGCCGCCAGTGCCTGAACGCCTTCAGCAGCGGAGATGCCCAATGCCGTCGCACCGGAAAATCCATCCACCGGGGTCCAGACTGAATCCCCCGACATTTGCGCGGGATAGGCGAAATATAGGAAAGCACGCCCGACCAGCGCCGGGTTGAGGAAGTTCTTGCCCGTGCCGCCAAATACTTCCTTACCGATCACGACACCGAAAATGATGCCTAACGCGACCTGCCACAATGGCGCAGTCGCAGGCATAATCAGGGTGTAAAGCATGGAGGTTACTAGAAAACCCTCGTTGACCTCATGGCCGCGCACAGTGGCGAAGATGACCTCAAAAATACCGCCCGCAACCAGTGTGGTGATGTAGATCGGAAGGAAATACATCAATCCATGCATCACATTGGCGAAAATGCTGTCAGGGTTCAGCGAGATACCGAACATCTGCAGGATCGCAATCCGCCATCCTGTTGCCGAATCCGGTCCTAGCGTGGCGATGGCCGAGTTTGCCTGATAGCCGGTGTTATACATCCCCCAGAGGATTGCGGGGATCGTAGCAATCACGACGTAGGTCATGATCCGCTTCATATCCACGTAAGAGCGCGCATGCGGCGCGACGGTCGTGACGGTTTTCGGAGTGTAGATAAAGCTTTCCACCATCTCGTAGATGGGGAAATATTTTTCGTACTTGCCGCCCTTGGTAAAGTTCGGCTCGATCCGATCGAAGAAGCTGCGCAAACCCATGTGGATCAGCCCTCCTTTTCAATCTTGGTGAGGCAGTCGCGCAGCGCCAGCCCATATTCATATTTCGCAGGGCAGGCAAAGCCCACTAGGCCCAGATCTTCTTCGTCCAGTTCCAGTGCACCCAGCGCCTGCGCCGTGTCGGTGTCCATCACCAGTAGCGCCCGCAGCAATTGCGTCGGCAGATAATCCTGGGGCATAAGCTCTTCGAATACACCCGTCGGCACCATCGCGCGGCGACCACCATTCAGGTTTGACGTGAATGAATAGAGTTTCTTGGCAAAAGCCGATCCCAAAACAGGCTGTACCGCATATTTCGAAGGCATAGGAAGAATCCAGCCCAGTGTGTGCTGATCATGATCTTCGCGAATAATACTAATCTGGCGCGCAAAACGGCCCAGATAGGCGGTCGGACCATCGGCATGCTGCCCCGACAAGATCGACCCCGAGATGATCCGCGCGATCCCGTCGACGTTCACTTCATCCCGGGTCAGGTCATCCGTCGACGCGCCCATCACGGTGCGGATCAGGCGCGGCTGGCGCGCGCCCGGTCCAGACAAAGCAATCACGATGTTTGAATCCAGATGACCGGTCTGCATCAGACGACCGATCGCGATCACGTCCTGGTAGCCAATGGTCCAAACCTGCTTGTCCCCTCCCAGCGGCTCAAGGAAGTGAATATGAGTTCCAGCAAGGCCCGAGGGGTGTGGGCCGGAAAACGCAGCCGCTTCTATACCTGGCAGATCGGAACCGGGGATGGATGCCCCCTCTTGCTGGCACAGATAAGTCTTGCCGTCGGTCAGGTTTGAGACAGCTGCGAGACCAGCCGCAAATGCCTCGCCCGCATCCGCAATAACCAATGCCGCATCACCTGCCAGTGGATCGCTGTCCATGGCTGTCACGAAGATTGCTGTAGGCTTGGAGCCTGGTTCGGGCATCTTTGAATAAGGACGTGTCCGGAAAGAAGTCCACAGCCCGGCCGCGCAGAGCTTAGCCGTAACACCTTCGGCGGTCTCGGCATCGCCGGTGCCCGAGAAATCTATGCCGGCGTCATTGGCATCCGAAACCTCGATCACCACGCTCTGCAATACACGCCGCGCCCCGCGATTAATTGCCACGACCTTACCGGTCAGCGGCGCGACCATCATCGCGTCGGGCGCATCCTTGTGGCAGAACAACGGCGTTCCTCGCTGGACCGCGTCGCCCTCTTGCACCAGCATCTTGGGCTTTAATCCGATATAATCACTGCCCAGAACGGCAACCGACGAGAATTCAGGCCCCGGCTGGATTTTCTGTTCGGGCGCGCCTTCAACCGGCAAATCCAACCCTTTTTTTAGTTTGAAAGTTTGCATGTTGCTACGTTCTTCCAAGCCTTTGTCCTGCGCCTGCTGCGCGCCATCTTACAATGATGCCAGGAAATAACACGAAATTTCCCGTCTGTCCGGTCGCGAAAGCGCCATTATCCGACCAGAATCCGCAGGCGTATTTCCGATCACGGCTCCTTTACGCGGGGATGAGTGCAAACGCAAACCTGTTACCGCCCAAAATCGAAAAGGAATGTCACATTCTTTTGAGCTTACGGTCGTTCAGAACAATTTGCCCATTTAATTTGCGTGTCGCACAGGCTGATCAACCGGTGTAAGCAACCACAATGGACAACAATGATAAATTCGAGATTTTTCTGATTGCCACTCCAGGGCTCGAAACGCCTTTGTGTGCCGAGGCCATAGAGCGCGGATTCTCAGGCGCCAGGATCGTTCCAGGTGGTGTCGTGTGCCGTGGCGATTGGCCGGAAGTCTGGCGCGCCAATCTGGAATTGCGCGGTGCCAACAAGGTTCTGATGCGACTGGGCAGTTTCCCCGCCGTGCATTTGGCGCAATTGGACAAGCGCGCCCGAAAGTTCCCGTGGGCGAGTTATCTCAGGCCAGACATTCCCGTGAAGGTCGAAGCAACCTGCCGCAAATCTCGTATCTATCATGCAGGAGCGGCGCGACAGCGCATCGAACAAGCCATATCCGAGGGGCTCGGCACCTCAATCTCACTCGATGGCAAAGTCCGCGTGCTGCTACGAATCGAAAAAGACATATGCACGATCTCCGTCGACACATCCGGCGAGCTCTTGCACAAGCGCGGTCATAAGCCTGCAGTCGCCAAGGCCCCGATGCGGGAAACAATGGCCGCGATGTTCCTGCGTGAGTGTGGGTTTGACGGGTCTGAACCGGTTCTGGACCCGATGTGTGGCTCTGGAACATTCGTTATCGAAGCGGCTGAAATTGCACTTGGTCTGCCCCCAGGCCGCTCACGTCAGTTCGCATTCGAAGATTTGGCAAGCTTCGATCCAGATGTCTGGCAAAAAATGCGCGCTCGTACCGGTCAACCCGAAACAGAGCTGAGATTCTTTGGCTCAGATCGCAATACAGGCGCAGTCGAGGCTTCAGGCTCTAACGCCCGACAGGCACAAGTGGATCATGCCACCCGATTTCAGCACTGTTCGGTCAGTGATATCAAGCCGCCAGAAGGCCCAGCTGGGCTGGTCATCGTCAATCCACCCTACGGGACACGCATCGGTGATGAAAAGCGCCTGCGGTCGCTCTATGGCAGTTTAGGCAAGGTATTATCCAGTCGTTTCCAGCGATGGCGTGTAGGCATCATCACCACCACACCCGGACTTGCCCGCGCAACGCGATTGCCAATGCTTCCCCCCGGCCCAATCGTTGATCACGGCGGAACAAAAATCCGACTGTATCGAACAAATCCGTTGCAGTAACTCAGCGAAATCGCAGATCAGGAGAACGGTTTCAATCACCCCTCGAATCCAGCGACGACATATGTGTGTACGCCCAAAATCCCTCTTGCACATCAATATGACGAGGTATAGATCACGCGCCACGGTCGGAGTGTAGCTCAGCCTGGTAGAGCACTGTCTTCGGGAGGCAGGGGTCGGAGGTTCGAATCCTCTCACTCCGACCAATAAAATCAAATACTTACAGGCAACATGCTGCCTCGCATGGGACGGACCTTCCGGATTACTTCCGGATTTGGGTGGATTTCCTCGCCGTATGCGGCGTAAAATTTACCATTTCATTCTGACCTCTCAGTGTGAATTCTCACAGAGACACGTCCTGCGTTGCACGCAAGTATTTGTTGAATTCAGCGGCGTTTCCTTCTGTGTTGGAGGTGCCGCATGAATGAACTGCGTCCCTTCAAAGAAATCCAACTGCAATGGTTACGCCTGCTTGTTGCGGACAAGACGCTAAGCGCCCGCGCTGTACAATTCGCCACCTATCTCGCGGTAGTCCGATACAATTCCAAGGAAGGAAAGGCTTGGCCCTCACACAAGACGGTTTGCAAGGACCTCGGCCTAAAGAGCGAAAAGACCATCCAGCGCTTGATCAAGGAACTCCAGGGCAAGTGGTTCGAAGTCAAGCACGGGAATGGTCTAAAACACTCAACCGAATACGTACCGTCCAAAGCATCGCATCAGGCTGCTCATACACTAAGAGAAGAAGAGGAGACTGAAAAGACAGACAAGGTTGTCCGCCTTAAGCGCTCAAAACTGCCGATCAGAAAGCCGCAATCCCAGGCAAAAATGTCTCAACGAGACGGACAAAAATGTCCCCTAAAAAAAGACAAAGAAAAAATAATAGAAAACCCTGCCCTTGAGCCGGATTTGCCTGATGGAAGACCATCTGGCTCAGCGCGTGGGGGTGGAGCACAGGCTGTATTCGTTCCGCGATCATCGTTCGGATGTCGCCAATGGGAAGCGTTCACTGAACGAATGTTTGGCACATGGATCGACAGAGTCTTGCCAGCGGCCTGGGTGAACGGCACTAACGGATACTGGCTTCCGGACAGGTTTCCACCAACGAAAAAAGACGACTGGCCCGCTTGGCAGCATTGGCTCATCAAGGAGGGTTGGACCGTTTTCGAGCCATCTGAGCTGGAAGTGCGCCATGCGAGTTGAGCAAGGAGCAAGGCGACCCATGTCATACACTGGCGCTGCTGACACGGGACCTTGCGAGGGGTGGCAAGCCTCCCCTTCGAACCCCACCGTCGCGGGCAAGCCCCTCTCCAAAAAGCAGCTGACCGAGACCTTCGTTTTCCGGTGTACAGCTGCCGAGAAGGCTGAGCTTCGTGCCAAGGCTGAGACCGCTGGCGTCCCCGCAGCGACACTCCTGCGCGAGGCGCTTGGCTTGACCGAAGCTCGCCGTCGCAAGCCCGCACCGCGCGTTGATCCAGCGTTGGTTCTTGCGGTCGGACGCATCGGCGGAAATCTCAACCAGGTTGCGCGGTTTGTGAACCGGGCGCTTCTGGTTGGTCGAGTTAACCTTGATGCGTTGGCCGTGGCCCGCCAACTGGTCGTTATCGAGCGTCAACTTGCTCAGATTATCGAAGAAGCGCGGCAATGCTGATCAAGTTCTTTCCCAATGGCAAAGGCGCAGGTGCTGGACCAGTCGGTTATCTTGTTGCGCGTGAGGTGCTGGCCTATGATTCCAATCGCGATCTGATCCGCGATGCCGATGGTCACCCGGTGATGGTCACGCGCGATCCGCAGCCGGAAGTCCTCCGCGGCGACCCTAACCGCACCGAAGCACTAATCGACGCGAGCCACAACCAATGGACCTACCGCGCGGGTGTCATCAGTTTCGCCATCGAAGATGCACCCACAGAAGCTCAGCAAGCCGAAGTCATGGAGGCCTTCGAGAATCTGGCTTTTGCGGGATTGGATAGCGAACAATACGATGTGCTTTGGGTTCGCCACAGCCACGAAGATCGCATTGAATTGCACTTCTGTACACCGCGGTTGGAGCTGACCACAGGCAAGAGCCTCAACATCGCGCCTCCAGGCTATCAGACTGCCTACGACAGCCTGCGTGACCTGATGAACAAGACGCACGGCTGGGCCGATCCGTTGGAGCTAGAGCGGGCGCAAGATGTGCAGGCGACTCTGGAGACCCCGACGCGCGCGCTAGGCCGCGAAGATCTGCACCGCTGGATCCTCGACCAGATCAGCATCGGCGCCATCACTGACCGCGCTAGCATGCTTGATGCCTTGGCGGATGTTGGCTTCGACATCCCCCGCGCCAGCAAGAACTACATCACCGCCAAAGACCCTGAGACCGGCGAACGCTGGCGATTGAAAGGAGAAATATTCTGTGACGACTGGCAAGCCGACTCGGCTGAGCGAGAAATTGAACGCGGATCTGGACGAGATCCGCAAAGAACACGCCGCCTTAATGGAGTCTCAATTGCAGAACTTCAGGAACGATATTCAGAAGTGTGTGACACGCGCGCGGAATACAATCGAAGCCGATACCCGCATGTTTCTGGATTGGAGCGGGACGGCTTGGCAGAGTCACATAGACACGATCAAACGAATATTACGGATTTCACCCTGGGCGACGGCGACTGTCTGTCTGGTACTGATCGCAGCAATATCAGGGCTAACCTTTCTGTGGAGTTGGAAACTTTCAACGATTGCGACCACGACGCAACTAGAGAGGTTGGGCATTCAGACGGTGCTACACGAGCAAGCGACTTATTTGATCTTGCCGCCAGAGACTTCAAGCATGCGCACCTGTTCGGTGGCGAGCCGATTGGTTTCCTGCATCAGAGTGGAGCCGAACTAGATGGATCAGCCCCTGACAGCCTTGGAGAGAGATTTGCTCGCGTGCGTCGAGCGGTTGGTGACGGCTTGCGAGACCTCCGCCAAGGAATTGCGCAGTTTGGAAGAACGCTCGACGACCGGGATCGAAGCCAGACTGAATGGCTTAGTGCAGTGCGTGGAGCTGCTCATGAAATCGCATCTCGTGTCAGTCTGCACGTCGGCCGACTTGCTAACCGAAGAGCAGAGTTACACGGCGCTGGAAGCGAACTTGCAGACCAGCTTGAAACTAGCGAGAGCCGCCGAAACACAGCTGAAAGAGAGCTGAACGAACGGCAGCTCGAACGAGACCGTGACTACGGCTTCCATCTTTAATCTGAAGGAAGAAAATGCAATTTCCACACAAACGCTTCACCATGAGTTTTCGCCAGGCACTCGACTTCGGGATCGACTATCGCGACTTCGAGAAAGTGCGTTGCTTGCCGCAGGGAGTCCCGTTGATCGCCATTGCAGGTGTTTGGGGCGAATACAGCGACATCCGTTGTCTGTTCCTGGATGCCAAAGGCAACGGCTACATGCGCTACATCCAGAATTGGGGCGACAAAGGATTTTTGATTAGGGAATTAGGATTGGATGCGAAGTCGATTGAAGTGGGTCAGTTTTTCTACCTTTCTGAAACCGAATGACTACATTCACGCCAATTGCACCTGCGTTCGGAGGTGCGGTAGAAAGTGTGCCGAGCAAACGTCATTATTGTTTTATTGAGGAACACGACTGCTTTGCCTATTGGCGATCTCACCTTATGCCTTTAGCGCCCTCCATATGACACTATGCCCGGGCGAGATGAATGACTGCCCGCTGCGTGTATTAGCTCAAACAAAAGCTCGTTGCGCAGCCGAAAGCAAAACTTTGCACCGGCAAGGAGATCAGGGGGAATATTGACGGCGAACCGAGAGTTAACAGCTAGTGCCCGGATGCCCTCCGCGTTCTTTCGGACATAGGTCGGGGATCGCCACAACCCTCCGAGCTTTTGGCCACGGCGATCTGACGTGAATTCACGCGCGAGAAGATACGGAAGCGGACCAGGCTTCGGTTGAGCCTCATCACAAGCTGGAAGCACCTGTACCAACAGCCAGTCGTCGAATGGTTGATCATCCGTTTTGACGCCAAACTGTTCAGAGAAGGTATTTGGATCGAGTTCGCCAAAATGATCTGAAAAACGATCTTTAATGATCTTCGGCAATGTAATCACGGCACCGCGGGTGGAGCATTCGCTTACGTTCGTGTCGAGATGCGTAAACGCATTGAGGCGAGCGTGGCCTTCTTTATCATCGCCATTTTTCGCACGCGCTTTCTCTATTGCCGCAGCCCAGAGTTCTTCGGTCGGATTGGAACCTTGACTAAGGCGATCGAAGAGCACTGGCAACAACGCCTCGGCTACAGAACGGCCTACCCGACCTTTAGTATTTTTAGCGCCGACAACTCCTTCAGCGAGATCAAGAAGGACACGACTTACATCTGGGCCTTCGTCCGAAACCGCGACTCCTAGTATTCCTGTAATCGTGTCAGCGGATGCGCCATTGACACGATCTTCCCAATCAAGCAGCGCAGCAACATGAGGTTTGTCGTCAAACAGACCATCGATCGCGTCGACAATTTTCGAAACGTCTCCGAACTGAGCTGGTGTGGGCATGTGGGTGGTTTTGTCGAGCGGAACAATTGCAAAAGGTGTCTGCTGATCTTCCATACGATCGCGCAAGTAGTCTTCCAATTTTTCTGAGTCTTCTTGATATCTCGTCCAGAGAATTAATACGTACGGGCCCTCAGGCGCGAGTCTTTCAAGTATCGACTGAATAATAGAAAAATGATTGTTCTTCTGGGCAGATGTCGCTCCGCTTTCAAGATGAAGGTCAGAGAAAATGACCCGAGCGTGGGGAGCAGGCGAAATCTGCGTGACGCTGCCACTGAATAGGATTGGTCGACACGCCGCTCCATACCTATTTAAAGCCTCTACAAGTGGCTGCAGATGACTGTCTTCATTATCGATTGCTAGTACACGTGGCTGTGGAAGTTTCATGAGGCTTTCCGAAAAACAATTGCGACGACGGCTCCGTCATAATCAGCGGGCAAATCTATCTGCCCTGGCTCGGGAAATACAAGCTCTCCGCTCATGCTCTCCATGGCCATGCGGGAGAAGTACAAACCGAGGCCGATTCCGTCAGGGCGGCGTGAGAAAAATGGACGCACAACGTCCTGCGGCGTGTCTGCGCCAAATCCAGGCCCGTTGTCTGCTACAACAATTGCAGGGCCCTGCGGCAGGTCATGTGTTACGTCTATGTAGAGTTTGGGGGTGAAACTGTCGCCTTCATTTTCTGCAGCAACATCAAGCCAGTATATCGCGTTGTCGATTAGGTTGTTTAGTGCGCCAATCACTAGCCCAAACTGAAAGGTGGCATGGAATCCGGGATCCGCGGAGTTCATGGAAGGACACTCTAGCTTGATGTCGTGTGCCCTAAACCGGCTTGTATTTCGTAGACGGGCGTTTTCGATCAACTCTTTTGCGGGGTGTTGGATGCGCTGATCTTGTCGAAGTAAAGCGGAAAAGCCTTGTAACAGGTGGACGAGTTCTTTCACCTGCCCACTAAAGGGGTTCGAAGACTCCCCTTGGCCTAGTTGAGCATCGAGTGAGCGCACGCCTCTCTCGACCTCATGGAAGATGAGGGCGAGATTGACGCCAGCCATACCCGCCTGCAACAGTGCTTCCTGCATTGCAGCATATTCGGTTTCGATACTGTTCACGTATGGGGCATACGTATCTAATACGCCACCTTTACGGAGACGATCTCGGAGGGCCTCGATTGTACCTGTGACTCCTGGGCGACCTCCAGGCTTCGTCACAACCACACGCTCGCGCATTTTATCTTTGTCTTTAAAGCGTTCGGCCTCTAGAATCTGAATTGCACCAAGAGCAACATCTTGTAGGTTTTCGACACACTTGTTATCAACGAAGCCTTCACGGTTGGTCTTTTCAACAAGGCCGTCCGAATACTCGAGATCGAGCGACAAAGAGCCTAAGACGATGTTTCTGCTGAGTTTCCGTTTTGGCGTATTTACTCGGCGAAGATCGAGCCCGAGCCAGTCGTCACCTGCTTCGCCATAATTATAAACACGCACCCCATCTCGATAGACTCTGATGCCGCCGTTCCCATCAAGGTAATCAGTAAACGACTTTGCGTTAGGCATCTTCGAGAGTACATCATGTTCTCGATCATAAGCGTAGATTACCCCGCGAATGGGACCTATACCCTGCATGGTGCTGGCATCTGCAGTTTTACGCGGCGCACCTTTACGGTTCGGTAAAGGAAGTTGAGCGCGCACTTTGGATCGCGTCCATCGCGGAGCTACTTTTATTCCGGGCACACCTCGGAATGAGTAGCTCCAAATGATCCGACCCATTTCATTAACTTCGAACATGAACTTCCAAGGTGCAGCGTTCAGTATTTCACTTGGACCATACAGATCGTCGAACCAATCTTCTCGACCAGAAACTTCGAACTCGGCGTGAAATTCACCCGCACCTTCGAAAGGTGAAGTCATAGAAAGAATCTGATTGTACAGCCTGCGGACGTCTCCCCGTTGCCAGGTAGTACGTAAGCTGCTGATCCTGATACGGGTTCCTGTCTTGTTTCCAGTAAAGACTTGCGGCTCCCTCTCCTTTATCCTGACCGGAGCATCGCTGAGAAAATCCTTCCTAATCAGCCTCGCCCAATCGATGACGACGCGGCATTCAAGGGAGTCTTTCGCGCGCGTTACTAGTTCGATTCTTTCACCTAACTTATGTGCCGCGAACCGCCCAATCCCCTTTTCACCCAGGGGGAGCCGGTGGTACAGCTTTGTGCGGTCTAGGTTTTTACGCTGCTCCCCACGGTGACCGTTTCCCGGGACTAACCAGACATCGCGAATGGTCTCAAGAGTCATTCCGGTGCCATCATCCTCGACGGTGATACAAACGGGCGAACGGTCGAGGCGCATCTTAACCGCTACTGTCGAAGCATCTGCATCGTAGGCGTTCTTTACGAGTTCGAAGACAGCTAGCCGCGGAGAGGCAATGAGTTCATCACCTAGCAGTTGCAACAGGCGAGCCCGCGGTCGGAACGGAGCAGTTTCAGTTCGTTTCATTGAAATTCGCAAACTCGTTTGTGAAAGGTTTTGAACGGGCATTCATGGTTAGAATCTCGATTCTCTAATACTCGTTTCGCTCCCGGAAAGAAAACGAAGTTCTTGGCGGCTATGTGTCAAGAAGGTCTCAATTTCATTTAGTAATTCTTCCAGAGGAGGACGAATCGGCCCACGTAACGCGCATTCCCAAACCACCAAAATCCGCCAACTTTTTCGACGCAATGCTTCAATTGTAAGGTGATCACGAGTTTGGGTGCCCTCGATCTTCTTTCGCCAGAAGTCCCGACGTGAGACGGGCCATTTGAATAAATGACAGCCATGCCCATGCCAAAAGCAACCGTGGGCAAAAATGACAGCTTGGAATTTCGGGAATATTAGGTCTGGTTTCCCGGGCAAACTGCTGCAATGGAGTCGATATCGAAAGCCCCTAGCGTGCAAGCCTCGCCTAAGCAACATTTCAGGCTTGGTGTCTCTCCCTTTTACGCATTGCATGTTATACCGGCGCTGTTCCGGTGTCAGCACGTCCACCAAGACACCCTCAGCTGGAAGCCGCCAGTGCGACTTCCTTTGGTTCGTAGTTAATCTTAATATCCATCAACGTTTTCCTCATGATCTTCGCTAGAGAAAAAGACATAAGTGGCGGAACGGCATTACCGATCTGCTGGAATGCTTGGTTCATTGCGCCTTCAAACACAAACCCGTCCGGAAAGGAATGCAGTCGGGCTGCTTCGCGGACCGAGATCGTTCGCGCCTGATCACTGTCGTAATGAATGTGGCTGTAACTATCTTTGCCCAAATGAGCCATTAAAGTACGTGCAGGCATATCCCGCCACATCTTCCGCCATTTATTCGGGAATTTAGTGTGATCATAGGGCGGGACGATCCTTCTGAGAAGTTCGCTGTACTCGGAAGACCCAATAGCAATGTTCTGGCCCTGTCTTCTGGCTTTATCTAGACGCTCCTGGAATAGCGCTAGCGCATGATCATGAGCTTGCGGGTACTGATCTCCTGGATTCATTCGAGCGAAAATCTCAAAATCTCTGGGCAGGTAACGGATGACATGATCAAAAATCCCTTCCCTTGCTTCAAATTCAGTCCACTCCTTCATGTCCCGTGAATATGCAGAGACCGTTTGTCCCGGATCGTAAGCAATAAGCTTGTCGAAGCGGCGAGCCCCACGCTTCAAGACACCACTTTTTAGCAATTCACGAGCCTGGATTCTCGGCAGATCTCCGATGGCTTCGAAAGCCGTAATCGCGGGAGGTAATGGGGCAGTTGCTGCGGGCGGATTGATATAGTTACAGCCGCTGTCAGTTTTACGTGCTGCTGAGACTTGCTTCAGCGCGACATTTCGTGAGCCAGAATACCCCGGGGGCAGTTCAATCCAATTCGTAGGCACAGGAAACTCAACATGGTCTGTAATCTCGCGGCGATATGCGACAAGAAACATCCTCTCTCGCATTTGAGGCACACCATAGAAAGCGGCATTGAGGAGAGTGTAAGCGCAAACATAACCCTGGCTTTCAAGGTTTTCGCAAACCTCCTGAGGAACATTTTGCCCACCGAAATTCATTACATCCGGAACATTCTCCATAAGAATGGCCAGCGGTTTGAAAGCTCGCACATACTCAAGGTAAGTAGTATACAGTTTTGCTCGAGGATCGTGTTGGAAGGCTTCTGGGTGCTCTTCAACTTCCCGAAGTTTTGAACGGCCAACCCGTGCAAACGCCTGACAAGGCGGTCCGCCTATGATCACGTCGATCGCTTCTGCGACCTGACCCAGGCAGAGCTTTCGAGCCAGTTCCACAGGTTTCACCTGTGTGATGTCCAACGCTTCTGCATGACGCGGATCACTACCGTGGAAGTTCCGCGCGTGTGAAGCCGCTGCAATCGGGTTGCTTTCTACCGAAGCACTAATCTCGAACCCAGCCCTTTGAAATCCCAAAGACAGCCCCCCGCAACCAGAAAAGAGATCCAAGACCCTAGGGGCTGCGCCCGAACTCAGTCTCGTCAGCTTCCGCTCAATGGCTGCGTTGCTCAACTCCGTCACCGTTCCTTATCGTCATCATTAAAAAGACTCCGCTGATTCCTGTAACCAGCCTGATCCAGATGTTCGCGGATCAGTCGAACTATCAGTGGTGATTTTTTGAAGCCCTTTTCACGGCAATAGGCCTCGAACCGATCAGCTTCATCTTTCGGCATCAACACTTGGATTCGATTGGGACCGCTCATTTACGCCTGCCTCCGTTTCTGCTTTAGTATCCCCAAAATGTGTAGAACTCAACAGAATTACATATTTCTGTGTATGATTGCGGCATATGAGCCAGGTGCGAGCAAGGAATAAATTCTGACAAAATGTTAGAATAATAAGGTGTTAAGATATGGCTGATGAGATCATTCCCTTTTCCGAGCTTGAACAGGCCGATTTACATGTTGACGCAATCTATCAGAGCGGCCGACGTGGGAATGCAGGTGACGAACCGTTGCCACGCCTCATCAGTGTGAGCAACAGCGGAGGCTTCCGATATCGCGGGAATCTTGAGACGCTGGAGATGGTCGCTTTAACCTCCTCGCTCAAGGATCCGGACTGGCCAGATCTACTTGACCCGGAAACGGGAGTATTCACCTACTACGGTGACAACAAAAAACCCGGACGCCCCCTCCACGAGACCCCTCGCTTTGGAAACGAACTGTTACGTCGGATCTTTGACCGCGCGCATGCTGGTTCGGACGGGCGGCGGAAGGTGCCACCAATCTTTGTCTTTACAAGCACGGGTGAATGGCGTGATTTCCGCTTCCTTGGCCTCGCAGTTCCCGGTTCGGTCAGCCTGAACTCATCAGAAGATCTGGTCGCGATTTGGAAGATTGCCGAAGGTGCTCGGTTCCAGAACTATCGGGCACGATTTACCGTGCTTAATGCGCCGGTTATCAGCCGGGCTTGGATCACAGATATCATCAATCGCACCCCCCACTCCAGGAATGCACCGCAGGAATGGCTAGACTGGGTAGAAGATGGCAGCTTTCGCCCGTTGCGGGCAACACGATCACTCGAGTATCGGACGAAGGCTGAACAGTTGCCAGCAAACCGCAACGACCGCACTATGATCGAGTGTCTTCACCGCTATTTTGAAGACAATCCGCACGCTTTCGAGCATTGCGCTGCTAAGCTAGCGCAACTGATGATATCCGATATTGCAAGCATCGACGTAACGCGACCCTCCCGTGATGGTGGTCGTGACGCTATTGGGCAGCTGCGGATCGGAACCGGAGCATCCGCCATCCTCGTAGACTTTGCCCTCGAAGCAAAGTGCTTCGCGCTTACCAACAGCGTTGGGGTCCGCCCGATGTCCCGGCTAATCTCGAGGCTACGGCACCGGCAGTTTGGAATACTGGTTACTACCAGCTATGTCGATCGCCAAGCATATCAGGAGATCAAAGAAGACCAGCATCCAATTATTGTCATTGCATCGGGCGACATTGTGTCCCTGCTCAAAGATCAAGGATGTCATGACAGTGATACTGTATTAGCTTGGCTTGAAACCAATTTTCCCTAAAAGAAGTAAGCGCGACGGATTAGATATCTATCAAATTTGGGCAAACGACCGCCAGCGATATGCGCGCACATAATCCATATCGTGCCTGAATTTAGCTTACTTCAGAAATGTCAAACTCTCGCCGCAGGCAAAAAACTCACGTCGAGGCAAAGAAATTTAGTTAGTTATTGGTCATCTATTTGGGAATATGAGCTGTTTATCTCTGCAAGCGAGTAATTAGGCCTACACTGATCATCATTAGACCCAGTACTGCGCTGAAACACGCCCCAAAGAATGCGATCGCCGATGTTTGACCGTATTGAGCATATTCAGCTGGGTCGACTTCAGGGGGTATTGAGCCAATCGTTTCCGTGATCATTGCCTGCGCACTGAACATCAAAGAAAACGCACCAAACGCGAGAACGAAGGCGAAGAGCGATGCGAAGATAAGCCAGTTGCGGCTCGAAGGGCATACATTTTGCTTGGCACGATCCGTCAAATCATCAACTATCCCTGTCCCCGAAAAATCAATCTTCATCTGGTCCGCCTTCATTTCATTGCGTATTTTATTACGGCGGAAGGTTACGACTTTTTTCGGAGCGGTGTGGTGTACTTCTTTAATATCCATTGCTTTCAAATACTTGATCTAAGACAAAATTGCTCGTGGAGCGTTCAATGTCAGCCTTCCCTGTTTGAACAACAGCAACAGTGTATAGCTGCGATGTGACACGCCAACGTTCTTCAGGCGACAGGGCAATCTCCCTTTCTGCAGCTCTGTTTTCTACCGCCAGACCAATGGCACGAATCTGAGCAAGGATTTCTGATTTGTTACGTAGAGCTGTTTCAGAGATATCACCCTGAATCATCCATGATGGATCTACTGAATACAGTTCGAGCAAGCGGGCCAATATCGATGTAGGAATATCGCGCCCACCGCGGACGTAATTTTGCAAGCTGGTTCTGCTGATACCGAGCGCCTTACAAAACTCGCCTTGCGACAAGCCTTCTCGCTTGCGCACCTCATCCAATCGACTACCAATCATTTTCTTTGCCAGTTCGGACATTTTTCCATTATCGCTACCAAGCCGATCTAATCTATTGCCATTTGACCACATACGTGATCATTTCACTCCGATACAACCCAGAATCGGTAATTTGCTCAAGAATGTCATAAAATGGAACAGAATCCTACTCAAATGCCCTTGGAAACACCAGCGCAGCTTGCGAAGCGAGCAGGTGTCCCTGTGTCGAATATTCGATACCTAATTAAGTCCAAGCAACTCGATCATATTTTCACGTCGCCAGGTCAAAGGAACCCCAAGATTCCACCTGGCGCTTGGGAGCGTTGTCTAGACAGAATAATGGTGAAGTCGTGCCCAGAACCCCAACCCCTCCGCGCCTCGAACGCGACCGCAAAAACAAGAAAAATGGCAACTACTACGTCTACTGGACTGAGGCCGGGCGCAGCCGAGAGCACTCGACTCGCACTCGGGATCGCGAACAAGCCGAAATCTACTTCGCAGAATGGAAACTAAGACGTCTCAGGCCAGACAGAGCGATTGAGCCGCACGAGTTCTTTGTCGCCAACGCGGTTGCAAACTACCTCTCCAAGCGCATGAATCACGTTGCCGACCCCGAACGACTAGCCAATGCCGCTCGACCTGTCATCGAGTTCTTTGATGGTTACACCGTCGGCGATTTGAATGAAGTTCTCATTTTGGAATATTGCAGCAAACGCAAAAACACCCGAAATGGAAGAGTGGTTCAACCTGGAACGCTACGCCGAGAACTTAGCTTGCTGTCCAGTGCAATTAAGCGAGCGTACGATGACCAGATGATAACACGCCTTGTATCGGTACCACTTCCTTCGAAGCCAGAGGGTCGAATAAGGTTTCTTACTTGCGACGAGGCAATAGAAATGATCCGAGCCTCGAGGAGCTTTGACGCACCAACCGAAGCAGGTGTTCTTGTCGAAAGTAAAACAGAACATCTAACTCTGTTCCTGCGAATTGGCTTGCTAACTGGCCAACGCAAAGAGGCAATACTATCACTGAAGTGGGCTGACGTCGATTTTCAAAGTGGGATCATCTATTGGAATCCAGTAGGCAGGCGGCGTACGAAGAAGGAAAGGCCGACTTCTCGCATCCCAACGCGATTGACAAAGTATCTACGACGGCGCAAGGCGCGCTTTCCCCACGACGACTATGTAATCACGCACCGTGGCAAGCCTGTCGACGACGTTAAAAGATCATTCGCCTCAGCAGTTAAGGCCGCAAATATTGAGAGCGAAGGTAACAAGAAGGTCGTTCCCCACACCCTACGGCATACTTGTGCAACCTGGCTGATGCAGAAAGGCGCACCCAAATGGGACGCATGTGGTTTCTTGGGAATGTCAATGGAAACGCTTGAACGCAATTACGGGCATCATCACCCAAATCATCAAAGAGGCGCATCCGATCTAATCTAACTTCCGTGCAACTTCCGGATACAGACCGAAACCAACAGTCATAGGACGCGACAGAAAAGCGATGAAATATAAATTTTTCAACCAGTTAACAAGAGACCCGTTCCTTCGGGAGGCAGGGGTCGGAGGTTCGAATCCTCTCACTCCGACCAATAAAACAAGGCGCCCTAGGGCGCCTTTGTTGTTTTTAAGACAGTGATCCGAGGTTCGTTGAACCTGAGCGTTAGTCGAACTCCAACGCACTGGCAGCCTTACGCAAGTGCTCGGGGCTATAGCGTGCATAAACGGACGCGGTGATCCGAGAGTCTGAATGACCGAGAAACTGAGCAATCTCATCCATCGGAGTGCCTGCCTCCGCCATATGAACTGCAGCTGTGTGCCGCAGCACGTGTGGTGACACATCAAGCAGACCCGCCGCGACTGCGGCCGCCTTGAAGCCTTTCTTGATCGACTTCACAGGCCCGCCAGCCCATTCCACGACATACTCAGATAATGCGGCCTTCTGGGCGTTCAAAAGCGCAGAATACAGGCTCTCGGTCATGGGGACGATGGCCCTGCCCTTCCTCTGCCCGTCGCCAGTGCGGAGATTGATTTGGCGGCGTTCAAAGTCGACCCGATCCCATGTGAGTTCTAACACGGCCGTTACTCTAGCCGCCGTCGACAGCATTAGCCAAATAGCGAGCTTGATATGCGGTGCGCAGTCGACCGCCAGGAGCTGTGAAATCTACTGGCGCGTTAGATACCTCTCCTTGGGAGCCGGTTTGCTGGGGCGCTCGATGTAGGGTGCCCTATCAATCAGCCCGGTCTTCTCAGCCCAATTCAAACAGGTCCTTAGCTTGCCAAGCTGTGTCCAGATTGTGCCGTCTTGAATACCTGCCTGCCGCCGATCAGCGATGTAGGCTTTACAGTCCCGCACGCTTATCTGTTCCGGACGAAAGGCGCCAAACCCATCAAACAGATCCAGCTGTTGCTGGTCTCCATTTTTTCAATCTCGAATTGTCTCTTCGACTCACGCTCTGGCCGACCACAACAGAGCCAATAACTATGACTGCTCCTATAGACTGAGTGAGGCTAAGCGTTTGTCCCAAGTATACCCAGCCGAGCACGACAGCTGTAATTGGACTCATCATACCGAGCATCGAGACCGCACTGGGCTCCAGGCGCGCTATGCCACGAAACCAAAGAGCATAGGTTGCAGCAGCACCGATCAACCCAAGCCAAATAAGGCCGGCGACGTTTGTTGCGCTGAGCGCAGGTAGAAGCGGCTCAAAGAACAGTGCGACCGGCAGCAGTATCAAACCACCGGCTGTTAATTGCCACGCTGTGAAACTCAGCGCCGAGACCGGAGGTTGCCATTTCCGGCTGAGAACAGTGCCGGCAGCCATTGACGCGGCTCCTCCCAAACCAGCTGCTATACCGATCCAATCAAGTTGTGCTTCTGGCCCGATCAGCAGCAGAGACACACCCATTACGCCAGTCGCGGCGGCACCGAGTGCACCAAGTCGTATTGGGGTTCCCAGCCATCCCCACGCCATCAAAATCACAATCATTGCTTGCAACGATCCTAGGGTGGCGGCGACACCACCAGGTAACCTATACGCAGCAACGAAAAGGAGCACCCAGAACAGAGCAAAGTTAAGACCGCCCAAGACGAAAGTTCGGCCGAGCCATTCCCGTGGTGGAACGCAGCGCGTCACTGCAAGCAACAACAAGCCAGCAGGCAGAGCTCGTAACGCAGCCAGGGTAATCGGATAGCCAGCCGGGAGCGCTTCGGTAGTTACCAGATAAGTGCTTCCCCATACCGCTGGGGCGAGTGAGGTGAGAAGAATATCGGTTGAGCGTGACATAGTATGTCTCCCGGCTAAAGCGTTTGAGAATTTGAGTGAGACGTCAGAGGCGCGCGGGTTACGCTGCTTCCGCTTGGAGGTTTGATCCAACGAGGCACGCTGCAATCCTTGCAACATGAGCGCCCTGGAACCGCGCTCCGGCAAGGTCAGTTTCGGTAGGCGTGCGGGAACCATCAGCACCGGCGATCGTTCCGGCGCCATATGGTGCGCCGCCAATGATATCTTCTGATGTAGTCTGGCCAGCAAATGTGTAGGGCATTCCGGCAATCAGCATCCCAAAGTGTTGAAGAGGGACTTGCGTTGTCAGAAGGGTGGCCTCGTGCCCGCCATGTTGCGAACCTGTTGATGCAAAGACCGCCCCGACCTTACCAACCAGTGCATTCCTGGCCCAAAGCCCTCCCGCCTGGTCAAGGAAGGACTTCATTTGGCCAGCCATCATGCCAAATCGGGTCGGTGTTCCAATGATGATTGCATCATAGTTTTCCAGATCGGTCGGCAAGGCGGCAGGTGTATCATCTACGACATAGCCAGCCTGCTGACGGACCTCTTCAGGGACGGTTTCGGGCACACGCCGAACGTCAACTTCAGTGCCGGGAACACTTCTGGCGCCCTTAGCTTCGGCATCGGCCAATGTGCGGACGTGGCCATAGCTTGAATAGTAGAGAACGAGAATACGTGACATAGGATACCTCTCAGGGCTGCGACTTGTTCCCTGAGAGATTGGAATTTGTTGCGCCGCCAATTAAGTAGCGCTCTTTGACATCACCCTTAACCTGGATTGAACAATGTCACGACCTGAGCGCCCGACGCAGATGATCAAGAAAGGCTGTGACCTTTGCATCCATTCCCAAGCGAGATGCTGTAACGGCGAATACTTCCGGCGCAGGCAGTTCGTGGTCAGGAAGAACTCTCACCAAGGCCCCGCTGGCTTCAGGAGCATCAGAAACGAACTCGGGCAGAGTTCCGATACCCTGTCCCGCTATCAGCAGATCGCGCAATACGAGGCTGTTACCAACCCTCACACGCGGATCAAGTTCCAATGATGTGACGCCATCGGCGGCCGAGAGCTTCCAACTCTTCAAATGATCTGCAAGCAAAAAGCCGATGATCGCGTGGTTTTTCAGATCCGCAGGCTGGGCCGGTGTTCCATGTATCTCCAAATAGTCTGGCGACGCATATATCCGTTGTCGCATCACACCAATCCGTCGGGCGACAAGGGCCGAATCCGGCATGGCAGCACGGATACGTATCGATAGATCGAACCCGCCCTCGACCATGTCGACCACTTTATCGTCCATCGAAAGAGTAAATCGCAGATCAGGATAGGATTCCAAAAACTCTGGAAGCATAGGTGCTATGACGGTTTGGCCGAAGGAACTTGATGCATTCACCCGAAGATGCCCATGCACCGCTTTTGAACCTTGCCTGATGGTCTGTTCCGTTTTTTCGACCGCATCGAGAATTCCAATTGCATCTTGGTAATAGAGACTGCCGGTGTCAGTCAGTGACATGGATCGGGTCGTTCTGGTGAGCAGGACGGTTCCTAGACTTTCTTCCAGAAGCTTGATTTCTCTGCTGAGAAGCGCGGGAGAAACACCAAGATCTTCCGCCGCACGGGCAAAACTGCCGCGTTCAACGATACGGCGAAAAGCTTGCATGACTGAAAGTTTGTCCAAGTTATCACCCTTCGAAAAAGCTGCTTTTGATGTGTTACGCGATAGATCGGGTCTACGACATGCCCAAACTCACATTCTTTCAAGTCGAGCTGATCCAGTTCAATTCTGTTTGCGGAGCATCCACCACACCTGTGAACTTGAGCTCGGGAACAGTTTTCGGTTCTAAGAACTCCTCCCTACAATCTCCCGTCACCAGCATCCCTATTAAATTACCAGCTTTTAGGACGGACCTAGCACTACTTTGCATATCTAGGCACAGTCAGCCTTTATCCGGTGCAGCTCACTTTTCACGACTAATCCCCACTATTAGCAATCGTCGGTTTCTACTCTCCGGAGTAGCTCAATACACTGCCTGGCATAGACGTGTGCTTACGCTCTCAATGTGGTTCTCTCTCAGGAGCGTTGTGAGCAGGCCTGTGTTTCGTCGCTGTGCGCGCTTTTCTGGCCTGTCTTCGGATATGTGTTTTCCGAGAACCGTTGTTTTTATGGGTTTGTCTGATTCAAAGGTTTACATTTCTCCGGAAAAATCCCGATTTCGGTCCGGATCTGTCAACTTAATGTAAACTTAGTGTAAACCTTTGGCCTGATTTTGGGGTGTTTTTGAGGTCGAAAGGTTTACATCCGTCGATCCCGCGAGGGGCTGATGTAAACCTTTGTCAACCTTATGCAACCATTGAGGAGTGCGGGGAATCCACATTGCGAAGAGCAATTTGAAACGCACCTTCTCTTTTGTCTGTAATCCGGTAGCTATCAAGGAGACACTAAAAGAGAAAATTTGGCGAGCAATGATAACGAACGGTCAGGTGGACATTTCGCGCTTTCTTGAGCGCTGTGTATCGATTGACCTAGAAGTGGATCCTAAATCCGCTCGGATATTCGCATTCGCTGCCACAACGAACGATGACTCCCAACTGGCTCTAGTTGAAAAAAGCAGCTCCGCCTCAGCACTGTCGCAACTCGACACATATTGTAAAGGTTTCGACAGTGTCATCGGCCACAACATCTTGCACCACGACCTGCCCCACCTAGCCGCTGCTGCGCCCCGCTTTGCCGCCTTGGCAGAGGCACCAATCGACACACTCTGGCTCAATCCTTTGGCCTTCCCGCGCAACCCCTATCACCATTTAGTCAAACACTATCACGACGGACGGTTGCAATCGGGTCATGTCAACGATCCCGAAAAGGATGCACGTCTGGTCTTCGAGGTTCTGCAAAACCAGATCGAGGCGTTCGCCAAGCTAAACACAACGACCCCGGATGCGCTGACAGCCTATCATTTCCTTGCCACACGCCCCCCACGCTGCGGAGGGTTTGACGCACTTTTTACTGCTGTGCGTTGCACTAGCAGACCCAATAAACAAGAAGCCTTTGACGCCGTTCGCCGCCTTTTGGCTGGACAAGTCTGCTTGCATCGGCTCGAACAGACTCTAAGCCGGATGGAAAACCCGAACCTTGCCTGGCCTTTGGCCTATGCCTTGTCGTGGATTTCTGTTGCTGGCGGCGACAGCGTCATGCCTCCCTGGGTTCGCATGCAATTCCGCGAAGCTTCTCTGATTGTGCGCCACTTGCGAGAGGCTGCTTGTAATGAGGACTCTTGCCAATGGTGTGTCGAACACAACGACCCTAAAAGGGCGCTGGATCGCTGGTTCGGCTTTCCGTCCTTCAGACCCGAACCCGTGGACGAATTCGGTCAACCCTTGCAGGAACGCATTGTGGCTGAAGCGATGGCAGGCAAAAGCGTTCTGGGCATCCTTCCGACCGGAACTGGCAAGTCAGTCTGCTATCAGATTCCAGCCCTTTCACGGTTCGACAAGACCGGTGCGCTAACCGTCGTTATCTCACCGCTAGTCGCACTCATGGCAGATCAGGTGCAGGGCCTGGCGAGAGCCGGGATATCCTCCGCCGTCACGATCAACGGCCTTCTGTCGCTGCCTGAACGTCACGACGCTCTGGACAAAGTGCGCATGGGTGATGCTGCGATCTTGATGATTTCACCCGAACAGCTTCGCAACAAGTCAGTTCGCAGCGCCCTGACACAACGCGAAATTGGCCTTTGGGTGCTAGACGAAGCACATTGCATCTCAAAATGGGGCCATGATTTTAGGCCCGACTACCGCTACGTCAGCCGCTTCATCAAAGAAAACTCCGGCGATGCCCCCGCTCCGATACTTTGCCTTACCGCCACTGCCAAACCCGAGGTAGTGCGCGATATAAGAGAGCATTTCAAAACACGACTGGATCAGGATCTGATCCTGCTGGACGGTGGTGCGTCGCGCACGAACCTTTCTTTTTCGGTGCGTGAAACCCAGCGCGCGACGAAACTCGCAGATATTCTGAACGCGATCGAGCAGGGCTTGCCCGCCTCTGGCGTCTCCGGAGCCGTTGTCTATTGCGCGACCCGAGGTGCGACAGAACGCGTGGCCGAATTCCTGAAACAACAGGGTGTCAGCGCCGAACGTTTCCACGCTGGCCTACCTCCCGAAGAAAAGCACGAGATCCAAGAACAATTCCGGACCGGCGAATTGCGCGTGATTGCTGCGACCAACGCCTTTGGCATGGGCATCGACAAACCTGACATCCGCCTAGTAGTCCACGGCGACGTGCCAGGCTCGTTGGAGAACTACTTACAAGAGGCAGGACGCGCGGGACGCGACCGCGACCCCGCTAGCTGCGTGTTATTGTTCAACATAGAGGATGTTGAACGCCAATTCAGCCTTTCGGCCCGCTCCCGCCTTGCGCGGCATGAAATAGGTGCCATCCTTAAAGCGCTACGTCGCTTGGATATGCGCACTCGAGACGAAGGTAAGATCGTCGCCACTCCGGGCGAGATTGTGCGAGAAGAAAAGGACTTTGAATTTCTGCGCGATAACAACACTGAAGACACGCGCGTAAAAACAGCTATTGCTTGGCTCGAGGAGGCGAGCCTGTTGCGGCGTGAAGAAAACAGCGTGCAAGTCTTCCCCGCCTCCTTACTCGTGCGCGATGTGAATACCGCAGCCACGTTGTTGGAAAAGGCAGATATCTCGGGCGCTCGGCGCAAGCAACTGCTGGCGATAGTGCGCCATATCGTAAACACACCAGTGGGAGAAGGTGTTTCCACCGACGAATTAGCAGGAACTAGCGGGCTCTCCTCCGCTGAGTTGCGCAAGGCGCTGACCGATCTGGAGGCGATTGGAATTGCCAGCGACGACACCAATATAACCATTTTTGTGCACTATGGCGTGACCGACGCATCGCAAGCCCGGCTGGATCGGGCCGCGCGACTAGAAGAAGACCTAATCGCCGTGATGCGCGAAATGGCCCCAGATGCCGATCAGGCTGAACCGATTCCGTTCAACCTCTCCATTGCCTGTCAGGAGTTGCAACAGCGCGGCCATGGCGAGGTGCGTCCGTATCTGGTGGAGACCCTTCTGCGCGGTATGGCACAGGATGGACGTGATACGGAGGGAGGGCGTGGCAACCTTTCTCTGCGTAAATCAGTGCGCGGTAGCATCCTTGTGCGACTTCAACAGTCTTGGCGCTTTGTCGCTCAAACCGCCGAGTTGCGCCATCAGGGCGCACAACGCCTGCTGGCGCATCTTCTGACCCTCGTGCCGAAAGGCACACACGGCAAGGACATTCAGGTCGAGACCACTCTGGGAGCGATGCTGTCCACGATTAACGGCGACACGCTTTTGCGCACCAGCATCAAAGATCCAAACCGCTTAATGGACCGATCACTTTTGTGGATGCATGAACAGCAGGTGGTTACGTTGGGACGCGGACTGTCCATCTTTCGCCCTGCCATAACGGTGCATCTTGGCTCCAAAGGAGGTGGTTTCACCGTCCAGCATTTCGCACCACTCGAGGAACACTATGACGAACAAACCATCCAAACCCATGTGATGGCAGCCTACGCGGAAAAAGGACTGGAAAACATTGAGACAGCGCAGCGCTTGTCCGACGACTATTTCGTGCTGGAGCAAGACGCCTTCATGCGCCGATGGATGCCGGGGCGCGGGACCGAATTCCGGCGTCAGGCCACTGGCGCCACCTATAAGGCAATTGTCGACAACCTTGGCAATCCGGTGCAGCAAAAAATTGTGCGTGACAACCGGGAACAAACCAACGTCCTTGTGCTGGCAGGACCAGGCTCGGGCAAAACACGAGTCCTGGTTCATCGCATCGCTTATCTGCTGCGCATCAAACGCGAGGATCCCCGCGGTATCCTCGTGCTGGCCTACAACCGTCACGCAGCCGCTGAAATACGTGAACGCCTTCGCCGGTTAGTTGGAGATGACTCAACCTTAGTAACCGTCTCAACGGTGCATTCACTGGCTATGCGCCTGGTCGGAGCTAGTTTCGCGGGCATTCAAACAGCCGACATCCCCGATTTCAAAGGTCTATTGCAAAAGGCTGCGGCACTGCTTCGGGGCGACGGTCTAAGCAAGCAAGAGGCCGAAGCGCTGCGTGAAACACTGATACAGGGGTATCGCTGGATTTTAGTTGATGAATATCAGGATATCGGTCCAGATGAATACGCGCTGATCGCTGCTGTGGCAGGGAGAACTCTGGATGATCCCGATCTGCGACTCAGTCTCTTTGCCGTGGGTGATGACGACCAGAACATTTATGCCTTCTCCGGTGCATCGATCCGCTACATCCGCCAGTTTGAACAGGACTACGCAGCAAAACCGGTTTTCTTAACCGAGAACTACCGCTCTACCGGTCATATCGTCGCCACCGCCAATGCCGTGATCGCTGGGGCAGCCGCGCGTATGAAACTTGGCCATGATATTGCCGTAGATCAGGCCCGGACGAAGGCTGACGCCGGTGGATCTCTGGCCAAATTGGATCCAGTAGCACAAGGCCGTGTGCAGATCCTTGAGTGCCCCGCTGGTAATGAAGAGCAAGCTATGGCCGCACTAGACGAGTTGATCCGCCTCTCTCGTCTCGACCCCGATTGGACATGGTCACGCGCCGCGATTATTTCGCGCGATTGGCGAAAGCTGATACCGGTGCGCGATTTTGCCGAAAACCTCGGAATACCGGTTGAAATGGCTAACGAAAACATACCTAGCCTATGGCGGATGCGCGAGATGCAGACGTTTGTCAAAACCCTACGCGAAACACCCTCAAAGCTTTACTCGATCAATCAGTTGACCGAAGTGCTGAACACACTTTCGCATTCGCGCTGGACCGATCGTATTGGTGAAGGACTGGGCCTACTGGCACGCGAGGTTGGGTCGCGCAGCCTACCCGTCCCAGACATTGTCGAATGGTTCGCGGAATGGTCCCGTGATAGCTGGGATGAACAAAGAGGGTTAAAGCTGCTGACGGCCCACCGCGCAAAAGGCCTGGAATTTGACGATGTAGTTATACTCGATGGCGGGTGGGAGCGGCCCTCGCGGTCCGAAGATCAGGACGCTCCCCGTCGACTGTTCTATGTCGCTATGACACGTGCCCGCCGCAGCCTTGTAGTAATGAGCAACGACAACCATGAATACCTACCAACAGGAGCACCTTCAGTTCTCACCCGTAGCGTGACGCCTGACATGAACGCGTTGCCTGGTCCCCGTCGCTTTTTTCAGGCGGCTGAGGCGCGGATGGTTGATCTTTCCTATGCTGGACGCCTGCATCCAGGCCATTCTTCTCTGAGTGCTGTAAATGCGGCACGCGTCGGCGATGCAGCGTTATTGGTAAAGGACGGCGACCGCTGGTTGCTACACAACGAAAAAGGGCAAGTGCTGAGCCGCATGTCCAAATCCTTCGAACCACCGCCAAATACCAGGTTTGATCGGGGTGAAGTCGCCGCTATCCTTACATGGCGAAAGGAAGACTCAGGTGAAGCCTTCCAGCACACTCTCCGCCGCGATGCATGGGAGGTGGTTTTGCCGGAGCTCGTTTTCGTGTCCGTCAACTAGGACATCACCAACAGTTTTCATGCATCCAGAGGGATCCAACGAAGCTCAGCACTTCAATCATTCCTCACCGCCGTCATGCTATGGATTTTCATCGAGCCGCCTGAGGCCGCATAGACGCCGGAGTAACTGCACCCGGTGCAAAGTAATGCCGGGATCACTTTCATTGCTAACATCGCGCAGGAAGCGCAGCCAGGCGCGTTC
Source organism: Ruegeria sp. C9 (assembly GCF_056537585.1). Classification (NCBI taxonomy): domain Bacteria; kingdom Pseudomonadati; phylum Pseudomonadota; class Alphaproteobacteria; order Rhodobacterales; family Roseobacteraceae; genus Ruegeria; species Ruegeria sp. C9. The sequence goes on from NZ_JBQFRU010000001.1 coordinate 392,378, forward strand.
GTTAGGAGTCAAATCGTCAGTCTTATCACACATGGTTTTTATCTCCCGAAGATCGCGTTGATCGCAGCCTGGGACCTGCTCGTCAGCCTTGGATCGGTATTATTGGAAGCCTCACGGATCGCTTGCAGCCAGCCAACTTCATTTGCCGTAACGGGCTCCCCGAATACCTCCACGACTGCTTCAGCTGCCGTCCGACCAATTGCCTGCTCCAGAGCGAGCTGCATTACGAAAGCAGGGTCCGCCTCAAGCGCAACCGCCAGCGCCGGGACGCGATCGAGCGCCACTTTGGAGCTACCCTGCTTGATCATCGTGATCATGTTCTGGTTCACATAGCCGGCCAGGGCGGCAATCTCAGCCTGGCTCTTGGTCGGTTTCAATTCGAGCACCCTGCGCTCGACGTATTTTGCCAACCTTGTTTTTTCGTGTGGTTTCTTGGTCATCGCTATCCTCTCAGAAGTGATGCAGCAAGCGCTGCATGTCTTTGATATAGCGACGGTGAGAATGGGAAATTGCGGAGGGAAAAAATGATTCAACTAAAATGTTTAGCCGATTGGCAACAACTCATTCTAACTGGGTCGATCTATCCGGGCGGAAAAATTGCGGTCTCTTTTACCGTTCCATAGACAAAGCTGGTATCGATCGAGGCGATCCCACCGATAGGATGAATTCGGTGGCGAATAAATTCCTCGTAGGCCTCGAGATCCGATACCAAAACCCGCAATTGGTAGTCCATTGCCCCGGTCAGCACATGGCATTCAAGAACTTCATCGATCATCCGAACGCGTTTCTCGAAGTTCTGAACGTCCGTTTCATTGTGACGCTCCAATCGGACACGAACGAAGACAGTAATGGCCATCCCATACGCAGCAGCGTCGACGTCGGCGCTGTATCCCTTTATTACTCCATTGGCTTCTAGGTTTTTGACCCGACGCAAACACGGCGAGGGAGACAAGTTCACCTCGTCAGCAAGATCCTGGTTCGTCATGCGCCCGTCCCGCTGCAACGCTCGAATGATTTGCCTGTCCTTAGCGTCCACTCTACCCTCATTCTTAGCAGAATCTGCTAAATTTCATTCTCATGTTGGCATACTTAGCAATCATTAACTCGAAACTAAGGCGCAAACTAGCTCCAACATGATTCAGGAGCTTGTAATGACCCGTTCAACCGGATTTGCCACCCGCGCCATTCACCATGCTTATAACCCTCTGAAAAATGACGGTGCTCTGACACCACCGCTACATTTGACGTCCACGTTTACCTTTGAAACCGCAGAGGCTGGCGGAGAGATGTTCGCTGGAGAGCGTGAAGGTCATATCTACAGCCGTATTTCAAACCCCACATGCGACCTTCTTGAACAACGTATTGCCGTGCTTGAAGGAGCCGAGGCCGGGCTAGCTCTCTCAAGCGGCATGGGGGCGATTACGGCAGTGCTTTGGACCCTGCTGTCGCCAGGTGACGAAGTCATCGTGGACAAAACGCTCTATGGCTGCACCTTCGCTTTCATGCGTCACGGTTTGGCAAAATGGGGAGTCACGATCACGCATGTAGACATGACAGACCCTGAGAACCTGAAAGCTGCCGTTTCTGACAAAACCCGCGTTGTCTATTTCGAAACTCCGGCCAATCCGAATATGCGCTTGGTGGACATCGCCGCGAGCGCCGAAATTGCGCATTCGGTCGGTGCAACGGTCGTCGTCGATAATACCTACGCTAGCCCGTATTTGACCCGCCCGATCGAGCACGGGGCAGATATCGTTCTGCACTCCGCCACCAAATACCTCGGTGGGCATGGCGATGTGGTTGCCGGTCTGGTTGTCGGGTCCGCCGAACAGATTGCTGAGATACGCCTTGTTGGGATGAAGGACATGACCGGCGCGGTAATGGCCCCTTTCAACGCGATGCTGATCCTGCGTGGTCTGAAGACACTGAACCTGCGTTTGGATCGCCACTGTGCGTCCGCCAAGGTCGTCGCAGATTTCCTCGAAGCACATCCCGCTGTCGGCGAAGTTTATTTTCCCGGTCTTGAGAGTTTCACCCAGCATGATGTCGCGCAGCGCCAGATGTCCCAACCCGGCGCTATGATAGCGTTTGAAATCAAATCCGGCCTGTCCGGCGGGATTGGGTTCATGAACCGCCTGAACATGATCCAGCGTGCGGTGTCCTTGGGCGACGCGGAAACCCTGATCCAGCACCCCGCATCCATGACGCATTCGACGTATACCCCGGAAGAGCGGGCCGAGCATGGGATTAGCGATGGCCTGATCCGTCTGTCCGTCGGGCTGGAGGATGTCAAAGATATCCTTGCAGACCTAGAACAAGCTTTGCCCTACCCTGCTCGCAGCGCCGCCTAAACCCGGAGACCAACATGCACATCGATCCCACCCAACTGAAGATCGTCGAACAGCGCCTGTTGTGGTTGTCTCATTGGATGATCCACCATGCCAACCATGTCCGACCAAAGGTGGATGGGATCAAAATCGGTGGCCATCAGGCTTCGTCTGCTTCGATGGTATCGATCATGACTGCGCTCTACTTCTCGGCCCTACGCTCTGAGGACCGGGTTGCAGTAAAACCGCATGCGTCGCCGGTGTTTCATGCGATGCAGTATCTCATGGGTAATCAGACCCGCGAGAAGATGGAGAATTTCCGCGGATTTGGCGGTGTGCAAAGTTATCCCAGCCGGACCAAGGACATTGACGATGTTGATTTCTCGACCGGGTCTGTAGGTTTAGGTGTCGCGATCACCTCGTTTGCCTCGATCATTCAGGACTACATCAAGGCCAAAAGCTGGAGTTCAGACGCCCCGATGGGGCGTATGGTGGCACTTGTTGGCGATGCCGAACTGGACGAAGGCAACGTCTATGAGGCGTTGCAGGAAGGCTGGAAAAACGACCTACGAAACACGTGGTGGATCATCGATTACAACCGACAGTCGCTGGACGGTATCGTCCGGGAAAGACTGTTTGAACGGATCGAGAAAATCTTCGATGCATTCAGTTGGGATGTCGTGCGCGTAAAATACGGAGTTCTTCAACGCGCGGCCTTTGAAGAGCCCGGCGGCAACCGCCTGCGTGATTGGATCGACGCTTGCCCAAACCAGGACTACTCGGCGTTGACTTTCATGGGTGGTGCGAATTGGCGACAGCGTCTAATGGACGATCTGGGGGATCAGGGGGATGTGACTGCCTTGATTGAAAGACGGACGGATGCAGAGCTTGCAGCCCTTATGGAGAACCTCGGCGGCAACTGCGTCGAGACAATGGCCCAGACATTTGCCGCCATCGATCATGATCGCCCGACATGCTTCCTGGCCTACACCGTCAAAGGATGGGGCACCCCTATTGCAGGCCACAAGGACAATCACGGCGGGCTGATGAACAACAGCCAGTTCGTCGCATGGCAGTCGCATATGGGTGTGCCGAAGGGCGAAGAATGGGAGCCGCTTGCGACGGTGCAAGATCCAGACGCATTCAAAGATTTTCTGGCCAGCACCCCGTTCTTTGCCAAAGGTCCGCGCCGCTATTTTGATGACAAATTGGATGTGCCGCCAATCGAAATCGACACCAGTCGCGAAATCTCGACACAGATGGCGTTTGGCAAGATTCTTGACGATCTATCAAAGGGCGACAGCCCATTGGCCGAACGCATAGTGACGACCTCCCCAGATGTGACAGGCACGACAAGCCTTGGTCCTTGGGTGAACCGGCGCAAACTGTTCGCCCGATCCGAACAATCCGACGCCTTCATAGAGCACCGGATCCCTTCGACGGCGAAATGGGAATTCACGCCGGAAGGGCAGCATATCGAGCTCGGTATCGCCGAAATGAACCTCATGTTGCTTCTGGGAGCGGCTGGTCTGTCGCATTCCCTGTTCGGTAAGCGGCTGATCCCAATTGGCACCGTCTATGATCCATTTGTCAGCCGCGGCCTCGATGCGCTGAATTACGCCTGTTATCAGGACGCGCGCTTCATGCTGGTTGGCACTCCGTCGGGCGTCACACTCGCACCCGAAGGTGGAGCACACCAATCCGTTGGCACACCGCTCATCGGGATGAGCCAGGACGGGTTGGCCGCTTTTGAACCCGCCTTTGCCGACGAGCTGGCGGTGATTATGGAATGGGCCTTCGACTACCTGCAGCGCGATGGCGAAGGACAGCCCGACGAGCGCACATGGCTGCGCGATGAAACCGGAGGGTCTGTCTACCTGCGCCTGACGACCAACCCGATTGAACAGCCTGGAAAGCGTGTCGACGATGAGTTCCGCCAAGGCGCCATCGATGGGGCCTATTGGTTACGAAAACCCGGACCCAATTGCGAAGTTGTAGTCGCCTATCAAGGAGCAGTCGCGCCGGAGGCAATCAAGGCCGCCGGTATGATTGGTGAAGGCCGTCGCGACATAGGTGTATTGGCCGTGACATCCGCAGATCGCCTGAATGCCGGATGGACCGCCGCTCAACGAGCGCGTTCTCGCGGCAACCAAGCGGCACGCTCTCACATCGAAACCCTGATGTCCGACCTTCCGTCACACTGCAAGCTCGTCACCGTTATCGATGGTCATCCTGCAACTCTATCCTGGCTCGGGGCAGTCCTTGGACATCAGACTATCCCAATGGGTGTCGAGCATTTTGGTCAGACCGGAACAATCGGCGATCTATATCGCCACCACAGCATTGACGCAGACGCAATCTTGGAGAAAGTGAACGGCCTGACTCACGGCAAAGCTCTTCACCGTGCATAAGTAGGCTGGATCTGGGCAATAATGTAGAGAACAAACTAGCACTGAACATAGACCACGATAACTAGCGGACCATGTAGACAGTGCTCTGAGGTTCAATGAACCTGCCGAACCTGAACTTGGCTGGTTTGATTGGCGACAACGCCTGGAAAACAGGGCTCCTTTGACTAAAATTCAATAACTTGGCCCTCTGCACCGGTCTTCGGGAGGCAGGGGTCGGAGGTTCGAATCCTCTCACTCCGACCAAAAACAAAGTTCCTGAAGGGCCTCTTTGTTTTTCTGCGATATCCAGCTTAGCAAAAGTCGCTAGTCATCCCAGTTCAGTTCAAACTCTTCGCGAAAGGCAAACCGTTTCAGGTGATCGGAAATCACTGTCTTCCAACTGTCCAGGTCATCGCGTGGCTGCGCCGAGGCGCGAACTTCCAGTGCTACTGGCGTCGCCTTTAGTTCGACGGCATTGCCACTGTCAAAAAAAACGGTTCCAGTATTTGCATCGAACTCGACCTGTCCCTTATGTGACCAATGTTTGCACAATTGCTGTAAGTACTTGCTGGCATTTTCTGTTGTCGCCGATCCGATAGCGTTTTGTCGCGGCAAAAGCGCGAGGCCGTTTTGCGCTTTTGCGCGCATACTCTTTGCGAAAAGGGTGACGTCAATTTCAGTGGCCAGAAAGGTCACGCCGATCTCAAGACACCTACGCTGCATTGCAGGGTCCAGTGTTAGGATACCCGCGGCTTTACCTGCCGCGACGATGCGGGTCAGTGCGTCTTCAATTGCCCCTACAACATCTGGGTGCCCGGCGTTGCCGATATGACCCATGTCGGCGGCCAGATCTGCAGGTCCGATAAAAACTCCGTCTACTCCATCAATTGTCAGAATGTCGTCCAGAGCGGCCATGCCCGCGTTGTTCTCAACCTGTAGCAGCAGACAAATCTGCTCATCCGCCGTATCGAGGTAGTCCGGGATCTCGGCAAATTGCGAAGCCCGCGCAAGGGATGATCCCACACCTCGCACGCCGTGTGGCGGGTATTGCACCGCGCGTACCAGTTCGCGCGCCTGATCAGCGCTTTCGACCATCGGCACCAGAATACTCTGAACACCCGCATCGAGATATTGCTTGATCATCCATGTCTCACCAATCGGTAGACGTGCAACTGGCGCGCTGCCCGAACTTTCGATCACTCGCACCTGTTCAAGGGTCGAGCGCAGGTCGTTTGGTGCGTGTTCGCCATCGACCAACAACCAATCGAACCCTGCGGTCGCGGAAACTTCTGCTGCATATGCGTCGGCCATTCCGATCCAGCACCCGACCTGAGGCTTTCCAGCCTTTAATGCGGCCTTAAAGGTGTTCTTTGGTGCGGGCATGTCGCTGCTCCTTTAGGCAAAATTGATGTCGACGGATCCGAACGATCCGAAATCGGCGTGGATTTCCGCACCCGATGGGCATTCGATCGGGCGAATGAAGCTGCCGGACAGGATTACGTGGCCGGGTTCAATGCTCTGGCCGTATTGCGCCATGCGACGGGCAAGCCAGACCACACTTTCGACCGGATCATTCAATACGCCCGCACCCAGGCCGGTTTCCTCGATTTCGCCGTTGCGGAAGGTTAGGGCCCCTACCCATCGCAGGTCAAATGCATCCGCTGGGTGGCGTTCCGCCCCTAGTACAATGCCGGCATTTGCGGCGTTGTCGCTGATTGTGTCGAATACAGTGCGGGACTTTCCAGTCCCAGGGTCTGCCCGCTTAATACGAGTGTCGAGGATTTCGATGGACGGAGTAACATAGTCGGTCGCCCGCAAAACCTGATCGCGGCTCACATCGGCGCCACCAATGGCCTCCTTCATGACAAAGGCGATCTCGGCTTCGATACGTGGTTGGATGAAACGACTTGCGGGAACGGTCCCGCCATTTTCAAAGGCCATGTTGTCAAACAGGATACCACTATCAGGAATGTCGATATTCAAAGCATATTGCATCGCTTTCGAGGTCAGCCCGATCTTCCAGCCGATGACCTTGCGCCCTTCCGCCAGCTTGGCCCGATAGATGGCATTCTGCACTTCATAAGCGTCATCCATCGCCATTTCGGGATACCGCAATGTCAGTAGACCGATCTGCTGTCGCGTCCTTTCCGCGTTCAGCAGATCGGCGGCAGCGCGCGCATGGTCTTCAGGGGTCATATCTGCTCATCCTCGATGGTGTTGCGCAGGGTGCCTATCCCATCGACGGATACCTCAACCACATCGCCGGGAGCCAGGTATTTTGGCGGATCAAATCGTGCACCTGCGCCGGTTGGGGTGCCGGTAACGATGATATCGCCCGGTTGAAGCGTCATAAAGGTTGATATGTATTCAATCTCGCGCCGGATCGGAAACATCATTCGGTTCAACGTATCGTCCTGACGCAACTCACCATTCACATGGGTCTGAATGTGGGCGCCATCCAGTTGCGCGGCATCAGTGAACGGGACCAGCCAAGGGCCGATGGCACCCGAATTGTCCCAGTTCTTGCCTTGCGTGACGTTGAACTTGGCGTGCCGAACCCAATCGCGGATTGTCCCTTCGTTGCACAGGGTCAAGGCTGCAATATGGCCATAAGCATCGTCCTGCGAAATCCGGCGGCCTGCTTTGCCGATCACGATGGCCACTTCGCCCTCGTAATCCAGCGTGTGATTTTCGGGCGGTCGGATCAGTGGGCGATTATGGCCGGTAAATCCACTGGCGAAACGCGGAAATAGCGACATGTATTTCGGCTGGGCGCTTCCATCTTTGTATTCCGCGTTGCGATCGGGGAAATTCACACCAACGCACAGAATGCGACGAACGTCCGGCATCACCATCTCAAAGGTGAAATCCGTATGGGTTACCGGCTTTCCTTCGGCAGCCTCGGCCAATTGGCTAAACGCCCCAGCGGCGACAACCTCGTAGAGGCTTTTGAACTCGGCAAATTCGCTGTTTAGTGCGACCGCGCCTTCATCAGTGATCGCACCAAAAAATGTTTCACCGTTGGCAGTGTAGGTTGCAATGCGCATCAGGCCTCCTCGGCGTTATGGAACCCGCCCATACTACGATGTTTTAGATCAAGCATACTTTGCTTACGGTGCGATGATGGGAGACGCAGATAGGTCTGGCTCGTTTACATCCACACCGACAAAGGATGTGCCGTGTTCAAACCAACTGCGCGGCGCCGGAGCGCCCCAGAGCGTCTGACGCTGCGGGTCCTTCAGGTCCCATTTGATCGGCTCCAGATCGGGGTCAACGGTCTGATAATCCGAGCAATAAATCTCAATCCGGTGTCCGTCGGGATCGAGGATATACAGGAAGAAAGCATTCGAAATACCATGTCGCCCCGGGCCGCGTTCGATGTTGTCCACATAGCCGGTGGTGGCCATTAGATCGAGCAAATCGATGATGTTCAGCGGTGTTGGCACCCAGAAGGCCACGTGGTGCATCCGTGGGCCTTTGCCATTGGTGAAGGCCATATCATGCACCCCACCCTTGCGGTGCATCCACGCGGCCCACAGTTTCTTGCTGTCTTCGTCTTCCGTATACTCGGTCACGCGGAACCCGAAATCACTGTAGAATGCGACACTGTCATCGACATTGGTCGAGAAGCAGTTGAAGTGATCGATCCGCAGCGGTTTCACACCACGATAGAGTGCGTATTTCTGATGGATCGGCTCCAGGCGATCCATCTTGTGATAGAACTCCAGCGGTATGCCCATATTGTCCGAGGTTAACAGAGTCCGGCCCTGATAGGGGCGATCAACCCATGAGGTCGGTCGGCCTTTGGATATAAAATACGCCTCGGCCCGATCCAAATCATCCTCGTCGAATGTTTTGAAGCCCATGACCTCGACAGTCGCCGGCTGATCGGATTTCTGCAGGATCACACAATGATGTCCACGTTCCTCCATAGCGCGCAGGTAGACATGTGTGTCGCTTTCGTCCGAGACCTGCAAACCCAGAACCTCCGAGTAGAATTTGCGCGAAGCAACAAGATCGCTGACGTTCAGGCAAACATGGCTCAGCCGGATCGTGTTGAAGTCGGGGTACAGGTTGGGGGCTGGAACGGGCATTGAAACCTCCTGTTAAACGGGGAAGATGACGTTGGTCTGACCAGTGCCGGAGCTTGGGAAATACTCGGTCACAACCTCGCATTTTTTGTCATAGGCGTCCCAACCCAACGCTCCGTAGAGCATCGACGTGTCATGCATCGAGCCTTCGCCGCAGCAGAAATTGGCATAGTCGCCCAGCATTTTCAGGAACGTGGCGTGGTCGCCGTTCTTCCACATCTCGAGCACATGCAAGTCCATCTGACGGTTGAATTCCGAGCTGATGGTGAAAGTGCCGTTATTGGCGGCATAATCCTTGTTCGCCCAGATCTTGTGCGACAACGAGCCTGACGCGACCAACAGCACCTTTTCATTGCTGGCCTCAACCGCTTCACGGATGGCCTCACCAATGACCCGGCTTTCGTCATGGCTATGCACCGTGGCCCAGGCCGCGACTGAGACGACTTTCATATCATGCTCGCGGCTCATGAAGCGCATCGGGACCAGCGTACCGTATTCCAGTTCGAGACTGTCCAAGTGATGCGCTAAAGTGTAGACGCCTTTGTCCGACGCGATCTTTGCGATGGCATCACCCATTTCAGGATTGCCCTCATAGGAATAGGGCAGGTCCTGGATGAACTGCGGGAACTCGTTCGACGTGAACAGACCTTCGAATTTTTCATTGGCGTTGATGTGGAACCCGGCATTGATCACCCAATGCGTGTCGCAGATGATCACCGTGGTCGCCCCCAGCGCTTTTGCACGGCGCGCGATTTTGCGGTGACCATCAATGGCAGGCTGGCGTTTGCCTTTAACCGGGCCTTCCTGCTCAGACATGAGCAGAGTCGGCACATGGGTCATTTTGGCGGCAAGAACGATTTCTCCCATGGTCTCCTCCTGGAGTTAAGGTTTTTCGCGCGATTGTCGTCTGAGGGGCCGCTATAGCTTACCCAACTGCATGATCTTGTGCTGGCCTGTGGCAAAGCCGACATGCTTTTGTTCCATGTAGAACTCAAAGCTCCAGTCGCCGCCGTCGCGCCCGATGCCGGATGCTTTGACCCCGCCAAACGGTGTGGGCAGATGGCGCACGTTTTCCGAGTTCACCCAGATCATTCCGGCCTCAAGCTTGTCCGTGAAACGTAACGCACGGGTCAGATCGTTGGTCCAGACATAGCCGGTCAGACCATATTGCGTGTCATTTGCGATCTGCAGCGCCTCCTCCTCAGTCGAGAACGGGATCACGGTCAGGACAGGGCCAAAGATTTCCTCGCGTGCGATGCGCATTTGATTGTTAGCGTTAGTAAACAGGGTGGGCCGTACGAAGTACCCCTCTTCGCCCACCTTGACGCCACCGGCCGCGACGGTCGCGCCGTCTTCCTTGGCGATGTCGAAGTATGAAGTGACCTTGTTGTAATGCTCTTCCGTTACAAGAGGACCAATCTCGGTTGCAGGGTCCAACGGGTGGCCGACTTTGATATTGTTCACGCGCTCGATCAGCTTGGCTTCGAACTCTTCCTTGATTGTATCATGTACCAGCAACCGCGAAGAAGACGTGCAGCGTTCGCCGTTGATCGAATAGATCATGAAGATCACCGCATCCAACGCGCGATCCATGTCGGCGTCGTCAAAGACGATGACCGGGTTCTTACCGCCCAACTCCAGATGCATCCGTTTCAGCGTATCTGCGCCTTGCTTGGTAATGATGCTGCCCGTACGGCTTTCACCGACAAAGGCAATGGCTTTGATCAATGGATGTTCGGTCAGCCGCTTACCGGCGTCTGGACCAAAACCGTTGACAGTGTTCAGCACACCCTTGGGCAGACCGGCTTCTTCCGCGATTTCGACCAATAGCCGCGCAGACAGCGGTGAATCTTCAGCCGGTTTGTGGACGACCGTACAGCCAGCGGCCAGTGCCGGAGCGATCTTCCATGTCGACAGCATGAACGGGGTGTTCCACGGCGTGATGACACCAACGGGCCCGATTGGGACGCGGGTGGTTATGTTCATCAGTGTCGGTGATTTCAGGTGTTGACCATCCCGCGCCTGAACCACCTGATCGGCAAAATAGCGAAAATTCTCAGCCCCTCGCAGGGCGGCTTTGGACATAAAGCGCAGGGTCTGGCCGGTATCCCAGCATTCGCACAGCGCGATCTCTTCGGCTCTTGCCTCAATGCCATCTGCAACTTTAAGCAATATCCGGCGGCGCTCCGTAGCGGGCATGTCGCGCCAGTCTGCAAAGGCATTATGCGCGGCCTGTGCTGCTGTATCGATATCTTCCGCCGTGCCATGGGCAACGTCGCAGATCACCGATTTATCCACCGGAGAGATCGACTGAAACACCCCTGCTGACCCATCTTGATCTTCTCCTGCGATCCGGTTCTTTATCCCAGTCCTCTTGAAACGGGCAAGGAAACCATCAAGCCGTTCAATATTCTTGTGCAGGTCACTCATGGTCAGGCCTCCAGATGGTCGCGGATCGTGCCGGTTTTGGGGGAGAGGTCGGGATCGATGTCGCGCATCTCAAGCGACAGCGCGATGGAATGCTGGCTCATGGCGGGCTCCAGATAGGTTCGGGCCGCCTCGAAGATGCGCTGCGTTGCGTCCTTCTTGTCGGCCTGCGAACGACCGGCCCGCAGCCGGATCGAGATATCGATGAACCCATGCTTTGGATTTCCGTCTGCGATGGCATGGTGATCAACACGGATCGCTCGGACGCGAATGCCTGCTAGCGGAAAGGTGTCAATCTCAGCGGCCGTTGCACGGATGCAATCGCACAGACCGCCCATGTCGATCCTGTCTTCCAGATTCCCGGAATATTCGACGTGAAAATGCGGCATGATTCCTCCGTTATTAATTAACATGTTTAGCATTATGAGATTATGTCGTCAAGAAGTTGCGTTGTTAATCTTTGCATTTCCTGGGGCAGCACACTAGAAGGCGGCATGAACACTCAAAGCCATACCAAGAGCACCTCAAGGTCGCTTCCCATTGCATTATTGCGCGCCCGCGAAACGATCATGGCCCCCATCAGGGACATGCTGCAGGATATACAGATATCCGAGCAAAAATGGCGCGTCCTGCGCGTACTGGATGAGCTTGGCGAGGTCGAGCAAAGCGCTATCGCCAAAGAAGCTTGTCTGTTGCTGCCCAGCCTGACGCGAATATTGCGCAGCATGGAAGCCGATGGGCAGGTCACACGTCGTCAGGACAGCCAGGATAAAAGGCGGACGATGGTGATGATTACTGATGCGGGTCGGCAGATTTTGAAAGACAACCTGCAAGCGTCATTGGCCATTTCAAATAGTATTGAGGCGCAGATGGGGCGAGAGAAGCTTGATGAGCTACTGGACCTGCTTGAAGAGCTGCAAGCTGTTAAGGTTTGACCCCGCCAGTTGGCAAGCGGGGTCTGCGCGACGACTACAAACTCGACAATCCTGTATCCAGCGCTGACAGGATCTTCGCAACATCGTCGGATGTGACAATCAGAGGTGGCGAAATGATGATGTTGTTGCCAGATACGCGCACCATCACACCATCCTCATAAGCTGCCTTTTGCACCTGTATTGGCAGTTGTTTAGCAATCGGTGCTTTGGTTGCGCGGTCCGAGACCAGTTCCAGCGCGCACATAAGGCCCTCGCCCCCTCGGACGTCACCGATCACCTCGTGCTTTTCAGCCAGTTTCTTCAAGCCCTCGAACAGCTCATCCCCGCGTGCTGCAGCGTTTTCCCAAATCCGCAGACGATTGATTTCTGAAAGAGCCGCCAGTGCCGCCGCCGCGCCGACGGGGTGACCGGAATAGGTGTATCCCTGATCAACGGATGCCAACCCGGTTGTGTCATTTTCAAATACCTCGGCAACTGCCCCCGAGATCATCGCGGCGCCAAACGGGAAATAGCCATTGGTGATCGCCTTGGCCGTCGTCATGATGTCAGGCTGGACGCCCCAATGTCTCGCTCCGCTTTCACTACCGGTTCGACCAAACGCCGTGATGATTTCGTCTGAGATCAGCAGAATACCGTTCTTCGAACAAACCTCACGCACCATGGGCATAAAGCTTTTGTGCGGCGGAATTACACCGCCAGCGCCCAAAATCGGCTCCATGATGAAGGCGGCAACCGTGTTGGCCCCCTGGAACGCAATCTCGGCTTCAAGCGCTTTGACGCAAAGCTGAGCCAGGCGTTCAGGGTCGGTTTCGTCAAACGGGTTGCGATAGGTCCAAGGCGCAGGCACATGAAAACAGCCTGGCATCATGGGTTCATACACGGCGCGGAACTTCTGATTACCGTTGACCGAAGCGGCAGCGAAATGGGTGCCGTGGTATCCCTGCTTGAGACTAATGAACTTGGTGCGACCGGCCTCACACCGAACTTTGTGGAACTGACGCGCAAGCTTTAGTGCGATTTCCACAGAATCCGATCCGCCCGAGGTGAAAAAGGCGCGTGTCAGCCCATCAGGAGCAAAGAACTGTGCCAACTCGTAAGACAGCTCGATCGCCTTGTCGTTGCTCGTACCCCGGAAGGTCGAATAATAAGGCAGGGCGTATAGCTGGTCGGCGATCGCCTGTTTCACCGGATCGCAAGAATAGCCCAGGTTGACGTTCCAAAGGCCACCTACGGCGTCGATGGCCTTGTGCCCGTCCACATCGATGATGCTAACTCCTTCCCCGCCGGTCAGAATGGTCGGAGGGTTGTTCCGGCTGTCGGCCGGGTGCGCCATCGGATGCCAGAAATGGCGGGCGTTGTTCTCCTTAAGAAAGTTGGAGTCTTTCATGTTGCGGTTCTCCGGGGTTGTCCACTTTCGCTCATGGGTGGAACTCGGTTGGAAAGGCCTCGGGCATTTGGCCGCCGAAATTTGCGGTCAGATCGCGCGAGAGGGATTGAAGGGATTTCAGGATCAAGGGCAGGCGCTCATAAGTGGCTCTAATCTCGGGCACGGCGATCGAAATGGTTCCAAGGGCGATTTGATCGATGCCAAAGATTGGCGTTGCAAAACCAAAAACACCTTCTTCGTAGCTGCCGTTGCTGTTAGCCCAGCCAGCCCGCTGGATCAGAGCAACTTTTTCCTTGATCAGATCCGGGTCTGTCAGGGTGGATTCGGTGAAACGTACCTGCGCTTCCTGATCCAGACGATCCAGCAGGAAAGGTGGGCCAAAGCTGAGCATACATAGACCCGCCGCAGTCGCGTTGACCGGGATGATCTCGCTTGGATCAAGGCTGACGCGAACGCTGTGCTTGGTCGTCTCAACCACGATGGCGGTTTGCAGGCTACCCTGTTCCAGCAGCGTTAGGTGCAGGCTTTCGCCAACCTCTTGCATGGCCAAGTGCATTTTCTGGCGCGCGCCTTCAAGACCGGGTTTGGCAATCTCGCGCAGTGCCGCAAGCCGCAGCGCAGCCGGTCCGATGGTATAGGTCTTTGACTGCGGGTTTTGTTCGATCAACCCGAATTCTTCAAGCGCTCGTAGGTGACGCAAGGCTGTCGCCTTATTCAACCCTGACAGGCGCGCGGCCTGACTCAGGCCGATTTCGGCCATCGTGTTTGAGAATAAGTCCAGCATTTTTAGCGCATTAAGTGCGGCACCCATGTGTTTTGCCTCCTTCCGTTGATGTTATCCTTGACAGAATGAACTTAACAAAGCAAGATTATTATTGTTAACACGGTTCATATAATGAACCACACACTGGGAGGTGTAAATGAAAAAGTTTATTGCGGCAGCCGTGATGGCCGCCTCTGCAACGGCCGCTTTGGCAGAATACCCCGAAAAGCCGGTATCCTTTGTGGTTCCTTGGCCTCCGGGTGATCTTGAAGATGTCCTGACCAGAATGATCGCAGATGAATTTCAGGCGATGTACGGGGTACCGGCAGCTGTTGTGAACAAGCCCGGCGGCGGTGGTGGTCCTTTCCCCGGCGCAGTCGAAGTCGCCACAGCACCGGCGGATGGCTATACGATCGGGTCGTTTGTGATTGGTGTTCCGGTCATCGGGCCCGAGATTGGTATTCCTGAATTGAACCCGAACCCGTTTGAACCGATCGGCATCTTCCTGACCTACCCGTTCGTAATCGCGTCGAGCAAAGACGCCCCGTTCCAAAGCTGGGATGAGTTGGTGGAACACGGCAAGTCAAACGACGTGGCACTCGGCCACTTTGGCTCGGTTCTGCCACCCACGCAGGTTACTTTTGCCGCCGCTGTCAGCAGCGGTTTCGACTTTGCCAGCGAAGCCGCGTTCGATGCGCTGGACTGCAACACCTTGGCGTCCGGTGACGTTGATGTCATCAACACCACGCTCCAGCTTATTCTGCCCTGTCTGGATGAAGTGAACGTGCTGGCCAGCATCGGCGGCGACCGGATCGCTCTGGTACCGGATACGCCGACAGTGGTTGAGCTTAACCCAGACCTGCCATTGGCGCTGTGGAACGGACTGTTTGTTCACAAAGACACGCCGCCCGAGGCTCGCGAAAAAATCACCGCCGCAGCCCAAAAAGCACTGCAATCGGACAAGGCTAAAAAGCTTGCCGAAGAAACCGGTGCGCTGATCTATTGGCAGGATCCCGATGCTTCGAATGCCCAGATCGAGCAAGATAAAGCGTCATTCGCCAAAATAGAAGAGATTCTAGGCGAGTAACACCCCGGATCGAGGCGCGGGCAGTGATTTCCGCGCCTTCTTCATAGGGCTGGGAGGATGAAATGATCGCAAGAACGCTTCAGGACATGTTCAAACGGTATCGCCGTCCGGGTGATATTGTCTTTGCCGTATTGTTCCTGGCTTTCTCGGTGTTTCTGCTGTCTCAGCTTGGGGAGCAGACGCAGGTCGTCAAGCGGACCAAATGGTTTGCTCAACCCGGTCTGTGGCCCACCGTTGCCGTGTGGTGCATGGTCTTGTTCAGCTTTTTACATTGGCTCAGCTCTGCCTTATCCGATCGGATCGATGGTCGTTGGGCCGAGGTCGGGTTTTGGGTCCGGTCTCTGGAATATGTGGCTTATTTCCTGATTTATGTCCTACTGGTGCCACAGCTTGGCTATCTGCCGTCCACCATGTTGTTCGCGGTGTTTCTGACGCTGCGCTCAGGGTTTCGAGGCTCGGGCGCGATCGGTATCGCAGCCCTGTTCGGCTTCGTCGTCACCATCGTGTTCCGAGCGTTTCTGCAAGTCAAAATCCCGGCAGGGGCTGTCTATGAATACCTTCCCGACTCGATCCGCGCCTTTGCGCTGACATATTTGTAGGGAGGCACGTATGGATACCCTTCTGTCCGGTGTTTCAATCCTGCTGCAATGGCAGGTCATCGTGGCCTTGTTCATCGGCTCGATCGGTGGTGTCATCATCGGCGCGCTGCCCGGTGTGGGCGCTGCCGTTGCCATAGCCATCCTGTTGCCCGCAACCTTTGCCTTTGAGCCCATCGTCGGTCTGACCTTGTTGTTGGGGATTTACGGATCATCCATGTATGGCGGCGCGATCCCGGCCATCCTGATCAACACGCCCGGCACGGCGGTCAATGCGCTGACGACCTATGATGGCTATCCAATGACCAAGCGCGGCCAAGGCCACAGGGCGTTATCGCTGGCTTATTCAGCTTCATTCTTCGGGGGGGTCTTTGCCATCATCTGCCTGATGGTCCTCTCGCCCGTGTTGGCCATGATCGCCCCGCATTTTGGCAGCCGCGAGATTTTTTTGGCCGCGTTGCTAGGTATTGTTCTGGTCGTTTTAGCCCATCGAGGACAGATCTTTGCAGCAGGTATGCTTGCTGCATTTGGCGTCTTTTTGAACACGGTCGGACTGGAGCCCGTCAAATATACGCGCCGCTATACATTCGATCAAAGTTGGCTGGCGTCAGGCGTTGACCTGATCGTGGTTGTGCTGGGCCTGTTTGCGCTCAGCCAGGCTTTTCTTTTGCTGTTGGAAAAGAACCACGCTCCAGAGGACACCCATGTCAGCGGGAATATCTTTGCAGGTTTGAAGGAACTGTTGGGCCTGAAACGGATCGCTACCGTTTCTTCAAGCATCGGGGTATTCATGGGCATGGTGCCGGGAACGGGTGAGTTCACTTCGCAGTTTCTGTCATACACTTATGCTCAGAAAAGCTCGAAAAATCCCGACAAATTCGGCGATGGCTCGCCCGAAGGGTTGGTGGCATCCGAAGCCGCGAACAACGCCGTGCCGGGGGCAGCGATGATCCCCCTACTCGCCCTCGGTATACCCGGCGAAGCGCTTACGGCGATGATGCTGTCGGTCTTCTATGTTCACAACGTGATCCCCGGCCCGCAACTGTTTGAGAACCAGATGGATTTCGTCATGGCCCTATATATGGCGCTGATCCTGCTGAATGTGATCGTTCTGGTCTTTCTGCTGTTTTCGACAAACCTGCTGTTAAAGATCATTCAAATCCCCACACGCTTCCTCGGCGTGATGATCCTGATCCTTGCTTTTGTCGGAGTATACAGCCTGCGCAATTCGATCACCGATTGCGCGATCGCTGCGGGGTTTGGCGTCTTTGGTCTGATCCTCAAACGGCTTGATCTGCCGATCGTCCCGATCATCCTAGGCATGGTATTGGGTGGAATCATGGAAACCAAGCTTCGCAGCGCAATGGCTCGGGTCAAGACGCCGCTGGACTTCATCGACCGGCCCATCGCAGCCATTCTGTTCGGCCTGATTGTGCTGATCCTGATCCTGCATTTCCGCACGCTGTACTACGAGTTCAAAAACAAGCTGCGCCCCGAACCCCATGTCCCAGCCGTGGATTCCGATCACCCGAACCAACAAGGATAGCTTTCATGGATCAGTCTTCCATCGATGCCTTGCGCGTGCAGGAGATTGCCACACGCGGACACTTTATCAATGGCGATGTCCGTGCCGGTGAAACTGGCGCCCTGCATGAGGTGCTGTCGCCCATCGACGGCCAGCCTCTCGCTCAAATCGCCGAGGGCAGCCCGGCGGATGTGAATGCAGCGGTGCGCGCCGCGCGGACCGCGTTTGAGGATGGCCGGTGGTCGCGCATGGCCCCTGCAGGACGCAAGAAGGTTCTGCTGAAACTGGCGGATCTGATCGAATCCCGTGCGCTTGAGATCGCAGTGCTGGGCGTACGCGACAACGGAACCGAGATCAATATGGCCTATAAGGCCGAGGCGCTCACGGCTGCGGCCACTTTCCGCTACTATGCCGAAGCCATCGACAAGATTTACGGGCAGATTGCCCCGACGAGCAACGATGTTCTTGGCCTCGTACATCATGCGCCTGTCGGAGTTGTCGGGGCGATTGTGCCTTGGAATTTCCCGTTGATGATCGGCAGTTGGAAAATCGCCCCTGCCCTTGCGGCGGGCAACTCCATCGTCTTGAAGCCTGCAGAAAGCGCATCGCTCAGCCTGCTTAAAATCGCTGAGCTGGCTGCCGAAGCCGGAGTTCCGGATGGCGTCTTCAACGTGGTGACCGGGCGCGGGTCGGTCGTGGGGGAAGCACTGGCATTGTCGATGGATGTGGACATCATGGTCTTCACGGGATCCGGCGCGACAGGTCGGCGACTGCTGGAATACTCGGCGCGGTCCAATCTGAAACGCTGCTATCTGGAATTGGGTGGCAAGTCTCCGAATATTGTTTTCGCTGACGCGCCCGATTTGGCGGAAGCTGCAAAGGTCTCGGCCGCCGGGATTTTCCGCAACTCCGGACAGGTCTGTATCGCGGGCTCGCGCCTGCTGGTGCAGCAGGACATCTACGAGGATTTTGTCGCCGAGATCACGCGCTACGCTGCAGCCTATCGCGTTGGTGATCCGTTGAACCTGAACAGCCAGATTGGTGCCGTGCATAGCCTGCCCGAGTTAGAGGCCAATTTGGAGTTCGTTACCAAGGCCGAAGCTGAAGGTGCCGAACGTCGTACGGGCGGAAACCGCATTCTGCCCGAAACCGGGGGCTACTATATGTCCCCTACAGTAATGGCAGGTGTCAAAGAAACGGATCATCTGTTTCAGAACGAAGTCTTCGGCCCAGTCTTGGCCGTGACCCCGTTCAATGACGAAGCCGAGGCGATCCGGCTTGCCAATGCCACAGTCTATGGGCTCGCAGGCGCAGTCTGGACTTCGAACCTCAGTCGCGCGCATCGCATGGTGGCCGAAGTGCGGACCGGGGTCATGCATGTGAACACCTATGGCGGCTCGGACCTGACCGTTCCGCTTGGGGGCGTGGGTCAATCCGGGAACGGGCATGACAAATCTTTGCACGCGCTTGAGAAGTACTTTGAATTGAAAACCGCCTGGATAAAGCTCTGACTGCGGGGTGTCTGTACGACATGTTTTCACCGCTTTGTCTGGGGCCCATAGGTCGCATGAATAGGAGGAACCAATGACCACAAAGACAATCCTGCTGATTGGGACCTACGACACGAAAGAACCCGAGATGCGGTTCATCGAACAGGCGATCAAGGCGCAGGGCGCGGATGTGTTGACGATGGATGTCTCGGTATTGGGCGACCCTTTGGAGCCAACCGACATCTCCAAGCACGACGTCGCCCAAGCGGCTGGAATGACCATCGAAGATGTCATCGCACAAGGGGACGAGAACAAAGCCTTTCGCGTGATGTCAGATGGTGCCTCGAAGACCGTGGCCCAAGCCTATGCGGATGGCCGATTTGATGGGATGCTGGCTACTGGAGGGACCATGGGTACCGATCTGGCCCTGGATTGTGCGCAGGCCTTGCCAATGGGGGTGCCGAAATACATCGTGTCTACCGTCAGTTTTTCTCCGTTGATCCCGCCGCACCGACTGGCTCCGGACATTCAGATGATCCTGTGGGCCGGGGGGCTCTACGGTATGAATTCGATCTGCCAATCTTCGCTTGCGCAAGCGGCCGGCGCTGTTGTTGGTGCCACAAAAGCTGCCACAATACCGGATCGCAGCAAACCGCTGATCGGGATGACCAGCCTTGGGTCCTCGTGTCTGCGCTATATGAAAACGCTCAAACCAGCGCTGGAAGAGCGCGGGTTCGAGGTTGCCGTTTTTCATTCCACCGGAATGGGCGGCATGGCATTCGAAAAACTGGCGGGTGAAGGGGCGTTTGCCTGCGTCATGGACTTCTGCATGCAGGAATTCGGGAACCTGATGGCGGGTTCCGTGGTCTCCAGCGGTGAGGATCGCGTGACAAATGCCGGGCGTGTGGGCACACCACAGCTGGTTGCGCCAGGCGCGCTGGACCTTTTGGACTTTGCCGGATGGCAGGACATCCCTGACCAGTATGCCGACCGTCCATTTCATGAACACAACCGCCTGATAAAAAGCTCGGTCTTCAATGGCGATGAACGCCGTGCCTGGGTGCGGGAGCTTGCCAACCGATTGGAGGCCGCAACTGGCCCGGTTCACTTTTTTCTGCCCGTTCACGGGGTCGAAGCCTGGGACAAGGAGGGTGAAGAGGCGTATGATCCCGAAGCCCTGGCCGAGATGATGGATGAGGCCCGTAAAGTCATGCCCGGGCGCGTTCCTATGACCGAAATAGACGCACATATCAACGATGCCGCGTTTTGCGATCATATATTGGCCCAGTTCGACGAATGGGTCGCAGAAGGCGTGGTCGCAACATAAATTCGGGATTTACGCCCGTCTTTATGATATACACGCAGGTCAAACACAGCCTCGGTGGGCGTGAGTTCGGGCGCATTCTTCCACGTGCGGCCGACTTGCAGTTGGATGCATAACCATCACCGCTTGGATACTTGTTAAAGACTATTTTTCGGCGGAACCGTGTCACCGGTTCAAGGTGGCCAAAGACCTGCGCAGTAAGTGAAGAATTGAACTCAACAAATGCCCAGGATTAGCGACCCGTTCCGCCGGTGACGTTGCCAATATTGAGCGGCAACCAAACCGTTGGACCCGCATTTAGACGATCGGTCCAACCCATGAAAGGAGCGAGGAAATGCTAACCACGATTGCGATTTGGTATCTGAACCCAGAAACCCGGTCCGAAGGTATTGCTGCACTCCGGCGGCTTGCTAGGGACGTCAAGAAAAACGAACCTGATACCTGGGGTTACCTTGTGCACTCAGGTGGCGCGGACTCGGTCCCGCCATGCGATGACGATAAGATTGTGTTCGTGGAAATCTACAAAAACGAAAAGGCATTCAAAAAACACCTGAGCAAAGGATCGGATTTTTCGAAGTTCCTGAAAAAAAGTGGTCACCTTTTTCTTTCTGCCCCAGGGAGCAAGAGCCCATTCTTTCAGGTCATGAACGTGGATCGCATTCAGGGATTCGTGCGCCCCGAAGCTGGGTCGAGCAACGGCTAAAGGTAGCTCGGGCGATCCCGGCCGCCCCAAGGAAACCCTGTAATTTTGTTGATCCACGGGGCTTTGCGCCGGGTAAAGTTGCAGCCTGGTTCATCCATCAGGAATTGTTGGGCGACGCATTGTTGATATTATGTTATAAGAAGCCGTGATTTCGTTCTATCGTTTCTAATTTTGACCTGATCTATCTAAACTTACGAAGGCGACCATTTTGGTAAGTCCTGACGTTAATTGCCCAAATTGTGGTTCGGCCAATCCTGCCGGATCGAAATATTGCCAAAGCTGTGGAAACGCCCTGTCCCTTACGTGTACAGCGTGCGGAGCCCCAGCTTTGCAAAAGGCAAAGTTCTGCACGGCCTGCGGTGCGTCTTTGGTCGGATCAGCGTCGGTCAAAAACTCAGAGCCAGACAATTCAGCACCACTAACGCCTGCATCCGAAAATGTTGCGGAACGGCGGCAACTGACCGTTATGTTCTGCGATCTGGTTGGTTCTACCGCGTTGTCCGAAAAATTTGATCCCGAAGACTATCGTGAGCTTATCACCCAATATCGCGATTTGGTCGGTAGCACGGTTGCTAAATTTGGCGGTGAGATCGCAAACTATGCAGGTGATGGCGTTGTGGCTGTCTTTGGTTACCCCGTCGCGCAAGAGGCGAGTCACTATTCGGCCGCGCTGTGCGCGCTTGAAATTACCCAGATGGCAGAGGGTATTGAAGTCGGATTTTCCAGCCAGCCGGTTGCGACCAACGTTCGCATCGGAATGCATACCGGACCCGTTGTTGTTGGCACCGCCAACAGCTCGTCATTGGACGAAAAGATGTGGTTGTTCGGAGACACACCAAACGTGGCGGCCCGTATTCAGTCCGTTGCCGAGGTCGGGCAAGTCGTGATCTCCGAGGTGACGCGACGCCTGATTGGTGAACGGCTCGACTTTGTGTCTTTGGGCGCGCCGCAATTGGCAGGGATTAGCGCTCCGCTAGAGCTGTTTGAGGCCCGGCAGAAGGTTTTGGGGTTCGAAACGGGGCGCAAAGACTTTTCACACGACAAAACACCAACCATCGGTCGGACGGCGGAAATTGCCTTGGTCCGATCTCGGTGGGAGGGTGCGCTGGAAGGTGAAGGGCAAGTGCTGCTGCTGACCGGCGATGCGGGTGTCGGAAAATCTAAGATCGCCTTTGGGTTGAGCGATGATCTGGCCGAAGAAGATGCGTCGCAATTCATTCTGTTCGGCTCACCGCTTCATCAAAGCAGCGCATTTTACCCGATAAAAAACGCGCTTACGGCGTTGACCGGAATGACACCTGATGAGACTCCAGAACAGAACCGGGCTAAGATCATCGGGTTTTTGTCTGAACTCGGTCTCGATGATCCTGACTGTGTTATGCCCATTCTGCGCCTAGTGGCGCTGGAAGACACTTCAATCCCGGCTGAACCAATGGCGCCTGAACGGGAAAAGGGTGCGTTGATCGAAGCGTTGCTGCGGCTTTGCGCAGGATTAGAACAATCTTCACCGCTAATGTTGTTGCTGGACGACGTACATTGGTTCGATGCTTCCACGCTTGAGTTTGTCGACGGATGGGTTGAACAACTGTCAAACCGGCGCTGCCTGGTCTTGATGACGGCCCGCAGTGAATTCCAGTCACCCTGGCGAAACCAGTCACATGTCACCACCTTGGAGCTGAACCGTCTGGTCCGGCGCGATATCTTCAAACTGGTTGAAAGCATTTCGGGGATCCGGCCTTCGGATGAGGTTCTGACCCAGTTGGCAGACCGAACCGATGGCGTGCCGCTGTTTGTCGAAGAACTGACTAAAATGGCGATGGAATCCGGTCTGCTGGCAAGCCGGGGGCAAAGCAAGGCCGAGTTGTCCATGGCAATTCCGGAGTCTCTGCAGGATTCCTTGATGGCCCGGCTGGACCGGTTATCCGCCAGCCGCGAGATCGTGCAGGTCGCTGCTGCAATCGGGCGCAACTTTGAAAGAAACCTGCTTAGCCACGTTTTGAAATGGAGCGACCAGGAAATCACCAGAGCGTTGGAGCAGCTGCTTGAAACAGAGTTGATTGTTCCCGCCGGGCTGAGAGGCGTGGAAGACACATATCGGTTCCGTCACGCCTTGGTACAGGATGCGGCGTATCAATCCATGCTGCGTTCGACAGCGTCCAGATGGCACGGTCAAATCGCGGCGGTTCTTGAAGAGAACTACAAGGAAATTGTTAAACACGAGCCAGAGATTCTGGGCCATCACTATTGGCGGGCCGGTGATTATTTGGCGGCCGAGCTCAATCTTATGCGGGCCGCGCGCCAGGCATTGGATCATTCTGCAAATGTTGAGGCCATCACCCATCTGCAACACGCCCTGGAATGTCTGCAGGAACTGCCTGCGTCGCAAGACCGCGACCGGCGCGAGATTGATCTGCAAATCACCATCGCGGTTCCTTTGGCGTTTGTACGAGGATACGCACACAATTCGGTCCTTTCCGCATATGCCCGGGCACAAACCTTGTGTCGTGAATACGGCGAAACAGAGCGGTTGTTCAAAGTCGTCTATGGCCAGTTCCGATCGACAATGCTGGGGGGCGAATATGCTGTATCGAAACAGAATGCGGATCGCCTGGTGTCGCTTTGTCAGGATCTGAAAAGCCCTCTTGCCATTGTATCCGCCGAGAGATCACTTGGCTCGCTACAGACATATCTTGGCCAGCCGCAGGACGCCCTAACGCATCTGCAGGCAGGGATTGATGTCAATCTGTCGCTTGAGCACCGGTTCATGGGGCTGGATTTTGACGTCGTTGATCTATCCGTCGCGCTTCAGGGATATCGTGCGCTGTCTTGCTGGTTGTCAGGCGACACGAAAAGCGCTTTGGAAGCGATCGAAAAGGCCGTGCTTCACGCGGAAGAAACAGCGCATCCCTTCAGTCAATCCTTTGCAAATGCATTTCTGGGTTGGATCTCGCAGTTCCGCGGTGATGAAGACCTTGTACTGGAAAGCTCGGCCAATCTGATTGCGCTGTCAGAGGAGTACTCGTTTCAGTTCTGGCGTGGATGGGCGCGGATCATGAACGGATGGGCACGCCGGAACGAGTTGGGCGACGGCACGCTGAAGGAAATCGAACTTGGTCTTCAGGAATGGCGGGATACCGGCTGCCGGCTGGGGTTGAGTTTCTTTCTGTATCTTTATGCAGACGCGGCCATCCTGCACGGACATCTCGAACTCGCAGAAGAGCTTTTGGACGAAGCCGAGAAGATCACTTTGGGAGGGGGTGAACAATTCTGGATTGTCGGTTTGACCCGGCTAAGAGGACGTCTGGCGCTTGCCCAAGGTCATGAAGAAGCGTGTATCGATCATTTCGAGCAGGCTGTCAGTTTGGCGCTGGACCGCGGGCATTTTGGTCCGCTGCTGCGTACGATCAAAGAGCTGGCAAAGCTTGATCCAACCCCCGATTGCCTGAACCGGATCAAAAAAGCGGTTGAAGAAGTCGCCGGGTTCGATGGTCCGGATTTGGCCAAGACACGCTCTATTCTGAGTAAACTTGGAACTGCAAAAACGGAGAGCTCATCACAGGACATTTGAAACATACGAGATAGTCAAAGCCAGTCGGGAGGACATAGCCATTATGACTAAGAAGAAATCAAAAGGTGACCGCTGCCATCAGACGAATGTCACCGGTGTCATGCCAAAACTGCCCAAGCAGTTTGATACGTTTCCCTTCTATTATGCCTCTCTGCAATGCCAATGGATGTATTGGTATACCTCGGTCGAAGTCGCCAAACCCTTCGTCAAGGGTACAGGATTGTGCGTGGCGGAGTTCCCCGATGAAAATGGAAAGAACAAAGCTGTCATTCTATTGAATTTTCAACGCTACACCGCCCACTATGACAATTCCTTGGGCTTTGTGAACGAGGTTGAATTTAACCTTCTGGCTTACCCTTCGAACCGGGTGCCCGGCGTTCCGAAGATGTCCCTGACCGAGTATCTGCACGGCCGCGATCAGACCAAGACCATCGGGCATCTGCGAATACACGTAGCCGCAGACAATGCGGTTGCTGTCAAGGCTGGGCGTCAGGCCTTTGGCGAGCCCAAGTTTCTGGGGCAGTTCAATTACAAAGTGCCGTCGCTGAACGCCAAGATGAAAGGCCATCCGCCAATCTCTCCGAAATCCTGGTGGATTCAATTGGTCAACCCCGACGACCCGCAAACCATCGTCTACGATTTGACCGCCGATTTGGGAAAGCTTAGTGGCAATCAGTGGACGACAACAAATTGCACTCCGATCCCAGAATTCGCGACCGGTCTTGGCCGCACTGTTTGGACCCGCTGGACAATCTCGGGCCTCTTCGAAACTGCAATGCTGGACAACAAGGACGGCAAGCGCATCGCCAAGACATTCAAACTGAAACTCGGCAACAACGATTTCCCGATGACACGGGACATGCATCGGTTGTTCACCGACTTCACCCCTGTCGCCGTACAGGTTTTTGAAAGCCCCCCCGCCTGCTTCGAGCCGCGCGGGTTCTACGTGGATGCCATTGATGGAGACCGCCATGTCACAGCATGACAACAGTCCCGCCCATCAAGCCTTCCTGACGGTCAGCGCGGCATTGACGGGTTACAATAGTGCCGAGTTGCAAGGGACCGGGTGCACCGGGGAATACTGGCATCAATTCCGACAGGTTCTACCAGAAGAGATTTTGAGCCGGTTTCTGTCTCACGCTCAATCCCTCGGGCAAGGGGACGATGATCAGATTATCCGCCAAACTTATCTGTCGGACAGGTGCCTTGGCCCGATTGCGCGTTCGCTGATTCAGCTTTGGTACACGGGTCAGTGGGTCCCGCTTTCGCAAGAATGGCGCGAAAGCTACGGCGCTTCTCGCTTTGATGTGGTCAAGATCATCTCGACACGCTCGTACAAGGAAGGGTTGGTCTGGGACGCCATCGGTGCCCATCCCATGGGGGCAAAGCAGCAGGGTTTTGGTGCTTGGGCGCTTGAACCTCCTCGGAAACGGGAGGCGGGCCAATGAACGCGATTACAGACGACGACAGAACCTATGATGTGGTCATTGTCGGCGCTGGATTTTCTGGTGCCATTCTGGCGAAAGAGCTTGTGTCAGCAGGGCATACAGTTCTGATCCTCGAGGCCGGTGCAGATCACGGTAAAACGTGGGAGACCTACCGATCCTATCTGGATCAGTACTACCTCTCGTTGGCGAAAACACCGAACTCACCCTATCCGGATCTGCCGACTTTGCCGTCACCTTCGGTGCTGGACATTACGGCGGTTCGCGGCACCGAACCGGACACGAACGGGTACTTTGTTCAACGTGGCCCGTTGCCCTTCGGCAGCAACTATCTGCGTGCCTATGGCGGAACCTCCTTGCATTGGCTGGGCACCAGCCTTCGGATGATGCCCGCAGATTTCGAAATGCAGAGCAGGTTCGGCCAAGGGGTCGATTGGCCATTTGGCTACAAGGATATTCGATCCGACTATGAAAGAGCCGAGTGGGAAATCGGCGTCTCTGCGGACGCCGAGGAACAGACACCCAGAGCGCTGGGAATAAAGACCTCGGGCAAGCATGATAACCGTGGGTACTTTGCCAAAGGATATGACTTCCCCATGCACTCGATACCCTCGTCTTATATCGACGGGTTCTTTGCCCGGGCAGACGGCATGCCCATTGAAATTGGCGAAGACCCTAAAGACACGGTCAAACTGAAAGTCTCACGCACGCCGCAAGGCCGCAACTCAACCCCGCGTAAGCCAAAGAATGCCAATGGCATACCCGTGGGCCGCAAGATGCGGCATCAGTTTCGCCCGCGAGGATCGACCGGTCCATTTGCTTATATGGGCCAACGATGCGAGGGCAACTCAAGCTGCATCCCGATCTGCCCAATCCAGGCAAAATACAATGCGATGAAAACGCTGGATGATGCCAGGCATCTCCGCAAACATCACATGAAGACAATCACGCAGGCTGTGGCGTCCAAGGTCGAACTTGCCGAAAGCGGTCGGGTTACGGGTATCGTTTACAAGAAGTACCCGTTCCCCGGCGTCGCGCAATACGAACTGCGCCGTGCCAAAGGCAAACAATACGTCCTTGCCGGTGGAGCGGTGGAAAACGTAACTCTTGCGCTGGCTTCCGAGATTTGTCGGACCAGCGGCGAATTGGGCCGCAACCTGATGGATCATCCCTACATGATGACTTGGGGTTCCGCGCCCGAGCCGGTTGGTCCGTTTCGTGGGCCGGGATCGACGTCAAGCTACGCCAATTTCCGGGACGGGACCTTTCGTGACAGAACTGCCGCACATAGGCTCGAGATCGGAAACTGGGGCTGGAACTTTGCCACCGGGGCCCCAAACACGGATGTGGCGCGCTTTGTTGAGCAGGAGAACCTCTTTGGCAAAGCCCTTCGTGACAAACTATATCACGACGTTCAAAGACAGGTTCGCATCGGTACGATGGTCGAACAACTACCCCGCGCAACCAACCGAGTCACGATTGATCCTGCCTATCGCACACCGATGGGTGAATATCGCCCTGTGATCAGCTATGATCTGGATGACTATTCGCGGGCCGGTTTGGCGACGGCGTACGACACCTGTACCCAGATTTTTCAGCGCCTGGGTATTCGAAACCACACGGCCTACAACCCATCTGACGCCGGATATTTCACCTATGACGGCCGGGGATACACGTTCTTTGGCGCAGGTCATCTTGTCGGAACCCATCGGATCGGAACACACCCGCGCAATTCGGTGACTAATGACGTAATGCGAACTTGGGATCACGACAATTTGTGGATGGTAGGCGCCGGATCAATGCCAACAATCGCAACATCGAACCCGACACTCACGATGTCGGCAATGGCTTACCGAGCCTCCAGAGCAATATCGGATGCTGTTCGGAAAGGGGGTGCAAAATGACCTCGAAAGACAAACTGGAGAAAGAGCGCGCGACACTGTATAAACTGTTTCAGGACGCGCTTATTCTTGAACTCACTACCATTCCTCCCTATGCGACTGCGTGTTATTCGATCCTCGAACAAGGCCAGTATGACCGGTCTGAGCCAACAATCGTAAACGCCGAACCCATCGAAGTGATCCGGCAGGTTATGGTCGAAGAAATGCTGCACATGGTTCTTGCGGCGAATGTCATGAATTCGATAGGCGGAACTCCGGAGCTGAACAATCCTAAGCTGCTACCCAAATACCCCCAGCCACTGCTAAACGGGCGCGGTCCAACTGTTTATCTGCGCAGGTTTACGCCAGACCAAATCAAGAGCTTTCGTGCCGTTGAAACGGCACCAAAAGATGAAAGAGCTGCGAAGAGCGGTGATTATCATACGATCGGAGGTTTTTACATCTACATCCGGGAAAGGTTGCGCAAAGCCTGTGATACTTATGGGGATGCCGCGATTTTTACTGGTAATGAGGCACGACAAATCACCGACGCCGACTATTTCGGTGCTGGAGGTGAGGTGATCGAGGTGATTGGCACCCCGTCGCAGCGCCGTAAGGCCGCGCTGAAGGCGATAAAGAAAATCATGGATGAAGGGGAAGGCGCAGACCTTGGTCACAGAGCTGGCGACAATGACATCATCCCTGGCCCTGACCACCGCGAGGATGTTGCGCACTATTTCAAATTCAACGAAATCCTGCACAGCCGGTATTATAAGCCAGATGATAGCATAGACGGCCCGCCCACCGGTGGCGACCTCATCGTCGATTGGAGCGCGGTATCCCCGATGCGGGATGATCCGTCCGAAAAGGATTTCAAAAACGCGCCAGAGATCGCAGAAATATCTGCTGAATTTAACGCGGCCTGGTCCGGCCTGCTTGATGGTCTGCACATCGCGTTCAACACGGACAAGACTGCGCTAAGGTCATTGGTCCCAGCAATGTATGACATCAAGTCTCTGGCGCAGAAATTGATGCGTATTCCTTTGCCGGATGGATCAGGGGAAACTGCCGGACCAACCTGGACGTATCTTGCAAAGAGAAAGAGTTGATCGCTCGTTTCGTTGCAAGTCGATGAATACACGCCGCAGCTATTTGGTCAAATTCGGAAAGCAATAATTTGCTGTATTAACAGCAGCATAGCGAAGTCCTGAATCGGCCAAAATGATCTGAAATAGCACTCGAATAGCGCTATTTATCGTGCGTTGTTTCTTGACTCACCCAGGATGCGTGAGGATTTGAATCCACGACGATGACTTCGGTCAATCGATATGAACCCACCGGGCGCGCATCACATGCCAGTTGGTGGTGAAACTGCGAAACTAACGCATCGCCGTCATCTCCCGTCAGCAATCGCTTTCAGAGACGCAAATGTGGGCACGCGAACGCAGAAGCGAAGACCTAGGGTGTTTTCTGGACCGTGTATAGCTCAATCTCCGAGGGACTGGACTTGCAAAGGTCCAGAAAACCTACCCTATTAACCGCAATCAGCCGCCGCTCAGTCGTAAGCTGCCGTCACGATCATTTCGACCTTCAATACATCACGGGCGAGCTTGGATTCTCCGCAGGCGCGGGCGGGCGCGTGGCCTTCAGGCACCCAAGCGTCCCAAACGGCATTCATCTCGGCAAAGTCTGCCATATCCGCCAACCAGATTTCGCATTTTAGGATGCGGGTCTTGTCGCTGCCTGCCTTTTGCAAAAGATCCTCAACCTTGGCCAGAATGTCCTGCGTCTGATCTGCCACGGTCGGCGCGTCCGAAGTCTGACCGCACAGGTAGGCAACGCCGTTGTGTTTGACGATCCGGCTCATGCGCTGACCGGTTTCGATGCGGGTGATTGTCATAACTTGTACTTTCTCATTGTTGAATTTAGCAGTGATTTGAGCTGCCCACGGCACAAGCGTTGAAATGCCAATGGGAGCCATAGATCAGAAGCCGGCATTACGAGGCCGAGGTTCATTCAAGTCAGATTGTCCGCCAGTTCATTTTGATATCCAAAAAGGGCCGGCAGCCCGCCGGTGTGCAGCATAATGACCTTCTGACCCGGTTTAATCTTCTGGCTTTCAACCAGATGCATCAAACCGGCGAATGTCTTGGCGGAATAAACCGGGTCGAGGAAAACCCCTTCGGTCCGTGCCATTTTTTCTAGTGCGGCACGCGTTCTTGCGTTCACTTTGCCGTAACCTGGCGGCAATGCATCGTCATAGACATCGATCCGCGCCTGCAATTGAGCGGCATCAACATCCAGCAAGTTTGCAAGGTTCTGTAGAACGATCATCATGCGGGCGTGTTGCTTCTCGCGATCTCTGCGCACGCATATTCCAAATACCGGGGCCGTGCTGCCTTCCAGTGCTAAACCGGTCAGCAATCCGCCATGCGTAGCACCACTGCCTGACGGCACAACCACCGCATCGAAATTGGGCATCTGGGCGCACAATTCCTGTCCGCCAACGACATAGCCCAACGCCCCCAGAGGTGGATGATTCAAGCCCAGATGAATGACGTATGGCGTGCGGCCTTGGGCCTTCAATTCGTCAGCACGCGCGTGCAATGCCGCGTCGGCCCCAGCTTCGTCGTCGCCCTCGGGATAGCTCACATGCTCGGCACCCAGAATCTGTGCCAAAAATACGTTCCCGGACCTGTAATACTCTTCGTCCATATCTGGGACACGCTCTTCTAATTGAAGCACGGATTGCATGCCCAGCTTAGCGGCCGCCGCGGCTGCAGATCGGACAAAATTGGACTGAACAGCACCGGTGATTAGAATGGTATCGGCACCTTGTTGCTGAGCATCGCCGAGGTAGAATTCGAGCTGCCGTGTTTTATTGCCGCCAAACACAAGCTCCGTCAGATCATCGCGCTTGAGCCAGAGATCGATCCCCAATTCCGCCGACAACCTGTCTAACCGTTCCAGAGGTGTCGGGCCCGACATAAGCCGGGCGCGAGGAAATCTCTCCAGATTGTCGTTTCGTTGCATCGTGTACCTCCCGGGATTATGCAATCATGTAGGCGCGCTGGAACAGGACACAGCAAGCGATGAAAGAAACCACGCGGATCGCGGCTATGACGACCGACTGCGGCAAGTAAGGGCCCCCTGCCCGTCCAAGCAGGCTGCCTACCAGCGTGATTATGACAAAGCCGAGCAGTTGCGGCCCGTATGTGATGGCCTGCGTTTCGGACAGGCTGTGCAACAGGAATGCAATGCCGTAAGCCACCAGCGCGATGGGTTGCACCAGCTTGGCCACCTCTTTGGCTGAACGGCCCTTTGCGATCAAACCAAACACCATAAGTGGGCCCGGTGTTGCCGCCCAGACGGTTGCAAGCCCGGACAGTCCTGTAATGGCTGAAAACCCAAAACGCCCGATTGTGCCGCGCAAGGGAAGCAGGGTGGTGATCAAGCCGATCAACAACAAGCAGGCCGTCAAGGCCAGAACAAACGCCTCGTTCAACAACGGATAAACAGTAAGACCGGCAGCTACACCGACACAACATGCGATGATCGCATTAAGAATGAGTGGCTTGTTGTTCTTCAGTACATGACGGTCCGTCGCGACTACTGACACAAGGGTATTCAGCAACAGCAATATGGGAACCGCCGTCGAGGTGCCGAGCAGGATCATCATCGGGGGACCCGCGATGATACTGAAACCGATGCCCACGCCAACCTGCAGCATTGCCCCGAGGCAAATGGCGGCCATCAAAATAGACAGATCAATGGTCACATAGCACTCCTGCAGCTTTGGCATTGTTGCAAGACCTCAGATATCCTGAGGTTACGGCCATGGTCCATGTCATTCCTTCATTCGAATTGATTGGCACGCACTAACGCTGCCAGGGCATCAATCCAGAGTATAGCTCGCGGGCCGCTACGGAATGTGCCATTTGCGCAAGTGTCGTCAGATCATACACGGGAAGGCGCAGTTCTTCCTGAAGGCGCGATGCGTAGGGCGGCAGGTCTGTACACTCCAAAACCAGCGAGCGGATATCAGGGGCCTCAAGCATCAGGCTACGGGCTGCGTTCAGGACCTCGGCCTCGATCAGGTCTGTGTCCATACGGGTGCGGGTATTCCGCAAGATCACTTCTGCAAATTCACTAGTGTCCTCCAGTCCCTTCACCGCCACCGGAACACCGGCGGCACCGACGCCTTCAAAATGCCGGGCGGTCAAAGCAGACGCGTCTGCAGTCAAAACACCCACCGGAGCGTTCGCGCCGGTCATGTGATAAGCCAGCGGCACTTGGATCAGGCTGGAGGCAAAGACGGGAACAGAAACCGCTGCCGCCAGTTCCTTTTGAAACAGCGCAAGAAAGCCACAGCTGCCGGTAATGGCGCGCACGCCTTCGGCCTCAAGCCGTCTGGCACCTTCGATGAAGGGTTCAAGCAATTCCGGCGTAGGGTTGTTCAGAAGTTTCGGGACAGTCACCCCGTCGATCATTTCATACAGAACCGGAAATGGCAGGCTGGACGGGTTCTTGATATGGCCCGGTGGCTTTGGGAAATAGCTTTCAAGGCAAAGCACACCGATTGAGGCCCCGCAGATATTCTGGCCGCCTTGATAAATTGGCATTGTCATCAGGTCCTTTTTTGATTTGAACGTTCAAAACCGGGTTGGTGTATACGGTTCTAGATCGATATTCAGGATGCGATCCGAGACGATATCCGCCACTAGCTCGCCGGTTTTCGGGGCCATCATCAGCCCGTAATGAGAATGCCCGAACGCTGCATAGAGTCCCTCTTGGCCTTTTACTTGCCCGATTGCGGGCAAGCTGTCCGGGAATGACGGGCGCCGACCCATCCAAAACCGCGCCTCACCTGTATCAAGCTCGGGCATCATGGCCTTGGCCTGTTGGGACAGGATTTGCTGCTTCCGTGGGTCAGCGGGTGCATCGGCGCTGCCGAATTCAGCCGTACCGGCGACCCTAAGCCCCCCAAGCATCGAACTTGCGACCACCTTTGCATCCACATCCATGACCGAGTTGTTCAGTTCGACCGCAGGGGTTGGGAATTCGACATGATAGCCCCTTTCGGCCACGAGAGGCATAGGCAATCCCAATGGTTTCAACAGGTCGGCAGACCATACGCCTGCCGCAAGAACAACATGGCTGGCGGTTAGCGTATCCCGCGCAGTTGCAATCTGCCAACCACCCTCTTCTGCGGGGGTAAGCTTGGTGACTTCGGTTTGCACAATCTCAGCACCTTGCACTTGCGCCTTTTCGGCCAAAACCGCTCCCACACGTCCCGGAGCGGTTACACGCGCTTGCCCTTTGATCACGATCGCACCTTTGAACGCTTCGGACATAGCGGGCTCCAATCGGCGCAGTTCGTCACCGTCGACGCGTTCCAGATCGCCGCCTTTTTCTCGGCGGATAAGATATCCAAGCCCGTCCAGATCAGCCTGCTCCGGTCGGCGAAATGCGTGGATGTAATAGCTATCGGTGATCAGGTTCTCGTGCCCGGTACCATGTAAATGACGCCGGTACAGATCGACGGAGGGGCGACAAAGAACCTCCATCGCGTCCGAGACTTCGCGAACAGTTTTTTCTCCTGAGTTTCCGAGAAATCGCAACCCCCAAGGAATCATTTTGGGCCAGAAGCTGGGCCTGACTGACAGCGCGCTCTTTGGGTCAAGCAGCATTTTGGGCAGCATTTTCCAAATACCGGGCATTGCTTGCGGAATGATCGACCAAGGCGAAACCACACCAGCATTCCCGAACGAGGTTTCCTGACCCGGCTCACCTCGATCGATCAGCCGAACCTGAATGCCCCTTTCCTGCAGCGACAAAGCGCAACAGATGCCGACGATTCCTGCGCCGATGATGGTCACTTGTTCTGTCATCAGTTCAGGCCGGAGATTGACTGCGGTTGCGCGCGATCAATTGGGTGACGATGACAGGCGAGGCAACGGCCAGCGCGATCAGGTCTGCCGTCAGGCTGGGCGCGACAAAGATAATCCCCGCAAGGGCCATCAGAATCCGCGCCGCAACATTCATCGGTTTCAGCCAGTAGCCCACAACCGCAGCCGACAGGGCGATGACCCCGGCGATACAGCTGGCGGCGGTGTAAGTGAACTCCCAGAAATTGAAGCCGGTTGAGGATACGAACAGCAGAACTGGCGCATATACGAAAGCCATCGGCGCAATCACCTTGCCCAATCCAAGAGTGAATGCCGACAGGCCAGTGCGGAACGGATTCGAGTTGGCAATTGCAGCAGCCGCGTAGGCCGACGTACAGACCGGGGGTGTGATTTCTGACACCACGCCGTAATAGAGCACGAACAGGTGGCTGGCGATGGGAGGAACGCCGAGCTGCGCCAAAGCAGGCTGTGCGACCGATACCAGCATGATGTACAACGCTGTGGTCGGGATACCTGCGCCCATCAGGATACAGACGATGGCTATGAAGACCAGTGAGATGAACAGCTGCAGGTCTTCCATGGCAAACAGCTGGAAGCTGCCGAACGAGATCATGTTGTAAATATCTGAAGCCAGATTGCCCGCGCCCTGTGTCACCATGAAGCCAATGCGAAAGCCGATGCCAGTGGTGTTGATCACTCCGACCACGATGCCAACCGCAGCCGCTGCGGCACCAACGGCCAGCGAGTACTTCACGCCCAGTTCGACCGCCTGCAGCATCTCGGGCACTTCAATCCGTTTCTGTGGATTCAGCGTGGCAATAACCGACAGGCCACAAAGGATTGCGGTCATCGTCAGGTCGAACCCGCCATCCGAAAATTTCCAAAGCACAAAAGCCAGGAAAGCCGCGGCATAGACCAGCGTTGGCGGCTGTTTGATCCGCGACATGCCCGCGATGACCGCCAGAGAAATACCGCAAAAAGCGGACATGAATGGCGTGTAGCCCGTAAACAGCACCACCAGCAGGCCGATCAGTGGCACGATATTGGCCCAGCCTTCCGCCCAGACGGCTTTGAGTTGCGGCAGTTGCTCTTTCGCCAGACCCTTCAGGTTCAGCTTGCGTGCCATCAAGTGCACCACAGCGAAGACGCCGACATAGTGCAGAATTGCCGGGAAGATCGCTGCGATCACAATGGTGGTGTACGGAACCTCAAGGAACTCGGCCATGATGAAGGCCGCAGCGCCCATGATCGGCGGAGTAATCTGGCCGCCGGCCGAAGACGCAGCCTCAACCCCGCCCGCAAAATGGCCCGGGTATCCGAGGCGCTTCATATTGGGGATAGTCAATGCTCCGGTCGATACGGTGTTGGCCACCGATGAGCCCGAGATCGTGCCAAAGAAAGCTGAGGACACGACTGATACCTTTGCTGGACCGCCAGTATAACGGCCCGCAAGTATAGTCGCGTTGTCGATGAACAGCTGCCCCAGACCGGTGCGTTGCGCGATGACGCCGAACAAAACAAAGTGAAAGACGATAGTCGAAACCACCCAGAGCGTGACGCCGTAGATACCTTCCTGCGGAAAATACATCGACGATACGAAGGTTTTGAAATTCACGCCGGGATGCTGCAGCAGTCCGGGGAAGTACGGCCCCAGCAGGGCGTATGAGATGAAAACACAGATGATAAGGGGCAGCACCCAGCCCAGCGTGCGCCGCGCAATGTCCAGCACCAAAAGGATGATGACGACGCCCAGAAATACATCATAGTTGTTGGGGTTGCCCATCCGGAACGTCTGTTCCTCGATCCCAAGGAACGGAATGCCGCGCCAGGCTATGCCAACATAGAGCGCGGCAATGATGCCAAGCGCCATGAAAACCAGATCATAGAGCGGGATGTTACCGATGCGGAACCGGCTGACCTTAAGGGCATAAAGGCTTTTGGCCCCGACAATCGGGATTGTGGCGTAGACCAGAATGAACAGCAGGGCGAGGTAGATGCCCATGTGCCAGTGGTCTGCGGGCAGGCCGAATCCGGCCGTGAAGAATTCGTAGAACGCTAAAATCAGGGCCACAACACGGAGAACTTTTCCAGCGGTGGGCGTCACCTTTCGGACGGCGGCACCTTCATCGAACTGTTCCTCGATGGCCGCTAGTTCCTCGGCCGTCAATTCGTGGTCATCAAGTTTCTGGGTCTCGGACATGATGGCCTCCCGATTTCGCATAGTTCCAGTGTGCGGTGCCCCACATAGGGGCACCGACGATACGGTTCAGTTTGTTGCGTTTACTGAAGAAGTCC
Source organism: Ruegeria sp. C9 (assembly GCF_056537585.1). Lineage (NCBI taxonomy): Bacteria > Pseudomonadati > Pseudomonadota > Alphaproteobacteria > Rhodobacterales > Roseobacteraceae > Ruegeria > Ruegeria sp. C9. The sequence continues at coordinate 428,520 of NZ_JBQFRU010000001.1, forward strand.
GGCTTCTTTGTAGAACTTCTCGGCACCCGGATGCAGTGGAACACCCAGCGCCTCTACACCATCCAGCGCGGTATCGGGCGTGATCTGCTTACCCTTGGCATGGCCGTTGTCCAGTAGCTTGCGGGTGTTGTCGTTCCACAGGGCTTTGGTCAGCTGATAGACCAGATCTTCAGACAGATCCGAGGACACGACCAACATAGCACTGACCGCAGGGGTCTTGGTTTCCGCGTCTATGCCTTCATAGACACCACCCGGAATGGCCGAAGGGATATAGGCCGGAATGATCTCGTTGATCTTGGCCAGATCTTCATCGCTGAACGAATGCAGGTTCATGCCTTTGGTCGAGGACAGTTGTACCATCGCAGCAACTGGCCAGCCCGCAGCGTAGAAATAGGCGTCTAACTGACCGTCAGCCAAACGCTCGGCGCTTTGACTGTTGTTCAGTTCGGCTTCATCCATATTGTCGCGGTTTACACCCCAGGCGTCGAGCATCTGCAGAACAGCAACCTGCGTACCCGATCCAGCCTGTGCGATACCGACGCGCTTGCCTTCCAGATCACCCAGGTCGTTGATCGTCTGACCGGCGGGCAGCACGAGATGCAGGTCCTCGGGGAACAGATTTGCAACGATGCGAAGGTTGGGATGAGGTTTACCCTCGAACTTGCCTTCGCCCAGATACATTGAACGGGTCACATCGGCTGCGGCCAGACCGGCCTCAAGTTCACCATTCTGCACTGCCGCATTGTTGAACACCGACGCGGTCGTGGATTGCGCGATTGCGATCAGGCCCGGGACGCCACATTGGCCACCTTCTTCGCACGGGCGAGATCCCGGAGGGGCAGAAATTCCGTTGGCGATGGTGCCGCCGATGGGGAAGTAGGTTCCGCCTGCGCCACCGGTCCCGATGCGGAAGAATGTTGGATCCTGCGCCAGCGCAGGGGCGGCAAGCGCGCCTGCCAAGGCCAGTCCGGTCAAACATTTCACGAATTTCATAATCATCTCCGTTGTTGGATCGCTGGATTCGGTTTTCCCGAATTCGATCTCCTCAGCGTAGAGACGATTCGCATAAATGCAAATTTTTTATACTTCACAAAACTAAGGTTTTATTTATACATTAACCATGAACCTTATGCAGCTCACAGTGTTTCGCGAAGTGATGGAGACCGGCTCTATCTCGCAAACTGCCAAGAAACTGAATCGCACTCAGCCGGCGATTAGCCTTGCGTTGAAAAACTTGGAAAAAACGCTGGGACTGACCCTGTTTGAACGCAAGGGAAGACGCCTGGTTCCGGTTCCTGAAGCGCACTACCTTCTGGCCGAAACCACAGGCATTCTGGACCGTCTCGCCACCATCTCCAGCACAATGGAAGGGTTGATCAAAGGGCATGCAGGCAGCCTGAACATCGCAACGATGCCTGGCCCGTCCGCCTTTTTGTTCCCGCGTTTCATCAGCCAGTCGGTCGGTGAAAACCCCGATATTCGCATCACTCTTTCCACCCGCAGTTCACCTCAGATTATGGAGCTTGCAGGGACCCAGAACATCGACTTCGGATTTGCTGATTTCGAACATTCAGCGGGCAAAGAACCGCAGTACTCTGCCGAACTAATCAAAGCAGATTGCTTCTGTGCCATTGACCGCACCCACCCACTTGCTTCGCGTAAGAGCCTGACACTGTCTGATCTGAACGATACGCCCATGGGCGGCTTGCATGCGTCACACCCATTCCAGCGCAAAATCCGGCAGGAATTCGAGGAGGTCGGTGCTGAGTACAATCCGACAGTGACCTGCCAGTATTTTCAGCCGCTCATCCCCTTCGTCAGCTCCGGGCAATGTTGCAGCATCGTTGATCCGCTGACCGTCGTGACCGAGCAAGAATTGAACCTGTCCGACGGAAAGGTCGCTTTTTTGCCATTCAAGAAACCGCTCAGATATGAATACGCGATCCTTGAACCCAACCACCGGCCGCCGTCTCAACTGGCTTTAAAGATCAAAGCTGGATGGAAAGCCGAGGTCTTAAAAATGTTGGAAGACGTGAAGGCGAATCCTCACACAGAATGGATTTTCCAGGCCGGGCGTGAGTAATACTGATCGGCCCCAATGAGTTGATCTCTTGATCGCTCGAAGCGATTTACAGCGTCAAGTTGATTTGAGAAGATCGACGGCTGGTCGGAATTCACTGATTTAGCGTAACGCAGTTTTCGGTCGGCACCGATGACGCACCAACCATCGAGTATTCATACGAATTGTTTCAAAGGAGCGTTTCAACCGTTTCAGATGGCTCAACAATTACCCCTTTTGGACACAATTTTGTCCCAAAATAAAATGTAATTGCACTCAATAGTTATCAATGTGGCATGATCATGATGCTTGTCGTCCAAATACCGGCGCTTAACGAGGAGGAAACCCTTGCCGAAGCGATCGCGGCAATTCCCCGATCGATTCCTGGCGTCAGTAAAGTTGAAGTACTGGTCATCGACGACGGCTCCACCGATCGGACCGTTGAAGTCGCCTGGAATGCCAAAGCTGATCACGTTCTGGAAATGAGCAGCCATGTCGGCCTCGCCCGTGCGTTCAGTGCCGGCATCGAGTATGCGCTTTCTTTGGGCGCCGATGTGATCGTCAACACCGATGCAGACAATCAGTATTGCGCAGACGACATTCCCGCCCTGATTGATCCGATACTGAAGCGTAAGGCACAAATCGTGGTCGGCGCTCGCCCGATCAGAGAGATCGAGGGCTTCTCGCCGTTGAAGAAAACCCTTCAACGGCTGGGCAGTTGGGTCGTGCGACTGGCAAGCAAGTCAGAAATCCCTGATGCGCCCAGCGGATTTCGCGCCTATTCCCGAGATGCCGCTGCCCGACTCTGTGTTGTCAACACTTATACCTACACTCTGGAAACCATCATTCAGGCCGGACGCAAACATATCCCGATGACCTCGGTGCCTGTTCGGGTCAACAAGGTAACACGCCCGTCTCGTCTGTTCAGAGGTATCGGAGAGTATGTCACCCGCTCAGCAAGAACTATTCTGCGCGTTTTTGTGATCTATGCACCATTGAAGTTCTTCCTGACGCTTTCGGCATTATTCGCCTTGCCTGGCTTAATCGGGGTTGGGCGATTTCTCTATTATTACGCGACAGACGGGGGGGCCGGGCATGTTCAGTCGCTGGTTCTGTCCGGTGTGCTGCTGGCAATGGCCACGATACTGTTCGCCGTTGGTATCCTGGCCGATCTTATCGCCACCAACCGTAGTCTGCTGGAAGACATCCGGGCCCGAGAGTTGCTGCGCGCGCCGATTAGACCTACTGAAGTAATTTCCCTCGACCCGGTCAGGGCGGTAGAGAATGGATAATCCGGCGCTAGGCGATCAGCGAAACGCCGGATTGGTAGGGGCTATCACTCTTGATCGAGTGGTACGTGCGAGCATTGTCGTTGTCTTCGTGTTTATGCTGGTGCTGGCGTATACTCACAATGTGAATTGGGACGAATTCTATTTCCTGTCACATGTCCATGCCTTCCTCGACGGTCGATTGGACCGTCCAATGCAGACCTTCTTCGTGCATGGTTTCACATGGCTCGATGCGCTGCCGGGTCATGAGATGGAACAGATATTTGCAGCCCGGCTTGTGATGGTTGCATGCGTCGGGCTGACCACAATTTCTGTGCACCATATCGCCCTGTATTTTACCGAACAGCGATTTGCCGATATCGCTGCTCTGGGTTTCCTGACTTCAGGCTACGTTTTGGCCTATGGCGCCAGTTTCCGTGCCGATCCCATTGCTGCGGCGTTACTGACTTCTTCGATTGCAATCTTGCTGACCACGCGCCTGTCTGTCTGGCAAACACTGGCGGCAGCGCTTCTGAGCGCTCTGGCCGTACTGGTTACGATCAAATCGGCACTCTATCTGCCCGCATTTCTGGCCGTGCTGATATGGAGGATCGAAGATCGAATAGCGGTACGGCGCATCACTATCACGGGTATCTTGGCGGCTGGCATTTGCGTGTCATTCTACCTCTGGCATGCGTCTGGCCTTCGCGTCGCCGAAGGCAACCAGACGGCAAACAATGCAAAGGACGCGCTGAATACGACGCTGTTGAAAAGCGGCATATTCCCACGATCAACTGATTTCATGAGTTGGGCTATGCTCAGCCTCCCACAGATCATTCTCGTGGGGATCGGACTGTGTGCCGGTCGGAATGCTCGGCGGGTTCTGCTGATTGCGCTCTTTGCTGCACCGCTCCTCTCGGTGGTGATCTATCGCAATGCCTTTGTCTATTTTTACCCCTTCGCTACCCCACTCCTGATGGCAGCCGTCGCGATCGGAGCACAGAGGCTTGGATCATCACGACGCTCGGCACAACTGGTGATGGTGATGCTTGCGGGGCTTTTTGTCCAGGCAGCCCTAGCAATGCAAGATCGTGCAGGAAACCAACGCGCCACTATTGCGGAAATTCATCGCCTTTTCCCAGATCAGGTCGCCTATATTGATGACAGCCACATGATCGCAAGTTTCCCGAATCCTGGTTTCTTCATGTCAGGCTGGGGCGTTGCACGCTATCAGGCGGCGGGCCAGCCCGTATTTGCCAAAATCATCGCAGAACAGCAGCCGCCTTTGCTCATCGCCAACAAAACTGCTCTGACGCTGACGATGGACCCAAGTTCGGCCAATGGAGCCGAGCCTGTGCTGCTGCCTGAGGACCACAAGATATTACGCGAGTCATATGTGCACTATTCGGGATCGATCTGGCTTGCCGGAGGATCAGTGACGCTGACCGGCGAACCGGTTGAATTGGCACTTCCGTTCCCCGGGAGGTATCGGGTCGAAACCAGCCAGCCAGTACAGATTGATACAAGTGCCGTCGCATCTGGAGACATTCTCAGCATTGTGGCAGAGGCAGTAACAATCAACGGACCGAAAGGTGTTTCTGTCAGGCTGATCTGGGATACTGGTGTGGCGCCGGTCGCACCAGAAAGCTTGGATCGAGAGGTTTATACCGGCTTCCGGATGCTATCGCCATGAATGCCGATATGCCTCTTTCCCCTCGGGTGGTCAGCACCACTCCGATGCCATCTGAGCCCGGCAACAAGCGGGTGATTTTTTGGGGAACATATGATCTTAGCAAACCGCGTACTCGAATTCTCCGAACTGGATTGCAAGAGCTCGGCGTAGAAGTAATTGAAATCCACGCAGAGATTTGGCCCAAACACGCGGATAAAAGCCAGTTGAACATGGCTGTGATGATCCGAGTGTTGTTCAGCGCGCTCTTGGCCTATCCGCTTCTGATCCTGCATTATTTGCGTGCGCCTCGTCATGATGCAGTGATGGTTCCCTATCTTGGCGCGCTCGATACTTTGGTGTTGTGGCCCTTTGCCCTGCTACGTCGGCGGCAGATCACCTGGGACATGTTCCTTTCGCTTTACGACACTGTCGTTAACGATCGAAGTATGGTTGGGGCCAAGTCACTGCCGGGCCGGATGCTTTGGGTCACTGAATGGCTGGCCTGTCGGGCAGCGCATCATGTCTTGCTCGATACGAAGGCGCATGCCGAGCATATTGCACGGATCTTCAATTTGCCTGAATCCAGGTTTGGAGCAGTGCCGGTGGGAGCTGAGCCGGGATCCTTCCAGCGTCTGCCTCCTCCTGCGCGCCACGACGGTCCCACTAGAGTGTTGTTTTATGGACAGCTCATCCCGCTGCATGGGCTTAAAACGATATTGACGGCAGCTACCTCGGATCGAGGTCGCGATATCAATTGGCACCTGATTGGCACCGGGCAAGAGCGCCTATTGCTCGAGACAGCTCTGGTGGATGCGGAGCATAAGCATATCTCCTGGCAGAAGTGGGTTCCCTATGAGGAACTGACTGAGGCAATTTCAAATGCCGACATCTGCCTCGGCATTTTTGGCGCCTCTGGCAAGGCTGCGTCAGTGGTGCCGAACAAGGTTTATCAGGCGCTGTTGTCAGGGCGTTCAGTGATCACCCGAAGCTCACCTGCCATGATCGAAACATTCGGCACCGAAGCTCTCGGGGTGAAGCTTATCCCTCATTCAAATCCCGAAGCGCTGCTGGATGCCATCGCTGAATTGAGGCACGAGGGCTATCCGGTAATGCCTGAAGACAAACTGAAAATGGCCCAGCCGCATGAGATTGCGCGGACTCTTTGCGGATACTTGTTTCATTGTGCACCTCAAGCCGGATAAAACTGTGGTCGACATGACTGATACCGCCATAAATTCCGCAGAGCATAGTGCTTCTGCCATCTATCACAGGCACTTTGGCCCGGCCCTGCCGCAATCCAATTGGGTGCCCGCGCCGCGGTATCTTCTAAGGCGTGATCGGGTTATGCGGCATCTCAAAAATCTGAAGCCTTGCAGAGTGCTTGACATCGGGTGCGGACCGGCTGCGCTATTGTCAGAACTGGCAGAACAGGGTTTTGAAGCTTATGGCGTAGATCGTTCGCAGCAAGCCCTTGAACTGGCAGATAAGCTCAACACTCAAGCCAGCCCTATGACACTCTTGGCCGAGCTTGACCCGGATTGGAAAAACTCCTTCGACCTGATCATGTCATTTGAAGTGATTGAGCACTTGGAGCAAGATATTGAGGCCATGAGAGAATGGCAAACTTATCTGAAACCCGGTGGAACAATGATCTTGTCGACGCCTGCGCACTCATCCCGCTGGAATGCGGCCGACGTTTGGGCAGGGCATGTTCGACGCTACAGTAAAGAACTTTTAGTACATTCGGTTCAGGACGCCGGCTTCACCGTCGAAACTGTTGAGTGCTACGGTTTTCCTTTGGCCAATATTATGGAGTATTGGCGTGCTCGGGCCTATGGGCAGATATTAGAAACCAACGCCAAATCTGGTAAAACAGCGAACGACCTTACCAACGAGAGCGGTAGCGATCGTTCCATTGAGCGGCGCTTCTGGCCTGTGTTTTCTTCCATACCCGCAGTCACGGTCATGCGGCTTTTTTTCCAGCTACAACGCCCGTTCCTTAACACCGAATTTGGAAATGGTTTTCTTGTAGTGGCGCGCAAAACTTAAACACATGGCTACCGCCCTGCGCTATATCGGCACCGCTGCTGCCCTGATCTTCATAGGAATCATTCTGGTTCGACACGCAGGAGACATTGCAGTGCTCGACCTCGGTTCAGGGCGCGCCCGTTATGCACTGCTAGGTGGGTTTACCCTTTATGTGCTGTCGCAGCTCGTAGGTGCTGTGGCTTGGGGGGTGACGCTAAACATCTATGACGTTGCCCTACCGCGCACACGCGCTGAAAGTCAGTTAATGGTATCGCAGATCGGGAAATACATCCCCGGCAATGTTGCCCACCTTTTGGGACGTTTCGCCCTCGCAAGGAGTGATGGAGTGCCATACGCAATTATTGCGTCATCTCTGTTGCTCGAGATCGGTTTTCTGCTCGCCAGCGGTGCTCTGGTCGTCGGAATTGTGCTCCTGACCATGCCCGATCTTGTCGCCGCAGTAATTGCAGACCTTCCAGGATCCTGGCTCGATGGACAGATGACAATCATCTTCTTCGGAATTCTGGCCTGCATAGTGATTGGCCAGATTGTGATTTGGCGCAAAGCGGGAAAACCGAAACTTACATTTTCAAAATGCCTGATCCTATTGTTTCTGCATAGCTTCAACTTTTTGATGCTGGGTTTGTCACTTTGGTGTGTCGCACGGGCGATCTACCCTCAGGGTGGTGCCGGTATATTGCAATGCATCGCAATCTTTTCGACAGCCTGGGTCATCGGTTTTCTGATGCCGGGCGCACCCGGTGGTATCGGTATTCGAGACGGAATTATTGCTCTCGGACTTGGCCTTTTCACTGATCAGGGAGTCGGTCTAAGCGCTGCGATCGCGCATCGCGCGATCTCGGTTCTGGGGGATGTAGCTGTGTTTGGGCTTGGCGTAACCCTGCGCCGATATCTAAGCAGTGGTGAGCACGAAGCTGTATAGGCTTATTAATTTGGATCGGGTCAGCCAGACAACTTGAATCGGAGTCTATCGTATCTGAAGGTCGCCATGCGCTGCCTCAGGCGCTAGGGTGCCGTCTTCTATTCGTTTCCAAACATAGTGCGACTTCTGGTGCGTACTACATTCCTTGAGCGCACCCAGCATCGCCCAAAGCCAGGGTTGAGGTCGTTCAAATTTGACCCAAACCTATCGTGAGTTTTCAGCAGGCAACCGATCAATGTGCTTTTTCACAACATCGTTCGAGAGGGTCGCGTTCAGTCGCCACTCACCTAACGGGATGACCGGCTTGTTTGCGGCCTGTGCATCAGGTTCAAAAGTAACAACAATGGTTTCACGCTTGTCGCTTTCATCAAGATCAAGTTGGATCATGAGCCGTGTAACGTTTGAATTCGGATTCTGCATCGCACATTCAGAATTGAATGCCGTTTCGCAAGGATTGGCTGAAAGTTGAGAGAAGGTGGCGTTTGGCGGCGACAGTATGCGCGCGGTTAGTTCTTTCCCATCCTGACGCAATGTGGCCTTGGAGCCATCAACTGTTACCTGCGCTTCGGTATGCATTGTCCACGCCACCCGCCCCCGTTGATCAGGGCTAATTTCATCCTGAACCAACACTGTCGTTCCATCGACAATAGCTATGCCTCGTCTGACCGTTCCCTTTGGCTTTCCATAGGCGTCTGAAAGATCGGCGATTGCAAAATCGAAACCCGGAAACTGCGCCAACTCCTCAACATAGGCCCGCCCCGTTTCGATTTGATTTGCCATGTCAAAGGTCAGTGTATTCTGCCCGATCGTGGCCGTTCGATAATAGTCAAAACGTTTGTCAGTAAAGTAGCCGGGCAATTGGTAATTTCCGAGCCCAAGATCCACCCCCCAACGTACACCGTCGGCTTCAAGCACAAAGGTGCCCGCATCAAGGTCATTGTGATGGCTGCTAAGCGGCCCAGCCTTGAGGCCGATATAGCTGGCCTTAGGGTCATTCCAACCAGACCGCATGGTTACGATCCCAAGCCCTCCAGACCAATAGGATGTTGATCGGGCAGTGATTGGTTCACTATTGCGACGCTGCTGCCAGATCAGCTCAAATGCTGGATGGGAAGACCGCATTTTGCTATTTATCTTAGTGCCATAGCCCGGACGATTGAACCGCGACGCCAACCAGGTCAACACAACAAGGTCAGTGCTTGTATCGCTGTCTCCAAAGTTAAACAGCATGCCAGTTGGCCCAGATGCATGGATCAGGAACTCCCCAAAATCCTCCAACCCTACCATTCTAGAGAGATCAAAATCATGCCCGAGGACGGAAACAAGCGCATCAAACGCCACCGCCGCGTCCCGGGCGGACAAAGCCCCGTACATCGGTCCTTCTGGCCAAGCCCCATCCGGAGCAAACATTGCCAACCCATTTCTAAGTGAAACCTGAGCCTGCTCAATAATATGATCAGCCAGTTCCGGTTCTGTTTCTGACACAACCAGAGCAGCGACGATCATTCCCACATTACAAACGATGTTCCAGTTGAAGGATGCAACGGGCCAGGCGATATCCGCAGTAGCCGTCCCATCAGGAAGCGACGCGGGAACAGATACTGGATTCACCCAGCGTTGGGGGGCGACCCAACCCTTGTCATAATAAAGCGTATCCAGAGCGTAGATTTTGGCGGCTTCTTTCAACCCCTTCTCGACAAGTGCCGATCGAATGATTTGATGATCCTCTTCGTCCAGATTGTCACTAATCCAACTGTATCCGAGCGACACCGCCAATGTGACACGGCTTAATCCCAGAAAGTGTGCGGGCTGCCATGTTTCCAGTTCCGAAAATTGCAAGAGTTCGGTTCTGGCGCGATCGGCATAGCGACTGTCACCGGTCAATCGCCAAGCCAAAGCCAGTGTGGTGAGGCGTTCGACCGGACGTTGTCCAAATCCACGAAAAGCTTCGTGAAGCTGACCATCTCCATTCCGAACTGCCTCAACAATAGTAGGCGATTGCAAATGCGCTTCTGCACTGTCAATCAATGCCTGATAGTCAGCCGCGAACACCTGATCGGCTGCGCGCTGTGTTTCTATGCGCTGGACGATTTCATCCGTTAGAACGACTTGCGGCACTGAGTTTTGGGACAAAGCGCTTGTAGCGCAAAAACAAGCGAAGGACAAAACGAACAAAAAGAAGGCTTTAATCGGATTCACACTTCTAACGGTTGCGATCATGGGTTTCTTCCGCACTGGAAACGCCTGCAACCCGACTCTGCAGCGGTGGCCAATTTCTGTCAAAGACATCCGATTAGTTTGGCTTAGCAAATTGATATGCTAAACGCTCCGCCCGACAGCCTATTGGAGTAATGTTTAAGTAGAGCCGGAAGGACAAACGATAAAAAAGCCAGCCACGAGAACCTAGCGCAAGCGATCCGAGCATTAATATTATGGTCGTATGGCTTGATCACGGAACCGAACCGGAAACGAGGCCAGTGCCCATCGATTTTCATGTGTTTGTTTTCGTTCCCGGCCTAGCGCAGACCGGGAACCACTTATTGGAGTGCCTCAGGCGATGGACATGCCAAGCGCTTCAAGTTGGTCTGTCAGGGCGCTTTCTGCTTCGGCAACCCTGTTCCAGTCATCAGCCGTCAGGTTACCAAGATCCAGATCCTCGGCCTGAACATCCTGAAGTGTAACGGTATGGCCGCCATTTCCGACAACTTCAAAGATAAGATCGCCATCAATTTCGGTGACCGACACATCGCTTTCGCTCAAAGCGTTGAAATCGATGATATCTTCATCGGCATTAAAACCGATGATCTGGGTCTTCACCTCCCAGTTCCAGGTAAGCTCGGCCACATCCGCTTCAGCGCCGAAGGTCACAACTCCTGGTGTTTGGCTGTTTCCGGGTTCGTTGGTTCCACTACCGATATCTGGTTGGGTCGATCCCCCTGTCAGATCTCCGACCCGTGTCTGATGACCGTCTGTCGTCGCCCCGACAGGAGCCTGTGGGGTCAGCAGTATGGTGCGATCAACCAACGTCACTTCGTTCTGGTCAAAGCCAAATGGTACCTCGAGACTGTCCTCCATCACCTGATCAAAATGGTATTCGACCAGACCCGGGTTCAGGTCAGCCTTGGTCACGCCGGTCAGCGTGATGCTTTGTCCGGTCGGCAAGGATGAGATCACCAGACCATCGCTACTGTCCTCGACGCTAATCCGCTCGCGGGTTCCGAAATACAGAAAGCTGATCTTCATCGTTGAAGGATCAAAGCCGTCAATAACTTCGTGCACGCCATATTCGTGGCTGCGAACATAGACTGTGTCAGCATCGCGAGGTCCTACGCCCTGCTCCCAACTAAGAACGCCGCCCATATCCTGACGGAGGTGTTCGTTGCCGACCACACCAAAGCTGTCGATGGTCACGTCCTGGAAGGTGACACCTTGCACGATTTGCGCCGCGTCCGACCATGGGCTGTCGATAACAATCTCGCCGGCCTTGGATTTGGTGACGATCATGCCGTGAACCGACGTACCGCCAAAGTCCAACTCGTCCACACCGGGGCGGAATCCGGTTATGTCGTCAGCGTTGCTATCGGCCCGGTATTTCACCCCGCCCGTGTCTGTATTGCCGGTGATCGCGGGCGGGTTTGACCCGTCTGCATCATAACTGAGGTCATAGCCCTCTCCGTCTCTCGGCGAGACGATAACTTGCCCCAAAGCTGTGGACACTTCGTTCAACACCGTCTGATCCGTGATAGAGAAATTGCTGAGCGAAAGATCGGACAGGCCAAAGCCAGTGAATACGATCTGCTTGGTTACATTGCCCGAGGTCAGCTCAATTCTAACGGTCTGCCCCAGAGCGTCCCCACTCTCTTCGAAAATCGAGAAGTTATCAGCCCCAATGTCCGGTCCGATTTCAATGACATCTCCCATCGCGGGCAGGAAGCCTTCGACCGTCTGTGCCTCGCTGGCAAGGCACAGCATGACGTGCATATGTTGGTGGCTATGGCCACCGCCACCACCATCTCCGCCACCATCGCCACCGCTGGTCGGCATTGAGCCATCAGTGCCTATCAGCCCAAGCACTTCAGCTGCGGCGGTATTGTCCAGAATAGTGAAGTTTGCCGGGCTCAGCTCAGCAAGTGTCACACCGCTGAGGGTCGTGGCCTGGTTATTGGACGGGATCGAGAACACAACCGCGCCATCAACCTCGGCAACCTCCAACGCGTCTGCACCGACCCATGCGATGAAGATCGTATCGGTCGTAGGGTCGAAATCCGGGATCGTTGCATTCGTGCCCCAAGCCCAGTTAATCACCACATCCGCAGTATCTTCTGTGGTGTCAGCAGTCCCGTTGTCGGTTGGTTCCGTGGGTTCCGGATGTATGACCGGTGGGACAACGGGCGGCGACGTATTCCCGTTATCGGTGCCGCCATTTGTATCCGTGGGCAAGACACCGTCGGTGTATACCTTGATAGCGTCTTCGATACTCGGCGCGTCATAACCGCCGAATTGCGAGACATACCGCAGGATCGAAGTACCGTATTCATCGGTGGATACACTTCCACCCTGAAGCAGAGCCAACGTACCCCATGCCCCCCGCAGGTGCGCGGCGGCCATTATGCCAGTGAGACTGAGCGTGACAGAGACGGCCTGTCCATTGTCCAGATAGGTGCGTGTCGTGCCGAGATAGTCGGACAGGCTCTCTCCCTGATAGCCCAGCCCGGTTTCGATGACTTGAAGATTGTAGCCAAAAGCTTCTTGAATCGCGCGCTCCTGCGCTTCGGCGGTTGTGAACTCTGCCAGCGAATTCACCCCGTTCTTACCGGTCCATCTGCCATCCCAGGTGTTCGAAGCCGCGCCATTCCCATAATAGACATCATCGGTGTAATACCCGAGGTCAATTAACAGCGCCTCGCCGAACTGATATCCAACAAAACCAAGCGAGTTCATCGAGCGATAGGACATCGCGTCCCATTCATCACTGCTTAGATCAGACCAGCTGGAATAGCTTGGATAGAAGTCAGCAACGGCCCCACCGGCCCATTGGTTCAGCTGCCAATCCTGAATGATTCCTGCGTCGTATCGATCTCGATCCCAACCAGATTCAAATGCACGCAAAGCGTCGCGAAATTCTTCATATGTTCCATTACTCATCTTGAAACAGACTCCCATCTTGTCGTTGTTTCAGCCCAAGTGTTTCGGCTTTATTAGCCCGATGAATTCAGGCCCAACTTGCGTAACAAGTCAGAAGTTCAGGACACGTTAAGAGTTCATTAACGAATTAATCTGAGCGGATGCGGGCCTAGGCCAACCTTTTGATGCGCTAAAAAACGCTGTACGTCAGTGGGTTATAGCGGGGTTTGAGCAAAAGATAGGTGCAGTTGCGCGAGTCTTCGCCAAATTTGGAATGTCGCAATAATTAACTTTGCATCATTGCCAGATCGAACTGTTAAGAAAGCCTCAGCCGATCCAGACCGGCTGAGGCGTTTTTTTTGTTATCAGGCGATGATCAGAGACCCCAATCCTGTGATTGCTGAGCCGTCAGCTCGCTGATGTGCTGCATGACATCGAAATGCTCATCAACACCCTGTACGCTGATCACCTTTTGGCCATTTGCCGTGACCCAGTGAGTGCTGGAACGCAATTCGATCTGAAGTTGATCCAGAGACGAGATCCCGAACCCTTCCAGATCGATAACAATCGAGTCGTCAGCCTCAAAATCCCGGATCACCTGACCACCATACTGGCTGCCCGGGCCGGTGATGACAAAAGTATCGCTGCCTTCGCCACCGAACATATTGGCAAACCCGGCTTCTGAAGACTGGTCTGCATCAAGGATGATGACGTCGTCGCCGTCTCCACCATTTGCATTGGTGATCATCGCGCCTTTGCGGATCAAGATGGTGTCATTGCCGTCGCCGCCGTTCAGAGTAGCGAACTGATTGAGCGCACCGCCAACAATGTAGTCATCACCAGCACCACCATTCAGGGTCAATCCACCACTGCCGGTGTCGCCGATCATGTAGTCCCAACTATCGGTGCCATCTACGGTAACGAGCTCTTCGCCGACCTCGGCATCAATCCGGTTGCCATACTTCTCGAACCACTCCAGCGTGTTTGCACCAAAGGGCGGTTCGTAGACAACCTGATAGCCTTCTTCATCGTTGCCAACCAAGCTGCGCAGGTCGATGTATGACGGGTCAAATCCGTTCCCGTCATCGTCATAGCGCACGATGATCTCGTCTGTCAGCTTGTTGAACAGCACGATCTGGCCGTTTTCAATGCGGTGATCCAGATCGAACCAGCCGGTCATCCCGTAGGCGTCGAGGTCAATCTCGATACGGTCGCCTTCATTGGCATCGAAATCGGTGATCGTGTTCCCGCCGCCGTTCAGAATGAAGGTGTCAGCTCCTCCGTTACCGGTCAGCACGTCTTTGCCATCACCCGAGGTGAAGACGTTATCGCCGTCGTCGCCGATGATCACATCATCATGGTCGCTGCCATAGATGTTCTCGACGCTCCAGAGCAGATCATAGCCTTCCTTGTCGCGAATCTCGTCATTGAGATCGAACGGATTGGCGCTGTTGCCATGCCAGGCCCAGTAATACTCACCGCTGGCATCTTCCGCCTTGTTGTTCATGTCGACATAGATGCCGCTCAGACTGTCACCATACCAGGCCGTGTCATTGCCTTCTCCACCATACAGCTTATTAAAGCCGCCACCGCCAGCCATGATATCGTCACCGCCAAAGCCGTAGAGAACATCATTGCCGTCATTGCGGATTTCGGCCTCGTTTCCGCCGTGGGTATCGCGCTCGGACGTATAGGCTTGCAGAACGTCGTTGTGGTTTGTTCCCAACTGACGATCCTCGTCATGAAAGCCGACCATCGAAACACCGCCGAACGCCCCGAATGTGACGAACTTGCTGGTTCCAAGACCTGCAAGGTCTTCACTGCTCAGGCCAAGGTCGATCTTTTGGCCCAAGCCATAATGCGCACCATCCGGCCCCGTGATCAGAGCAGTTTCTTTCAACCGTTGAATGAAGGCATCTGTGTTCTGCTGCGAGATACTTGTTGCGCCCGGAAAGATGTTCGACGCCTCATCCCAATAGAAGGTTGTAATCACCTTGAACTTGTTGTCGGCCGGATCAAGCGCGACCAGATCGAATGCCGCGCCATCAACGATCGATGCTTGCAGGTCCAGCGTTACTGGCCCCTCCACGTTGACTGGTACAATGATCTTGTCTTCAAGCGGGTTGAAGTCGAGGATCTCGACCAGAGACACCTTCGGCGGGTTGACGGTTTCGACAACCTGCTCCTCGGTCTTGAACATGTTCTTGATCCCGTCGATCAGGCCTCTGGCAAGGTTGATGAACAGCTTCGCGCCCGGCAGCATCTTGGCGAGTGCCAGATTACCTGCCTCTTCCAGCCACTCTTCGCCCAGACCATTCGATTGGTTATGGTTGGGATCATGAGTTGTTGGTTCAGGCACAGAGCCAATAACGAACGTGTCGGCCCCTTTTCCACCGTAAAGCGTGTCGGCAGAGGTTTCGTCGATATGCCCGGTAAACAGGACATCATCACCGTCACCGCCGACAAGAAGGTCGTTACCAGTACCACCGTACAGTTTGTCGCCTTCATTCCCGGCAATCAGGATGTCATCGCCTTCGCCGCCAACAAGGATGTTCTTGCCTCCGCCGCCAATGATCTTGTCGTTGCCGGATTCGCCGAACAGCTGATCATCACCTTCACCTCCATCGATGTAGTCGTGGCCACCGCCACCATAGATGACATCATTACCGCCATCACCGAACAACTGGTCGTTCCCACGATAAGCGATGATGATGTCATCTCCGTCACCGCCCGAGATATTGTCCCGATGATGATAGTTGGAATAGTAATTCTTGATCGAGGTGCCGCCATCATAGTTATCCCAGTTTTCGGGGTTCCAACCGTGGATGACGTTATCCCCGTCATTCCCTTCGATACGGGTGTAAAGATATGTCCCCTTGCTTTGCCCACTTGAGAGACGGTGCATCAGGTTTTCAAAGCTCACCTCACCGTCTGCCATTTTGTATTCACCACGGGCTTTGACATCGCGGCCGACATAGGTGCCGCTGGTGTCATGCAGATGGGTCCCATATTTATCCCACCAACCGCTGTGGCCATCGCCAGGTGATTTACCACCGATCCAGACGGGAATATCAGGTTTGTTGCTGGCCACAGTCTCGTCGTCCGAGGCTGAATCTTCCCAGACGTAGTCCTGCAATTCGCTGATTTCTTCCGACAGCAGACTAACCGGCGGGATCACGATAGGATCGTCATCCGTTTCACCAAGACCAACCGATATGTTGAGCGTGCTCGCCGAGTTGGGCTGGAATTTTGATTTGCTAACATGTTTCATGTCTTTCCTCCTGTTTCCTGGATGGTCGACACCCGAGGTTCGGGCCCATACGCATCACAGATCATAGGAAAGATGTGGTTTTTCAGGCTGTTGATCTCAACAGGCGAAAGCCAGTTAAGTTGTTACAAAGTATGACAAAAATGGAATCCACGGCCTGAGAAAACCAGCAATCCGGCTGGCGCCTGTTTCAGGCCCCAGCCGGTGAGTTTGGTTTTCCCTCTGTTTGCCTGGGCGTCCGTTTCAACAGGAACTAAGACGCCCGGATTTTGGTTGTGCAGCGATAGATGATCGCTGAGTTTTCGCCCCACTTAGGCAACCATATCGACAAAGAAGCTGTCGGTCGGAACGGGGGTTCCGCAGATGTCTTCGCCGCCTGCAGTCGGTACGATTTCGCACAGCGGCGGAGGCGCCATTTCCGTCAGGTCATACTCATCCTCCGGTACTTCGGTGCCGCATTTGGGCAGCGGCAGGATCGGGGGTACAGCGATGACGTCATCACCCTGATCCAGAACGATCGGATCAAAGGGCAGCGGGTTCACTGCAACCAGATCTTCACCGTCCTGAGGCACTTCGGTGCCGCAACGGGGATCAGGCATGATCGGCGAAACTGCGGTCACATCGTCACCTTCACCAGCAGGAACCGCACCATAAGGCAGCGGGGCTACTGCGATCAGGTCTTCACCATCCTGCGCAACCTCGGTACCACACCGGGGGTCAAGCATGATCGGGGAAACTGCGGTGACGTCGTCACCTTCACCGGCAGGAACCGCACCAAAAGGCAGCGGGTTCACGGCAACCAGATCTTCGATGGGATCGGCAACCAGCGGATCAATCGGCAACGGATTTACAGCCACCAGGTCTTCACCATCATTTGGCACCTCGGTTCCGCACTTTGGAAAAGGCTGAATCGGGGGCACGGCGATGACATCGTCGTTGGCTTTCTCGAAGCTCGTAGCGGTTACATGTTTCATTGTATTTCTCCTTGTTACACACTTTGTTTAGCACCCAAAAAATCTTAGAAACTTCCTCCTCGGGTATAACAAAAAGATGGTTATCCGGCCCCTTCATTACAACGCGAAAAAGGGGGCTAAATTGTTACAAAGTATGACAAAAATAGGCTCTCAAGCCGGGCATCATCTCTTTTCAGACAGGACGCGCTTCCAAGATGTGGACCAGCACCCGCTCAGGTACCACCAACGCCCCTCCTCGCCTTCAGGATCGAAAAAACCAGCGCCATTTCTGGCGCTGGTTTTAGCTGTTTCTTCCTATTGGGCAGCTCACATTATGCGGTCGATCAGACCTCCCGGAACGTGGTCCGGATTTGTTTACTGAGAGGATCAAGAAGGTACTGGAACAGGGTACGTTCGCCGGTTTCGATGAAGACGTCAGCCGGCATACCCGGCAGCAGGCTCAACTGGCGGTCAGACAAAAGTCCGACAGCCTCCTCGCTTAGTGCAACCCGCGCCTCGTAGTAGGGTAAGCCAGTTATCTGATCTGTTTTCAAATCAGCCGAGACAAACTCAACGTGCCCATCCAACCGAGGGGCAACATGTTGATCGAACGCCCCGATCATCACGCTCGCAGCCTGGCCCAAGGCGACATTGTTGATGTCCTGTGGCATGACACTAGCGGTCACCACCAACCCGTCATCCTCGGGCACGATCTGCATCAGCGTTTCGCCCGGAGACACTACGCCGCCGACTGTATGCACCCCCAATTCATGCACGATGCCATCCGCCGGAGCCCGAAGGTCAACCCGCGCCAGCTGCAACGCGGCCGCGCTCCGACGTTCTTTCAAGCCATCCAGTTCGACCTCCAGCGAGGAGATCTCGTTCATCACCTGCTCGCGGAAGGTTTTTTCCAGTTGCAGGATATGGATACGCGTCTCACTGATACGACCACGGGCGACTGCAATCTGAGAGGTCAGGCCGCCACTATTACCGACAAGACTGCTTCTTTGACGCTGCAAAGTCGTCACCCGGGTGCCAGGCACTAAACCCTTTTCAAAGAGCTGCGTCAGACCCTCCAATTCGCTGTCGATCAGTTTGATCTCTTCTTCGGAAGCTTCGCGCTGCGCCTCCA
The DNA here is from genome assembly GCF_056537585.1 of Ruegeria sp. C9. Taxonomy (NCBI): domain Bacteria; kingdom Pseudomonadati; phylum Pseudomonadota; class Alphaproteobacteria; order Rhodobacterales; family Roseobacteraceae; genus Ruegeria; species Ruegeria sp. C9. Next base: position 446,967 of record NZ_JBQFRU010000001.1, read on the forward strand.
GGCCCACAATTTCCTGCTCTGCCTGTTCGATTTTCTCTTCCAAGGCCGCGACCTCACCATCCTGCGACAGACGACGTGCTTCCATCACCGCGCGCTGCGTTGCGAGTGCGCGGTCAACTTTGTCTTCGTCTTTCCGGTAAGCAAGCTCCTCGGACAGTACAAGATCGTCCAGACCATCGCGCTCGGCCGTCAGACGAACTAACTGCGCTTCAAGCGCCACGAGCCTGTCATCGACCAAAGCTTGACTGCCTGACAACAGCTGATCATCAAGTGTCAGAACAACATCGCCAGCCTGAACCCTATCTCCGTTTTTGACGTGAATGGCGCCGACAATACCTCCGTCGGGATGTTGCACAGCTCTGAGGTCGGACGAGACCACCACACTACCAGCCGTCACGACCGCCCCGGACATCGGGGCTTTCATCGCCCAACCACCGAATCCGATGGCGAGCACAGCAATTGCGACCAGACCAAAGCCGATGGATTGGGCAGAACAATCCCTAAACCCTTTGTTGTTCGTGCTGGAATTCTTGTTGGTATTCATGACTTCCTCCATTCATTCTGTTTACAGCGCGGGACTGGGTCAGCCCGTGGCGGCAACGATTTCTGTTTGTTGGGGTTGTTCGACGGTCTTCTGTTCAGCGGCAGGCTGTGCAGCTCCGGCGGCGGCCTGATTGCGTTGACGCAACCGCTCCATCACTTCTGTACGAGGACCAAAATCTCCGGCGCGACCGTCTTCCATAATCAGAATCTTGTCGACTGAACCCAGCACGCTCGCCCGGTGCGCGATGACGATCACAATCGCCCCGCGTGCCTTGGCGGCGAGAATGGCATGGTTCAGTGCGGCCTCACCCACGGCATCCAGATTCGAGTTGGGCTCGTCCAGAACTACCAGAAATGGATCACCATAAAGCGCTCGTGCAAGGGCAACACGCTGTCGCTGACCACCGGACAAGGCCGCGCCACGCTCGCCAACCGAGGTGGCATAGCCGTCTTTGAAACTAGCGATCAGTTCGTGAACACCCGCTGCCTTGGCGGCGGCAATCACCAACTCGTCCGTCGCTTCGGGATCAAAACGCGCGATGTTCTGGGCGATCGTTCCGTCAAAGAGCTCAACATCCTGCGGCAGAAAACCGATCTGGGGGCCAAGCTCCTCAGGCAGGTACTGGTCAATCGGCACACCGTCGAGACTGATGCTGCCTTTGGCCGCCGACCATGCACCAACAAGTGCGCGCGCCAAGGTTGATTTTCCGCTGCCGGTCGTCCCAATCACAGCCAGTGCCTCGCCTGCTTTCATATCGAAACCAACACCTTTGAGAACAGCGGCAGTGGCCATCGGAGGGGCAGCGATCAGGCCGTCAACGGTCAGCGACTTCTGTGCCTTGGGCATGGAAATACGACGGTCAGCTTCGTCACCAGAAAGAGTTTGCTTCAGCTGAGCCCATGCTTGCCGGGCAGCAACCAGATTGCGCCAACTACCGACCAGAGTCTCGATAGGCTGCAAGCCACGGGACATGATGACCGATGCCGCAACGATTGAGCCAGCCGATATATGTCCATGGATGGCAAGATAAGCGGCGACCGCAAGAACGGCGGACTGAAGTGCCAGGCGGAACACCTTGGTAAAGCTACCAGACACTCCGACAGTAGTGGCCGCCTTAGCACTCGCACCAAGGTGGAGATCGTTCACATCTTGCCAGGTCTTGCCCAGATTGGACTGCATCCCCATCGCGCGAACCATTTCGGCATTCCGGCGGCTGGCTTCTGCCAGGCGGTTGCGCTTGGCCGAATGCTCAGACTGAACGCACGCGGCAGCGCGGACTTTGATATCCGTAACGATGGCAATGGCAACCAATGCCAGCGCGCCAATTACACCGACCATACCCAGCCACATGTGCATGGCAAAAACCAATCCCAGATAGACCGGGATCCACGGCAGATCGAACAAAGCTCCGGCACCCTGACCCGACAGGAAACCGCGAATTTTTTCGACATCTTGAATTGCCGCCGCAGGGTTGCCACCCGGACGGTTGCGTGACGGCTCGGACAAAGTGCAATCAAACGCTGTGCGGGTGAGCCTTTGTTCAAAGCGATGCCCCATGGCAACCAGCACACGGGTCCGCGCGCCGTCAATCAAGGCCATGAACAAGTACAGACCGGCGACAAGTGTGCTGAGCGCGACTAGCGTATTCACGCTTTGGCTAGACATCACGCGATCATAGATCTGAAGCATGAAAATCGGCCCTGTCAGCATCAATAGGTTCACAACACCGCTGAAAACGCCGGTGGCAATCAGATTGCCCCTCAGCGCGCGCCGGGCGCTGGCAAGTTGTGGATGAACGGATGAATGCTTTGACATAGCTGGCTCCCAATAAAAACTCTGTGGTTGATACTTGGAGACCAGCCGCCGATGCCCCAAGGGCTTGTCACACTTTGATTCAATTGACGAATTTGGCCGGTTGTTTACCGAGCTGACGAAGCCGGGTGCCTGGGAGTGCGGTACCGGCGGGCGAAACCCCTTTGCGTCATCAGCGGCATGGTGGTTGCAATTTCCGCTTGGGAATGCGGCGGTATTTGAATTAGCGTCCCAAGTGAGGGGGATGGGACAGGGAGCCTACGCGCAATGCGCTGGAATGATCTGACACTTCGAACACAAGTTATGAGCATCGTGCTTATCAGCTGGACGATTGTCGGCGTGTTCTCGGTAGTCACCGACGTGGTCCAGATCCGAAACTCTCGCGCTGAAGAGATCCGAAACAGGGGCGATGCCTTTCTTGCGCAGGTGGTTTCAACCCTAGCCCGCGTGCCTCCTGACAGCCGCTCCGAAGCAGCGCTTGGTTTCTTTCCTGCAGAATGGAGTGTCAGGGTCGGCACGCAGGATGTAGCAACCACTTTGGCCAATGGCCGCGACCGCCCGAATCTGGCTAACTGGCTGACGGCGCGGCTGGAACACCGCGGGATCGCCGTCGCGGAACTGTCCGTGGCAGACACGGTCGTTGACGCCAAACACGACCAAAGCGCACTGTTGCAACTGTTCAAGAGCCACTCGGGCGAACCTATCGATGCAGAAAGCGTTGACGCGTTTCTGGTGAGCGTTTTTTCGGTCCGGCTCAAGGATGATGACGAATGGCTAAACTGCTATTTGCTCATGAAAAACAAGAACATTGTACCTTTGGTCATCGTTGGTTCAATCGACAGTCTGGTCGCGCTTACCCTGCTTTGCGCACTTGCGTTTCTTATTCAGAAAGTGATGCGACCGCTGAGCGCGATGGCCGTCAATGCCGAGTTGATCGGCCGGGGCGAAGAGGTCGGCCCACTCGTCGAGGCGGGTGCCATTGATATCCGCCACACAATTATTGCGTTCAATCGCATGGAAGCCCGGATTGTTCTGGCGCTTGAGTACAAGACAACCTTGCTTCGTAGCCTCGGGCATGACCTGAAGGGACCGATTGCCCGGATGCACGATGCGATCCAGAAATTGGAACCAACAGCACCCAAAGAGCAACTGCTCAAGCGGTTGGAAACCATCAGCGATATTGTGAACTCCGTCACCGACCTCAATCGTGAAACGCATCACGATGGAGAGCTTGCACGCCTGGATTTGCGCTCACTGGTTGAGGCGCTTGTAGATGAACAGGTTGAGGCGGGTCGCGATGTGACCTGCACAATCGAACAATCTGCGGTGGTCAAAGGAAGACATAACGCGCTTACCCGGGTTCTTAGAAACTTGTTGGAGAATGCGGTCAAATACGGGGGTCGAACAAATGTCTCTTTGACCGCGTCGAACGATTTGGCCGCAATTCACATAGACGATGAAGGACCAGGTATCCCAGCCGAACAACTTGAAACAGCGTTTGAGCCTTTCCAGAGACTTGGAGCCACCGAACCCGGCACAGGCCTCGGCCTTGCTATTGTCCGGGCGATTGTTGTCGATCAGGGGGGCACTGTTACGCTTGAAAACCGCCCTAGCGGGGGCCTTAGGGCTAATGTGCTTTTGCCGCTTGATTCCGGAGTTCAGCCTGGACGAAAGATGTAACCCTGCCCCCAGACCGTTCGAATATATTCCGGATTTGATGGATCGTTCTCGATCTTCGACCGCAACCGTTTGATCAGAGCATCAACGCTCCTGTCCCCTGCTCCGCCATGCTGCCGCGTTCGAGCGACGGCAAGTAGGTCTTCCCGGGTGCACAACACGTCCGGATTTTCAGCAAAAAACCGCATGACGCGCACTTCACTTGAGGTGAGGGTGATGAGCCGACCATCCTCGCTTTTGAGATGCCGCTCGTTTTCAACAAGCTCCCATTCTCCGAACCGGGTAACCCGGGATTTTCCCTGCGTTCCACCAGCACGCCTGCGCAGCACAGCACGCACGCGCGCGAGGAGTTCCAACTCGTTGAATGGTTTAATGATGTAATCATCCGCGCCCAGTTCCAGCAGGGAAATCCGCTCGGCGTCGTCATCAATCGAACTGATCATGATGATCCCGGCATCTATGCGCGAAGCGATCTCGTGACATAACACCTTACCACTAGTTCCTGGCATCACGAGGTCCAGCAGAAACAAGCTGTAGGTTTCATCAGCCATCATCAACCGCGCAGCGGGTACATCTTGCGCGTGTTCGATTTTGTACCCTTTGTCAGTCAGAAATGTACAAACACCCTGAGCAAACTCGATGTCATCGTCACAAATCAGAATGTGCTCATCATAGCCAGCGGATTGATCCGCGACGTCTTGCATAGCTCTTCTCCTCGGGACGATGCCTGTCGTTACGATAACAACATTTGCTATTCGAAGCTGTCAATGTTGCAGAGAACGATCAAACTGTCCGGTACGCAGCGACCGCAATCGCCACTCATGGCTAAACCAGACAATCATCCACCGAGGCATTCCGGGCGATTGAAAAGTTTGTCACGCCAAACAGCAAATTCCTCCCTCTTCCACCACTTTCCGCAGGTGGCTGAGTGCAACGAAGCAATCTTCGTCAGAGACTTGGTAGCAGGCCTTGAATTTAGTGTATCGCGTGTGCCCCGACTTAAGTGCAGTTTTGATCGCGACAGCAGGCTCTGAACCAGATTTGGGTGCTTCAGAAACTCTAAATCGTTACTGCTGCGTCCATGCTACGATAGGGGCTCCAAGTCCGACAGAGTAATATCGTAGTCAGTTTCCACCAGGGCTATCTACGGCCTTGCGGAAATCCGGCTTAGATTGCTTCGATTTTCTCCAGCCAGCGCAGCAGCGCCGCCGTGGTTTGCTGCGGTTGTTCCAGAGTTGGCAAATGGCCCGCGTGTTCGATGACTTCCAACCGGCTTTGCGGCAACAGGTCATGCATCAATTCGTGGCGTTCGACTGGGCATAACGCATCATGACGGCCGCAAAGGACCAGCGCAGATCCCTTGAAAGCGCGCAATGTGTGACTTTGATCCGGGCGATCTCGTAGGGCCTTGGATTGATTAACAAAAATCTCCGGCCCCAAGGCCATAGCCATATCCATGCATAGGTCCAGAATTGCCTGTCGATCAGGGCCATCGGTCAGATAGTTGGGCTTCATTTCCTCGGCCATCACATCGCGTAGCCGACCGTTTTTAACCGCCTCAATCTGGGGCTCACGCCTCGCCTTGACCTGATCCACCTCTGCCAGCGGGTTGGTGTCCATCAACGCCATCCCCGCTACACGCCCCGGTGCTTGCCGCAGTATTTCCATCGCAACAATGCCTCCCATGGAAAGACCGGCCAATGCGAACCGGTCGGGCGCACGACTTATAACCTCGGCGGCCAAAGCCTGCATCGTATCATGCGCACCAATGGGGGCGACAAATATCGGATATCTGCCAGACAATGCACCAATTTGCGGCGAGAATAGCCGAGCATCGCACATCATGCCCGGCAAAAAGACAAGTGGTGTCATTTGACCAGAGCAGCCCCTTCGGCCAGCGCGCCCAGTTTGGCATAGGCGATATCAGGATCGACAGCGCCAAACCCCGCAAAAGTGCCAAAACCGCAATCCGATCCGCCAATCACCCGCTCCGCTCCCACGATGTTCACGAACCGCTCAAGGCGTTGCACGACCAGTTCGGGGTGTTCGACAAAGTTTGTGGTGGTATCGACCACACCCGGCACAAGTACCTTGTCATCCGGTATCTCGGACTTGCGGTCGCGGAACACCGTCCATTCATGTGCATGGCGCGGGTTCGAGGTTTCAAACAGCACATAGCGCGACTTGGTTGACATCAAAGTCGAGAACACCTTGTCCATTCCGATATCGCAGCAATGCGGACCTTCGTAATTGCCCCAGCAGATGTGAATCCGAACCTTGTCGGCGGGCACATCCTGCAATGCATGGTTCAGCGCTTCGACATGCATTTCGGCAATACTGACAAATTCCTCGTCAGAAAGGTCGGTGAACAGCATATGGCGCGACAGGGCAAGATCGGGACAATCCAATTGAAGATCCAGGCCCGCCGCGACGATGGTTTCATATTCGGATTTCATCGCATCGGCCAGCGCGGCCAGATACGCCTCGCGCGTCGGGTAATAGTCGTTCTGCAGAAAAAGAGAGATCACACCCGGGCTGGCAGCATTCATAAATCCGCGCTCAATCCCGTGCTCAACCATGGCTCTTTTGAGGTTGTCGATATCCTTCTGCAACTCTCCCTGCCCTTTCGAGCGCACATCGCCTACGCACATGGGCCGCGCGTATTGCGGAGTTCCGCCATCATTCGCCAAACGTTGAAGAAAGCCCGGAAACATCTTCAGATCAGCCGGAGCGTTGCGCGGGCTGTCGCCTGCAAACCCGGTGTAGCGGTCCTTGACGTAGGTCGCGTAAGAGATTTTCGAAGTCTCGCCATCCGATACAATATCGATCCCCGCTGCAGCCTGTTTGCCTACGGTCTCGGACACCGCGTTCGTCATGCAGGCATCAAAATCTGTCTGATCGAACGGTTCCTCCCGCTCACGCGCGAAGATGAAATCGACGACTTCCTGACTACGCGGCAGACTTCCCACATGGGTGGTTGAAATTCGGGTCATCTTGTCATCTCCAATTCAATTACTTCCCTGTGCCGAATCCAAAGTGAAGCACGGGTCACATACTGCGCGCCCCGAAAAAGATCGGAGCGCGCAACTTTGCCTTTATGCTCCGGTCCAGGTAGCACCGGCGGGATCGTCAGTTGCCATGATACGATACAGACCGGCCTCTCCGGTCATTGAGGGCACGATACCGTAGCTTTCACCTGACAGAACCAGCGCTGTATCGCCTGCGGACAAAGTTGTTTCATAGCCATCGACTGTAATCCGCCAATGACCACTCGCAGGCATGAGGACGACGGGCATATGCGCCGCGACGGGTTCGTTCAAACAAGAGCCGCGTCCGAGGAAATCTACCTCAAACCCCGGCTTATCCTTGATCAGGGCATCTTCGCCAATCACTTTGGCTGGCTTGTTAGCGGAAAGCGCCATCAGATCCCAATAGCGTGCCACATATTTGCCGATAACATTTTCGACCGGAACTTCCGGATAGCTCTTAAGCTCTTTTTCGGTCAGCAGCGGCATGGGGCGCACGTTGTGGGGCAGTTCCTGACCCTTCTTGCTGTCATACAGCACGCCATTGTCGCCCAGCATCAGCCCATGCGCCTGCGCGTCTTCGATCACCTGTGGTGCCCAGGTGACACCGCCACCCGCATCATCGCCGCCCAGGATCGACATGATCATCCCATAATCCTGCCCGACATTTTCGAAACCGCGAAAGATGCCAGTTGGAATGTTAAATATGTCACCTTCCTCGGCAATAAACTCACCCGCAGTGCCATAGCGACCCCAGAAGAACCGCCAACGTCCTTTGGCGACAAAGAACACCTCGGCCGTGGTGTGGCTGTGCAGCGAATTCCGGCATTTCGGAGGTTGCCCCGCCGCGCCAATATTGAAGCCGATTTTGTCGGTGATGTGGACATGCTGATCGGGGCTTTCGGATACGCCACCGCCTACGATGGTAAAGTTTTCCTTCTGGTCCGAACCGGGCGTGTGCGCGTCAATAAATGCGGTTTTACAAGGCTGCAGTTCGCCGTAGCGGACAATGCGTTGTTGGATCGTGCTCATAATGGTCTCCGTTCATTGAATTGGTACAAGAGGTCTCGATCCTCATGCACCCGGAGGGCGATTATTCAGCCGCCGCGCCCGCAAGGACGCCCGGTGGCCGTGGTACCGCCGAGTTCCTTCACTGGCATCCAATGCGACGCGCGTTTGAGGCATCAGAGATCCCCGGTTTCCAACAGAAGCTGTTTCCAGACTGCGGTTTCATCGAACAAGGTCCATTCGCGTCGCAGCCTGATGTTGCCTCCAACCAACTCGCCCCATTCGGCATGGCTGATCCCCAACACATACAACTCAGCGCCTGTGGGTTTGCCGAACACGCCCCAACCGTCATGCTTGCCATGCAAGCTCCAGCGCAGGGCCGAGCGGGGTGGCATATTCGGATCATCGCGCCCGATCTGATGATGGATGGTGAAGGTTGCGCTTGGCATGGCTGCACGCAAAGACATCCAGAACCGATCAGCCGAATCCCAGCCATGGCCCGTGACACCGCCGGGATATTCGGTCTGCACGCCTCGGTCATACTCTCGTTCTATCGCGCCCATATCTGCATTCATTATCTGTGTCAGCAGATCCGCGTGGCGGTGTCCCCATTCATTGTCATTGCCGTACCCCTTGTAGGGGCCTTCGATGTCGTTCTTGGGTGACAGAGGCTTCACACTGGCCTCGGCCCCACCTTCACGCGTTATCAGATCGGCGACATATTCCTTGGGATCCCAGCCCATTTGCCGGACAATCGCACCCTGATCTCGGATAAGCCATTCGTCATCGATCATGTTGTCGATGGCGTGGCAGTCGGCCAGAATTCGGTATCGCAAGCGTGTTCCGGTGGCTTTGCCATAGACACCATTGCCCCGATGCGTGGCGGTCGACAGGATACGATGCGAGCTCAGCATGCCTTCTTCCGGGGTGCCCGACCAGATCACATCCTCGCCCAGCAGCTGACGGTCGGGGAACTCGGCCAACGTGGCCATTGTTGCACCAATGACATTCTGGTTACCCAACACAACCGAACCGGGCGAGCGGACGACGATGTCTGGGCTGTAATATTGATGCAGAGTCGCAATGCCACGGTCTTCCCAAATCTCTTTGGTGATGCCGATGATATAGTCCGGGAAATCTTTGAATTTGGGATCAAATCCCTTCATGTCTTCCATCCTTCAGGTATGCGGGCGGAGCCGCGAACGATCAAAGGTCCGTCAATCTCGGTGCGGCGGGGCGCAGCAGCGGGATTTTCGATCTTGCTAAGTAGAATATCGACGGTTTCGGCAACCATCCGATTGGCAGGCTGACGAATAGTTGTCAGATTGTAGGCTGGCCAAGAGGCAACGGCGACATCGTCATATCCCAGAACCGAGACGTCGGCCGGAATTTGCAGGCCCAACTCGAACCGCAGCGTGTCCATCACAGAGATCGCCATGTGATCATTGGCCACGAACACAGCGTCCGGTGGATCGGACGCGAACATGCGTAGCGTTGCCTCACGCGCCTGTTCAGCGATGAAGTTCCCGGCTCCACGGGCGTGCAGTTTGACACCCGCCTCTTGCAGGGCCGCTACGAACCCCGCTTCGCGATCGCGCTGGGTCGAAGCGCCCTCCCACCCGGCGATATATCCGATCTTCTCATGACCGCCAGCCAGCAGAAACTCGGCTGCCTTTCGGCCACCGGCGACATTGTCGGATGTAACCGATGACATAGTGAGGTCATCCTGTGCCCGATTGAACAACACCATCGGTACGCCAACGGTCCGACAACGTTCATACAAGGTCGACGACAGGGCCACCGATGCCGCGATTATGCCGTCGACTTGAAAGTCGAGCAATTCCTCGACCACGCTATCTACGTTTTCGGCCTGGTTCGACGCCATGAATATCATCACATGGTAGCCGCGCTCCTGCAGCGAATTCGTCAACCTTTCCAGTGCTTCAGGATAAAACTGATTATTCAGATACGCCACAACAAGCCCAATGATCCGGCTTTTGCCGGACACTACGGCACGCGCAAGGACGTTCGGCCGATAGCCCAGTTGCTTGGCGGCCTGACGCACCTTTTCAATCGTCTTCTTCGAGGCTGACGCCCCCGGAGTGAACACACGGCTAACGGCAGACTGGCTGACCCCGGCGAGGCGGGCGACCTCCATGGATGTAACTTTTTGCGCCGCCATCAGTCTGCTGTCCAACCTCCGTCTATCATCAACGCGGTGCCCGTCACCAAAGCCGATGCATCCGAGGCAAGATAAACCACTGCCCCCATGATGTCTTCGATCTCGCCCGGGCGGCCCAACTTGATCTTGTCCAATATCCATGCGCGCTTGTCCGGGTCATCAAAAGTCGACTTGGTCAAATCGGTCAGAATAAAAGTTGGGCAGATCGTGTTGACCCGAATTTTTGCAGGACCGAACTCCAGCGCCATCGCCTTGGAAAAGCCTTCGACTGCGAATTTTGACGCGCAATAGACGGCCCTTTCCCGCCCGCCTACATGGCCCATCTGGCTGGAGATGTTCATCAGCGATCCGGGGCGCCCAGCTTCTAACAATCCTTTCGCCACCGCTTGGGTCAGAAAATAGGCCCCTCGGACATTGACATCCATTACCGCATCAAAATCCTCGGGCCGTGTGTCCACGGCCCTGCTGTGTCGGGCCAGACCGGCTGAGTTCAGCAGGATATCAAACGGCCCGTTTTGCGCCACAGCATCAGCAGTGCCTGCAACGTCAGAAACATCCAGTTCAAGTATATTCGCCAACCATCCCCGAGCGGTCATCTCTGTTGCCAGATCCTGCAACGCATCCTTGCGCCGCGCCGCCAGTGTCACTTCGGCACCATGCTCTGCCAGTGCTACGGCACAGGCCATGCCGATACCGGACGACGCGCCCGCGACCAATGCGCGTTTGCCGTTAAGATTGAAACTTGGGGTGCTGGGAAATTGGGACATATCAGACCTCGCCAACCGGAAATGGAATGCGGCCCGGAACGCGCGCCTTGTTGAACTCTCGCAAACGGGCAAAGACGTCAACACCCAGCTGGCGATAGGTATCCAGCAGATCAACCAGAACCCAGTTCTCGCGAATCTTGCCATTTTCAAGCCGCCAGAAATCGAGGCTGCGCAGCGTGATCTTCTTGCCCGACGGTGCGATCCCCATCCAGCCATCATTGGTGATAGTCTGGATCATGTTGGGCCAACCCGTAACAGCCGCATAGTCACCGTCGCCAAAGAAATGACAGGTGATGTCATCTACATCCTGCCCGCGATCCGGCATTGCGTTGAGGAATGGAATCTGATGCCAATTACGGAACCCCGCAATACCCCGCCCTGTGCCGATCCCCGAGGGGCCGTACCAGTTCATCCGAGGATGCCAGAACCGCTCCATCTCCATCACCTCCGGACCACCTTCTACGGGATGTTTGGTCAGATGATCCAGCATGTCGACAATGTGCTGGCAGGTCTCTTTGCCCTTGGCCTTGTCATACGGGCCGGGCACCAGCCCGTCCTGCGTCGCGGGTCCCGGAACATGCCATTCCCGCCCCAAACCGGGTGCCATGGGCCAGGCCTGCGCTTGCATCATCACTTCGGGGATATCCCAAAGCGCCTGCACCTCGGCGATTTTGCCATTTTCGATCCGGTAAAACTCGTGAAACCGCATGGTGACCTGATGGCCTGTCGGCGGAATCTCCAGCCATGGCCCCGCGAAAGTGCCGGTATAGTACCCGCCGCATCCAACCCAATCAGCCCCGAATTCATCAGGGCCAGCCATGACGATATAATCGCGACGCTCAAGATCGGGCCATGCGGTCAGAAGATCGCGATAGCAACAATCGTAGTAAGCATTACTCCCATTGGTGTCGCCAAACGGATAGCTCAGATGGAACACAGCGTCGGGAGAACAAATCTTATCCAACGCCTGCCGGACACCGGCTTCGATAAAGTCATACATCGCAGCCCTGACCTGTGCGATAAGGGTCTTGTGCTCAGTATGCCTATCACTCATTCTGCGGCGTCCCTGTAAGGTGCAGGCGCGCCGTAGGGGACATTGATGCCGCCGTAACGCCTTACGCGGACGTTACATTGCTCGGCGTGCCCCACAAAACCTTCGAGCATGCATAGGCGCGAGCCATATTCGCCGATCAAGGTTGCTGCCTCATCAGTCAGAACCTTTTGATAGCTATGTGTTTTCAGATATTTACCTACCCATAGACCACCAGTATAGCGGCCAGCTTTTTTGGTAGGTAGCGTGTGATTGGTGCCAATTACCTTATCACCGTTCGAGACATTGGTACGCGGGCCAAGGAACAATGCGCCATAACAAGTCATGTTCTCAAGGAACCAGTCGTCGCGATCGGTCATGACCTGCACATGTTCAGATGCAATGTCATCAGCAACCTGCAGCATCTCACCATACGTGTCGCAGACGATCACTTCGCCATATTCCTCCCACGATACTTTTGCGGTGCCCGCTGTCGGTAGAATGTCCAGCAGCCGGTCCACTTCGGCCATCGTGTCCTCGGCCAGTTTGCGAGAATTGGTCAGCAATACGCAGGGACTGTTATAGCCATGTTCGGCCTGACCCAGAAGATCGGTCGCGCATAGCTCTGCGTCTGCGGCGGTCTCATCAGCAATCACCATGGTCTCGGTCGGGCCGGCGAACAGGTCGATACCGACACGTCCAAATAGCTGACGTTTAGCTTCTGCGACAAAGGCGTTACCCGGACCGACAAGCATGTGGACTGGATCAATCGTCTCGGTTCCCAACGCCATGGCGCCGATAGCCTGAATGCCGCCCATGACATAAATCTCGTGCGCCCCACCCAAATGCATGGCGGCGATCACCGCTGCATTGGGTTTGCCCTGAAACGGAGGGGTGCAGGCGATGATGCGCGGCACGCCCGCCACCGAGGCCGTCGCCACCGACATATGCGCCGAGGCCACCATCGGGAACTTGCCGCCGGGCACATAACAGCCCACCGATTGAACCGGGATGTTCTTGTGGCCAAGAATGACGCCCGGCAAAGTCTCAACTTCGATATCCAGCATCGAGTCGCGCTGAGCTTGTGCAAAGTTGCGCACTTGTTCCTGCGCGAATTTGATGTCCGCCAGCTCTCGATCCGTCAGCTGATTGATCAGGTCGTCGATCTGGTCTTGAGACAACCGAAACGATACTGGCGAATAGTTATCGAACTTCTCGCTTAGCTCGCGTACCGCAGCATCGCCACGTGTTTCGATGTCTTTCAGCGTCGCTTCGACGACAGCGCGTGTTTTGGCGTCATCCTCGGCCCGGTCAGCATCGGACTTACCACGTTTCAGATACTCGATTGTCATTGTCCTAATCCTTAGTTTCAGGCCGGGGCGGAGACTTCTCACCCCGGTCAAATGCTTCCCAGCCTTCACCGTTAAACAGATCGACACCCAGCTGTGCCGCTACATGGGCGAAATCCACATTCACCCAATTGTCGACGATCTTGCCGTCGACCACTTTCCAGAAATCCATATATCGGATCTCGACCCGCTTTCCGGTGGGGGCGATCCCCAGGAACTCACCCGAATGGGTTGCTTCCTGTCGGCCAAACGCAGCCGCCCATTCGCCCATGTAAAGGCGCGCTTCGTCGATGCAGGTCTTGTCCGAAAAAGCCGCCTGAAACGGGCGTTGCCAATTGTCCTGAAACTGTTTCAGGCCAGTTTTTGTGCCGCAGCCCTGATTGCCCATCCAGCGGAAGCCTTCCGAGAAGAATTCGCCGATGTCATCTATGCGGTGATCGTTCAGACCATCCACCATGGTTTCAATCACACGGCGGGTGTCTTCTGTTTTGTCGAGGTCCGTATCACGTGTCAGCACGGCCTGTTCCGGGCGGGAACCCTTCATCTTTCTCATCCTTGTATTGGTGCCAATAGAAATTCTGTCTTCATCGGGTAGCTCAATCAGCTGACAGAAAATCCCTCGGCATCCGGTTGAGCGCCGGGTGGCGGCCAACGGCGTTATGTCTTGCAGAGCTGCTCATGCGGCTTGCTCGGCGATGTCGGCAAAAAGGTCATATCCCAGCTGCAACAACACATGCGGGATGTCGACGAAAACCCAGTTTTCGACCAACAGATCGTCCTCTCGACGCCACCAGTCGCAGACCCGCATGAAGACGCGTTTTTCGCTTGCGGGCTGGTCGAGGAAGGGTTTCACCTGGACACCAGTCAAGGAAGGCCAGCCACCCGAGCATACGTAATTGCCTTCGCCGAAGCGGGTGAAATGCGCAGTCATGCCATTTCCCGCACTACCTCCGGACCAACCTTCGAAGGTGGCCTCGAAAGGCACCTGGAAGCTTGCAAAACTCTCGAGCCCGACGAAAGAACCGAAGGCGCCGGGGCCGTACCAGACCATGTTGTCATGCCAGAACGGGCGCCAGGCCTCGTTCTTGGTGGCAAGCTTGGCCAGCATTTCTGTGACCATACGATAGCTCTTGGCCCCCTCGACTGGGTCTTGCGGCGTGGTCAAGATGCCATCATGGCTTGCTGGACCCTGAATCATCCCGGTGAAGCCACGGGTCTTGCCCGGGCTATCGGTGATCGGCCATTGCCCTGCAGCCAGCATCAGTTCTGGGATATCGAAGAAGATATAGCTCTCCACCGCCTTGCCATCCTGCATACGGTGGAACTCGCCGAAGCGCAGATAGGCAAGCTCACCTGTGGCGCGGATACCAAGCCAGTCGCGCGAGAACCGACCGACGAAATAGCCGGTGGCGCTGATCCAGCCCTGTCCATCAAATATACCGGCCATGACGATATCGTCGCGCCGAAAAAGCCCATCGAAGGAGGCTGCAAGCGGTGCGATGACGTGATCGTGCAGCCCGAGGCCACCCGCGACCTCGTTGAAAGGATGCACCACGTTGACATGTGCACCGGGGGCGAAGAACCCCTCATAGGCTGGCCGGAAATTGCCTGGATGGCGTTGCGCGGCGGTGAAATTCAGAAAGGGTTTACGGTCGAGGCGTTCCATTAACTTTGTCTCTATAGGATCTGTTCAAGGCGTCTGCGGAGAAACGCCCCGCAAGGCCCTGCGCGCATCAAAGCAAAAGGAATTCGCCCTGGTCGCCTTGCCCGGCACGCAGCCATATTCAGGCTGGCTGCGTGCGCATGGGCAAATACGGACTGAGGATGCGTGCGTCCCATCAGCGTCAGCCTTTCACAGCCCCGGCGGTCAAACCGCCCACAATCTGACGCTGGAAGAACATCACCAAGATGAACAGCGGAACCGTCGCAGAAACCACGGCCGCAACGGCGAACATTACGTTGCCCTCGGTTTGCGTTGTACCAAGGAACGCGGCGATGGCTGGAACCATTGTGCGGTTGCTTTCTGACAACAGCATCGCCCCAACGGCAAAGTCGTTATAGGCCAGAAGAAACGAGAACAGCCCCGTGGTGATCACACCCGGCCACATCACCGGAATGATCACGCGGCGGAAGGCCTGAAACTGGTTGCAGCCGTCGACCTTTGCGCTTTCGTCAAGCTCGCTGGGGATGTTCTTGAAGAAGGCGTGTAGCATCCACAGGGTGAACGGCTGGTTGATCGCGACAAGTACGATAATTGTCGTCGGCAGTATCCCCCAGATATTCCATTCAAAGAAGGGCAACAGATAACCCGAAACCAACGTGATCGGCGGCATCGCGCGGAAGATCAGCGCCGTGATCAAAAGCCAGAATGTGTAGTTATAGCTCGACCGCGAAAGCGCATAGCCCCCCAGCGTTCCGATGGTCAGCGAGATGGCGACCACAAAGACGCAAACGATCCCCGTGTTCAGAACATTCCGCCAAAATTCTTCCTGAATCCAAGCCCCTTCGTAACCGGTGGTGGTAAAGGGTGAGCCATAAACTGCCTCGGTCCGCGCGCCGGTTAAGGCGTTGGTCCAATCGGCGATCGAGAAGAAATCCAGCTCTACCTTGAACGACCCCCAAACCGTCCAGAGGAACGGGAAAGCGGCCAGGATGAACCAAAGGATCACAAAAAGCGACGAAGCAATCCGAAGGCTTTTGGGCATTCTTTGCGCACGGCTGGCCATGTTATCTTGCTCCTTTGAAGTCACGCCAGGTGCGGACAAGCACGGGCGACAACAGAATGGCGACCCCGATAATCGTGATCACAGACGTAGCGGCCGCAGAGGACAGCTGTCGCGTTTCACCGCCGAGGTCGTTGAAGATGAAAGTGCTGAGCGATTGCGCATGGGCACCGGCGCTGAAGCCGATAATCGGTTCGAACACCTTGAAATTATCCATCAACTGGATCAGCGCAACAAACGTAACCAGTGGCATGAGATGGGGAACAACCACGAATTTGACCTGTTGCCAGCGGGTTGCCCCATCGATCTGGGCCGCCTCGATCTGATCTTTGGGCAAAGTTTGCAAACCGGCATAGAATACCACGAAGGCAAAGGGGGCCGAACTCCAGACGCCATAAACCATCAGCGCCACCCACATCAGCCCGGTCGAAGCCTTTAGACTGAAATCCGGATCTCCGGCCAAGTTTACAAGGGCGTTGCCGATGACGCCACGACTGTCAATCATCCAAAACAGAATGAGCGAGCCGATCAGCGGTGTCACAATCATGGGCAAGAGCGAGAAGAAGATCATCAAACCCTTGAGGTGCCGGTGCAGTGAGTTGACCGCCAGCGCAATCACCAGCCCCAGAATGATCGTGAGGGGTGTCACAATGAATGTGAAGGTCAGCGTAAAGGCCATGGCCCGATAGAAGGGCAAGTTTCCGACCTCTGAGAAAAGGTCACCCCACGTGTCACTCGCCGCCCAGATTTCGCCAACCTCCTGTATCGCCAGGTGGCCGCGATCAAAGTAGATATCCAGCCCGACAAATCTGCCCAATGGTTGTTCGGCACGAAGCGCTGCGGTGGCTTCCTGATCGATGGTGGTCTCGGTTGTGCACCCGACAAGCGGAGTACAGTTTTCGACTTCCACCAGAACCGCCGGGTGTGGGGCATAAATGGATTGGATCACCACCGAGACGATGGGCATTGCAATGAACAGCAGCATTGCAAGTCCTGTGGGCAGGAAAAACCAAAGGAATGTCTTATGGCGCATGTCGCAATTCCCGTGTCGGCTTGATTGGGCGGGTGCCCAAATTGGGCACCCGCGAGGGGCGTTTTACTGTAGGAAGCCCTGTTCGATTGCCGCGGCGCGATAGGCGGCCTCGACATCGGCCAGCGCCTGTTCAGCGCTTTCCTTGCCCTGCATGAAATCGGCAAGTTCATTGCCGAGTGCACTGTGCATCAAACCCATGTAGGGCAGCATCGGATAAGGAGTCGTGCCCATTTTGGCAGCGTCAAATACACCCTGCGCGTCGTCTGCAGGTTCGTACCCTTCGATCAACCAGACTGCCAGCGGCGTGGTTTCATCGTTCAACATTTCGGGGCGGACGCCATGCGTCATCGCGACAAAAGTCGCCTCAGCCTCTTCATCTGAGATGTTCTTGCCGACGGTCCATCCATCCCACCAAAGGGTCGAGGCCGGAGTCGTGCCGCCACCCACGGTCAGCGGCGCTGCAATGGCATGGCCATCGATTACTTCCTGCAAGACACCTTCGGTTGTGGTCTGCTGTGACGCCCGTGACCCCCACATATTCATGATCGCCACATTGCCCGCGCGGTATTCCGCGTTGGTGGCATTGGAATCATGGGTCAGAAAGTCGGGGTTCATATACTCGGACAAAGCCTTCATCATGTTCAGCGCTTTGACACCGGCCTCGGTATTGACGTTGGGCTCTGCGCTGCCGGGCTTGAAATGAGTACCTCCATAGCCAAGGAACATGTTGTTGAATTCCTGCGCCAGATTCCATCCCGCAGCATAAGCACCGCCAACCGGGTTTTGCATTATGCCCTGCGCGCGAATGGCTTCGGCCGCTTCGAGCAGTTCTTCATACGTGGTCGGCACTTCGACGCCTGCCTGTTCCAGAACGTCCTTGCGGTACATCAGGTGCTGAGCGTTGGCCATGAAGGCGATGGCCATGATGTCATCGCCGATCTTGATTAACTGTCCCGGCTGCAGGTTCTGACCATGTTTTTCGACCAGGTCATTGAGCGGTCGGATAACGTCTTCATTCATCAACGCCACAATCGAGCTGTTGGCGATGATGGCTGAGGTGTATTCCGACGGATTGCCCGACAGACCGGCCACGTTGATGGTTTGGTGTTCGGATGTCAGGTTGGATTCAACAGATGCGCCCGTGCATTCCTTTGCGGCAGCGGCCACAGCCTGAATGGCGGCAAATTCGTTGCCGACGATGTTGACCCGATCCGTGATCTCGCAGGCATAACCCGCGCTCGCAGCAAAGGCGGTCAGTGACCCGGCCAATGCGATTTTCTTTAGAAACATTTTTGATTCCTCCCTAGGTGATTGGGTGCATCTTCGAAGCCTGCACCCGAGATTGTCCCGTCATTGCGGGATTGGTTTTCGTCTCTCAGATCTCAAGGCGCGCGCCGGTTTGCGCATCGAATAGGTGGCAGTGATCGGTATGGATATGAATCGACACCTGATCGTCGATTTCTGCACGATAGGTTTTGTCGGCCTTGACCGAGACCAGCGCTCCGCCGATCCGAACCGAGACCATGGTGCTGTCGCCCAGCAATTCCTGCGTATAGATGGGCGCGTTAATCTCGCCCCCGCTTTCTACGACATTGGCGTCCTCGGCGCGGAAACCCAAAGTTATTGGGCCATCCGGAGCATTCAGACCATGCACTTCGGTATTCTGCGCGCGGAACACACCGCCCTGAACATCGCCATCAACCAGGTTCATCGCCGGGTTGCCGATAAAGCTGGCGACAAACGTGTTCGCAGGCTCGTCGTAGATCGCCGTCGGAGAGCCAACCTGCTGGACAACACCCTGCTTCATGATCACCACGCGATCGGCCAGTGTCATCGCCTCGATCTGGTCATGTGTCACATAAATCGTAGTCACGGCTAGTTCATGGCTGAGGTTCTTGATCTGCGCGCGAGTCGAAACACGCAGTTTTGCGTCAAGGTTGGACAACGGCTCATCCATCAGGAACACGTTGGGCTCGCGTACAATCGCGCGCGCCAGTGCCACCCGCTGACGTTGACCACCTGACAGCTCTGCCGGCTTACGATGCAGAAAGTCGTCCAACTCTACCATCGCCGACGCACGGCGCACTTTTTCGTCATGGGTGGAAGCGTCGATGCCACGTACCCTCAGCGGGAAACGAATGTTCTCGTAGACATTCATGTTCGGATACAAAGCGTAAGACTGGAACACCATCGCGACGTCGCGGTCTTTTGGCTCCATATCGTTGACGCGGGTACCGTCGATCAGAATATCACCCTCGCTTGCGTCTTCCAAACCTGCGATCATGCGCATCGTCGTGGTCTTGCCACAACCCGACGGGCCGAGAAGCACCAGAAATTCCTTGTCGGATATTGTCAGGTCGAAATTGTCCACTCCAACAAACGAACCCCAACGTTTTCCAACATTGCGCAGTTGAATCTCGGCCATACTGTCCTCCCAGTTGCACCTGAGTGCATACGTTTGCAAAAGCATAGACATCCAAAGGAACATCTGGCAAGTATTTTTTGCAAGCGAATGCAAAAGCGCCCGCAATCTTGCTAAAGACTGACGCTTCCCTCCGGGCAAAGCATTGAAAGTAAAAAATATGTCTTACGAAGCCGAGAAAGAAATCGTCCTGAAATTCTACAAAGCTCTGAGCGAAGCAGAGGAATCAGCCCTCTCTGATGTGATCTCTGAGTATTGCGCCGAGGACCTCCTGTGGCGCGGCTTTCACCCATTCAACGAGCAGCGTGGCGCTAGCAACGTGGCGCAAGAATTCTGGCAGCCGCTGAATCACAGCCTAACTAACTTGCAGCGTCGGATGGACGTTTTCATAGCTGGTCAAAATGAAATCGACGGGTTCAATTCAGTCTGGGTTGTTTCGATGGGCCATCTCATGGGGCTGTTCGACAAGGACTGGCTGGGCATTGCGCCAACCGGAAAAATGGCCTTACTGCGCTATTGCGAGTTCAACAGGATTGAGAAAGGTAAGATTGTCGAAACCGCGATGTATTTCGACATCCCGCATTTCATGATGCAGGCTGGGTTGCGGCCCTTCCCGCCGCAGACCGCTGCAGAACTTGTCCAGCCCGGGCCCATGACCCATGACGGCCTGATGTTCACGCCTCAACCCGCCGAAGACGGCCAAATGACATTGGCCGCTATCAACGCGATGATCTCCGATCTTGGGCGGTGGGACAGCGGGCTCAGCCTTGAAGATGAGTTGCGCCGCACATGGTGCGAAGACATGATCTGGTGGGGGCCATCCGGTATCGGTGCGACCTACACAATCGAACGTTACGCCAAACAACACGCAGGCCCGTTCCGTGCTGGGTTTGCCGACCGGTCAAAAACCAACCATATCTGCCGCATCGCCGAGGGCCACTATGGCGGCTTTTTTGGCTGGCCGAACTTTACCGCCCGACCAACCGGCGGGTTCATGGGGATGCCTGCCACTGACAAAGCCGGTGAGTTCCGGGTGATAGACATTTATCGTCGCAAAGGTGATAAACTGGCCGAGAACTGGATTTTCATCGATCTGCTTCATTTCTGGAAGCAACAGGGTGTCGATATTCTGGACCGCATGACCCACAGTGGTTCTTAGATCATAGGCAGGCCGATCATTTTGGTCGGAATACGGTAAACGGACGTGCTGGCAGTGATGTACAGCATGCTGAACTCGGCTCCACCAAAGCAGAAGTTGGTAGATTTCTGCGGCGTCAGAATGACACCAAGGCAGTGCGCTTGGGCATCAAACAGATGTACACCGCCGGGACCATTGCACAAAATCTGGCCGTCGCGGGTGCACTTCATACCGTCCGGTACCCCTTCCCCATCGCCAACAACATCGGCCCAGACCACCCCACCGGTCAGTGAGCCATCAGTGGCGACATCAAAGACGCGGATATGGCCACCCCAACTGTCATTGACAAACAGCCTTGTTTCGTCAGCTGACAAACACAACCCGTTGGGTTGCTGAAAATCATCCGCGACAAGGTGTAACGTGCCGTCGGGATCCAGCCGGAACACGCCTTGCACCGGCAGTTCCTGCTCTCTCAGAATGCCAAGATCCTCTCGGATACGACCAAAACTGGGATCAGTGAACCAAATCCGACCGTGCGAGTCGCAGATAACATCGTTGGGGCTGTTTAGTTCTTTGCCATCAAAATGCGTGGCGATCGAAGTAACCCGCTTGCCGCCGTGATCATGGCGTACCAAATGCGAACTGGCGTGCTCGCAAGAGATCACTGCCCCACTTTTGTCGAAGCAATTTCCGTTTGCTTGGTTGGAAGGGGTGCGAAAAACGCGAACTCCCTCACCCTCGCTCCACTTGTATTGATGGCTCTCCTGAATGTCCGAGAATACCAGCCAATGCTCTTCGGGGTGCCATATTGGCCCTTCGGTAAACCCCAGACCGCTAGCGATTTCTTCCAGTTGAGCGTCAGGGTGCACCAGATCTGTGAAGCATTTGGAACGGATATCGAATACCATGTGAACACCTTTTCAGAGTTGCGCCTGCCAACACTACCGGCAAGCCTCGACAAGAACAGCGTTTCGGGTGAAAACGCAATAACGACTGTTCGATAGTCTGGCCCTGCCAACTTCAATGCTCTACGCTATGGCCGATGTTTCCAAACCGCTTGGCTGCCAATTGCCATGTGCCGCCCAAACAAAACCGTCAGGACTTTCCCATGAATTTCAAACAACGCATGCTTTCTGGCGAGCCTCTCGTCGGAACGTTTCTCAAGACACCAGCCCATGAACTGGTCGAGATAATTGCCAAGTCAAAACTGGACTTCTTGTGCCTGGATGCGGAACACGCACCCTTTGACCGGGGTCGGTTGGATGTTTGCCTCGCCGTCGCCCGGGCTCTGGGGTTGCCGACGTTGGTGCGGGTGCCGACTGGGTCTGCGGACGAAATTCTCAAGGCGCTCGACAGTGGCGCGACAGGTATTGTTGTGCCGCATGTCGACAGCGCCGAAAAGGCCCGTCGCATTGCGCGCGAGGGCCGTTTTGGCCATGGTGGTCGCGGCTATGCCGGATCAACCCGGTGGGCAGGGTTTGCGACCCGATCCATGGCTGACGTCCTCAAGCAAAGCGAAGAGGAGACGATTATCATTGCCCAAATCGAAGAACCAGAAGGCGTCGCAGAAGTCGATGATATCGCCAGGACCGAGGGCATCGACGGGATTTTTGTAGGACCTGCGGATCTTGCGGTATGTTACGGCGTGACCGATCAGTCCGACCCACAGGTTCTTGATGCAATGCGACGCTCGGGCGATGCAGCCAAAGCACATGACAAGACGCTGATGACCTTTGCGGCCAGCGCAGAAGCCGGACTCAAGCTGCGAGACTATGGGGTGACCATGATCTTCGTCGCTTCGGAACACGCCTTCATGCTTCGCGCTGCAAACGCGGAAGCGGAGAACTTCCATGGCACCGCGAGGACGTGAAACGCACAGGGCTTTTTAGTGGAAAGGGCCTTGGCGTCGAAATATCCGCGGGCTGGTAAATGCTGCGACGACAGTACTTTCTTTGCTAGAAATGCGATGCGCGATTGCGGATTATTCGCTTCGCTGAATAGCGGTGTCCTGTCGGTTTTTCTCCAGTCCGCCGTACCCGCCTTGATCAGGCAAAAATCGCTAAACGGGCTAGGTTTAACAGTAACAGTCGAGATCGGAAACTGCACGGCGTTGGCCCGAGATCAGTTCGTCTAGCAGTTCACCAGTCACCGTCGCTTATCCTAAACCGCACACGTTAATCCCCATAGATGTCCAGAGACCAGAGGTAAGAGTTTGCAAACGCGGCAGACCATCTGCCGCATCCGTAATGTAGCCGTTCCAGCACTATTTGATCGGCGATTCTGCCAGTAGCAGGAAAAACTCGACCACCTTGCGCCGAACTGGTTCTTAGGGTTTATGATCGTCTGTTTGACGCAGAGGTTCGCGGCGGCCGGATAGGAAACGCTCGTCCGCCTCAACCCGGAAACTGTTGACCAGTTTTTCGAGATCCTCCGCAGATTTGCCACCAGCGCAACGCCATTAAGAAAAGGCGGTCGACGAATTCACTAAAGAAGAGACCAACGCCCGGCTTCATTGATTAAGATCGCACTGCATGCCTCACGGCATCGATAACGGAACTTTGAAATGCGTGATCTTTTCAGGCTGGCTGGCGGGCAGATCGCACGTCTAAGTCCTTCTTGCCGAACTCGCTTGGAAAGCCCCGGGTCGACGATAGGTGTGTATTTAACGGAATAGTTTTCTTCAATCACAATGGCTTGCGCTGGTGTGGCGCTCCTGTCGCTTATGGCCCGTGCAGGACCCTCAACAGCCGACGGAAGCGCCGTTACAAACGGCAAAACCGCAACGAGATCATGTCCGACAGACTCAAGAGTTGGAGACGCGTGGCGACGCGCTTTGACCGATGTCCAAAGGTCTTGCTCGCAGCCGGCGCTCGCGGAAACCGTCATCTATTAGTATGGTATCATGAAGCTAATAAGGCTTGGGTATCGACTGCTTATGTAGGGTTAATCTGTAAAAATTCGCGTAGAAGAAGACTTCGAAATTTGATGGGAATTCGAAGTACATCACACACCAAGACAGCTGCGCGTATCATAGAATTGAAGGAAAGTGATTGCGCCAGCCTGTTTCGAACGGATTGGGATTCTCCCCTTCGATTGGAATTCGCTTTCGACCGCTCATTTCAAGATCGGGGACAGTAACTGGTAGCATTTGTGTGGGGATACTTAGGCTTGGAAAACAAATCCTCGCCGCCGGAATTCTCGGCCAGCCTAAACCTACACATTCTAAGCGAATATCGGTTCCTCACAGTCGGCTAGACGCAGGCATCGCCGCTCCTGTGTCCTATGTGTCAGCGGTTTGGGATTCCTTGAAGGAGAACAAGAAAGCGCCACGGATGTTCAAACCCAACCGAAGCTTTCAGGAATGAAATTAAGCAACTGAGATAGAGTAATTTCACGCAACGGGTCGTGAGCCAAATGATCTGTGGAACGCCCCGTTTCAGACGAAACGGGGCGTTAAGATATCAATAGGTGCGCTTGATGTCGCTGTAGGCACCGCGCAGCTTCACGGTGATCGTGATGTCCTGCTTATCACGGTTGCGCCAGAACCAGCCGTGATTGCCGGTGAATGCGGCAACCAATGTTCCCTTTGCACCGGTTTTGCCACGGCCTTTCTCATAGCTGATGGAATCGTCAGCGTTGTCGCCATGGAGTTCAAAATTTGCCCGGCCGCCTTCGGCAACCCAATCAAATTCAGTCACAGCACCTTCATCCATGACCAGCTTCCACTCGATTCCTTCTCCAGGGGTCAGAGTGAACGAGAATTCATCCGCCCAGGGCTCGGCACTTTGCTGCGCATAGGCGGCGCCCACAAAGGCGCCAAAGATATCCTTAAACAAGCTGGATTGATCTTCTGGTGCCTGCTGCGCGTCCCGAGCGGCCTCTTCGGCCAGATCGGTCTTGATCTCTCCCATCTCGGTCAGACCAAGAACACTGCCGATCCGAGTGGGATCAATGCCATATTCTGCGGGCAGAACCACGGTCACCAGCAAAACCACAGCGGCCACGGCCGCAATGATAGTGGACTTGATCAACTGGGCCGAGCTAGGCAGTTCTTCGGGGCTTGGTTTTTCAGAATTGTACATGTGTATCTCCGTTTATTCAGGTTGAGACGAACAGGCCGGTCAGCTGATATCCCATCAGCACGAAACCAGCCGCCATCATCGCGACGTTGACGCCATAGGCGTGTTTCCAGAAGAATTTGGATTTGCGCCAAAACCCCATGAAGATCAGGATCAGGGCAAGGGCTATGAACTGGCCGATTTCGACGCCGACGTTGAAGGCCAGCAAGTTGGGCAACAGCCCGTCTTCGGGCATATCATAGTCCAAAATCTTGGCTGCGAGACCAAGGCCGTGGAAAAAGCCGAAGATCAGCGTGGCCCATTTGGTATTGGGCTGATGGCCGAACCAACGCTGATACGCTCCCAGAT
Organism: Ruegeria sp. C9; assembly: GCF_056537585.1. Taxonomy (NCBI): domain Bacteria; kingdom Pseudomonadati; phylum Pseudomonadota; class Alphaproteobacteria; order Rhodobacterales; family Roseobacteraceae; genus Ruegeria; species Ruegeria sp. C9. Next base: position 472,105 of record NZ_JBQFRU010000001.1, read on the forward strand.
TGTCCAGCGCCTTGTAGACGACAGACAAACCGATGATGGCATCAATAATGTAAGCATTGACGTTCCAGCCGTAGTAGACGCCAAGCAGCATGGTCGTGGAATGGCCCACGGCAAAGATGCTGACATAGGTGGCGACATGTTTGGCCCGGTACAGGAAAAACACGACCCCGAACAGAAACAGGATATGGTCATATCCCGTCACCATGTGCTTGGCACCCAGATAGGCGAAGGGGATCAGTTTGACGCCCCAGATCTGTTGAATATAGCCGGCATCGCCAGCCGTGACGTTATGGGCTGCGGCATAAGACGCGCTGTAGGCGAGCGCCGCAAAGACAAGGGCTGCCAGCGTCAGGGATTGGCGCATAGCCTCCCCTAACCGGCCCCTTTGGACGGTTTGCATGAGATATTTCTCCGCTATGTTGTGTGATTGATCGTCAAACCCCGCAAAAGCGGGTTCGGTCACACGCGCGGAGGTCGGTCAAGCCTATATATGGGGTCAGGTTTGTCCAGAAACGGTTCCAGCGCATCAGGCAACCTAAATCTGACGACCGATTCCGCCTCGGCAACCAGGAACAGGATCGCCGAGCTGTGATCATGATCGACCGCATCGTGACTATGGCCATGCAGCGCCCAGTAATTGTCCAGTGCTTCGCCATGGGAATGGCCGTGATCACCCATTATCTGGCTGCGTTCTGACACGCTAAGCAAATAGTTGGCAGAGTGTGTGAAAGACGGGGCCACTGACCAGGCAAATACGCATAGAACCATCATCGCGATAAACGCGTGTCTGATCCAATCAGCCAGTTGTCTGCCCGACACAATCTGCATAACTGTTCCTGCCCGCGACGGTTTTACGTCCGTTTTTCTTCATGCGCTATCGTAATCACTTAGCGTCAATAATCGTTGTCTCGCAACCCTGGATATCATTGTCAGCGGGAAGTCTCCGATCTGCCGAAAAGGCCTAAAGATCTCCTTCTCGACAGATCAGGACTTCAATTTGCGTGTTCTCGCGGTGCAGCCGAACCAGGAAAATAGCACGCAACTGCGTGTTCATTGTGTTGACCTGTGAGAATTGGCCCTTTTTGCCGGCATATGTCTTGCGCCCGCTGACAGCGCGTCTGGAAACGGCATCCGGGTGGCGGGTCCATTGGGCTGGGCGGGTCACCGTGCAGTACGATGCGCTGCCTGGTTGCCTCAATACGCGGGTCGGGAGACGGGGCAGCAGACAAAAGCGCTTGGGTATAAGGATGTTGTGCATCGTTAAACAGGTTCTCGGTTGAACCTTTCTCCATCACGCGACCCAGATACATCACTGTCATGTCGCTACACATTTCCCGCACCACCGCCAAGTCGTGCGAGATCATCAGTACCGTCAGGCCGAGTTCCTGCTGCAGGGTTACGAACAGCTTCACGATCTGCGCCTGAGTCGAGACATCCAGCGCCGAAAGCGGTTCGTCACAGATCAGAATTTCGGGCTCTAGCATCAGGGCGCGAGCAATCGCGACACGCTGCCGTTGCCCGCCGGCCAGAGACCGTGGCAGACGCTCACCCGCCGTTTCAGGCAGCCCCACCAGATGCATCAGTCGGGCGATGCGCTGTTGACGATCCTTGCGACCGAACCTGTGGATCGAGAGGGGTTCCTCAAGCGACTGATAAACCGTCTGGCGGCGGCTGAGCGCACCCAGCGGGTTCTAGAACACGAACTGCATCTGTTTTGCCAGCGCCTTACGGTCGCGCATCCCGTCGGCCAGATCCTGCCCCAGAATGCGCACCGAACCCGATGTGGCCGGTTGCAGCCCGACCATGGCTCGCGCCAGTGCGGTCTTGCCGCAGCCGGATTCGCCAACGATGGCGTGAAAAGCGCGCGCGACGGTCAGATCTACGCCATCCACCGCACGCACCATCCGGTCGGGGCCGCTGCCGGGGAAATGAACCTTCAGGTCGTGAACCTCGATTGCGCTTTGCGTCTCCATCTCAGGCACTTTCCAGTTCCGCCTGCGCCGCGTGGCAGGCTGTGACATGAATCCCGTCCTCAGGCACCGGGATGAGCGCCGGGCGTTGGGTGGCGCAGACCGGGAGCATGCGCGAACAGCGCGTATCGAACGGGCAACCGGTGCGCAGCCGCGACTGATCAGGGGACGATCCAGGGATGCCCTTGGGTACTTCGTTGCTGTTGGCCCGCAGATCAGGGACCGAGGCCAGCAACCCCTGCGTATAAGGGTGCACCGGTGCGGTTAGCACCTGCGCAACCGTGCTGCTTTCCACCACCCGACCCGCATAGAGCACCGCCACGCGGTCGGCGACCGAAGCGACCACGCCGATATCATGGGTGATCAGCACCACCGCGATATCTTCCTGTTGCTGGATATCCTTGATCAGTTCCAGAATCTGCGCCTGCACGGTGGCGTCCAGTGCCGTTGTCGGCTCATCCGCGATCAGCACGCGCGGATTGCCCGCCAGCACCCGGTCGGAGCGGTTCAGCAGCGATTGCCCGCAGCACACAGCACTGCCGCGAATATCGACTGATACGCCTTCGGGCAGAAGGCCCAACGGGCCCAACGTCATCACCGTTTTGCCCGATCCGCTTTCGCCGACAATTGCCAGAATCTCACCCGGCATCACCGACAGCGAGGCGGTATCGACCGCCCGGACCGAGACTTGCTCAGTGTAAAGATCGATCACAAGATCCTCGATTTGAAAGACGGGTTGGGTCATGCTTTGACCTCCTTGGCCTGAATCTCGGCCTCGTCGCCGAGGCGTTCCCGTTTTAGCTTACGCAAACGGCGCGGGTTCAGCGCGCGCGGCACTTTTTACAACGCGAAATGTTCACCCAGCAGGTTGAAGCTGACCACCACCATGGTCAGGGCAAGACCGGGCGCGATAACGAGGCGGGGATATTCCTCAAGATAGCTCATGCCGTCGACCAACATCTGGCCCCATTCCGGTGTGGGTGGTTCGACCCCCAAACCCAGAAAGGACAGCGTGGCAATCGCCAGCACATGCGGCAGGATATGGCGCGAGAATATGCGTACATGGCCCGCACCCATGATCCGCGCGGCCTCGATATACGGCTGATGCAGTTCTGATGCGACGACCGAGCGGCTCATGCGGGTATAGTTGGCCCACCATGCCATGGTCAGCGCCGCGATCATCGACCAGTAGCCGGGGCCGAAGATGCCGATGAAAGCCAGCGCCACGATCAGGCTAGGCAGCGACAGTACGATGTCGATGGCGCTGATCAGCACAAGCTCGACCTTGCCGCCGACATAGCCTGCTAAAGACCCGATCACCACGCCAATCAACAACGCCGAGGCCAGCACCATCGAAATGGCAAACAGAGACACACGCGCGCCATTGATCAGACGGCTGAGCATATCGCGGCCCAGATAGTCGGCGCCAAGCCAATGGGCGGCACTAGGACCCTGCAGGATGGCGCCATAGTTCTGCGCAGTTGGATCATAAGGGCTGATCCACGGAGCGAGAATGGCGATCAAGGTGAACAGGGCCACAGGGGTGATCACCAGCCACGGCAATTTTTTCAGGATATGCATTCTTCTGCCTCCGGATGCGGGGGTCGATCAGCATGCACAGCAGGTCGACAAACAGGTTAACGAACACAAAGAACACGATGAAGGTCAGCAGGATCGCCTGCATCGAGACGAAATCGCGGAACCGGATCGCCTCAATGAAGAACGCGCCGACGCCTTTGAGGGCAAAGACCGTCTCGACCACAATCGACCCGATGATCATCAGCGTGAACTGCGCGCCGAATGTGGTCAGGTAAGGCACAGCTATATTGGGCAGCGCCTCGCGCAGCAGCACGCCTGACCGGCCATATCCCTTGGCAAAGCCAGTGGTGGCGAAAGGGCGAGCCATCACCTCTTGCAGGCCGACGCGCACCACACGGCTGAGCACCGCGCCGTGAAACAGCGCAATGGTCAGGCACGGCATGATCCTGCTGGCCACGCCTGCGCCGCCAAATGCGGGCAGCCAGCCCAGCGTGACGGAAAACAGAATCACCAGCAGGGCCGCGACAAAGAAATTGGGGGGCGAGGCCGCCACCAGCGAAAACGCCCGTAGCAGCCTGTCGATCCAGCCACCATTGCTGATTGCGCCCGCAAGGCCGACCAGCAGAGATAGGAACAAGGCGATCACACCACCCCAGATCAGAAGGGTGGCGTTTATGGGCAGGCGTTCGGCGAACTCCTGCCCGATGGGTTTGCCAGACCGCGGCGAGATGCCCAGATCACCGGTCATTGCATCGCCCAGCCACCGGACATAGCGGACGGGCAGAGGGTCGTTCAGGCCCAGCTCGTCCTCGATCTGTGCAACCAGTTCCGCCGAAGCCAAAGGGCCGACGACACGCTCGGCTATCAGCGCGGCGTGGCGGGTAAGAATTGGCATTTCGATTCTCCAAAACTGTTGGGTCAGAAAGTCCGACGTCGATACTCAGAGCTTCTGATGTGACTTTTGATTGCGCATTAGATTGCCTGGGTGGGCGGACACGTCGCTATCAGTCTGAAGAAGATTTCAGCCCGTGCGATACGTGAACTTCATGCGTGCGATCACCCAAGTCTTGGGGAATGGAAAATGTCTGTTGCCTGCGAATACCGTGACGACATAAGGCAGATCGATCGATAACCCCGCTCAGCCGCCGTCGCCATCTGAAATGCGACAAAAGGTACTTCATGTACATGCGTCGTGCTCTGGTTGGCAGTGAGTTTTACCGGAGCACTATCGTCGTCCGAGGATTTGTTACTTTGACTGTGCGACACATGTCGTGAAGCGAATTGAGCACCCAGCCCAGAAGCCACAGGAGCCGATTTGGCTGACGCTTCTGCCTGATGGGTGACTGCCCGATCTTTATGAACATGAGAACCAGCTACAAGTGAGGCTGTCAGACAATCAAGAAGCAGTCCAAAATACACTGTGCGGGCCCAGTATAGACAGCCCGTAAAGTGAAGCGGGGTGGTGCTTCTATACGTTTTACCTCTGCAACCAACTTCGCTCCCATCCATGGGTGGTTCAGACAAAAGGTGTTTACCATTGGCACTGAATGCCTAGTGAAGACGGATAAACACGTCCAATACCATCTTTTATAAACATGCAATATATCATTATGTCTACACATTTATTAAGGGCTTTTCGAATAGCAGCACCTCATAGGCGATCAGAGGCTCGCACCGAGCGCGTCAGCTGGCGATGCAAACTGTCGACGATGATCACATGTTTGTGCGGCCCCGCACCTTTCAGGTGAGGGTGGTCGGGCGGCAAATCAGGATGCTCATGCTTTACAGGTAGATCTGCGTCTATTGGCCAGATACGCCATGCCGTAATCAAGCCGAGGCACGCCAGAACCGCCAGCACGAGCATCGTAACCAGGGTTCCGAATTCAGTGATCAACCAGCCGGAAACCGGGTAAAAGACCAACCAGCAGGCGTGTGACAATGCAAACTGCGCTGCAAACACGGAAGGCCGATCTTCAGGATGGGCGGACCGCGTCAGAACACGCCCCCCAGGAGTGAGCATTGCTGAGTATCCCGCGCCGATCGCAAACCAGCCAACCATGATGGTCGACATTGATATAGGAATGGCTACGACGCTGAGGGCCAATAGCGCCAATGCAAGTATATTCAGTATTGCACCGGATAGCATGACCGCGCGCTCGCTGTGGTGATCCAGCAAGCTCGGGATAGTCATCGCCATCATCATTGACCCTGCCCCGAAAGCGGCAAGAACCAAAGCGACGGCACTTTCTGACAATCCCAAATCACTGCGGACAATGACAACTGTGTTGACAATGACCATGGCGCCCGTAGCAGAGATGACCCAATTTACCGCCAGCAATCCTCGCAATCGGGGCGACCTGAGATATAACCGCATTCCGCGTGTTGTCCGATCGTAGATACCTCTCGGTTTGGAAGGTTTCGGCGATGGCAGTAATACGGATGCAACCAGAACGGCTGATGCAAGGAAGCCCAAGACGGTGCCCCAGAACAGATTGTCATAGCTCATGACCGTTAGCAGTGCGGCGGCCAAAATCGGGCTCAACAAGCTCTCCATATCCACGGCCAATCGCGAAAGAGAAAGTGCTTTGGTGTATTCTTTCTCATCCTGCAAGACATTAGGAATGGTTGCCTGAAAGGTCGGTGTGAACCCGGCGGATGCCGATTGGAGGATGAAGATCAGCACATAAATCTGCCATACCTCGGTAACAAAGGGCAACGCCAAGCCGACTGCCGCTCTGACCAGATCTAACGCGACCAACATTACGCGCCGGTCCAGACGTTCCGAGAATGCGGCAGCTAAAGGCGCCACTGTGACATATGCGACCATCTTGATCGTGAGCGCTGTTCCCAGCACCAACGCAGCAGAATCTTCGGCAAGCTGAAAGGCGAGCAAACTGAGAGCCACTGTTGCCAAACCAGTGCCCGACAACGCTACGATTTGGGCGAAGAACAGATGGCGATATGTTCGATTTTTCAGAACTGAAAGCATCGGATCAAAGATATTTGCTAATACTCTTCAATTCTTCCGCGGCTTGCCTGGAATCATCCCTGCCCGTCAGACAGTGATCGATATGGTCGTGAATAAGCGCTCGTTTTGCGTTCGTAACTGCTTTTTCAACCGCGTGTAGTTGCTGCGCGACGTCTGCGCAGGGACTCTGCTGTTCTAACATTTTGATGACTTTCGCAAGATGACCTTCGGCCCGCTTAAGCCGCGCGATAATCGTTGGGTGTGAGGTGTGCTTGTGATTCATATCACAACCAGATATCCCTACCAGGGGGATAGGACAACAGGAAATCCTGCCGCGTCAATATGGGTTCGAAATTTAACCCGATTATATTTGAGATCTGATTCAAAGGCGCACTGGCATCAACGCTAGCTGACCAACCCAGTCGCGCTCACAATGAAATTCCGCGTGTATTAATGGCAACTGCTACTCAGCGGCGCTCTTGAGTGAAGCCATAAGGTTGCGAAACTTCTCACCTTGTACGGCGACATGGTCACGCAGCGCATTCGCTGTTTCTTCCGGTACGCCTTTTTTCAGGGCTCTGACAATTTCTTCGTGTTCGGCCATGGACTGGGCCATACGACCACGGAACCGAAGCTGCTGTCGACGGAATGGTTTGAGCCTTCTGTGCAGCTTGGAAGTTTCTTGCTCTAAGAATGCATTGCCGGACTGTTGATAGATGATTCGATGGAACCGCTCGTTTTCCAGGTAGTACGCATCGGGATTGCCCGCATCCACGGCCAGTTGGCATTTGCTGTTAGCTTCGGTCAGTTCAAGCAAAGCTTCATCGGAAATGCGCAACGCCGCAAGTCGACCGCAAACGGCTTCAAGCTCGGCCATGACCTCGAACATCTCCATCAGTTCCACCGGGCCGGGCTGTCGGACAAAAGCGCCCCGCCGCGCTATCAGATCGACCAACCCCGACAAGGCAAGTCTCTGGAATGCTTCCCTAAGTGGCGTTCGTGAGACCCCGAACTGCTCAGCCAGTTTGACCTCATCTAGACGGTCACCGTCCGAAAATGTCCCGTCAAAAATCAGCTCTTCCAAATCCTGAGCGATGGTATCTGCAAGTCGTTGGTCCATAGGTTTCTGTTTTACTTGTGATTAGGCGAGAACTCAAGAAATCATATCTTGTATACAAAAACCTTGACTAAAAAAACATTACTGCCCTATGCTTCTATTCATCCCCGGCTCATCCGGGACTGAAAACGGGAGGAAAAAATGAAATCAGTGTTCAAAACGGCCGTCGCTGCGTTGGCGCTTGCATCCGCAGGTACATTGGGGTCAGCGGAGGAACTGCGCCTGTCACATCAGTGGTCGAACAAGGACATTCGCCATCAAGTAGCACAGATTGTTGCAGACGAGGTTGCGGCGGCGGACGTTGATCTGGAAATCAAGATTTTCGGCTCGAAATCGCTGTTCAAGCCGCGCGAGCAGTACAAGCCGCTCAGCCGCGGTCAATTGGATATGACCATACTGCCGCTGTCCTACGCCGGCGGTCAGCAGCCTGCCTATAATCTGACGCTGATGCCGGGTTTGGTGAAAAACCACGATCACGCTGCCCGTCTGGCCGACTCGCCCTTCATGGAGGCGTTGGAAGAGAAAATGGCTCAGGACGACGTGATGGTGCTGGTGCATGGCTATCTGGCCGGTGGCTTCGCCGGTAAAGACAAGTGCATCACGAACCCTGAGGATGTCGCAGGCCTACAGACCCGCGCGGCAGGTAAATCTTTTGAGCAGATGCTGGCCGGCGCTGATGCCTCGATCGCATCAATGGCGTCGTCGGAAATCTATAACGCCATGCAAACCGGCGTTTTACAGGCGGCCAACACGTCGTCCTCGTCCTTTGTCAGCTACCGCATCTACGAGCAGGTTGCCTGCTATACTCCTGCGGGCGATGTGGCGCTGTGGTTCATGTATCAGCCGCTGCTGATGAACAAATCCACCTTCGACGGACTGAACGAAGATCAGCAAGCCGCATTGCTGGCTGCATCGGAAAAGGCACAGGCCTTCTATTTGGAAGAGGCCAAGAAACAGGACGCCAACTCGGCCAAAGTTTTTGCCGACGCCGGTGTTGAGATTGCGGAGATGAGCGCCGAAGACTTCGAAGCATGGCGTACGCTGGCAATGGAAACATCTTACAAGGCCTTCGTAGAAGAGGTTCCTGATGGGCAGGACCTGCTGGACAAGGCTCTGGCAGTCGAATGACCCCATCTTGCCGGGCGGCCTGCCGCCGCTCGGCATCCGATCTTGGTTCTGATCTTCTCTGATCTTCAGACTTAATTGCATCTCAATCACAGGAGGCGCAAATGGCCGGTCATAGCTCTGCCGTTGCTTCCCACACAGGGAACAATCCCTTCCTTCGCTTTGTCGCTGCACTTTCAACTCTGGCTGGATGGTGTTCCGCAGGCATGATCGTCGCTGCTGTCGCCATCACCTGCCAGATGATCATCGTGCGCTTCGTGCTGAATCAATCGACCATTTGGCAAACCGAAGCGGTCATTTATCTGGTCATCGCCGCAACCCTGGTCGGTCTGCCTTATGTGCAGCGCCTGCGCGGTCACGTGAATGTTGACCTGATCCCGATTTCGCTCGCACCTCGAGCCCGCTTTTACATGGCGATCCTGACTTCGGTTCTGTCCATCGCCATCGTCTCAGTCATGCTGTTCTACGGCTACGAATATTGGCACTTCGCATGGGAGCGCGGATGGAAATCCGACACCGTTTGGGGCGTTCGTCTGTGGATCCCCTACCTCGCCATCCCAGTTGGCTTTGGTCTGCTGTTGTTGCAACTGATCGCCGATCTCGTCGCCGTCCTGCTTGGCATCGATAAACCATTTGGTCTGGAGTAAAGCCGATGGATCCCCTTCTGCTCGGCGCAATAGTCGCCATCGCCACCATCCTTGTTCTTTTCTCGGGCGTGTCCGTGGCCATCGGCCTGCTGATCGTCTCGGCTGGGTTCCTGATCGTCTTCGACGGCCCGCGCTCGCTGGAACTGATGCCGGAAATCCTGTTCGGCAAACTCGATAACTTCGCCCTTCTATCTATACCGATGTTCATCATCATGGGGGCCTCAATCGCCTCTACCAGAGCCGGAGCAGATTTGTACGAAGCGCTGGAACGCTGGCTGACCCGTGTTCCCGGCGGTCTCGTCGTATCAAACCTCGGTGCCTGTGCCCTATTTGCGGCTATGTCCGGTTCGTCACCCGCGACCTGTGCCGCCATCGGCAAGATGGGCATCCCTGAGATGCGCAAACGTGGCTATCCTGACGGCGTCGCCGCCGGTTCGATCGCTGCAGGTGGTACTCTGGGAATCCTGATCCCGCCATCGGTCACCATGATCGTTTACGGTATTGCCACCGAAACCTCGATTGGCCGTCTGTTTCTGGCCGGTGTGATCCCGGGCCTTATGCTGGTGGGTCTGTTCATGGCCTGGTCGCTGTATTCGACCTGGAAATCCGGTGACGCGACCCGTCTGGGTTCGGGCAGCTACACCTGGGCCGAACGGTTCGAGATTCTGCCGCGCGTGCTGCCCTTCCTCGGCATCATTCTGGGTGTGCTTTACGCCATGTATGGCGGTATCGCCACCCCGTCGGAAACGGCTGCTGTCGGTGCCCTGCTCTGCCTGTTGATCGCGATGATCATCTACAAGCTGTGGAACCCCAAGGACATCTGGGTCGTGCTGCGCGACAGCACCAAGGAAAGCGTGATGATCCTGTTCATCATCGCCGCTGCCGGTGTGTTCTCGTACATGCTCAGCTCGCTGTTCATCACACAGGCGATTGCCGAATGGATCGGTACGCTGGACGTGAACCGCTGGGTTCTGATGGGTGCAGTCAACGTGTTCCTGCTGATCGCTGGGTTCTTCCTGCCGCCCGTCGCTGTGATCCTGATGGCGGCACCGATCCTGCTGCCGATCATCACCACCGCTGGCTTCGATCCGATCTGGTTTGCGGTTGTACTGACCATCAACATGGAGATTGGCTTGATCTCGCCCCCCGTCGGCCTGAACCTTTATGTGATCAACGGCATCGCACCGGATATCTCACTGAAGACCATCCTGACAGGCTCTCTCCCCTTCGTGGCCTGCATGGTGATCGCGATTGTCCTGCTGTGCCTGTTCCCCGGTCTGGCCACATGGCTGCCTGACCTGGTGATGGGAGCAGCGGTATGACCCTGCTGGCGGATCTTCTATCCACCGTGTTCGAGCGGCGTTACCGCCGCGACGGCGCGGTGGCTCCGGATGGCCGACCACTGACCGAACTGGCCGACGCGCTGGTTGGGTCAGCAGGGGAAACTTCGGGGCTGGCGCTGGCCGAGGAAATCCTGACCCGGTTCGATACGCTGAGTGATGACGACAAGCTGGAGTTCTTCCGCTATCTCGCCACCGCCATGAATATCGATCCCGAGGCGGTACGTTCGTCACTGGACGAATACGAGCGCAACCCTTCGAAAGCGACCTATCGCACCTTTGCGGCTGCGGTGGAACCGGCCCGGCAGGAAATGATCCGCCGGTTGAACCGCGTGCCCGGTGCCACCGGCGCACTGGTACAGATGCGCGCTGATCTGCTGCGGCTGGGCGGCAAGGAACCGGAACTGCAGGCGCTTGACCTGGACTTCCGGCACCTGTTTGCCAGCTGGTTCAACCGTGGCTTTCTGGTGCTGCGCCCGATCAACTGGGAAAGCCCGGCGCATATTCTGGAAAAGATCATTGCGTATGAGGCGGTCCATGCCATCGACAGCTGGGACGACCTGCGCCGCAGGCTGGAACCCACTGACCGGCGCTGCTTTGCCTTTTTTCATCCCTCGATGCCTGATGAGCCGCTGATCTTTGTCGAAGTGGCGCTGAACAGCGGTATTCCGGGTTCCGTACAGGCCTTGCTCGCCGAAGACCGCGATCCGTTGCCTGAAGATCAGGCCGATACGGCTGTGTTCTACTCGATCTCCAACTGTCAGGCCGGGTTGGCCAGCATCTCTTTCGGCAATTCGCTGATCAAACAGGTGGCCTCGGACCTGTCGGCTGAGTTGGCGGGGCTGAAGACCTTCGTCACGCTCTCGCCGATTCCGGGGCTGACCAAATGGTTGTCGCAGGAAGGCATCGATTGGAACATCGAAGAGCCCGATCAGATGAAAGCACTGGCCGCACATTACCTGTTGAACGCCAAAGGTCGGGGCGATCTGCCGTTCGATCCGGTGGCACGGTTCCATCTTGGCAACGGTGCACTGGTCCATGCGGTTCATGCCGACGCGGATGTTTCGGACAAGGGCCGGGCACAGTCCGGTGGCACCATGGTCAACTATCTTTATGACCTTGGCCGCGTAGCGCAGAACCACGAACAGTTCGCCAACACCCGCGAGGTAATCGCCTCGTCCGAGGCCAAATCGCTTGCCGCGTCAGCCTCTCTCACCACGACACAGGAAAGGTAACCCTTATGGCCAATCCTCTCTATGACGGTTTGTTCGGCGCACATGCCGGTAAAGACACAGCCTTCTTGCAGTTGCTCAACGGAACGACCATCACCCATCAGGACTTCCTGAGCACCGCGGCACAAATCGCCCATGTGGCGACGCAGCTGGGCCTGAAACCCGGCGACCGGGTTGCGGCACAGATCGAGAAATCGCCCGAAGCGCTGGCGCTATATGCTGCCTGTGCGCAGGCAGGTCTTGTATTCCTGCCGCTCAATACCGCTTACACTGTGGATGAATTGACCTATTTCATCGAAAACAGTGGCGCCTCGCTGATCGTTTGTGACAGCCGCAGCGAAGAGAAACTCGCCCCGGTTGGTGCGCAGCTAGGCGCGAAGGTGGAAACCCTGAACGCCGATGGCAGCGGCAGCCTGATGGAGCAGGCTGCAGCAATGCCTGCCAGCTTTGAGACCGTTGACCGTGATGGCGACGATCTGGCCGCATTCCTCTATACATCGGGGACTACAGGCCGATCGAAGGGTGCGATGCTGACCCAGAACAACCTGTTGTCGAATGCACAGACGCTGGTCAAAGAATGGCGCTTCACATCCGACGACGTGCTGCTGCATGCGCTGCCGATCTTTCACACTCACGGACTATTCGTGGCCACCAATGTCACGCTGGCTGCAGGCAGTAGCATCGTTTTTATGCCCAAGTTCGATCTGGATGAGATCATCGGGCGGATGCCCAATGCCACGACCATGATGGGCGTGCCAACCTTCTACACCCGCCTTCTGGACGATGACCGCTTCACCAAGAATCTGGCCGCACATATGCGCCTGTTTGTTTCAGGCTCGGCACCCTTGCTGGCCGAAACCCATGTACAGTTCGAAGAACGCACCGGCCATCGCATCCTTGAACGCTATGGCATGACCGAAACTAACATGAACACCTCGAACCCCTATGACGGTGACCGCCGCGCAGGCACGGTGGGCTTTCCATTGCCTGGGGTCGAGCTGCAGATCTGTGATTCAGACGGCAATGCGCTGGCTCAGGGCGAGATCGGCGAGATCGAGGTGCGCGGGCCCAACGTGTTCAAAGGTTACTGGCAGATGCCGGAGAAGACTGCCGCCGAACTGCGCGAGAACGGGTTTTTCATCACTGGCGATTTGGGTCGGATCGACGAAGACGGCTATGTTCATATTGTTGGCCGCAACAAAGACCTTATTATTTCAGGCGGTTACAACATCTATCCCAAAGAAATCGAGCTGATTCTGGATGACCAGTCCGGCGTGCTGGAAAGCGCCGTTGTGGGCGTTCCACATCCCGATTTCGGCGAAACTGTTCTGGGCGTGATCGTTGCAGAGCGGGGCCAAACCCCCGATCTGGACGCAATGATGGAGGCCGTGCGCGGTAGCTTGGCGCGGTTCAAGCATCCACGCAAACTGATCCTGCTGGACGAACTGCCCCGCAACACCATGGGCAAAGTTCAAAAGAACATCCTGCGCGACCGATACAAAGACATGTTCGTGGCAGCGTAAGATGACCCTCCCCGGCCCAGTAGCCCCTCTTCTCGATAATGCTACGGGCCTAACTTCAACAACCAGGGCAGGCGGACCTGTTCCCTTCTCTGGTTGTTGAATTTTTCTACCTGCTGGAGAACCAGAAATGTATGGAAATATTCTAGTCCCTGTTTCCTTTGATACCGACCGCGACGCGCAAAGAGCGCTGGATGTCGCACAAACTCTCCGCTCGGATGGTGGTCATATTACTCTATTGCATGTCATTGAGCACCTTCCGCAATACACAAGCGACCTGCTTCCTGAAAACCATCTGGATATCGCAAAGACCAGCGTTACTGACAAACTGGGCCCACTAGTCGACGGGGTTGCGGACTCCAAAATTGAAATTGTCGAAGGACAGTCGGGCCGTGGAATTCTCGATTATGCAACGAATAACAATGCAGACTGCATCGTTATCGCAAGCCACCAGCCTGGATTGCAGGATTATCTTCTGGGGTCCACAGCGGCACGCGTAGTCAGGCATGCAAATTGTTCCGTACACGTGGTGAGATAGTCTGGTCTAGGGATCAGAAGCAACGCCCACACACGACCGTCATACACCGCTAATACATCTGAAATGGCACTGAGCGGTCTATTCCAAGTCGTGTTTACGATATTCTCTAAGAGGAAAAAGAGTGACCAGCCCGAATACGTCTAAAGTGTTAATCCTTCTCGGCCCTCCTGGTGCCGGTAAGGGAACGCAATCCCGACTGCTTGAGCAAAAATTTGACTTGGTTCAGTTGTCGACAGGCGATTTGCTCCGCAGATCGATTGAAAGCGGCAGCGAAACAGGCAAGGCGGTGGAATCCATCATGGCTGAAGGCAGGCTCGTCGGAGATGACATCGTCATTTCGATCTTGCGTGACCGTATGAGGGATTCGGACTGTGCCGGAGGGGTGATATTAGACGGATTTCCACGCACGCTTAGTCAGGCGCGCGCATTGGATCAACTATTGGCGGAAACGGGGCAGCAGATCAGTGCTGTCGTCAGTCTTGCGGTGGATGACAAGAAGATGGTCGACCGCATTTCCGGTCGCTTTACTTGTGCAGGATGTGGCGAAGGTTACCATGATACATTCAAACCGCTTGAGGCAGCGGAACGCTGCGACAATTGCGGAGGCTCTGAGTTCAAGCGCCGCGCTGACGACAGGGCCGAAACAGTCGCCGCACGACTGACTGAATATCATAAACAGACTTCACCCTTGATCGACTACTATAGCCATATGGGCGTTTTGGCGAATGTTGACGCAATGGGACCGATCGAGGCAATCAATCGAAGCATCGAGGCCGCCATATCGTCAAGGTCGTGATGACAAAAGAAAGCAGAGGAATAAGACCTTTGCAATTACGCTTAGCCAAAGCAAAAACAGACCCAAGAAAGGCTGTTCAGACGTCATTTTCTTAAATGCGAAGCGTCTTTAAGAAAAGAAAAGCGCTTGCGGTAATCTCCTGGCGAGAGGTCGACTATTTCGTGAAACATACGGCGGAATGCTGAAACATCCATATACCTCATATCCCGGGCGATGGTTTCGATACTGGACTGCGATAGTTCCAGCCTCTGACAGGCATTGGTGATGCGACGCTGTTGCAGGTATTCCGATGGCGTGAAACCCGTGGCCGTCAGGAATCGGAATCCAAAAGTGCGCAGCTCAAGTCGAGCGGTGCGGGCCAATTCGGAAACCGGGATCGGGCCCGCATAACGCATTTGCACTCAATGCTGCGTTCGAAGGATTGCGTTGCCCCCATGAGTCAGGTTGGGCGAAAAAGAGATGTAAAAGCTCTGCGCCCGCTCGCCAGGGTCGATCAGAAAAAAACCGGGCGACCTGCATCAGTGGTCGCGGTGCGAGCAGCTTGGTAGGCAAAGTGCTACTGCCACCTCCAACGAACAAGACAGGGGATGCCAGATTGAGATCGACGTTCACTCGGTCCCAGATCTATTGTTCATGAGGCATCACCAAATTGGACTATGTCGTTCTAGGAAGTTTAGTCGGTAAGATCTTTTTGCGACGCATGTAAGGTGCGCTCTGCAGCATTCCAGCCACTACTCGAGCACCCATTGCAGAGAGCAGTCCCATGACCGTCGGAGATGATGCCATTGGGACAGTCATCACGACAAGCGCCGCTCGCACATTATTGATCGCAGCCTTGCACTCGTATTTTGCGACAAGGCTTCGCGCGCGCTGACTGAGGAAACCCGGCGAGGAAGGTTGCGATGACTGCAACCCATGTCACCAATGGGGTGTCGAAGAACGAGGCAATTACACGGCCTGCGGCGACCTCAAATATTAACCCTATGGCAGCCCAAAAGAGGATCGAACTGATTGTGAACAAGAACATCAATGCGATCCAGTCAAAAGCCACCTTAATTCGCGAGTTGCTCCTGAGTTGCAGGTTCTCTTTACACCGATCTGTCGAGATGTCGGTAAAAACTGAGTTTCGGAATACAAGCAAAATGAGAAATCCACTGCGACTGAGATTCCCAAGTGTTGTTATTGCCCGCGCCTACGCAGTGTCATGTTTTGTATTTAAGTGATTTTCTTTTCGCTCTTTCAGCAGGTTCGTCAACCAATCCGGGTCCATCTCGGGAACCGAACTTAGCAGCAGCTTTGTATAGTCCGGGAAGGGTTCGGATAGAACGGTATTCTTCAATCCCTGCTCGACGACTTGACCATTCAGCATCACAACAATCTCGTCCGAAATAGCCTCGACCGTGGCAATGTCATGCGTGATGAACAGATAGGAGATTCCGCGCTCTTTTTGTAGGCGCATCAGCAATTGCAGTATGCCCTCCTGCACAATCTGGTCCAGTGCGGACGTCACTTCGTCACAAATAATCACCTCAGGGTCCGCGGCCAGAGCGCGCGCTATGCAAATTCTCTGTTTTTGTCCGCCGGACAATTCGCTGGGAAGACGATCGTAGAAGTCTTCCGACAACTCGATGGCTTCAAGCAGTTCGATGACCCGGTCTTCCTGCGCCCGGCCCCGCAGACCATGATAAAATTCCAGCGGACGTCCAATGATTTCACCTACGGTTTGACGCGGGTTCATCGCGGTATCGGCCATCTGATAGATCATCTGAATTCTGCGCAGCTGATCACGGCTGCGGTTTTTCAGTTCGATTGGCAGGACCTCGCCATTGAACGTGACCTGCCCGCTTGTGGCGGGCAGCAAGCCGGTGATCACCCGCGCCGTGGTCGATTTACCAGATCCGGATTCGCCGACAATCGACACCGTGCGCCCCCGCGGCAGGCTGATTGACACATTGTGCAACACCTTGGCGCTCTTGCCATAGGCCGCATCCACACCGTCAATTTTAAGGATGATATCATCCGAAGTCTCGGCTTGTTTTTGCAACAGCCGCACGGACCAGAGGGATTTGGTATACTCTTGCTCGGGCGCAGACAGCATTTTGCGCGTTTCCGCCTCTTCTACCTCTTCTCCATAGCGCAGCACCTTGATCCGGTCCGCCATCTGCGCGACCACCGCCAGGTCATGGGTTATGTAGATTGCGGCGGTATGAAATTCTTCGACGATCCGGCGCATAGCAGTCAGAACCTCGACCTGGGTGGTCACATCCAGCGCAGTTGTCGGTTCGTCGAAAATGATCAAATCGGGACGGGGTGACATCGCCATGGCTGTCATGATCCGCTGTAACTGGCCACCGGAGACCTGATGCGGATAGCGGTCACCAATCGTTTCGGGATGCGGTAACGACAACGAGGCATAAAGCGCGCGGGCATCCTCACACGCGAAATTCTCAGGTTGCAGTCCCTCGCGCACCGTTGCAGCAACGGTCTGATCCAACAACTTATGCGCCGGGTTGAACGACGCAGCCGCCGATTGGGCCACATAGGCTATCCGCGATCCCCACAGATGCTGCAGTGCGTGGTCGTCGAGATCGCGCAACTCCTGCCCCTTGAACCGGATCGAACCGCCCGTGATACGACAGCCGGGCTGCGTGTATCCCATAGCCGCTTTGCCCAGCGTCGACTTGCCCGCGCCACTTTCGCCTATCAGGCCCAGCACCTCACCGCGCTTCAGGGTCAGGTTGACACCTTTGATGATCGGATTCCACTTTTCGTCCGAGAACCCCTCGATACGGATGTCGCGCATATCCAGCAGAAGATCAGTCTCAGTGTTCATCGCGTAATCCGCTTGTTTTGTGCAAGAACCAGTCGACGACAAAGTTGACCGCCACAGTGATCAACGCGATCGAGGCAGCGGGCAGCAGTGGCGTGATCCCGGCCTTGAAATCATATTTGGCGAACTGGATCAGATTGGCGGTCTCGCGCACCATTGTGCCCCAATCGGCGGTGGGGGGCTGAATACCGACGCCCAGAAAGCTGAGCGCAGCGATGGTTAGGAAAACGAAACAGAATCGCAGCCCGAACTCGGCGACCAACGGAGGCATGATGTTGGGCAAAATCTCGCGACGCATCACCCAAGGCAGTTTTTCGCCGCGCAGCCGGGCTGCCTCGACATAATCCATCACTGCCACGTTCACCGCCACAGCGCGAGTCAGGCGGAACACGCGGGTTGAATCCAGAATCGCAATAATCAAAATCAACGACAGCGCCGACGAGCCGAAAATCGACAGCAGCATCAGCGCGAAAATCAGGCTGGGAATGGCCATAAATACATCTACGCCCCGGCTGATCAATTGATCCAGCCAACTGCGGTTAATCGCAGCGATCAGCCCCAGACCGCCTCCGATGAAGAACGCCAGCAGCGTAGTGACAAAAGCGATACCGATGGTGTTGCGCGCGCCATAGATCAGCCGCGACAGGATATCACGCCCGATCTGGTCGGTACCCAGCCAATGCTCGGACGACCAGGGTGCGTAAGGCGTCGGGAATACCTCGGCCTCTCCGTAAGGCGCGATGACCGGCGCTCCGATTGCCATGACTAGATAGAACAGGATCACAAACATGCCGAAAATTGCTGTCGGCGGCGCTTTCTTCAGCTCGATCCAAATACGCTCGCGCTTGCTGCGACGGGTCCGCACGCGACCCACCTCGGCGGCGGCTGAATATGTCTTGCTTGTCTGGCTCATTTTGGGTGCAGAAGCCTCGGGTTGGTGACGATTCCAATGATGTCGGCAATCAGGTTCAGAAGGACATATGTGGCGGCGAATATCAGGGCGCACGCCTGAACCACCGGGATATCGCGCGAGCTGACCGCATCGACCATCAGTTGGCCGACGCCGGGATAGACGAACACCACCTCGACCACGACCACTCCAACTACCAGATAGGCCAGG
The DNA here is from genome assembly GCF_056537585.1 of Ruegeria sp. C9. Lineage (NCBI taxonomy): Bacteria > Pseudomonadati > Pseudomonadota > Alphaproteobacteria > Rhodobacterales > Roseobacteraceae > Ruegeria > Ruegeria sp. C9. The sequence continues at coordinate 490,847 of NZ_JBQFRU010000001.1, forward strand.
TTGAACGCGACCACCGTTGAAATTGGCGCCCACGCATTGGGCAGCGCGTGATGCAGAACCACGCGGCGGGCGTTCTCTCCTTTCAACCGCGCCATCTCGACATAGGGTGAAGCTAGAAGACTGATCAGCGAAGCCCGCGTCATACGCATCATGTGCGCGACGATTACAAGTGTCAGTGTAAGCGCAGGTAATATGCATTTGACGATCCGCTCGAACAGCGGCATCCCTGGCTCCACATTGGCCAACGACGGCAACACCGGCCATAGCGTTCCGAACAGCAAAATTAGGATATATGCCACAAAAAACTCGGGGAACGAGATCGCCGTCAAGGTGCTGGCGCTGGCCAGCTTATCATAGCGCGAATTGCGCCACAGCGCGGTGGTAATACCCAGAAACAGCGCTAGCGGAACCGAGATCAGCGCCGCCATACCCGCAAGAAACAATGTGTTCCATAAGCGCGGTGCGACCAGTTCCACTACCGGACGTGATCGATCAACACCCGAACTCGCCCGACCTGAGAACGACGTTCCCAGATCCCCGGTCACCAACGCACCGATCCAGTCGAAATATCGGATATAGGCAGGTTTATCGAGGCCAAGCTCGGCCCGGAACGCCGCCACCGTTTCCTCAGTCGCGGCCTGGCCCAGTACAACCTCACCGAAATCGCCGGGCAGCATTTGGATTGAACAGAAGATAATGATGGAAACGACAACTAGGGTCACTACGCCAAGTCCCAGGCGTTTCAGTATCGTCACCAGAACCGGATGCATCTGAACTCCTTGCGTCTGCGGGGCTTCATTCGGCGGGTGCGCGCAGTCTAGACAGATCATCTCCGCAACACTGACAAAGAAAACATGACCTATGTCCCCGTTTTCTTCGTTTGTTGAAGCCGTACAGCCGAGTGATCTTCGCTTGGACGTTCGGAACGGGCCTGCGTGCTGCGGTTCAAAGAACATTGTGAACAACAGGTTCAACCAGGAGGCCCCAAATGAAAAAGCCCGGATCACCTTTCCTGTCCTCTCAGATGCAGAAACTGCAGAGCGGTCGGGTTTCACGTCGCAGCTTCATGTCAAGCGCACTGGCTGCAGGCCTTGCCGTTCCAGCAGCATTGAGCCTATCCGGACAAGCACTTGCGCAGGTCCCCAAAAAAGGTGGAGCGATCAAATTTGGCTTTGGCAGCGGTTCGACCACCGACTCGTTAGATCCAGCAACCTATGAAGGTACGATCAACACCGCTGTCGCCTATCTGTTCGGCAACAACTTGGTCGAAGTAGATGCAAGCGGCAATTTGGTGCCCGAACTCGCGACCGAGTATTCCTCGGACGACGCGATCACTTGGGTATTCACCCTGCGTGAAGGGGTCGAGTTCCACAATGGCCAAATCCTTAGCCCTGCCGATGTCATCGCCACTATCGACCACCACCGTGGCGAGGGATCGAAATCTGCGGTAAACGGCTTGGTCGCCCAAATCAAATCAATGCGCGCCGATGGCAACAACGTGGTGTTCGAGCTGGAATCAGCCAATGCCGACTTCCCATACATCCTGTCGGACTATCACTTGGTCATAATGCCTTCGACCGATGGCAAATTGACCGACCCGCAATCCGGTATCGGCACCGGTGGCTATATCATTGAGGTGTACGAGCCGGGCGTGCGGGTAAAGGCGCGCCGCAACCCGAATTACTTCAAACAGGATCGGGCCCATTTCGATGAGGTCGAGTTCCTTACTATCATCGACCCGACTGCGCGCCAGACTGCGCTGATGAACGGATCAGTCCAGGCAATCGACCGGGTCGATCCCAAGACGGTCGCCCTGTTATCGCGGGCACCACATATCAACATCCTCGAGAAAACCTCGACCCTGCATTACACGATACCAATGCGGGTCGATGCCGCGCCCTTCGACAATTACGATCTGCGCATGGCGCTGAAGCTGGCAGTCAAACGCCAGGAACTGGTCGACAAGATCCTGTTGGGTCATGGCTCATTGGGCAACGATCATCCGATCTCGACCGCCAACCGCTATTTCGACGGCGATCTACCGCAACGCGAATTTGATGCTGAAAAGGCCACATATCACTATAAGAAATCAGGCCATAGCGGCGCGCTGCAGCTGTCATCTTCAGACGCGGCATTTGCTGGCGCAGTAGATGCGGCTCAATTGATCGCCGCATCCGCGGCCGAAGCAGGTATTGAAATCGAAGTGGTTCGCGAACCCTCGGATGGCTACTGGTCGAATGTCTGGAACAAGAAACCCTGGTCATTCTCGTACTGGTCGGGCCGCCCGACCGAGGACTGGATGTTTGCATCGGCCTATACCAACGACACCGAATGGAACGAGACCGCCTGGCGCACAGGCGAAGCCGCCGATCGCTTCAACGCCATCGTGGTCGAGGCCCGTGCAGAGCTGGACGACGCCAAACGCCGCACTCTGTATGCCGAAGCGCAGACTTTGGTTCATGATGATGGCGGTGCGATCGTTCCGATGTTCGCCAATCATATCATGGGTGTTGCCAAAACCGTCGCCCAGGGCGAGATCGCCGCGAATTGGGAAATGGATGGTGCCAAAGCCCCTGAACGCTGGTGGCTTGCCTGATCGCGCGCTCTCCGTCTGGTGGCCCGTGTCGGCAGATTTCTGGCCTGCAGAGACGATAGATGTCGCTTGCAGGCCTTTCTGTCGTAATCCAGCTTGCTGCCGCTATCTTGAAACTGCACATTTCGCCCATGACACAGACTGACATTCCGAATCCTACGGACCGCCGCGCAACCGGCTGTGATCTTGTGATCCTTGCATAAAGCAGGGCCTCGGGCCTTTTGCTTTACGCTGCGATTACAGAAATTTCGGAAGACCTCATGACAACTCAAACGCTGCGCCTGGCCATCGATATTGGCGGCACCTTCACCGATACGGTCCTTGTCTCTGGCGAAGAGACAATCCTGGCCTCCACCAAGACCCTGACCACCCATCAGAACCCTGCCGACGGCGCCATGGAAGGGGCCGCGCGAGTAATGCAGCAATCGGGCCGGACGCTGGATCAGGTGACCGGCTTTATCCACGGCACCACCCTGGCGACCAATGCGCTGATCGAACGTCGCGGCGCGGTGGTGGCGACGGTGACCACCGAAGGCTTTCGCGACATCCTGGAAATCGCGTATGAGCGGCGTTATTCGCAATACGATATCAACCTCGAGAAGCCTGACCTGCTGGTGCCGCGCGAGCGTGCTCTGACCGTGCGCGAACGCATGTCGGCGGGTGGTCAGGTATTGATCGAGCTCGAAGACTCGGCCATCGACGCACTGCTGGCCGATATCGACGCGAGCGGCGCAGAGGCCATAGCGATCTGCCTGATGCACGCTTATGCCAACCCCGCCCATGAACGCCGCCTACGCGATGTGCTGGCTGAGAAGCGGCCCGATCTGACCGTCTCGATCTCGTCCGAGGTCAGCCCCGAGGCGCGCGAGTTCGACCGGCTGTGCACCACCGTTGCCAATGCTTATATCCAGCCGCTGATGCAGACCTATCTGGCCCGTTTCGTCGACCGGTTCGAGGCCGAGGGCGTGACCTGTCCGATCCTGATGATGACGGCGGGCGGCGGCATGTGCACCGTGCGCACCGCCGCGCGTTTTCCGATCCGGCTGGTGGAATCCGGCCCCGCCGGAGGGGCCATTCTGGCCGCCCGCATCGCCGCCCGCACCGGGCTGGATCAGGTGCTGTCCTTTGACGTTGGCGGCACCACCGCTAAGCTGTGCCTGATAGACAAGGCCCGCCCGCAGACCTCGCGCCAGTTCGAGATCGCCCGCGCCGCGCGGTTCATAAAGGGCTCGGGCATGCCAGTGCGCATCCCGGTGATCGAGATGATCGAGATCGGCGCGGGCGGTGGCTCCATCGCCGGGGTGGATCGGTTGGGACGCCTGACCGTGGGTCCGAAATCGGCGGGGTCTGAACCCGGACCCGTGGCCTTCATGCGCGGCGGCACCGAGCCCACGGTGACAGACAGCGACATTACGCTGGGCTACATCGTGCCCGACACATTTGCCGAGGGGCATATCAAGCTGGACCCCGAAGGCTCCAAACAGTCGCTGAGCCGGGTGATCGGGTCGAAACTAGATCTCGATGCCGTTGGCTCAGCCGACGGCGTCAGCCGCATCGTCGACGAAAGCATGGCCAGCGCGGGCCGGATGCACGCGGTGGAATCGGGCAAGGATCTTGGACCGCGCACGATGATTGCCTTTGGCGGCAACGGGCCGTTGCATGCCAGCCGGGTGGCACGATCCGCCGGGGTCAGCCGCATTGTAATCCCGCCCAATCCGGGCGTGGGGTCTGCCGTGGGCTTCCTGTTCGCACCCGTGTCGTTCGAAATCGTCCGCTCGCGCTATTCGTTGTTGGACAGCATGGACATGGATGAGATCAACGCGCTGTTCGACGCAATGATTTTCGAAGCCAAAGGCGTGGTTGCCCAGGGCGCGGGCGATGCCCCGACCGAAACCCAGCGCACCGCCTTCATGCGCTACAACGGTCAGGGTCACGAGATCGAGATCACCCTGCCCGACCGGCATCTGACGGCAGACGATATTGCACCGCTGACCACCGCCTTTGAGGAAGAATATCGCAAGCAGTTCTCACGCCCGGTGCCGGGGATGCAGATTGAGATTCTCAACTGGGCGGTGCGCGTCGCGACCCTTGACAGCGCCGTGCCACCAGTGCCCGCAACACCTGCATTGACGACCATCACCGCACCCGACACTCGCCCGATCACCTGCGATGTGGACGGGGCGCTGAAACAGGCCGCATTCGTGGCGCGGGCTGACCTGAACCCCGGCGATCACGTACACGGCCCCGCTCTGATCCACGAACCGCAGACCACAACGTTGGTCTCGGCCGATTTCTCGGCCCATGTGGATGCCATAGGAAACCTCGTCCTGGTTCAGGACCAGAAAGGAGGCGCATGATGACGACCGATCTGTCCCCCGCCCGCCTACAAGTGATGTGGAACCGTCTGCTGGCGGTGGTCGAAGAACAAGGCCAGACCCTGATACGCGCCGCCTTCTCCCCCATCGTGCGTGAGTGCGGCGATATCTCCGCCGGGATTTTCGACGTCAATGGTCGGATGCTGGCACAGGCGGTGACCGGCACGCCGGGCCATATCAACACCATGGCCGAAGCGGTGCAGCACCTGCGCGCCGCCTTCCCGGTTCAGACCATGAAACCGGGCGATATCTACATGACCAACGATCCGTGGCTGGCCTCGGGGCATTTGAACGACTTCCTGCTGATGATGCCCGCGTTCAAGGATGGCAAGGTAGTGGGCTTCACCTCATGCACCTCGCATCTGGTTGATCTGGGTGGTCTGGGCATGGGGCCGGAAGGGTCCGACATCTATGACGAGGGGCTGCTGATCCCGCCCTGTAAACTGGTCGAGGAAGGCATCCCCAACGCGCTGCTGCTGGACATCATCCGCGCCAACAGCCGCGAGCCCATCGCCAACGAGGGCGACATCTATGCCCTGATCGCCTGTTGCGAGGCCGGGGTGAACCGGCTGGTCAGTATGATGGAAGAGTTCGGCCTGACCGATCTGGATACGTTGGGGTCCTATATCATCGACACTTCGCGCCGCGGCACGCTTGAGGCCATCGCCGAGGTGCCCGAGGGGGTCTACAAAAACGTCCTGAAAATGGACGGCTATGAGAATGAGCTGGAGCTGCACGCCGCGCTGACCGTCAGCAAATCGGGGATGCATGTGGATTTCACCGGCACCTCGGGCTGTTCGCGCAAGGGCATCAACGTGCCGCTGAACTATGCCACCGCCTATACGGTGTTCGCGCTGCGCTGCATCGTCGGCTCGGACATCCCCAACAATGCCGGATCGCTGGAGCCGTTCACCGTCGACGGCCCCAAGGGCTGCATCCTGAACGCACAGCGCCCGGTGCCGGTGGCGATGCGGCACACGCTGGGTCAGGTGACACCCGATCTGGTGCTGGGCTGTCTGCATCAGGCACTACCTGATGAAGTGCCCGCCGAGGGCGCAAGCTGCATGTTCGACCTGCCCATGCGCCACGCCCCCGAGGTGGCCCGCGATGGTGGGCGCGAATTCGCAGTGGAACCGGTACATAATGGCGGTACCGGCGCGCGGCCACATGCGGACGGGCTGTCAGCCACCGCCTACCCCTCGGGCGTGTTCGGTTCGCAGGTGGAGATCACCGAAAGCGTCGCGCCCGTCACCATCTGGCGGCGCGAACTGCGTGCGGATTCCGGCGGCGCGGGCAAGTATCGCGGCGGGCTGGGGCAGCGGATCGAGATGACCTCGTCCAACGGTGCGCCCTTCATCGTGTTCCTGTCGGTCGAGCGACTAAAGTTCCCCGCCCTTGGGCGCATGGGCGGCAAACCCGGCGCGCCCGGGCGCATCCGCTTTCGCGAAGGCGACAGCGACATTCCCGGCAAGGGAGAGCTGCGGGTCGAAGGCGGTGATTACCTGATCTTCGACACCCCCGGGGGCGGTGGTTTCGGCGATCCGGGCGACCGTGACCCTGACGCGCTGGCGCTGGACCTCAAACGCGGTCTGGTCAGCGCCGAGGGCGCCAAAACTTACGGAGGTGACGCATGATCCGTCCGGTTTCTTATGTCGGCGCCATGGGTGCCTATGCGCTGGCCGATCTGGGTGGAGAAGGCACCGTCTCGCTGGCGCAGAACGAAAGCGCCTTTCCGGCCAGTCCGTTCGCCGTGGCGGTCGGGCAGGCGGCGCTGGCTGATCTGACGCTATACCCCGATCCCGAATGGCCCGACATGCGCGCGGCCATTGCCGGGGTACACGGGGTCGACCCGGCGCGGGTGCTGTGTGGCGCGGGCTCGATGGAGCTGATCGGCTGCCTGATCCGCGCCTTTGCCGGGCCCGGCGATCAGGTGCTGGGCACGCAATATGGCTATGCCTTCGTAGCCTCGGCCACGGCGCAGGCGCAGGCCAAATACGTCGCCGCGCCCGAGGTCGATCTGACCGTATCCGTCGACGCGGTTCTGGCCGCCGTCACCCCGGCGACCCGTATCGTGTTTGTCTGTAACCCGGGCAATCCCACCGGCACCCTGATCCCGAACACCGAAATCACCCGCCTGCGCAACGCGCTACCCGGCGACGTGCTGCTGGTGGTCGATCAGGCCTATGCCGAGTTCGCCGATGCCGCCAACGATCCGACTGAGGTTTTCGGGCTGGCGGACCGGGGAGATACCGTTATCACGCGCACCTTCTCCAAGGCTTACGGGCTGGCCGGGGCACGCGCCGGGTGGGGCTATTTCCCCACCGACATCGCCAGAGAGCTGCGCAAGCTGTTGAACCCCAACAACATCTCGATTGCCTCGCAGGCTGCGGCAGCGGCGGCGATGCGCGATCAGGCGCATATGCGGGACGTGGTCGCGAAAACGGCAACCATTCGCGATCGGTTCGCGCAGGACTGCCGCGATCTGGGGCTGATCGTGCCGGACAGCCACACCAATTTCGTGCTGATCCACTTTGCCTCGACCGAGCAGGCGCAACAGGCCGACGCTGCGCTACGGGCCGAGAAACTGCTGATGCGCGGTATGGGCGGCTATGGTCTGTCCGACTGCCTGCGCGCCACGATCTGCGACACGCCGGTAATGGATCGCTGTCTGGCCGTTCTAAGAAAGGTAACGTCATGAGCCACGAAACGCGTACCCGGGCCAAGATCGGCGTTCTGGTGCCCTTCACCAACACCAACCTTGAGGCCGACATGGCCTTGATGCGCTGCCCGGACACCACCGTGCATTTCCAGCGCATGGGTGGTTATGACGTGGATGAAATCCCCGGTTCTGACCAGATGGCGGGGCTTGGGGCCTCGGACATCAGTCACGATCTGCGGATGATCTCGGGCGTGCGGCCGGATGTGGTGCTGTATGGTTGCACCTCGGCCACACTGACCCATGGGCCGTCTTTCGACGCCGATCTGGCGCAACAGATCAAGGCCGGATCGGGAGCGCAATCGCTGACCGCCGCCGGATCGCTGATCGTCGCCATTCAGGCGCTTGGGGCAACGAAAGTGAGCTTTTCCTCGCCCTATCTGGGCGAGATCAACACGCAGGCGATGGATTTCATGGCCGCAAACGGTATCGAAACCGTGCGTTGCGCTGATGTGGGCCGCGAACTGGGCAATTACGGGCAGGGAGAGCTGACCCCGGACGAAGTTTATGACCTCGCCTGTCAGGCCGACCATCCGGACGCGCAGGCCATCGTGCTCAGCTGTACTGACATGCGCGCGGTCGAGGCGGTCGCGCGGATCGAGGACACGCTGGACAAGCCGGTAGTGACCTCAAATCAGGCGATGATGTTCTGCCTGATGCGGGCGCTGGGTCTGCCACGCCACGAGGCGCTGCCGGGCCGGTTGTTCGATCTGCTGTAACCGAACCGGGGCAGCGGTCGACCCCCCTGCCCCGATATTCCATCAGGGTTCGCCGCTGCCGATCTCTTCCTTGCGTTTGGCGATATAGGCATCCAGCTCCTCACGCACGGAGGGATCCATCTCGGGCATCTGATACTCGCGTAGCACCTGCTGCCAAACCTCGGTGGCGCGTTGCAGGGCGTCCTTGGCTCCGGCCGCCTCCCAGTTTTCATAGTTCTGCCAGTCGGACAGCATCGGTTTGTAGAACGCGGTTTCATAGCGTTCCATCGTGTGATCGACGCCAAAGAAATGGCCGCCAGTGGGCACCGATTTGATGGTGTCCAGGCCCAGTTCATCCGTGTTAAATTTCATCGGTTTGAGGAATTCTATCATGTTCTGGATGATCTCGATATCCATAACGAATTTCTCGTAAGATGCGGTCAGCCCGCCCTCAAGCCAGCCGGCGGCATGATAGACGATATTAGCCCCTCCCAGAACCGCGCCCCAGGTGGCCATCATCGTTTCGTATGCCGCCTGCAAATCCACCACGTTGGACGCATTTGCATTCGATGTCCGGTACGGAATGCCATAGCGCCGCGCCAACTGCCCGCCGACAATATTCGCCTTGGCATTCTCCGGTGTACCAAAGGCCGGAGCCCCAGATTTCATGTCCACATTCGAGGTGAACGAGCCATACATGACAGGCGCTCCCGGGCTGACCAACTGCGTCAGCACCACACCGAACAGCGCCTCGGCGTTCTGTTGCGCCAGCGCGGCAGGCAGCGTGACCGGTGTCATGGCCCCCATCAGAGTGAACGGCGTGACCGTCACCGGTTGACCATACTCGGCCATCGCGATCAGGCCGTCACCCATGGCATCGTCGAACAGGCGCGGAGAGTTCACCGAAATGATTGTGATCACCCCCGGATCGCCGCGCATGTCCTCGGGTTTCTGACCGCGCGAAATCGCCATCATGTTGATGCCATCCATCGCCCGCCCGCGCCCGATAGCGGTGCAGTGAAAGCTCAGGTCGCTATAGCTCAGGTTGGCGTTGTAGGTGTCCAGATGGCGGTTGTTGGCGGGCATTTCGATCGGGGCCATCACCTGATTGCCGATCAGATGGATAGCGTTGAAGTGATGCGCCAACCGGATGAAGTTGCAATAGTCATCGTAATTACCCTGACGGCGGCCATTGATACAGTCATGTACGTTCGGCGGCCCGGCAACCAAACCAAAATTCACATGATCGCCGCCCAGCGTAATCTGTTTCGCGCGGTTGCGAGAGGTCAGCGTGAATTCCGAGGGCACCGTTTTCAACGCTTCGGCGACAATGGTTTCGTCCATACGGATGGTCTTGGTGTCGCGGTCTACGATGGCCCCCGCGCGTTCGAAAATGTCCATAACATTGTCGCCCATCACCCGGATACCGGCCTCGGACAGAATGCGCATCGAGGTTGTATGCAGCTGATCCATCTGTTCAGGGTTCAACAGCTCGAACGGCGGATAGCTGTTGCGCACCTGTTGCCAGGGCAGCTGTTCGATTCCCGCCGCCGCGCGCCCGGATTTGCCGCGTCGCCCGCCGCTGCGTCTGTCTCGTGCCATTGACCTAGTATCCCCGTTGTGGATTTACGATGTTGTTCAGCACCTCGCCCTTGCGATAGCGCATCAGGTTCTCGGAAAACATGCGGACCGATTTCAGATCCCAGCCGTCATAGACCGAGCTGCAGTGCGGTGTGACGATCACGTTGTCCAGTTCCCAGAACCTGTGCCCCTGAGGCAGCGGTTCGGTAACGAACACGTCCAGCGCCGCGCCTCTGATCCGGTTCTGTTCCAGCGCGGCCAGTAGAGGTGCTTCGTCAATTACCCCACCTCGCGAGACGTCGATTATCACCGTCGTCGGTTTCATGGCGGCGAAGGCCTCCGCCCTGACCAGACCGCGCGTGCTGTCCAGCAGTGGTACGCAAACGACGATAAAGTCAGCGCGTGGCCAGAGATCGGGCAAAACCTCCATCCCGTGTACCTCGTCCACGTTGGGGGTCAGTTTCGGGCGGGCCCGTACACCGATTGTGTTCAGCCCCATGGCTTTGGACCGTGCCGCAACAGCCTCTCCGGTTTTGCCAAGGCCGATGATCAGCACCGTCTTGCTGTCGATGGGCTCGACTTTGCCGCCGATCCAGTCCCGCCGCGCCTGCGCGGCACGAAAGCCCGGGAAATCCAGCGTGAAATGCAGCATCGCCCCCAGCGCATATTGTGCCATCATATCGGCGGCGACCCCGGCGGCATTTGTCACCGTTACCTCATCAGGGTTCCAAGGGTTCAGGTGATCGGTGCCCGAGCCGCCGACCGAAGCCCATTTGATTTGCGGGTTCTCGACCAGTGCTGCGCGTGGAAAGCCGGGGGTGCCCGCAAAGCGAACGGAATATACAACCTCAGCTCCTGTATCCTCGATCAAACCCGTGAGCGCCTCATAGCTGTCGCAGGTGTGGATCGGCAGATCGGGATGACCTTCAGCAAGAACCGCACGGGCAGCGTCGGGGTTATCGGTGTGCAAGATCACGGTGGGGGATTTCATGCGGGTACCTCCGGTTGGAACTCAGCGCTGGCAATGGCTACCGCGTTGGCGAAAAAAGCAGTGGCGGCGATGTCGAAAAGGACATCGAACCCCACACCTTTGCGGTCGTTGCGCCATGTGATTGCCTCGACATAGCCCACGCGGGTCTGGGCGATCTTTCCCACTGGAAAGGCACCGGGCGACAGGTCGACCGGGCAAATCTTGGCCAGCAGATTGAACAGGCGCGGGCCGGTCAGGTGCATCATGGCCCAGGTTTCCTCGCGCCAGGAATAATAGCCCTTTGGCGTGGCGGCGACCTGCCACCGAGCATACAGGTCGGCAGGCGCATCCAGTACCACCACCTCTTCCTGACCCAGACGCAGAAGGCCATCGGCGGTTTCGTTGACGTCTGGCACCTTCAGGCCCTGCGATTGCAAAAACGCCACGGTGCCTCGGCCCTTGAGGCCAAAACGCGGCGTATGGGTCAGGTCCTGCACGATAATCTGCCCGGAAACCAGTGGTGTGCCTTCAGCAGCGCCCTTTGGATCAAGCGGATAGGTTCGCATCATCACACCTCCTGCTGTTTGTTTTCAGGATCAAAAAAGGTGTGGCCGCGCACAGTTGTTACGACGCGCTTGCCATTGCGGCACTTCACTTTGACCTGCGATCCTTGCGTAGCGTCATCACCATGCACATATGCCAGCGCGATATGAGTGTTCAGCGTCGGCGACCACAGGACCGAGGTCACATGCCCCACCGGTACATCGTCCCTCAGTACCAGACAGCTTTCCCCCGGTACATCTGGCCCGTCGAATGTCAGCCCGACCAGCTTGCGCGGCAGGCCTTTGTTTCGGCGCATCTCGGTTGAGCGCTTGCCCACGAAAAACGGCTTGGTCTTCGAGATCGCCCATTCGAATCCCAGCTCATCGGGCGAGGTCAGCGCATCAGTGTCCTGACCAATCAGGATATGGCCTTTCTCCAACCGCAGAATCCGGCTGGCTTCCAGCCCGTAAGGGCGCAACTCGTGCGCGTGACCCACCGTCATCACCGCATCCCACAGGGTGTGGGCATAGCTGGTGGGGCAGTGCAGCTCGTAGCTCAACTCGCCGGTGAACCCAATCCGCATGGCGCGCACCGGCACCCCGGCCACCATGCCGCTACGTCCGTCGAGATAGGCAAAGCCATCGCGCGAGAAATCGATGTCGCTGTCCAGCGCTTCGACTACGGAGCGCGCCTTGGGACCGGTAATGTTGAAGCCCGAGAAGGCCGAGGTGACGTTCAGCACATCCACATCCAACCGCCACTGCGCATTCCAGAACAACATATCCGAATAAACCCGCGCCACGGCCCCGGTGGTGGCGGTGACATAGAACAGATCCTCGGCCAGTCGATACGCCACGCCATCGTCGATCACCGTGCCCATTTCGTTTGTCATCAGGCAGTACCGGCAACGGCCCACAGGCTGCTTTTTGTAGGCCATGGTGTAAATGCGGTTGAGGAATTCGCCCGCATCCGGGCCACGCACCTCGAGCCCGCCCAGAGTTGAAACATCCAGCACGCCGACCCCATTGCGCACCGCATGCACCTCTTCTTCGATGAGGCGCTTGGCGTCTTGTTTGGGGCCGTAGAAATAAGGCCGCCACCACGCTCCGACCGGGCGCATGTCCGCCCCCAACCGGATATGTTCGTGATGCAGCGCTGTGCGCCTGTCTGCCGGGTGATGATGACCGGACAGCACGCCCAGCGTTTCGGGGCCAAAGGGCGGACGGGCCGTAGTCACGCCGATCTGCCCGATGGTGCGGTCGGTCGCCTTGGCCACCACCCGGGCGGTGGCCAGCGCCGAGTGCCGCCCTTGTGACGGCCCCATACCGACGGTGGTAAAGCGCTTGATCAGCTCCAACTCGCGATAGCCTTCCTTAACCGCGTTTTGCAGGTCCTTGATTTGAATATCCTCGTCCCGGTCGACAAAATCCTTGCCCTTGGGATGCCCGGCGATTGCAGGTTCGAAATTCGTCAACGCAGCCTCGACATCTTCGACCTGCGCGATGTCGCGGGTTGGCAGCCCCAGACGAGTCAACGCCGTCTGTGCCGCGCGTTGCGCATCGGCTACCACCGCATCAGGCGCAAAGACTCCGGCAACACCCCCGGCAATGCCCAGCGGAGCGTCTGGCAGAGACAGGGAAAACCGCGCCGCCGTTTCATTGTACCCAAGTTTCGCGCCAGCATGACAGGGCAGTTGCCACATTGGCGCATAGCCGACCGAAATCACCAACAGATCGCAATCCATCCAGTCGCCGCCGACCTTTACGCCGGTAACATGGGTCTTGCCACGCGCCTCGCCCACGGTGCCGTGAATGACACGCGTCCCCCTTGTTGACAGTAGCTGGCCAAGCTCGCCGCCGCTGCCGCCGGGGCGCGGATCAACCACCGCCGCCAGTTCTACGCCTGCGTCCAACAGATCCTGCGCCACCCGATAACCGTCGAGATTGGCGGCCAGAACCACCGCGCGCTTGCCCGGATTCACACCATAGTGCCGCATAAGCCGTTGCGCACCAGTGCCCAGCAAGATGCCCGGCAGGTCATTGTTTCGGAAGATCGCGGGCTGTTCGATGCAGCCGGTGGCCAGCAGAGCCTCGCGCGCGCGCGTCTTGAACAGCTTGTTGCCCCGGATCAGCGGCAGCCAGTTGTCCTCGAACCAGCCGTTCACCACTGTACCGGTCATGATGCGGAGGTTCGGCAGGCTTTGCACTTTCGCCAGCAGGTCGGACAGCCTGTCGGCATCGCGGCCATAGGTCAGCGCACCGCCCAAGACCGGCTCCTGCTCGGCCAGGATGACGTCAGCCCCGGCTTCGGCGGCTTCGATGGCGGCGGTCAACCCGGCCAGCCCCGCGCCGACGACCAGCAGATCGCAAAACAGGTTGGCCTTTTCGTAGTCTTCATGCGGTGCGTTGATATCCAGAACGCCCAGCCCCGCCTTCTTGCGGATCAGCGGCTCCCACAGTTTCAGCCAGCTATTGCGCGTCGGGCCCATGAAGGTGCGATAATAGAACCCCACCGGCATGAATCGCCCCAGCTTGTCCATGAATGCGTCGCGGTCTCGCGCCAGTGATCCGTTGACGTTCTGCGCCTTAACTTGCAGCCCTGCCGAAATCGGATGCCGGTCGGCCTGCACGTTCGGGTCCGAGGGCAGTTGCACCAGCGTATCGGCCTCGGTGCCCGCCATCGACATCGCACCGCGCGGTCGGTGGTATTTGAACGAGCGCGACAGCATCCACTTCCCCTGCCCGGCCAAAGCCGAGGCGATCACATCACCTTCGTATCCCTGAAACGCCTGCCCTTCAAAGCTGAACGATACCGGCGCATCTCGATCGATCCTGTTGCCCCAGGGTGCGGGAAGTCGGGCCATCACCTTTGCTCCAGCTCTGAGGGGTCAAAAGTGCGGATCACCTCGTTCGTGGTGGCGTTGCGCTCGGCCAGAAAGAAATAGTTCGAGGGCACGTGCCGCCACCATTCCACCAGCGTTCCGCGTGAATTGTCGCCGCGGAACAGGTGACGCGCCCAGTCCTGATCGCTGGTTGCATCCGGGTCGGGGTTGGCGCGCAGGGGGCCGAAGCTCTGGAATTCATTAATATTGCGGGGCCCGTTCATCGGGCAGATCAGGATCTTCATGTCAGTGGCTCGCGGCAGTTGCGCCCATTTCATTGAGCAGATCAAAGGTGGCGAAACGCTCCATTGTGAAGGGTTCGAGTATCGGCGCGACCTTCTGGTTGGCGATGGACTGCGCCATGTACTTGCCCGCCACCGGAGTAGCTTTGAACCCCCAGGTGCCCCAACCGCAATCTAGCCATAGGTTGGACAATGGGCTGGCACCCATGATGGGTGAGTAATCGGGCGTCATGTCGGTAATCCCGGCCCATTGTCGCAGCAGACGCACCCCGTGCAGGAACGGGAACAAATGTACCGCGCCTTCGGCCAGATGTTCTTTCATGTCCAGTGTCGAGCGGGTGGAATACAGCTGATAAGGGTCCGAGCCACCGCCGATCACGATCTCGCCTCGCGATGACTGCACCAGATAGGTGTGCAGGCTGACCGAACTGACCAGCGTGTGCAGCCACGGTTTCAGCGGCTGCGTGACCATCGCCTGCAACGGATAGCAACGGATCGGCAATTCTACCCCGGCTTTCATCGCCATATCGTAGTTCATGCCCCCGACAGCAATCATCACCTGCCCGGCACTGATATCACCGCGATTGGTGCGCACTTTTGTGATCTTGCCGCCGGCAGCGTCGAACCCTTCAACCTCGGTACGTTGATGAATTTCCACCCCGCGCCTACTGGCTTGCGCTGCATAGCCCCAGGCCACCGCATCATGCCGCGCAGTGCCTCCATCGGCGTGCCACAATCCGCCGATGATTTCCAACGGCCCGCCCTCATCCATATTCAGATGCGGGGACAGGTCCTTGACCGTCTGCGCATCAACGACCTCGATCCGGGTGCCCGCGTGTTTACCCATCTCGGCCCGCAGATGGAACGAGCGTATCGTCGCCTCGGTATGGGCCAGCGTCAGTTGACCGCGCTGGCTGAACATGACGTTGAAATCCAGCTCTTCGCTCATCTCCCCGTAAAGCTGCACACCTTCCTTGTAGAACGCGATGCCCTCTTTGGTGATGTAGTTCGAACGGATGGTAGTGGTGTTCCGCGCGGTGTTGCCGCCCGCCAGATAACCCTTTTCCAGCACAGCCACATTGGTGATGCCGTGATACTTTGATAGGTAGTGGGCACAGGCCATTCCGTGGCCGCCACCACCTACGATGACCACATCGTAACTGGATTTAAGCTCTGGCGTGGCCGGAATGTCTCCGGTGACAGGGTAATCGGCGGATAGCCCGTATTTCAGCAGCCTTAGCGGCATTTTTGTTGTCCTGATTTCAGCGGTTGTCAGCGGCGTCATAAATCAGCGCGCCGAGATCCGAGAATTTGGCGTCCGGCGACTGCAACCCCAGAACCGCGTCGCGTATGGCGGCGGCACGGCTGACCCCCAGCGGTGGAGTGGCGAACTCCATGAACTTGGCAATCACTTCGTCACGGTCCATGGGTGCCTCGGGCCCGCCGCGCGCGTGGACGTCGCCCGACGCCAGTTCCCGCCCATCCGTCAAGGTCATGACGACATCAGCAACGCGGCTTTGAGGAAAGCGGTCGGAATGGCGCGCGGTCTCGGCCACCGAGATACGGTCGACAATCGCCGCGACCAGCGGATCGGAGAGGCCCGCGCCGGTGATATGCTCGACCCCGATACGGCCGTGCGCCACCATCGTCGCCACAGCGAAGGGCAGCGAATACTGCGCCTTCGAAGTGTCATCCGGCATACCCTGAAACAGGCAGGCACTTTCGTGGAAAGTGTTCACCTGAATCGCGGCAATGTCCTGATGAGACAGGCCATATTCACGCATCAGCGCCCTGGTGGCGTCGATCGCTGCATGGGCCCAACGACAGATCGGATAGGGCTTCACATATTGATGTTCCATCTGCCAGAAGCTGCCCAGATCCCGCCAGTGATGCGCGACCTCATCCGCCTCTATGGTGATCGCCGGTGCGCCGGTAAATCCCTTCTCGGCCAGCACTGCCGAGGATACACCCACCAGCGCGCCCCAGCCCGAGCCGTCATGCAGCATGGTGGGGTTGGCAATCTCGCGCATCATTTGACTGCGAGGCCCGTGATATTCGGCGATGCCCATGGCCTGCCGCATCCGTTCTGCACTCAGCCCGCGCAGACGGGCGGCAACGGCCACAACTCCCAACGCGTTCCATGCGCCGGAAGTGTGGTAGTCGCTGACTGTGTCATGCAACGAAATCCCGGCGCGCCCGGCGATTTCGTATCCAATAGTTACGGTCGCCAACGCCTCGGGGCCGGAAAAATCCGCGACCGTTTCCGCCAAAGCCGCCAGAGCCGGCACAACGGCAACACCGATATGGCCCTTGGTGGGGTTATAGCCGTCATGGCCATCCAGATTATCGGTCTGAGTCGCAGCGGCATAAGCCGCTCCGGCAACGCTAACCTTGCGGCCATCGAACAGCATCCGTGCGCTGAGGCCCGGATCGCCCGCACCGTAAAGCGCCATAGCGCTGTCACGCGCGATCTGACCGGCCTGCATCGGTCCGGACCCGATGGTGATCCCCAGCGTGTCCAGCAGCATCAGTGCTGCCGCTTCGAGCGCGCTGTCGGGGAAATCCTGCACCCTTCGATTTAGCGCAAACTTTGCGATAGTTTGAAATGTGTTGGTCACGATGCCCTACAGATGAGGTTTCGGGTTCGGCCAAAACCTAAGTGTGTTTGCCCATCGCAGCACGAAAACAATACGAGGGCAATGGCCCCGGAAAATTTGTAGCTTTGGCTCCGCTCCATTGTAGCATATGAACCAGATCAATTCCCGCCGCGAAACAGGATTCCCGGCGCACCACCCATCCGCCCGCCCAGGAATATGTCGCCATGATGAACCTGCCCCACCTGATCTTCCTGCGCTCCTTCGAGGCCGCCGCCCGGTACCTCAGCTTTACCAGCGCGGCAGATGAGCTGAACTGCACCCAATCGGCCGTCAGCAACCATGTGCGTTCGCTCGAAGAGTTTTTGCAGCGGCCTCTGTTCGTGCGCCATGCCCGGTCATTGTCGCTGACCGACGTGGGCGAGGCGTATCTGCCTTCAGTGCGGCATGCTCTGCATGAGATTGACGTGGCCACACAATCGGTCATCCAGCGGTCACACACCCGCAAAGTCGTCGTGTCTTGCCCGGTCAGCCTGGCCGAGAATTGGCTACCGGACGTAATCCGGGGCTTTAGCGACCAGCACCCGGATATCGACCTGACGGTACACGGCACCGTCTGGATTGATGTCGAGCCGAACGTCTCGGACATTTCGATAACGGTCAATCATATTGACGATGTGACGGTGGGCGCGCGGCAGCTGTGGGCCGAAAAGCTTGCGGTCGTGTGCGCGCCCGAATTCACAGTCAATGGCGCGCAGCTGACCGATCCGGCGCAACTGCAAGAGGCACCTCTGATCCATATTCTGGGTCGTCCAGCTTATTGGGAACGGGTCGCACGCCATTTTGATCTGGCAGACCTGAACCAGAAGGAAGGGCTGCGGACCAACGCTTCAAATCTGGCAATGGAGATGGCGGCGCAGTCGTTGGGCTGCGTCGCCCTGCCCCGCTCCCTGGCCGGGTCTTATGTGGACCGGGGGCTGCTGATCGAACCGTTCGAATTCGATTTGGACAGCCCCTGGGCCTATTTCGTGCGTCTCAAGGAAAAACCCGTTTCACCGTCGGTCAGGCTGTTTCAGGACTGGCTGCTAAACGCCGCCGCCAGCATGAACCGCTGACCTGCAACGGGGCTTCTCAGGCAGCCCCTTCCAGTGCCGGTTCAACATCACGCAGGCGGTTTCCATCCGGGTCAAAAGGAGGCTCGGACAGGATTTTCGCTTTATGGGGCTTGCCAAGGATGAACACTTCGACCGTATCACCAGGTTGCGCGACCCCAGGGTTTATATAGCCAAGCGCTAGCGATTTGCCGACCGAATAGCCGTATGCACCGGATGTCACGCGGCCAACCGGGGTACCATCCGGGGTAAAAATCGGCTCACCGCCGGTAGCGTCGGCATCCTCGGAGACTTCGACCTCGAAGATTGACAGCACTTCGCGCGCGGCGTTGTCCTTGACCGACAGATACGCATCCTTGTGCAGGAAATCCTTGTCCAGCTTGATCAGGCCCGCCAGCCCGACCTCTTGCGGCCAGTATTCCTGCGAATACTCACGGCCCCATGAGCCATAACCTTTTTCGATCCGCAACGACCCCAGCGCGCGGCCGCCAACGGGGCCGCCATCCAGCAGCTTGGCCGCATCCAGCAGCGCAGCGTACAGGCGGGTCTGATCTTCTTCGGCGCAGTGCAACTCCCACCCTAGATCGCCGGTAAAGCTGACGCGGATGGCCAGACAGGTGACACCTGCAACCTCGATTGTGGCCGAGCGCATAAAGCGGAACTCCTCGTTCGACAGGTCTGCATTGGTCAGCCGCTGCAGCAGGTCACGCGCTTTCGGACCGGCGACGTTGAACCCTGCTATGCGGTCGGTGGCGACTTCGAGGGTTGTGTCCTTTGGCAGGTCGATCATGTTGAAAAAGCGTTGATGATAGCGCTCGGCCATGCCCGATCCGATCATCATGTATTCGTCATCGGCCACCTTGGTTATGGTGAAATCGCCAGCCACGCCGCCACGCACAGAGATCAGCGGCGTCAGGCAAGACCGCCCGATCACGGTCGGTACGCGGTTGGCGACCAAGCGGTCCAGCCAATCTTGCGCGCCGGGTCCTTTGATGATGTAATTCGCAAAATTCGATATGTCGATGACGCCCACATTCTCCCGCAACATCTGTACCTCACGTCCCACCGGCTCCCACCAGTTCTGGCGTGTGAAGCCGTTGGTTTCCTGCACGCCGGGCTGATCGGCGAACCACAGGGGATGCTCCCAGCCGCAGTTCAGACCAAAGACACAGCCCATGTCTTTCTGCATTTCATAGGCAGGGCGGACTCGGGCGGGGCGACCTGCACTACGCTCCTCGTTCGGGAAGTGGATGGCAAAACGGTGGGTATACTGGTCCTCAACCCGTGCCTTGGTGAATTTTTTGTCGGCCCAGTCGCCGAAGCGGGCCAGATCCCATGCAAACATGTCGTATTGCGGCTCGCCCTCGATCATCCACTGCGCCGCCAGCAGGCCCAGGCCACCCGATTGCGAGAAACCCGGGATCAGTCCGCCGCAGAGGAAATAGTTCTTCAGTTCGGGCACCGGACCCCACAAGGCGCTGGAGTCCGGAGACCAGATCATCGGCCCGTTGATCACCCGTTTGACCCCTGCGGTGGCGGCAACTGGCACACGTTCGGTAGCGCGGATCACGTTTTCCATGATCCGATCCAAATCGTCGGGGAACAGGTCATGGGCAAAGTCCAGCGGCGTGCCGTCCTCGGCCCAGAACTTCATGTCCTTCTCATAGGCCCCGATCAGCAATCCGTTGCCTTCCTGACGGAAATAGTACTCGCCATCCCGGTCTGCAATTGACGGAAGGCGACGGCCCAGATTGGCAACTTCTTCGATGGATTCAGTCACGAAGTACTGGTGTTCGGTCGGTTGCAACGGCAGAGTCAGCCCCGCCAGCGCCGCAACTTCGCGGCCCCAAAGACCAGCGGCATTCACCACCCATTGCGTGTGAATATCGCCCTTTGCGGTACGCACGATCCAAGACCCGTCGGGTTGCTGATCCGTACCTAGCACCGGACAGAACCGTTCTATGGTTGCTCCCATGGCGCGGGCACCGGCAGCATAGGCGTGGGGCACGCCCGAGGGATCCACATTGCCGCCATCGGGTTCATACATGATGCAGCGGATATCGTCGAACTGCGCCAGCGGGTGCAGTTCCTTGGCCTGCTCGCGACTGACCTCGTGGAAGTTCAAACCATAAAATTTAGCCTTGGCTTCCTGCAGGCGCAGCTGATGCTCACGTTCTTCGGTTTGCGCCAAATAGAGCGAGCCGGGCTGGAACACACCGCAGCTTTGACCGGTTTCCTGTTCCAGCTCTTTATACAGATTCATCGTATAGTGCTGGATGCGGGTGATATTGTTGTTGTCATGCAGCCCATGAATGTTGGCCGCCGCGTGCCAGGTCGAGCCGCTGGTCAGTTCGTCCCGCTCTAGCAGGACCACATCGGTCCAACCCAACTTGGCGAGATGATACAGAATTGAACAGCCGGCTAGGCCGCCGCCGATTACAACCGCTTGCGCATGCGTTTTCATGAGCTTCCCCTCTCAAATGCCTCAGGCGGCGACGGTTTTCATTGCACCCAGAAACTGGGCCACTTCGGCGACGCTGTTGTAGTGGCACATCGAAACACGCACGCAGCTGTCCATGCCAAGCGGTGTCAAGATGTTGCCCGAATAGTGATCGGCCTTGCGCAAATGCGTACGGATGCCTTGTTCGTTCAGTTGCTTGACCACATCGACCGACGGCACGCCCTCGACCTGCAGTGACACCAGTCCCTCGCGTGCTGGGTTATCGACACCGCCCAGAATGGTCACCTTCTCCATCTCGGCCAGCCCGGGCAGGTTGCCGGTTCCGCGGATCATCGCATCAGTCAACGCTTTTTCCTGCTCATGGATCGCCTCTCCGGCAGCGACGAATTTTGCGCGCCGGTCGGTGGCGTCGCTGACCTGTGCGCCCAGCCATTCGAAATAGCTGATTACGTCAGACATTGTAGCGTAAGAGCCGGTATCACGCGTCCCCATTTCCCAATTGTCGGCGGGGCCGTCGATCAAGCTGTTATGTGGCAGCTTGGTCAGCCGGTCAGAAATCCAGGCCACCCCGTAACCATGGCGCGAGAACACCTTGTAAGGCGAGATCACATAGCCATCGACATCATAGGCGGTCAGGTCGATCCGGCCATGCGCGGCGTGCTGGATACCGTCGACTATGATGAAGCAATTGGGTGCAACGGCGCGGATCTCGGCAACCACAGCCGCGACATCCACGCCCATACCGGTCACCGGCGAGGTGTGCACGATAGTCGCAACCTTTGTGTCCGGCGTTACCTGCGCCGCATAAGCATCTGCGGTGACGGTGCCTGTGGCGTCGTCATGGACCACCAGAACATGATCTTGCCCGGCCACCCCGGCCCAACGCGCGCAAGCGCTTCGGGTCGCGGGATGTTCCAATGTTGTGCCCAGGACCCGACCGGTGGCGGCGCCCAGACAGGCGTTCATGATCAAACGAAACAGCAGCTCGGTCCCGCTTTCGCCGACAAAGAACTGGCCACCGGGGGCGTTCATGAACACGGCCATATCTTCTTTGGCCTTGTTGATTACCCGCACCAGTTCGTGACTTCCCGGGTTGTCGCGGCCCTGATTGTCAGGGATCGCAGCATAAGCCTGCGAGGTGCTCACAACCGAATTCAGCGTCAGCGCCCCACCCGCGTTTTCAAAGAAAATACGCGGTCCCTGCTGCGGGCAGTGGTCAACCTGCGCAAATCGGGCACGGATTTGTTCAAGCAATTCTGGAGTGATCTTGGTCATCGGGAACCATTCCTGCGAAAATGTCATTCTGGCAAGATATATGCGCCCTTTTGCAAAACTACTCACAAAAAAACTTGGGGCATTGTGGGTGGAAATTGAGACCATCGAGCCAAGAGAGCTCAGCCACAAGAACAATATGGTTCGCGAATTTCAATTTCGTCGGCCCGATCACACCCTCACGCATGCCTTCGCTCGGTTGAGAAACCGCTGGTCAGGCCGACGGTTTGTAACCTGAGCGTTGTTCTAGAGACATCGCTTTGCAGGACGGTGTTGAGAGAGTGACGATCCAACCTCATTGGCGCAGCCTGTACCGCCATCACAAACCAGACATCGTAGGAGCGGGCATGCATCCTGCATCCCAGATATTCCCATATCGGCTGGGGTATTTAGATAGATAGCGATTCATGCATTTGTTTACAGCAGTTTGGGATTTCGTCACGCCTTTCAGACCTGATTAATCACCATTGTAAGAGATCACGAACTTGCCTTCGACGCGGCGATACCGCGAACCACTCACGCGCTGGTGGCGCATTCGTCGATGGTCAATAGCTTGTAACATATTGGTGTATAGAGCTTGCTGATTGAAAGCTGGAAAGTTAATCGTCTGCAACAGGTTAGCTTATGTCCAGACTTCGAGTATTAAATCAATTTGCCAAAATTTCTGCTAATTAGGCTTAAACCCATCATCGACGCACCAAGGACATACGCAGAGCAGCGACAGACCGGTGTTGCGACCCAAACGCCGTTACCCCGCAAAAACTGACATAATTCACCTGAACGATGAACATTGGTTGTCCGGCCCACCAAAAAGGCAGGCCGAACAGTGTTAATAAGTACTTTTAGTCGTACAGAACGGCCGAGATCTTCGGGTCGTCAATATTCGAGGCATCGTAGTAGTAGAAGCCTGTGTCGATCAGACCTGGAACCTCTTCCCCATTGAGAGCCGCAACCGCTGCTTTCACAGTCTCATAGCCGATGCCCACAGGGTTTTGCGTGATCGCACCCGCCATCAGACCGCTCTTGATTGCGTCTTTCTGGGCCTTGCCACTGTCATAACCGATGATCACCAAACCCTCGGTGCCCAGCTCCTGAACACCGTTTACAACACCAATAGCTGAGCCTTCGTTGGTGCCAAAGATACCATTTAGATCAGGGTTAGCAGTCAGGATCGCCTTGGTGACTTCGGTCGATTTCAGGTGGTCGCCCTGGCCGTACTGAACCGTAACAACTTCGATATCAGGATACTTCTCAGCCATGCGATTGACGAAACCGTCGCGACGATCAATACCTGTGCGGCTTGTCTGGTCATGGGCGACAACAGCAACCTTCCCCTTGCCCCCGATTTTTTCAGCCATCTTGTCTGCTGCCAACCCTGCTGCCGCCAGGTTGTCCGTTGTCGCAGTTGAAAGCGGAATATCGCTATCAACACCACTGTCGAAGGCGATGATCGGAATGCCCTTTTCGTTGGCCTGTTTCAAAAGCGGGATAGCAGCCTGGCTGTCCAGCGCAGCAAAACCGATTGCCTTTGGATTATTGGCCAGCGCCGCAGCCAGCATGTCAATCTGACGGTCCACCATTGTTTCGTTATCCGGACCTTCGAACGTGATGGTGACATCAAACTCGTCTGCTGCCTGTTCGGCGCCGGACTTCACCGCTTGCCAGAACTGATGTTGGAACCCTTTGGATACCAGTGGAATGTAAATCTCTTCGGCTACCGCCATCGAGGCGGGACCTGCCAGGGTGGCTGCGCTGAGCGCACCCAGAATGAAACGACGTGTTAACATGTTTTCTCCTCCAGTTGGTCGTTTTGGTCTTTGATTTAGTTGCTTGGTCATCCCGATTTCTTGCGCCGCGCCATGTCGGCATAGACGGCCAGAATGATGATCGCGCCGGTGACAACGGTCTGCCATTCCTGCGCGACCGACAGCACGCGCAATCCGTTGGTCAGTACAGCCATGATCAGGGCGCCGATCAGCGTGCCCAGGATCGTGCCGCGCCCACCGGACAAAGACGTGCCACCGATCACTACGGCTGCGATCGCCTCCAATTCGTATCCCAAACCCAATGCCGGTTGCGCCGAGTTCAGGCGCGAGGCGATCAGGATACCGGCGATGCCGCAGATCGCTCCGGCCAGCGCATAAATACGCATCTTCCACATGTCGGTGTTCACGCCTGACAGACGCACCGCTTCCTCGTTAGAGCCAAGCGCAAAGGTGTAACGACCCAGAACTGTGCGCCCCAGAATGTACGAAGCCGCGATGGCAACCAGGAACAGGATCAGCACACCGTTGGGGATGGGCAGTGACGGGAAAACCTCACCGATCAGCGACCCGCGCGAGATCTGGTCAAAGCCCGGCGTGTCATTGAAGTAGATTGGCCGTGTCCCAGAGATCACCAGCGACAGGCCTTTGAGAATCAGCATCATCCCAAGTGTGGCGATGAAGGGCGGGATTTTCATCTTGGCGACGAAAGTACCGGAGCAAAGCCCGCAGAATGCTCCAGCTGCAATGGCTGCGGCCACGCCTAACAGCAACGGCATTCCCAAATATGTCAGCACCACGCCGGCGATCACCGCGCAAAAGGTCATCAGTGTGCCGACAGACAGGTCGATCCCACCGGTGATGATAACCAGTGTCGCGGCGACGGCCAGAACGCCATTGACCGATGTTGCCTGTAGGATGGCAATCATGTTCGACGTCTGCATGAAGTTGGGTGAAGCAATGGAAAAACCGATTAGCAGAACGATCAAACTGGCAAAGGCCAACAGCTTTTGATACGCGCCGCTGTCCGCAAGACCCGAGAGTGGCTTTTTCTTTTCGATGTCGGTTGCTGTGGTCATTGGACTGTCCCTGTTACCTGCATCGCCGCTGCACGTTGCGTGGCCAGATGCATGATGTCTTCCTGAGTGGTGTCTTTTCCGCCGGGCAAAATGCCGGTCAGCCGCCCTTCGCACATCACCGCGATGCGATGGCTGAGGCGCATGATTTCGGGCAGTTCAGACGAGATCACGATGATCGTCTTGCCCTGCCCTGCCAGTTCTTCCAGCAACTTGTAAATCTCGGATTTCGCGCCGACGTCGATACCGCGGGTCGGTTCGTCAAAGATCAGAATATCGCAGTCGCGCAGCAGCCATTTGGCGATGACAACCTTCTGCTGATTGCCGCCTGACAGCAGACGAACCTCCTGCACATCCGATGGTGTTCGAATGCCCAATTGCTGGATGTAGCTTTTGGCGGTGTCGCTAATTTCACCATCGTGCAGAACCCCGCCTGCGCCGGTGAACAGGTCCATCGAGGCAAGCGCGATGTTGTCGCGTACATTCATACCAGTAGCGAGGCCGAAATGCTTTCGATCCTCGGACAGGTACCCAATCCCCGCTTTGACGGCGTCAGTGGGTGATTTGATCGACACCACCTGACCATGTACCCGGATTTCTCCGCTATCCTTGGGGTCGGCCCCAAATATGGCGCGCGCGACCTCGGTGCGACCTGCGCCCATAAGACCGGCGAAGCCCAGAATTTCACCCTTTTGGACCGAGAAACTGACGTCCTGAATTTCGTTGCTCCGGCTCAGCCCGGTGATCTGCAGAGACATCTCCGCATCACCCAGATCGGGCACGTCCAGCGGTTCTTCCTTGACCTCTCGGCCCACCATCATGGCGATGATCTGGCTGATCGGGGTTTCAGCAGCCCCAACTGTTCCGACATATTCCCCATCGCGCATAACCGTCACGCGATCCGAGATCTGCTTCAGCTCGTCCATCTTGTGGCTAATGTAAACGATGCCTACACCTTCAGCCTTGAGGCGGCGGATGATCACGAACAGCTCAGCAATCTCGGCGTCATTCAGAGCCGCTGTTGGCTCGTCCATGATGAGCACCTTGGACCGAAAGGACAGTGCCTTGGCGATCTCGACCATTTGCTGTTTTGCGATGGTCAGGCTGCCAACCAACGCCTTGGGATCAAGGCTGAGGTTCATCGAAGCAAAGATTTCGGCAGTCTGCGCATTCAGCGCCGCCTCGTCCAAACGGCCAAAGCTCTTACGCGGTTCGCGTCCGATAAAAATGTTCTGGGCTACAGTCAGGTCGTTCATCAGGCTCAGTTCCTGATGGATGATCCCAATACCTAGATCCTGCGCCTCGCGCGGGATTGTCGGACTGACTTCGTGCCCTTCTATCTTCAAGGTCCCACCGTCACGTTGATAAATACCCGACAGGATTTTCATCAACGTACTTTTACCGGCACCGTTCTCGCCCATCAGCGCGTGAACTTCACCCGGTTCAAGATCGAATTGCACGGATTTCAGCGCGTGCACGCCGGGGAAAAACTTATCAATCCCCGTCATTTCGACCAGTCTATTTTTATTGCCTCCCATTTGCCCCTCTCCCCTTGGGCCAACGCGGTTTACATCACCGCACCAATTTGCCAGGGGACGAATTCAACGCCCCCAAATCCAAGTTCCTCGCTTTTGGTTTTCTTGCCTGAGGCGACACGGATCAGTATTTCGAACAGTTCTTCGCCCTTGCTCTCGATGCTGATCCCGTCTGTCACGATGTCACCGCAGTTCAGATCCATATCCTCGGTCATGCGGGCATACATTTCGGAATTGGTGGCCAGCTTGATGCAGGGCGTTGGCTGATATCCAGACACCGAACCGCGCCCGGTGGTAAACACAATCAGGTTCGCACCCGAAGCGACTTGCCCGGTGACCGAACACGGATCAAAACCGGGGCTGTCCATGAAGACAAACCCGCTCTTGTCGATCATCTCACCGAATTTGTAGACGTCTCGCAGTGGCGCGGTGCCTCCCTTAGCTACGGCACCAAGCGATTTCTCAAGAATGGTTGTGAGCCCCCCGCGCTTGTTGCCTGGGCTTGGGTTGTTGTCCATCTCACCGCCGTTTCGGGCCGTGTAGTCCTCCCACCAGTGGATGCGTTCGATCAGTTTTTCACCCACCTCAACAGTCTCGGCCCGCCGGGTGAGCAGGTGTTCGGCACCATAGATTTCCGAGGTTTCCGACAGGATCGTTGTTCCGCCATGGCGCACTAGTAAATCCGACGCATACCCCAGCGCCGGGTTCGCGGTTATCCCAGAATACCCGTCCGAGCCGCCGCATTGCATACCGACCGTGATGGCACTGATCGGAGCCGGGGCGCGTTCGGCTTGATTGGCCAGATGGGCGATGCCGCGCAACTCCGCCAGCCCCCGTTCGATAGTGCGGCGTGTTCCGCCCTCGTTCTGAATGGTCATATAACGGAGCGCACCGTCAGCGCGGATTGGTCGACCGCCGACAAGATCTGCCACCTGCATGACTTCGCAGCCCAGACCGATCAGCAGAATACCCCCGAAATTCGGATGCTGTGCATAGCCGGCCAACGTCCGAAACAGGGTGGCATAACCCTCATCCTTGCTGGACATTCCACATCCGGTCCCGTGCACAATCGGGACCACACCGTCAACATTGGGATAGCTTTCCAAGAACCCGGTCTTTTCCGCTGCGTCGGCGATAAAACGCGCTACCGAACCCGAGCAGTTCACGGTGGTTAGAATCCCGATGTAGTTTCGGGTTCCCACTTTACCGTCAGATCGATGGTATCCGTCGAATGTACGCTTTTCAGTCAGAACAGGCAGCGGGGTGTTGGCGCTGGCATGTGCATAGTCCTGCTGATGCGCCCCCATGCCAAGGTTGTGCACATGGATATGTTCGCCAGGCGCGATATCGCATTTGGCCTGCCCGATGATCTGACCGTAGCGGACAATATTCTCGCCAGATTGGATTGATGACACGGCTAGCTTGTGGCCGCGTGTAACGGGCGCAGCCAATTGCACGGGAACATGTGCCGGCTGCTCACCCGCCTGCAAGTCACGCAAAGCAATAACGATGTTGTCCTGCGGATTTAGCTTTACGACATCGCGAGTCGCCTCTTCCAAAACGTTTATGCCGCCGTTCGCTCGCATCTCTTCTCCACTTGCTTGGTCAATGTTGCTAAATCCAATATCTCTACTTGTCAACTAACATGTTAGAATGCTAACTTATGCAGTATGAACAAACACCAAGATATTGATGCCGAACTGTTGCCCGAGATCACAACGATCGAAGGACCGCTCGCTCAGCGGGTTCACCACTCATTGAAGCAGGCGATTCTCTCGCTGGATTTCCCACCCGGAGCGAACCTTAGGAAGGCACCTGTGTGTGAGAGATTGGGAGTGTCGCGCGCACCTGTGGCCGATGCGATTGCGCGTTTGGCCTCGGAAGGGCTGGTGGATGTAGTGCCGCAATCAGGCACTCGCGTATCCTACTTTTCGATGGACGAGATCCGCGAAGGCGTATTCCTGCGTGAAGCGCTTGAACTTGCAACTGTCGCCAAAGTCGCGCGCGACATAACCGACGTTCAGCGTAAAAGGTTAAGCCGCAACATGCGTCTGCAGGAACTGTTGATCATGGATGATGATATCCCAGGCTTTTATCAGGCCGATGAAGAGTTCCACAGTCTTCTGATGGAATTTACAGGCTTCCGCCGCCTCGCCGACGTTGCCCAAACCGTTTCCTTACAGGTCAGCCGCGCACGCATGCTATTGCTGCCCACCCCCGGCAGAATTGCCGAGACACTAGAGGAACATAGGGCCATTTTCGAAGCAATCAGTAATCGCGACGAACAGGCCGCGCAGGTCGCTATGCGCGCCCACCTCGGGCAGTTGATGCCGCGCATTGAGCAGTTGGAGCAACTGAAGCCGCATCTGTTCAACCTCACCCCACAGCTGAATAGCGAGGCAGGATGACCGTTTCCCAAACAGAATTACTGAACAACCGGACCACGCGGCCCGTTCCCCTGACCCGCATGGGGTTCGGTGGGGCACCATTGGGGAACCTGTACCGCAAAGTCTCGGACGAGGACGCGCAGGCGGCATTGCAGACCGCTTATGACGCAGGCATCCGGTTTTTCGACACAGCGCCGCAATACGGGCTTGGCCGATCAGAGCATCGGTTTGGGCAGGCGATTGGTCGGTTCGGGCGCGAAAACATCCAGCTTTCAACCAAGATCGGTCGCCTGTTACTGGATTGCGAACCGCATGAAGTAACGCCCGAAGCTTTCGTCGATGTACCGCAGAAACGGATCGTGTTTGACTATACCTATGACGGAGTCATGCGGTCTTACGACGCAAGCCGCAACAGGATCGGTGTCGCCAATTCTGACATTCTTCTGGTCCATGATGTCTGTGTCTTCAGCCAAGGCAGCCAAGAGGTTTCGGACGCCAAGGTGCGTGAACTGTTTGATGGCGGAGGTTACAAGGCTTTGACCGAGCTGCGCGATGCGGGTGAAATCGCAGCAATCGGCGCAGGTGTAAACGAATGGCAGGTTTGCGAGAAACTTCTTGGGCTGGGCGACTTCGACGGGTTCCTTTTGGCTGGGCGCTATACATTGCTTGAACAAGAGGCCCTCGACAGTTTCCTGCCACTCTGCGAGCAGCGCGATGTCGGGATCATCCTCGGAGGACCTTACAATTCAGGCATTCTCGCGACCGGAGCAGTGCCCGGCGCCAAGTACAATTATGCTGACGCGCCCGAAGACATTCTGGACCGGGTTCGCAAAATCGAAGCCGTTTGCGCGGCGCACGACACTCCGTTGATTGCTGCAGCACTGCAATTTGTTCTGGGTCATCCTTGCGTCAAAACAGTAGTTCCCGGAGCCGTAAACGCATCCGAAGTACGATCCAACGTGGCACTAATGGAGCGCAACATTTCTTCCGGCCTGTGGTCGGACTTGCGGTCCGAAGGCCTGATCCGACCTGATGCGCCACTGCCAAGCGAGACAGCTGATGCTGCGTAACATCGACCCGATCCTTTCGCCGGAGTTGCTTTTCACCCTCAGGGTCATGGGCCACGGGGATGAGATTGTTATCGCAGATGCAAATTTTCCGGGCGCCAGCATGGGACCAGACTGCATCCGGGCCGATGGGTCTACGGCCAGTGAAATGTTGAAGGCCGTACTTTCTGTGATGCCTTTGGATACGTTCGTTCCTGATCCGGCATTGACCATGCAGGTTGTTGGCGACCCGGAGGCGGTGCCTGACTCAGTCGCGGACTTTCAGCGCATCATCGACACGTCCGCTGACAACTCTGCCAAGGTGCAGAGCTTGGAACGGTTTGCATTCTACGACCGTGCGGCCAACGCCTTTGCCATCGTTCAGACCGGCGAGCACAGGCTTTATGGCAACATCATCCTGAAAAAGGGTGTGATCGAATGAGGATCGACGCGCATCAGCATTTCTGGGCTTTGGCGCGCGGCGACTATGGCTGGCTGACGCCTGATCTGGACGCAATCTACCGGGATTTCACCCCGGACGATCTAATGCCCCTGCTAAAAGCTGCCGAGATTGACGGCACGGTCCTTGTCCAAGCGGCCCCTACTATGGCTGAGACCGAATACATGCTCTCTCTGGCCGACCAGAATGCGTTCATCAAAGGTGTTGTCGGTTGGGTCAATTTTGAAGCCGATGATGTTGGCGCGCAAATTGCTGCTTTGGCCGCCCACCCGGCACTGGTTGGCCTTCGCCCGATGATACAGGACATCGCTGACCCTTTTTGGATGCTCGGCGACACGCTGACACCAGCTTTTGAGGCTGTCCAACAGCATGACCTTACATTCGATGCGTTGACCGTGCCCCAACATCTGGGCCCGCTCAGGCAACTTCTTGAACGTCACCCCGATATGCGCGTTGTCATCGACCATGGATCGAAACCGTTGATCAAAGACGCAATCCTGTATGATTGGGCTGACAACATGGCGGCCTTGGCTCGAGATACAAACGCATGGTGCAAGCTATCCGGCCTCGTGACCGAGGCTGCCGCAGATTGGACGATCGAAGACCTACGCCCCTATGTGGACCACCTGCTAAACACCTTCGGCCCGTCGCGTCTGATCTGGGGCAGCGATTGGCCGGTTTGCACCTTGGCCAGCAGTTACGAGCACTGGTGTGAAACCACCGACGCGCTGCTGATCCAGTTGAGCAACACAGAACGCCAGGCGATCTTGGGGGGTAACACCGCCCGAGCCTATAACCTCAGGGGCTGAAATGACTTTATCTACATTGGAACCAAACGGGCTGTGGCTCGGGCGTGTTGAGTGTGCTGGGGTCGGACCCATCGTGGTCACCCTGCGCAATGGGCAGGTTATCGACATTACGTCGAAAACGGCACCAACCGTCCGGGACATTCTGGAACGCGAAGATTCGGCAGACTATGTGCGCAACGCCCAAGGTGAAGAAATCGGCCCTTCGGACGCCGACCACCAATGGCTCGCGCCGTGCGACCTTCAGGCGGTTAAGGCCTGTGGTGTTACATTTGCGGGGTCCATGGTCGAACGCGTGATCGAGGAACAGGCCGCAGGCGATCCTGCCAAAGCCGATGCCATCCGCTCGCGCATCGGAGACCGGATTGGGGACAGCCTTTCGAACATCGTGCCGGGATCAAACGCCGCCGCAGATGTCAAAGAAGCATTAATCGCCGAAGGCCTCTGGAGTCAGTACCTTGAAGTCGGGATCGGCCCCGATGCCGAGGTGTTCTCCAAAGCACAAGTTTTGTCTTCGGTCGGGTTCGGTTCAGAAATTGGTCTTCACCCGATTTCGACCTGGAACAACCCCGAGCCCGAGGTCGTTCTGGCCGTTACTTCTAAGGGCGAGATTAAGGGCGCTACGCTGGGGAACGACGTCAATCTGCGTGACGTTGAAGGTCGTTCGGCTTTGTTGCTGAGCAAAGCAAAGGACAACAATGCCTCTTGCGCGATCGGACCGATGATCCGGTTGTTCGATGATGGGTTCACACTGGACGATGTACGCCAGGCTGAACTTGCGCTGACCGTGACCGGATCGGATGGATTTGTGCTGAACGGAAGCTCATCTATGTCCCAGATCAGTCGCGATCCTGCAGACCTTGTGAAGCAGACTATCGGGCGCCATCACCAATATCCTGATGGGCTGATGCTTTTCCTTGGCACCCTGTTCGCCCCGACCCAAGACCGTGACACACCTGGCGGTGGGTTCACTCACAAAATTGGCGATGTCGTCACTATCTCCAATACGCGCCTTGGATCGCTGACAAACACCGTGCGCCTGTCGACGGAATGCCCCGAATGGACCTTTGGGGCATCACACCTGATGCGAAACCTCGCCCATCGCGGCCTGCTGTAAGAGAGAACGAATATGTTGACCGGAAAACACCTGATAGCTGGCGAATGGATCGGCGCAGACACCACTTTTGCGTCAGAACCAGCGCATGGACCAAGCCATGACTTTTCTGTAGGGACAGCGGCGATGATTGATAACGCAGTGGAGGCAGCAGAGTCGGCATTTGCCACTTTCGGGTGGTCCTCTCGTACCGAACGTGCCGCGCTGTTGCGCAAGATCGCAGATGAGATTGATGCCCGCGGGGATGCCATCACTGAAATCGGCACTCAGGAAACCGGCTTGCCCGAGGCACGCCTGCAGGGGGAACGTGGCCGTACCGTCGGCCAGCTGCGCCTCTTCGCCGATCACATTGAAGCGGGCGATTATCTGGACATGCGCCATGACCCGGCCATGCCGGATCGTGCACCCCTGCCCCGCCCCGACCTGCGCATGATGCAGCGCCCGCTGGGTCCTGTTGCGGTGTTCGGCGCTTCGAACTTCCCATTGGCCTTCTCAGTCGCAGGGGGTGATACAGCCGCAGCATTAGCCGCAGGATGCCCTGTCGTTGTCAAAGGCCATTCGGCCCATCCCGGCACTGGCGAAATTGTCGCCCAGGCAATCGACGCCGCCATCAAAGCGACAGGAATTCATCCCGGAGTGTTTTCATTGGTACAGGGTGGCAAACGGGATGTGGGCACGCGATTGGTGCAACATCCCTTGATCCGGGCGGTTGGCTTTACGGGCAGCCTCGGAGGCGGACGGGCGCTGTTCGATTTATGCGCGCAACGCGATGAACCCATTCCGTTTTTTGGCGAACTGGGTTCAGTCAATCCGATGTTCATACTGCCGCAAGCGGCGGCCGCGCGCGGTGCTGAAATCGGCAATGGCTGGGCCGCGTCTCTAACCCTGGGCGCTGGACAGTTCTGCACCAATCCCGGTATCGCCGTTATCATCGAAGGTCCGGATGCTGACGCGTTTCAAGCAGCGGCAGAGGCTGGCCTGTCTTCGGTGGCTGAGCAGACAATGCTGACCGATGGAATTGCGGAGGCATACCGAAACGGAGTTTCGCGTGTAGCTGCTGGTACCGGTGTATCGAAGATTATGGGCACAAGCTGCAAGTCACGCGATGCGGCCCCTTACCTGTTCACTGTTTCTGGTGATGACTGGCTGGCCAATCGGAAGCTGCAAGAAGAGGTTTTCGGCCCATTAGGCATCATCGTGCGTGTGAAAGACCGCGCTCAGATGCAACGGATTGCCCGGACCATCGAAGGGCAACTGACCTGCACACTGCATCTGGACGCAGGTGACAAAGCGGACGCTCAGGCACTGCTACCGCTGCTTGAACGAAAGGCTGGGCGATTGTTGGCCAACAGCTTTCCGACCGGAGTCGAAGTTTGCGACAGCATGGTTCACGGAGGCCCCTACCCCGCCTCAACCAACTTTGGCGCAACATCCGTGGGAACATTGTCGATACGCCGTTTCCTGCGGCCGGTTTGTTATCAGGACATCCCATCCGAGCTTCTACCCGAGAAATTGTGAGGTTGTTCATGTCGACAATCAACCCATCCAACCGGCTTGCAGATAAGACCGCTCTCATCACAGCAGCTGGCCAAGGCATTGGCCGTGCAACCGCCGAATTGTTCGCTGCCGAAGGCGCACGGGTGATAGCCAGCGACATCAACGATGCTGCGCTTGCCGAATTGGGCGGTATTCCGGGTATCGAACCGCTGCAACTGGACGTAATGGACGATAAGGCCGTTACAGATGCAGCGGTCAATCTGCCGCAACTGGACATTCTGTTTAACTGCGCAGGTTATGTAGCGGGGGGATCAATTCTTGAATGCACTGAAAAGGATTGGGATTTCAGCTTTGACCTCAACGTAAAGGCCATGTTCAGACTGATCCAACTGACTCTACCCGGAATGCTGAAAGCAGGCGGAGGATCGATCATCAATATGTCGTCGGTCGCATCGTCCATGAAAGGCGTGCCCAACCGATTTGCGTATTGCGCGTCAAAAGCAGCGGTGATTGGCCTGACCAAGTCTGTGGCAGCCGATTTTGTGACCCAGGGCATTCGGTGCAACGCGATTTGTCCAGGTACGGTGGACAGCCCCAGCCTGCATGACCGGCTTCGCACCACCGGGGATTATGAGCAGGCAATGACTGATTTCATCGCCCGTCAACCGATGGGCCGTATTGGCACAGCGGAAGAGATCGCTGAACTGTCACTGTATTTGGCCAGTGATGCCAGCAAGTACACTTCGGGCCAGCCCTTTGCCATAGATGGCGGCTGGACGATCTGAGCAGGAAGGACCTAACAATGAAACTACTACGCTATGGCCCGAAGGGCGCTGAGAAACCCGGCATTTTGGCCTCAGACGGCTCAGTTCGCGACCTTTCCGGTGTGGTGGATGATATCTCGGGCGATACTCTTGGCGATGTCGTTCTTGAAAAGCTCCGCGCACTAGATTTGGCCAGCCTGCCATTGGTAGACGGCAACCCGCGCATCGGTCCTTGCGTTGGCAATGTTGGAAAGTTCATATGCATTGGCCTGAATTATGCCGATCACGCAGCAGAAAGCGGCATGGAATTGCCTGCTGAGCCCGTGATCTTCTTCAAAGCCACCTCGGCCATCGCCGGCCCCGACGATACCGTAGAAATCCCGCGCGGATCGGTCAAAACCGATTGGGAAGTTGAGCTGGGCGTCGTTATCGGCAAAGAGGCCAAATATGTCTCTGAGGCGGAAGCCACAGACCACGTCGCCGGCTACTGCGTAGTGAACGATTTGTCAGAACGTGACTTTCAGCTTCATCGCTCTGGCCAATGGGTCAAAGGAAAGTCTGCGGACACGTTCGGCCCAATTGGCCCCTGGCTGGTAACACGAGACGAAGTCCCCGACCCGCATAACCTTCCGATGTATCTTGAGGTAAACGGGCACCGATATCAGGACGGATCAACCAAAACGATGCATTTTGGCGTAGCGACGGTCATCTCGCATCTGTCGCAATTTATGTCTTTGCAACCCGGTGACGTGATTTCTACAGGCACACCCCCGGGTGTTGGTATGGGACAGAACCCGCAGACCTACTTGAATCCCGGCGACAAAATGGAGCTTGGTATTCAGGGGCTGGGCACGCAACGTCAGAACGTCATCCAGGGATGAGAGCGCGCTGTAGGCGAACGCCATATGTAGCCTTGAAGCAACAAAAGTAAGCGAGAAGGTTTTGTCTCAGATAACGCCGCCCGTATACCGATTATCTATCAGGCCAGTAAATATTCTTATAGGCGCTTCTCGCGCGATTAATCTGGTATTTGTAGTATCGGATCAGGATACCGAACATCTTTCTGGTTGCTTCGGGCGTTTCAATACTGAGAAGAGTCGTTGTTTTTTAAGCAAGCTTTGACAAAGCCTGTCCTTAAGTCACGATTCAGCATGCCCCTAAGCCGGCAAGATGGGTGCCCTTAGCATTAAAGTAGGCAGACCGATACAGATCTTAATAGTACTTATTAAAGTATTTTGCACACTACGTCCACATGACCTTCTACTCGATCAATCATTCAACTCATCGCTGCCTTTTCTTTGGCAAGCCACAGTACAATCATATCCATCATTGATAAGTACTCACGGCCAATCCGTTATTTGCTCACGCGGTTCGAATATGTTTCGGCACGCTATGTTGGTCTTCCCGATGAAATGTCGTACCGGAGCGCTCGAAGATTGAAGCGATGGCGTCGTCCCTGCCCTGCCGCGAAAACTGTGTAGCTGTTCAGCCGCGACTAACTACATAAATTGTAGATTATCCGCCCTAGTTCCATATCAATACGTTAAGAAACCTTCTACTGATGGCCTGAACTCGTAGTCCTTAACTCTGCTCGGAACGTACCTGCCCGAACTAAAAAACAAGAATTTGAGGCCGGGCGGTAAAAGCTAAGCGTTTAGATGGTCCCCCAGGGTACCGTATTACACGATTGGTCTGTTTGTGCAAAAAAACGGCGCTGAGATTAACCAGCGCCGCGCTTCGGATCTATCTCGCTAAGCCCGTCTTACCCGTGGGTAAGATCGTCTTCTTCTCGCAGATCCTCGATCAAAGTGGCCACAGCACGTTCTAATTTAGCCCTATCGACACGAGTAAAGTCGAGATCATAGCGAAGTTCGATCCTTCCGCTGGATGCAGAACATTTTGCAATCCCTGCCCTGCCCCTTACCTGAAACGTTGTCTTCGCGCGGCGTGGTTTACCAACGGCTTCAGCCTTTGGCTTGGCGGCGGTCGCATTTTCGATTGTGAGAAAATCGCGAAGAATGGCCACTTCGCGCACGCTGTCGCGATTTGGTTCACTCACCAAAGCCGTACTGACTTGTCGGATCAATCCAGGATCAGAGTCGAGCTTTCGTTTGAGTTCAACACCCACATTCCGTGGAATGTCGTTTGGGTGCATAAGAACCTTTTCCAACATGGCCAGCAAACTCGCAAACGCCCGAATATAGCTGCGCTTGGTATAGCTTGCAGATTTGAACAAGGTTGAAACCGCTTTGTCGACATCCGGACAATCATTGGCGGGGTCTTCCGCATAGGCACGCGCAAGCGCGCCCATTTCCGCAAACGAGATATCCTTTCGGATCAGGTTTTCATCGACCATGCGACGATAGCTATCATCCAGCTCGGCAACGTCAGAAACACCGGCCGGAATCGTCGCAAATCGCGCGTCGCCAGTTTCCTCAAGTAATGCGCGAAATGCCGATAATCTGCGCATTCCTTGAATTAACTCAAAGCGTCCATCGTTGCGACGCTCGACCCGGATCGGGTTCGAAAGACCCACATCCTGAATAGAAGCCTTCAACTCATCCAACTCAGGATCAGGGCCAGGCTTGCGGTCGCGCGTCAGACGCTCGGTGACAACATCCGCCAATGCGATCTGTTCAGTAACATACCCTTCTGATCGTAGTCGCACAAGCTCGTGCGCTAACCTGTCATTTTCGACTCTGATTGCATCTTCGGTAGTTTGCTGGTCGCGTAGCGCATTAGCGTTCTCGGAGATTGCAGTAGCCATTGGTCCGCGCCTTTTCTCAAGCGCTTTATCCGGAACCTTGCCAACCGGGATTTCTTCCATCGCTGGCATGTCGATATCGAACATTCTGCGTTTTCGGCTCATACGTCATCCTCCAGCTTGTCCCAGGCCGATAGCATGACGCCCCGGAATTCATCATAAACATTATCAAATGTCGAACGCGCGCGACGCCAGGTTTCCCTCGTCATCTCACGGTAATCCATCTCATAAACTGAACTCAGGAATCGACCCGATTGCTCGACCGCGCGCGTCATCTCGACCGGGTGCTCGGCGAGGTGCTCACCAAAGACTTTGCGGAATGCGTCATACATCGCTGTGTGCAGTGCATTCCCCGGTTCGTAGCGCGTAAGCAAAAACCGAATTTCGCAGAATGTCTTGGGTAAACCAATCTTACCCGTGGGTAAGGTCTTGTCGAAACCATAGGCCAGATCTTCGAGGGCTTCAGCCAACTGTCCAATGAATGAGGTGGTTGAATCGTATTCCCAGTATCCGGGCCCCGACGGGATATACAACATGTCTGCTGCGAACACCGCATTCATCGATTGGTATCCTATCGCAGGCGGGCAATCGAACAGGATCAGGTCATAAGCATCATTCGGTATTTGATCCAGATAGCGAGACACAGCTGCAAAAAAAGACCACTCAGGATTCAGGTGCCGATATTGTGCTGATGCGAATTCGACGAAAGCAGCATTGGCGCAAGAAGGGATCGCATCAATCGTTGACCATGAGGTCTGCTTGATAAAATCAGAAATGCGCAGTTCGCCGAGGCCCATATCCGTGATGGAAGGTGGTAACTCTCGGCGGGGCAGGGCGGTTCCTGACTCCGCAGCCGCAGGGCGGTTATTCATGCGCTCGGTTTCACGGATCAGATCCCGCGCCATGATACCCCAGACGGTGAAATCTTCAGCGACATCGGTCAGACCCATCGAATGGCTGAGCGTCGCCTGAGGGTCAAAATCCACCACTAATACTCGGTAGCCGTCCAGAGCAGCGGCGTGCGCAAGATGCAACGCCACGGTCGACTTGCCAGCCCCCCCTTTGAAATTGGCAACAGCGGCCCGAACCGCCCGCTTGCCTGCGGGGCGTGGGGGAGTGAGCGCCTTGCGATTGACCTTAAGCCGCCGCCTGAGCTCATTTACCTCTTCCAGACTAAACCAACGCTGCCGCCCATCAGGCTCGACCTCGCCTCCCGGCAATGAAGGATCGGCGGCCAGCTTTCCTCGGAAAGTCGATTGGTTCACCTTAA
This sequence comes from Ruegeria sp. C9, assembly GCF_056537585.1. Classification (NCBI taxonomy): domain Bacteria; kingdom Pseudomonadati; phylum Pseudomonadota; class Alphaproteobacteria; order Rhodobacterales; family Roseobacteraceae; genus Ruegeria; species Ruegeria sp. C9. The sequence goes on from NZ_JBQFRU010000001.1 coordinate 529,367, forward strand.
AGATCAGCTCGGACACCTCCCAGCTTGAGAACCGCCTTAGCGTCTTCTCCATCTCAGGGCTGAAAGTCTGCTGGCGAATCCAGCCCTGCAATTTCAGGGACTGGGTGCGCAATGCATTCAGGTCTTCGTGCGTGTACATGCCTCAGTTCTCATTCTTCTGGACGTTATTTTTCTCTCTTTTGTTATTTACGCTCGATTTGCATATTTGGCAAAAGAAATTATTGTAAGGTTGTGATGTTACCCACGGGTAAGAAAATATGGCTGTATGTAATGCTGACCGATTCGGAACGCTGCTGCTCTCTGCAATCGTCCTGACTTCGGATATCCTACCAGATTTAGGGGGTCACAACTGAAGTAAATACGGCATATAGGGGGACATTATTGTTCCATAAGGGGACACCCAGTATGTCCCCCATCACCATAAATTCACCTATTTCTTTTATTTTTTGATAGCGAATAGCACCTATCAAATAGCGTGATCTCAACGAACTCTTGACAGAATCGAAGTATTGGACGCTAATCAGTGAACAATCACGAAAAGCGTTGGGAAACGGCGCGATTACGGCGGGATCAACCCGCATGAGGCAAAAAAGAGCGGTGAGGAAACGGATGCAGGTTGCGAAACCGGTCGGGCGAAATGCGCCTGCACTGAAGTACGATATCTTGTCGGCGCTCGCCGTTCACGCCTTATCAGGTGACAAACATCGTCATCGCAGTGTTCTTCGCATCATGACGTTAATTACCACGCGCTATAACTGGCGCTCCAATGAACTGTCGATTGGCCGGGAAGAGATCGCTCGGTTGTGGTCCGTGAACGAACGCACAGTTAAACGTGAGATGGCTAAGCTGCGCAGCGCAGGCTGGATTGCGGTCAAACGACCCGCCGCTCGGGGTCGGGTTGCGGTTTATGAACTCGACCTCAAGCAGATCATGCTGGACACAATGGAAGCCTGGCCCGTGATCGGAACGGATTTCCAGGAACGAATGCAGCAGAAGCCAGAGCGCGATACCAATGTTGTGCCATTTCAGTCAAAGCCATCGATCCCGCCGCCGCAGGGTGAAGACGTTTGGGCACAGGTTCAATCGATCCTACATGAGCGTGACCCAGAACTTTGGTCCAGTTGGTTCAAGCATCTGAACGAAGCCGAAAGGGCAGGGGGCCTGGCGACTCTGATTGCACCAACGCGTTTTATGGCGGATTACATTGCACAGAAATGGTCGGGGAGGGTTTTGGCCGCTTATTCACGTGTAGACCCTTCGGTTCGAACAATTCGCATTGAAGCGGCAGAATAGGGCGCGGGCTTGCTCAACTGGCAACAGGCGACTATCTAGCGGAAACTGTTTATGAGCGCGTCAGATGTGACATAGCTCGATCCTGATCACAGTGGACATGTGCATTGCAAAAGATCAAATCAAAATTTGCGGCCGTATTGAGTGATTCCGTCCTGTGGCGACTGCTCTCCGAAAATATGCGCGAGCAAGCGGTCCCTTATACAATCGCGATCATCGCGATGGTATTTGTTGCGGCAACCACTGCAGGTATCGCCTTTATCATGCGTGATGTGGTGGATTCGCTGTTTGACAGTGAAAACTCAGCCAAGATTTTCGGCGTTTCGATGGCTGTATTCTCGATCTTCCTGGTCAAAGGGATTGCGACTTACGTCCAGATTGTGGCTCTGACCCGTGCCGGTAACCGGATCGTCTCGAAACAGCAGATCAAGCTTTACGACAAACTTTTGCGGCAAGGGGTGTCATTCTTCAATTTGACCGAAAGCTCGGATCTGTTGTTGAAGGTGACACAAACCGCCCAGGCTGCGCGCACGGTGATCGAGATCATGGTGACCACGGCGGTGCGCGATATGCTTACATTGATTGGTCTTTTGGCCGTGATGTTCTACCAGCAACCGATCTTGTCTTTGTTTACGCTTATCGTCGGCCCTTTGGCGATCTTGGGTGTTCGCATGCTGCTTCGCAAAGTGCGAGAGATTGCGGATATGGAGCTGCAATCGATGGGCGCGATCATGAAGGTCATTCAAGAAACCTCGGCTGGTATACGTGTGGTCAAGTCCTTCGGATTGGAAGAGCGCATGGCCCTCGAAATGAATTCGGCGGTGAAAAGCGTTGAGAAGCGCCGCAACAAGCTTGCGCGTTTGCAAGCTGCGACGAGCCCGCTGACGGATATCCTGGCCGGGTTTGCAATTGCCTCGGTCATCGGGTTGAGCGCTGGTAAGCTGTTTGGCGCTGCAGCGTCCACTCCGGGTGAACTGATGTCGTTCGTGACCGCTGTGATGATGGCCTATGAGCCCGCGAAGCGCCTGACGAAGGTGCGGGTGAAGATGGAGCTGGGTCTGCGCCGGGTGCAGATGTTGTTCAATATGTTGGACGAGCCTGAAACTCTGCCGGAAGAGGCCAATCCCAAAAGCCTGCCTGATGGTCCGCGAGAGGTGGTGTTCGACGCCGTCACTTTCGGCTACCGTCGTCGCGATCCGATCCTGAAAGGGCTTTCGTTGACGTTCGAAGCTGGCAAGACCACCGCTCTGGTTGGTCTGTCCGGCGGCGGCAAGTCGACCATTTTGAATTTGGCCCTGCGCCTTTATGACCCGAGCAGTGGTTCGGTATCGATCGATGGTCAGGATATCAAGTACGCCTCGTTCAAATCACTGCGCCAGAACATGTCGTTCGTCGGGCAAGAGACGTTTCTGTTTTCGGCCTCAATCGCCGACAACATCCGTTTTGGCCGTGAGGGTGCCTCGCAAGACGACGTGATCGAGGCTGCCAAGGCCGCGAATGCCTATGACTTCATCATGTCGCTTGAGAAAGGCTTTGACACTCTGGTTGGTGAAAATGGTGCCTTCCTGTCCGGTGGTCAAAAACAGCGCCTTGCGATTGCGCGCGCGCTTCTGCGCGACAGCCCGATCCTGCTGCTGGACGAACCAACTAGTGCGCTGGACTCGCGGTCGGAACATCTGGTTCAGGAAGCCTTGGGCCGCCTGACCGAAGGGCGTACGACAATCATCGTGGCTCACAGGCTTTCAACCATCATGCATGCGGACAAGATCGTGGTGATTGAGGCTGGTGAAGTTCTTGAGCAGGGCAGCGCCCAACAGTTGCTGAAGAAACCGGGGCCATTCAAAACCCTGTATGACCATCAGTACTCGAACGCCGTCAATGCCGAATGATCCCGACGTGATCCAACGGCCTGACATTACACCGGCGCGTTCGTCCCTGAGCGCGTCAGTGATCATCCCGACCTATCAAAGCTGGGACCAATTGCAGCTTTGTCTGGATGGGCTCGCCTCTCAGACACTGAACACAAACCAGTTCGAGATACTTGCAGTCAACAATGACCCGACCGACCCCATGCCCAACGGGTTTCGCCTGCCCGCCAACGCCCGCATTCTAAGTGAGGCAAAACCCGGCTCATACGCAGCGCGCAACCGAGGAATCGAAGAAGCCGCCTCGGAGCTGCTGTTTTTCACCGACTCCGATTGTCAGCCTGACCCGCTCTATCTAGAGGCCGGGTTGAAAATAGCCGAAGACCACCCCGAGGTTAATCGCTTTGGCGGCAATGTTGTGCTGATCCCGAACGGGCAGGATTGGAAGACGACCGAACTCTATGATGTTCATTTGGGGTTAGAGCAAAAAAAATGGGTGGAACGGGGGCGTGCGGTTACGGCCAATCTGATCGTACGGCGGGAGCTTATGGATCGCATCGGTCGGTTCAACGACACGGTGTTGTCCGGCGGGGACATGGAATGGAATGATCGTGCTCAATCTGCGGGCGAAGCGATTGTGTTTGCCGAAGACGCCATCGTCCGTCATCCGGCGCGCGACAGTCTTGAGGATCACATCACCAAAGCCCGTCGTATTGAGGGGGCTAGGCTGCGCCGCAATGCCAAGCGCGGCATCGTAAATTACATCCCGCCTGTGCAGAAATTGATCCCTTCCTTCAAGACGTTGAAAAACCTTCTGAGGAATCAGAATCTGTCAACCAAACAGGCTTTTGGTGTGTGGGGCGTTCACTATGTGATCCGCGTTGCAAAGATTACGGAAACCATTCGGCTTCTCTGGCTGCGGAGGCCTGACCAGCGGAAGTAGTGGCCACTGGCAATGATAAACCACCTTCAGACCATGACTCTACGCGTTCTGGTTCGGCTTAATTCAAGTTGATCCTTACGGTAGGACTCTTGGACAAGTGACTGCGGCACACTCTGCGTTCGCCGCTCGACCAATTAGCTTTGTTTAACATGGCGCTCTGGAAATCAATGTACTCTAGCTTTGAGCTCTTTCATCACAGCTGGTGGCACGATTAAAGTCGATCTCCGCGTTCGTGTATATTGATGTTCAGTACTTTGTTCATATCTGATCACGCTGATCCAGGTACCGATTGCACAGGGCATTGACTGTTGCGTGCAGGATGATGGTAAGTAGCGCCAACACGATTAGCGCGGCGAACATCAGGTCGGTTTTGGCACGGCCATTGGCCAGCAACATCAGATATCCCAGCCCACGCGACGCTCCGACCCATTCACCGATGACGGCACCGATCGGGGCATAGACGGCAGCCAGACGCAGGCCGCTGGCAAATCCGGGCAGAGCAGATGGAATACGGATGTGCCACATTACTCGGGCAGGTGACGCCCCCATGACCCGAGCCAGATCCAGCCAGTCGCGATTACTGCGCATCAGTGCATCAAAGAAAGACGAAGTAACCGGGAAATAAATGATCAGCAGCGCCATGGCGATTTTGGCCTCGAGCCCGAAGCCAAGCCACAGGGTCAGAATCGGTGCGAGGGCAAAGACGGGGATGGTCTGGGAAAACACCAAAATTGGTCGCACCAGCGCGCGTGCTAGCGGTGAGGCGGCAAGGCCGATGGCCGACAGCCCGCCCAGCACTGCGCCAAGGGCCAGCCCGATCAGCACTTCGGTCGCGGTGACCAGTCCATGTTCCAGCAGAAGGTTGCGGCTGTTCCAAATGGTTTCGGAAACCAACGCTGGCGGGGGCAAGATAAAACGCGGCAAGCCGGTGGCCCAGACCACCAGTTGCCAAAGCGACACTGCCACTGCGGCTGCAGCGATTCCTGCAGGCCAACCTGTCATCGGGCAACCGGGAATCCTGCCCATGCGGCATCGAAAAAGGCGCGCTCTAGGGCCACGGCTTTTTCGAAGGTGGCGGCAACCTCGGCCTGCGCCTGGTCCGAAAGGGTCGGCCAGATCGCATCCAATTGCTCACGCAGATAGGCCACCACACTTTCGAACCCGTCGCCGGAGTGCAGGGTGATCCATTCACCCAGCCAGAACGGCAGATTATCGGCGCGGTTTTCGACCGGGCTAGCCCAATCCAGATAGACCCATTCCGCGACGACCAAGACCGCCAGCATCCGCTCATAACGCCCTGATGCACGAGCCTCGTCCATCAGGGCTTGAAACGCCAGTGTTTCGGGTGCGGCTTCGCTTGCCTGCGGCACATCCAGCGCGCTGAATGCACGCAGGAAGTACGTGTTCTCTGGCCCGCAGATCTGGCCCAGAAAGCGCGCGCCCGGCACAGCATCGGCGAGGTTGGGTGCATGCGCCACTGCTGAGGCCAGCAGCCGCACAAAGCCTTCCACGAAAAGGTAATCCTGCTGTAAATAGCCAGCCATTTTGTCGTGATCGAGCATTCCGGTTGCCAGCGCATTGGTAAAGTCATGTGTCGTGGCCGCTGTCCAGTCGTCCTGGTTCAGCGCCCTGAGAGTTTCGCTTGCGCTCATCTGTCCGTCCCGAGTTGTTGAAGCAGCGCGGCCTGGATGCGCAGCACGCCCGGATCATCAACAGGGCGCGGGATACTGCCCATTGGAGTTTCGACCGGGTGCAGCCCGTCGCGCGTCATGATCATGATGTTCTGCCCCAGCCGCGCCGCTTCGGCCGGGTCATGGGTGATAAGCAGCACCGTACGTCCCTTCAGCAGCTGTGCGGTGAGGTCCTGCATCTGCACCCGTGTCAGGGCATCAAGGGCAGAAAAAGGTTCGTCCAGCAGCACAATGGGGCGGTCTTCCATCAGGGTTCGGGCCAAGGCAACGCGCTGTCTTTGCCCACCGGAGAGCTTGTCCGGTTTCTTGCCCAGATGTGTGCCTAGCCCAACTTGCTCCAGTACCTGCTCGGCCCGGCCCCGATCGAATTTCTCGCCGCGCAATCGGGCCCCTATTGCCACATTGTCGAGCGCTGATAGCCAAGGCAGCAACAAATCACTCTGCGCCATTAGGGCCACCCGCCCAGTCAGCGCGCCACCGTCCGAGGCCCAGATTTCACCGTTCAAAGAAACATGGTCTCCCAGTCCGGCCAGCAGCTTGAGCACTGTGGATTTGCCCACACCACTGGCCCCCAGAAGACAGGTCCACCGCCCTGCATCAAGTCGCAGATCAATGCCGCGCGCGATGGATGTGTCGCCAATCGACAGTGATCCGCGCAGATATAGGGCAGGGGCCGGGCTCATGGCTGCGATGCCATGCCCCAAAAGCCGACCTCAAGCTCGGTCGCCTTGTGGAAGCGGTCGCAAAGATTTGCCCAACGTGGGCAGTTTTGCGGGTCATCCCCGATGCGCCGCGCTACCACGCCATCGATCAGCGCGCCAACATCGCAGCAGACCTGTTGGTAATCTTCCCCGCCATAAGTGTTGATCCAATCGGCATAGGTTTCCGAGGTCTTTGTCGCCGAAAGCTCTGCCCCAATCTCACCATAGCCCATGACGCAGGGGGCCAGTGTGGCCAGCAGATCAAGCATATCCCCTGAATGCCCGGCATCCAGCACATAGCGTGTATAGGCAAGATTAGCCTGACGCTCTTGCGTTGCAATAAGTTCTTCCTCGGAAATCCCAGCCTTGGCACAGATGCCGATATGCAGGGCAAGCTCGTCATTGATCAGTGCATTCACAGTCCCCGCGGCGAGGCGCATATCCGCGACGGTCTCGGCCTTGGTCACCACCAGCGCCCAAGCGCGGGCGAAATGGATCAGAAAGACATAATCCTGCTTGAGATAGTGCAGAAACGCTGCGCGCGGGAGGGTTCCATCACCCATGCCCCGCACGAATGCGTGGCGGGTATAGGCAGGCCAGGTTTCCCCGGCCGCCGCTCGCCACGCCTCAAATGAGGTGCCGTAGTTCATTGTGCCCCCAGATCGACCGCGATTTTCGATACTGGGCGGGTGCCCTCGACCAGGCCGCTTCTGGCCAGAAATTCCTCGAAGCGGATATAGCGGCCTTCGTCCAGCGCCTCAGGACGCAAGGCAAAGCGGGGTAGGGTGTCGACCCAGGCCTTTGCATTCAGCTCGTCGTCCAGCTCTTCCGCGTAGCTTTTGAAAGCCTCCCAGCTTTCATCCGGGTTGTTGACGATGTATTGCGTGGCCAGCTCGGTGGCGCGCAGGAAGCGGCGCACCTTGTCTTTGTCCATCAGCTCGGGGTTGGCGACATAGATCAGCTCGTCATATGTCGGCACGCCTTCTTCTTCGACATAGAAGCATCGGCCTTCGACGCCTTCGATTTCCATCTGGTTCAGCTCAAAATTGCGATAGGCACCGATCACCGCATCGACCTGCCCGGACATGACCGAGGGGCTGAGCGAGAAGTTGACGTTGATCATCTCGATCTCGTCCAGCGCGACGCCGTGCTTACCCAACATGGCACTCAGCACCGCTTCTTCCACTCCGGCAACCGAGAACCCGATCTTGCCGCCCTTTAGCTGGCTGATCTCTTGGATCGGGCCGTCCTTTAGTGTCAGAAGACAGCTGAGTGGCGTTGCCACAAGTGTACCTACGCGCATCAGCGGCAGACCTTCGGCTACCTGGAGGTGCTGGTTTGGTTGATAGCTCACGGCGATGTCACCCTGCCCGGCGGCCACCAGTTTCGGTGGGGCCGAGGGATCAGCAGGCGGCACAATCTCGACCTCAAGATTCTGGTCTGCGAAATAACCTTTTTGCTGCGCTACGATGATCGGACCGTGATCAGGGTTTACGAACCAATCCAGCAGCAGAGTCATCTTGTCTTGTGCCAGCGCCGGTGTAGCCATCAGCATCGCCGCTACGGTCAGAAAATGTTTCAATTCGGTTTCCTCGTTTCAGTTGTTGTCACCTAGGGCCAGAAGTTTGATTTCGGGCCCGTTTTTCGTGGAAATCCGCATCGCCGCCTGCCAGGCCCGAAGACCGGAACGGCAGGCAAGGATGAGGCGTCTGTTGTTTTGCAAAAGGGGGTCACGCGGATCGATTTCATCGACACTGAGGCGCCGAGCCCCGGCCAGCTCCGGGCCAGTTTCATCTGCGGCGCGTAGGTCGATTACCAGATCGTCGGCCCGAAGCATTTCGCGCGCTATGAAGTCCGGCTCTGGTGCAGGATCCGGTGCGCCGTCAAAGCGAAAACCGCCAAAGCGCATGCTGGTGGCCTCATAGGTCACCAGACGCCCCATTGGCGTAAGGTCCCCGCTCAGCACCGCAACCGCGATCTGCGCTTGCAGACTGCCGATCATACCCACCGTCGGGCCAAGCACGCCATCGGCGTCACAGGAAACCAGCCTTGCAGGCAGATCCGGGAACAGCGCGCGCAGACCCGGAGCCTTGTGGCAGAAGCCCCCGACATAGCCCTCCGAGCCCACCACGCTGGCGCTGATCAGCGGCAAATCGGCAGCAAGGCAAACATCCGAGGCCACATAGCTGGCGGCAAAACTGTCGGCGCAATCCAGCACCAGATCGACGTCCTGACAAAGTTGCTGGGCATTGGCCGGATCAAAGCGGGTTTCGACCGGTTCGATCCGCACCTCATCATTCAGCGCCATCATTTCACGCGCTGCCACCTGCACTTTGGGCTGCCCAATGTCGCGTTCGCGGAACAGCGTTTGGCGGTGCAGGTTCGACAGGCTTATCTTATCAGCATCAACCAAGCGGATGCGGGCCACACCGGCCCCAGCCAGATATTGCAGTACCGGTGCGGCAAGCCCTCCTGCGCCGATCACCAGCACATGCGCGGTGCGCAGGCTTTCCTGCCCCGACGCGCCAAAGCTAGGTACAGCAATCTGGCGGGCATAGCGGCTCATGGGCAGATCCTTAGCCATTCGCGTACACGGGCCTCTGGGTCGTCCTTCAAGGTGATGTCGGTCACGGCGGACACGATGTCGGCCCCGGCGGCGAAAGCACCCGGCGCGCGCTCGACCGACATGCCACCTATCGCCACAAGCGGAATAGGTCCGATCCGCGCCTTCCAGTCGGTCAGCTTTTCGACACCCTGCTGGTGCCACTTCATCTTCTTGAGGATGGTCGGATACACCGGCCCAAGCGCCACATAGTCCGGCTGCAAAACCAGCGCACGCTTAAGCTCTGCTTCGTCATGGGTTGAGACGCCAAGTTTCAACCCGGCGGCCCGGATCGCGTCAACATCAGCGGTGTCCAGATCTTCCTGCCCCAGATGCACCCAGTCGCAGCCAAGCTCAATCGCCAGTTCCCAATAGTCATTGACCACCAACAGCGCGCCGTGGTCGCGGCACAAATCCCGCGCCTCCGCCAACTGCGCGCGCACCGCATCCAGGGGATGTTCCTTGATGCGCAGCTGCACCAACCGCACCCCGAATGGCAGCATTCGGCGCAGCCATGAGATGTCATCGAATATCGGGTAGAACGAAGGCAGCGTCACAGCATGGCCTTTCCGAAAACAGGGGTAGAAGGCGAGGCCATGTCGCGTGGTTCCATCGCATCGGCACCGAAGGCCAAGGCCCCCGCTTCGACCGCGCGGGCAAACGCTTCGGCCATCGCCGCCGGATCACCTGCCTTAGCGACCGCCGTGTTCAGTAACACCGCGTCATAGCCGATTTCGATGGCATGTGCCGCCTGTGATGGCAGGCCCAACCCTGCATCAACCACAAGAGGCATCTCGGGAAAATGAGCCCGTACCGAGCGCAGGCCGTAAAGGTTGTTCAGCCCCAGTCCGGTGCCGATCGGCGCCCCCCAAGGCATCAACACACGACAGCCAGCCTCGATCAGTTTCTCACACAGCACCAAGTCTTCAGTGCAATAGGGGAAGACGTCGAACCCTTCGTCGGCAAGGATGCGCGCCGCCTCCACAAGGCCGAACGGGTCGGGCTGCAGTGTATCGGCATGGCCGATCACTTCAAGCTTGATCCAGTTGGTCTCAAACAGTTCGCGCGCCATCTGCGCCGTGGTGACCGCTTCGCGTACCGAGTGGCACCCGGCGGTATTGGGCAACACCGCGACACCCAAATCACGGATCAGAGACCAGAAATCCTGCCCGGCCCTTTCACCACCCGCCTCGCGACGCAGCGACACCGTGGCAATGCCTGCGCCCGAACGTCGAAACGCATCGGCGAGCACTGCGGGCGACGGATACTGCGCGGTGCCCAACATCAGGCGCGACGCTATTTCCTTGCCGTAGAATTCCGGCATGTCAGCCCCCCTGCCGCGGCGAAACCAGCTCGATCCGGTCCCCATCGGAAAGCATTTGCGCCGCACGTGTTGATGCCGGAACGAACACCTCGTTCACCGCCGTGGCCAGTTTGTCATTGCCTTTGCCTAGTTCGATCAGAAGATCGGCAAGGCTGGGGCCCTTGGCCTCGACGGCCTCACCATTCACCATCAGTTTCATGTGGTTCTCCCCAGTGTTTTGTGTGCGATTTTCGTGTTTTGGCAGTTCTCGTACCAAAGCGCGGGCTGCGTGCCGCAGGTCACCAGATCTGCCACCATCCCCGCCAACGCCGGAGCAAGCAGATAGCCATGCCGGAACAGCCCGTTCACCATGATGCGATCTTCGAAATGGCGGATGCGCGGCTGATTGTCCGCGAAGGCCGGGCGGGCATCGACGCCAATTTCCAGCAGCTCGGCCTCACCAAATGCCGGGTGCAGCGCATAGGCCGCATTCATTAGTTCCATCACGGATCGCAGGTTTGCGCGGGTGCGCTGCCCACTTTCGATCTGGGTTGCGCCCAACATGAATACGCCATCGCCGCGCGGTACGATGTAGAGCGGGAAACGAGGATGCAGCAGCCGCACGGGACGCGATAGCGACAGGTCCGGGCAGCGCACGATGAGCATCTCACCCTTTACCCCGCGCAAATCGCTCAGCCGATCCTGCGCGGCCAGACCACGGCAGTCGATGACCTGACCCAGCGTTTCGCTTGTGGTCAGAAACTCAACGCCCGAGGCCACCAGCTGCGCATGCAACCCGGTCAACATCGGGCGGGGATTGAGATGCGCTTCACTCGCGATGAACAACGCCTTGCCGAATTGCTCGGCCAGATGTGGCTCATGGAGGGCGATGCCCTCACGGTCCAGCCATTCCACACCTTCGGTGCGCCGTGCAAATGTCACCAGCTCGCTCTGATCCCGACCCAAAGCGACAACCATGGTACCGTTCCGGATCACATCCTGGCCGAACTGCGCCCCTTGCTTTTGCCACCAATCCGCTGCTTTGCGCCCGTGTTCCACAACGGGCTGTTCGGCGACAGCGCCCTCGCATTCCGGTGCCAACATGCCCCCGGCCCACCAGCTGCAGGAATGCGTATTCACGGGACCTGCCGGGTCGATCATCCGTACGGAAACACCGCGTGACACCAGCTCGGCTGCAACGCAAAGCCCGGCAACCCCTGCACCCAGTATGGTGACAGCGCTCATGCCCACATCTCGTGAAAATGATGCACCGGGCCGTGGCCTTGTCCAATCTCCAACCCGTCGGCACGTTTTATTGCAGCGTGCAGCCAGCCATGCGCCCGCCGCACCGCAGTCTCAAGATCCATGCCCCGCGCAAGGCAGCCCGCAATTGCTGCGGAATAACTGCAGCCAGTACCATGCGTGTTGCGGGTCGCGATCCGCGGTGCCCCCAGCGTGACAACCAACCCTGACTTTGCCAGCACATCAAGGCACTCAATGCCATCGGCATGGCCGCCCTTGATCAGAACTGCCTTAGGACCTAGCGCCAGCAACGGCGCAACCAGTCCGGCACTTTCGCCTTTATGGGTTTGTCCCAGCAGCTTGTCCGCCTCGGGCAGGTTTGGTGTCAGCAGGTCAGCGTGCGGCAGAAGATACTGCTTAAGCGCGGCAATCGCTTGATCCTCAAGCAGGGCGACCCCGGATTTCGCCACCATGACGGGGTCGAGGACGACAGGTCCGGAAAAACCTCCCAATGCACGGGCCACTGTTTCGACCATTGATGGCGTGCCCAGCATTCCGATCTTGATGGCGTCTATGCGGATGTCGTCCAGGACCGCCTTGATCTGAGCCGCGACCACATTGTCGGGTACCGGATGTACTGCGGTCACGTCACAGGTATTCTGCGCGGTTATCGCGGTGACTACGCTGCAACCGAACACGCCCATTGCGCCGAATGATTTGAGATCCGCCTGAATGCCCGCGCCGCCTCCGCTGTCGGAACCGGCAATCGTCAATGCAGTCGCAACCATGGCACATCCTTCGTTGTCATGGTCAGGATGTGCGTGGAAAGACCCAGAGCCTGCGTAGTGACACGAGTTGTGACACGGGGCGCCCGGTATGCCTGTTTCCTCCGCCGGTCCTAACCGGGTCAGGTTCAATGGGTTTGCATGTCTGCATCTCAGCCCCGAGGGGCACCCCAACAGATGGTTACCGATTATTGATGAGATCAGGTCTCGTCAACAGTTTTGTTGCACACCGTATGATGGGTGCGGCTTCGCTTTGAGCTTTGCAGTTAACTCGGGGTGTCGCCGGTGTCGCAAAATGGTGGTGTTTCCAGATGCTATGACCGGAAAACGGCACAATAAGACAGGGACACCCAGCGCCGACATCGTGGTCGTTGACCCAGCCCCGCGATCCGAGATTGAAGGCAGAAACAGTTCTTTGAGGTCCTGTCACAAGTTCCCGTCCGCAGATGCACATAGTTGCAACGAATAAATTGCTATGGGCAAATTCTGGTCACAAGTCGGCTAAACGTTTCATTTCAGGGCGCTCAACTGCCTTGGCCAATTCGCATAGTTCGAAAATGCTCGTCTCAATGACGCGGTTCAGCCAAGATCTCGTGTGCAGGTCCAAACAACCCTCCAGGACAAATCGTCCAGCCGTAGAAAACCCGCGTTCGAAAGAATCCTTTTACAGGCCCGGACACCTTTGTGCCCATAAATGAGGCGATGGAATTCAATAACAATGGCTCGAATGCCCGACAGGTCCGCATTCCTCAAGAAATCCAGTTCCGCCCCCTCAATATCCATCACAAGAACCGTCGGAGCGAACTCTCGTTTCACCGCTTCGAAGTCCGCTTTAGCTACGCGCACTGATGTTGTTGATTCACCTTCATTATCAAAAACTGAAGACCCTAGATATGAAGCGTCAATATGAAACGGAATAGAGTCGGGATCCTTTGGATTGGCGCTTAGTATCGCATTCCGGACTTCGATCCGGTCTGAAAGCCCATTTAGGGCATGTAAACGACGGATGTGTGGAATTAGATTTGGATTGGCTTCAAAACTGAGAATAGCCTCTGGTTTGTTCTCGAGCGCGACAACACCACTCACGATACCCAGCCCGGCGCCCATTTCCAGAATACGATCCTCAGGTTGAACGACGCTCAAAGCGCCATCCATTTCCCAGCTTTCATAATTGTCCTGCTCGATCAGATTTATAATCGTTTCGTCCAGAAATGGCGATGAAGGTATCTTCAATCCACGGTACTGGATCGCAACATCAGGGTTCGTTTCGGTCATTCTTGCTCCATTCCAAGGATGAGCGGTCGGTAGAGCATGTTTTGCATAAGGTCAGACTATTTGCATCAAACATCATGTCGGTAATCTCGCATAGAGGTCCGACATATTCATCTTCAGAACATCGTTGAACCACTCAACCGACAAGTCAAACTCGTGGTCAGGATAATAGGAATCCAAACCCCGGAAAGGGCGGACCTGCACATCATCGAGAAGACCATGACCCCTTAGTCTTTCTTCGGTGTCCTTGTCGTATTTTCGGATAATGTCATGAAGCTCTTGAACAGCATTCAAAGAAGATGAATTTTTCAGGAATTGGACCTGTTCATAGCGGAAATCGTTGCCGCCCTTGGGTGATTCATATGTTCCCATATCATGATATCTCAGCAATTTGAGCATCCAGTGAATTTCGGTCAGTCCGTCAAAGTGACAAATGACCGATTGTTGAGAAACATGTCGCTTGATGTTGCCTCTCCACCGCTGTGGTGCATGAACACCTAACTTGATGTTCTTCCCCGTTCGGGTGGCGCTTTTTCCGAAACGATGCGCACAAAATCCTCTGTCGCTGTACTTGAGTCGTTCTTCTCCGAATAAGCTTCGGGCGACATAGCCGCGGGTGTGCTTAGGCTTCAGCATAAGACCACCAAAAAGTCCGGGTGTGGTGTCCTCGGTCGAAAACACGCGCTCGCCATTAGGAATTGAAATCGTATCAACATCCGAGGGCAGGTCAGCAAGCTCTTGCGCAAAATCATCGGCTTGCAGATACTCGTCTGCATCGAGGAAAAGCATCCAATCGACCGTTGCTTCTCGATAGGCTTTTGTCGCTATCAGTCTTTGGCGTCTGAAACTGTTTTCTGGATAAGCACAGTCCCAGTTTCTTCGAAAAAACGTGTCATCCATCACTTCAACGCGACAGTTCGGTATCTGAGCCAGAAGTTGCCGCGCTTTCGGATCATCACCATCCAGAAAGATAAAGATCTCTTGCGCGCCGAGTGACGCATAATAGGAAGCAAATATAGCCACCAGCTCTGGCGGCTCTTTGACCATGGTAACGACACCCCAGGTGGCCATCTTCAAAGGAGTCCTGTGTTTGGGAAGAGCCAAATTCGCTGATTGCACGTCTTTAGAGTCACCGGCTTCCTCTATTGCCCAGTAAGTCTGGATTTGTGGCAACCTTGATCGGTGAATTTTCCGCCTTAAGCAAGAGCATCCTGAGGTCTTATTGGACGATCCGATTTAAGACAGTTTGGGTGATCTTGCGACCTTTGTCGGGGAGGACTGAGAAAACTGGACCAAAGTTGAGGTAACCAAACAATTACCGCTTATTGCGAGCCCCTAAAGTTTGATCGTTACCGCTCGTTCTTTTTCGCGAAACACAAAGGTGCGAGAATTCTGACTAACGGACCTGCGCTACAGACAGTTCATATTGGACGGTTGGGTCACCATCACGATTGCGCTTGTATCGGGATCATTAAACCAGTGGATCGAATACCGGAGCCATGCTAATGCGGAGCAAGCGAAAAATATAACGGGCATTGATCCAGCATGGAAATTTCTCCAGTAATTTCATCGTTTTGGCATGGATCCAGTCTGACTTTTTTCGAGCAACTCTGCCTCAAAAGCTTTGTGGATCACGGCCATAAGGTCAAGTTGTACTCTTTGAATGAAATCACGAATACGCCACCGGGCGTTGAAAATGCGGATGCACGTATTTTCTTACCTGACCACCTAAAAATATGGCGAAACGAAAAGCGAAACAGCGCTTATGCCCCGTTGTCGGATTTTTTCAGGATCAACATGCTTCGGGAATCCGACGAAATCTGGATGGATTGCGATATGTTGTGTATGCAGCCGATCCCCGACATTCCGTATATTTTCGCAAAAGAGAAACGCTATTATAACAATGCGGCTCTCCGGCTGCCGCACAGTTCTCCAACATTGCAGGGTATGCATGACTTTATGAACGGGTCTGAGATCGTGATCCCCAATGACTGGCCGTGGAAAAAAAATATTGATGTTTCCATCGGCAAGTCCAATGAAGACGGCTCTTTCTCGGTACCGTTGGAAAACCTGTCGCAGCTGCCATTTTATACGTTCGGGCCTCAGGCTATCTCTTATTTTTTGGGCAAAAACGGTGAAGTTAAACACGCCCTGCCACCCGAGTCATTCTATTCCCAAGAACCTACGGCCATGCGCTTGAATTATTTCCGGCCGCGGTTTTCCCGCATATCGCTCGATGAAAACGCGTTGGGGGTTCATCACATTGGCGGCTCAAGCATGCGCAAGAAATACAATATGGATGGTGGGTTTCCTTTGCCGCATCCCAACAGCCAGGTCGCCAAGCTATGCAAGAAACATGACATCGATCCCTCTAAGGCGATGCCACAGGATGTGCTGAAGTCTGTTGACCAAGATTAAAGTGTCTGGGCAAGTCAAAAGCGCCAGTCTGTGTCCAAGTTTCGGACGATCGCAATCAATAACACTAGGGTTCATCTGCTAACATCGTAGTGCCAAGTTGTATGGCGGACGGTTTCCCAACCGGCCATTGCATTGAGTACAACGGACAACAACTTGGCAATCAAAGTAATGGCGGTCGCTGCAGGCAAGGATGATAAACTGCGACACTGTCAACATATTCGATTGTCCTTCTGCGGATGGAGCCTTTACTTTTTCTGGCGTAGAAATTTCACTACGATTACTTGCAGCGGCGCAGGTACGGCCATATCAGAATACTGGGGTGAATAGGGCCGAATGTTATGAAGCCCGAACACAGATCTTGGATTAATCTGGGGTCCAGTTTATGGGATAGGCGAATGTCAAAGAAGCTGGCTACAGATCACAAGGATATTCGCCGATCATCTATCCCGGCCTTTAACACCAGAAGACCGACTAAAAGCATGTCTTTGTCGACCCGGTCGCTCTGACCGGGTGTGAACAAAGATGTCTACGCTTAACGATAATGATCTGAACCAACCTCCTCAGCCTGATCAAGGATGGTCACGTGAACTTGTTGCACTTGAGCGGGCTATCGTGGTTCCGCCCGCAGTCTCCGATACGGTGCAGGAAGCCGGTGTTCTGACTGAAGACCGGGAATATTGCGCGCATGGGGCGCTTTGGCGGGGAAAGCGTGCCATGACCACCCAACCGGTATCGCCAACAGACCCTTTGCCGCAATTGTCGGGTCGCTGGCTTTATGCCGGGCTGTTATGGGTACACTTTGGTCATTTCCTGGCTGAAAGCACCGCACGTCTTTGGCCGCTGCCGGCAATCGCGAAGGATATTGATGGGGTCCTCTTTACCCCCAAGCGACCCGCCAATGGGGATGAAACACGCCCTATGCAGCATAATTTTTTTACGCTTCTGGGTATTGATCTTCCAATCAAAGTGGTGACCGAGCCAACTCAGATAGAACATCTGCATGTGCCCGGTCAGGGGTTTGGGCTGGGTCCGATTGTGGCGGGAACGCCTGAATATCGTGCCTTGATCCATCAAAATTTTGGCGCCGACGTTCCCCCTGATGGGCCGGAGCGGCTTTATATCTCGCGCGCAGGTCTTGGAATACGGCGGGGTGGCGTTATCGGAGAAGAGTTTCTCGAAGAGAATTTGCGCCAGAACGGGTACGAGATTTTCTATCCGGAACAACACCCGATGGAAAAGCAGATCGCGCGTTACAAAGCCGCCCGTCAGATCGTTGCACTAGACGGGTCGGCACTGCATCTTTTTGCTCTGGTAGGCCGTCCAGATCAGCAGGTTGCAATGATCCCGCGCCGCACTTCTTCGGTGCATCACAATATCTCAGCTCAGCTAGCGGCCTTTTGCGGGCAAGAGCCTTTAGTCGCCAATGCCATTCGCACTGATTGGGTATTGGCTTCGCGCGGTCGCCCCAACCGCCATTCACTTGGAGAGCTTGACATGTCCAGATTGCATAAAATGCTTGCCGATGCAGGATTTGTCTCACCTGATCTGGCCTGGGAAGAAATGTTCTGGCGGCAGCGGCGGCGAACCATCCGAAAACTGGAAAAAGCCCTTGGCGACCAGCTGGTTCCCATCCATCAAGAGCCCGCTGACTAATGCAGCTAATCCTGGATATACGCGACACAGCTCGGGATCAGGCGCGCCAAGCCAATGGGGTTGCGTCTGTTTTGAGTATCGATAATGCAGGTTTGCAGCAGCAACTGGTTACGTTTGCGCAGATTACGCGGCGAAGACGTGCAAAGGCCGAGCCGCCCGAATTTTTGCCCGCACTCGCCAGTGCGATTGCTAATGAGCGACCGCGGTTCATGCTTTTGGCCATGCCAGGGCTAGCAGAAAACCTCACCACGGAAGTCTCTGTTGGTCGAGTCCACGAAGCTTTGGGGCAATTGGCGGCCGACATCCTGATTTTGACTGATCTTGATTCAGGATCTGATCGCGCCAGAATTTGGGCCACACAATTTGGTGCAGATGCGATAGCTAACCGGATTGAATGGCCAGATGATCTGACTGCGCAGCCTCCTGCATTCTCTACCCTGGCCTCCTCTGCAAAAGAAGAATCCACTCCAAAAGAAGTGCTGCCATTTGCCCGTCGCTTCTTGCCGCGCAATGACCTTACAAGTTTTGACGAAAGTCGACCCATGGGTGACACGGTGCCGGTGGACCACAGGCCGCCAGAGGGTACCAGCGGCACGGTGCTGATCGGTTGCATGAAAAACGAAGGCCCTTTCCTATTGGAATGGATTGCATACCACCAATCGATCGGTGTGCATCACTTTGTTATCTATACCAATGGCTGCGAGGATGGCACGGATCTGATGCTGGATGCGCTGGCCAAAACCGGTCTGGTCACGCATGTCGACAACAACAAATGGAAGGGCAATTCCCCGCAACAGTGGGCTCTGAACCAGTCTGCAAAGCTCAAGGTGGTCAAACGTGCCGATTGGGTTATCCATATTGATGTGGATGAGTTTATCAACATCCGCTTTGGTAACGGGACACTGCCGGAACTTTATAAGCGCCTGCCCGAGGGGGTCAGCAATATTGCCATGACCTGGCGGCAATTTGGGTCGGCCGGGATAAAGACCTACGAGGACAGGCCGGTCATTGCGCAATTTGACCGATGCGCTCCGTCATATCTGCCCAAACCGCATACCGCTTGGGGCTTCAAGACCGCCACCAGGAATATTCGTGCCTATCGTAAACTAAGCTGTCACCGGCCAAATAAGCTGAAAGAAGCAAAAGCCGAACAGGTGCTATGGGTCAATGGATCGGGTCAGGATATCACGCACAAAGTGGCAAAGAATGGTTGGAGGTCCGATATCAAGACCATCGGCTATGAGCTGGTCCAGCTAAACCACTACGCACTAAGATCTGCGCAGTCTTTCTTGGTCAAGCGTCAACGCGGACGGGCCCTGCATGTGGATCGCACTGTCGGGCGCAACTACTGGATACGGATGGATTGGAACCAGTATCAGGACGTCACTATCCAACGCAACTTGGCCAGATTGTCAGTGGCGATGGAAGCGTTGCTAGCCATTCCCCAGATTGCGCGGCTACACGAAAAAGCTGTTGCCTGGCACCAGGCTAAGATTGAGTTTTTGATGGATGAGCCCGAGTTTCGCGACCTTTATGACGAGATCACCGGCATCGAACTTGAGGATTTGCAACGGATCCGCGCCATCATAGATGCGGATATGCATAGCTGACTTGTCCTGCCGCGACGAACCGATTCTTAGAACGGCCCGGCTGTCGCAGATAGCGTGCGGCTTGATATTCATTCGCCAACTAAAAGACCGCCGATGACCAAAAGTTGGCGAATAACCCTTCAAAGTCTTAGCGAGAGACATGACATGCCGCCATCCAGCTTGGCGCAATCGGTGTTGTCAATTTCTACGATCTCATACCCTTCACGATCCAATATGTCTGCTGTGCGTGAGAAGCCAGCAGCCATCAGCACCAGATTGTTGAAGCGGATTGCGTTGGCAGCAGCTTCTTCCCCATCAGCAACATGAAGCACTCGGTAGCCCTCAAAGCAGCCTGATGCATCAAGTCTTCGGGTAGACAGGATTGTTTCGGCATCCATCAGTGAACAATCTGTCTTGAAGTGCAAAACGCCTTCCGGTGTAAACACTTCGCGCAGTTTGTGGCCCCACGCGGAGGTGATTTTAGACAGCTCGGCGACACCTTCAGCGTCAGTGCGGTCTGATCTGCCCACCAAAATTTCGCGACCGGTTACAAGAATATCTCCGCCCTCGATATGGCCGGGGCCGTTGATTTCCAGAACCGTCTCGTAGCAAGCGCGAAGATTTGGCGCCATTTCTGCCACCTCACCCATCCGCGATGGTGCGCCTGGGCGCATCAGCACAGCGCCTTGCGGCAGGCAAAGGGCCGTATCTTCGACAAACTGTGCGTCGGGGAACGCGTCAAGGGGATCAAGTTCGATCACTTCAGCCCCGGTGCTTTTCAGTGCAGCCACGTAAGCCTTATGTGCCGCCATCATCCCTTCGAAATCGGGGTTTCCAATATCCTTTGCACGCAAACCGCCAGCAATGGTCGCAGCCGGGCGGCGGGTGATGGCGCGGGAGAACTCAAAGGTCGGGTCTGACATGTTTCAATCTTTCTGAGGTTCACATTTCGGAGCGATGACTTCGATCATTGCAGGCCCATCTAAAGCGACAGTTTCGCGCAACGCCTGCGCGACAGCCTGTGGTTCGGCCGGAACCTTGGTGAATGGAATGCCAAAAGACTTGGCTGATGCAGAAAAATTCGGGGGCGAAGGATCACAACCTATGACGGTCACACCCACATCCCGCATCGACGCGGCAATTTCCTGGTATCCATGATTGTTCCAGATCACGAAGGTGACCGGCAGGTTTTCATCTGCTGCGGCCATGATTTCAGGCAATGAAAACTGTGCACCTCCATCGCCGACAATGCAGATCGCCCTTGCAGTCGGATCGGCGATCGACGCGCCGATGGCAGCGGGTATCCCGTAGCCGAGCGCGCCATATCCCGTTGCAGCGTTGAACCAACCCCCGGCCCGGTCGTGGTCATAGAAAAGATTGCCGGCATAAATTGGTTGGGTTGAGTCTCCGACCATCAGTGCATTCGGAACTGCCGAGCGAATGGCGTTCAGGATTTCGACCTGATGGCGATAGTCCGGACCTATTTCCTCCCAGGCGGCGCGGCGTGTTTTGCTGGCGCGCTCGGCACCGTCGTCTTGCTTGGCCTCATTGGACAATGCCCCAAACAGCGCCGGTACAACCAAATTAACGTCACCTTGAATGGTAAGCGCTGCCTCATGTCGCGCCAGTTGATCGCTGCAGCGATCTACCCGGATCAGGCCTGACCTTCCTGCTATTTGCTCGGTGGCGTACATGTCATAGTCGGTTGGCCCCAATTCGGTTCCCAAAGCCAGAACGCAATCAGCGCTTTCTATCAGCTCGCGTACTGCTTTGAGGCTGGGGCTGGCCGGAACGGTCAGTGGATGTCCGTGCATCAGGCCCCGTGCGTTGACGGTTTGCACGACGGGGGCATCGAGAGTTTCAGCCAATGTCTGTAAATCGGTTTCAGCTTGTTTCGCGCCGCCACCCGCCAGAATGACAACTCTATTTGCTTCAGCCAGTTGCCTTGCCGCTTGTGAGATTAAGTCTGGATTGACCGGGGGTGCTGGATCGAGCGTCTCGACTGGTGTTTTTTGATATTTTTCTGCTGCTACATCCAACGGGACCTCTATATGCACCGGCCCTGGGCGACCGTTGGTAAGGTCGTGAAAAACACGGTCCAAGACCGGGTCCAGAGCGTTGGTGTCGGGAACTTGTTCTGACACCAACGCAACTGTTCTGGCCAGCCCCAGTTGGTCTGGCAATTCATGCAGATGTCCCAAGCCCTTGCCAAGTGAAGCGGTTTTATTGACACCAGAGACCACCAACATCGGAATTGAATCAGCGCGCGCCTGCGCCATCGGTGTCAAGGTGTTGGTCAATCCGGGGCCGGTGATCACAAAGGTCACACCCGGTTTCCCCGAAACACGCGCGTAGCCATCAGCCATGAAACCAGCACCCTGTTCATGCCTGGGCGTGATATGACGAATGCCCGAAGCTGCAAGACCGCGGTAAAGTTCGACCGTGTGAACGCCCGGAATTCCGAAGACGCAGGTCACATCTCTTTGGCGAAGCTTGGCAACCAAAGCTTCACCGATTGTCATTCCGCTCATGCAACCTCGCGTGATTTGCTGTTGGCGTGATCAATGATGCGAGAAACCGCTGTGGCAAAATCGGCGTCACTAATCGTCAGCGCGACCCGGACCCAGTCTTTCAGACCGTCGCCAAAGGCGGACCCTGGCATGACAGCCACCCCGGCCTGCAACAGATCCCACGCATAAGCTTCGCCATCAAACCCGGTGGCAGAAACGTTGATGAGGGCGAACATTCCCGCCTCTGGGCGATGAACCGTCAGATCCGTTTCTGCTTCAAGACGATCAGCCAGCAGGGTGGCGCGGCCAGAGAAACGAGCGGCCATGCCGGGCGCAACCTCGGACCCGTCGCGGATTGCCTTTTCGGTCATGTCCGCGATGAAGGGCTGATTGCCAAAGAGCATTGTTTCGGAATACGGCAGCAGCGCTTCACAAAACGCTGCTGGTCCGACACACCAACCGCTACGAAACCCTGGGGCAGCATGTGATTTCGAGATGGATGATACACCTATGACACGATCCGCCAGTTTCGGGTCAGCCAATGGTGAAGCAAATTCGGCCTCGTCAAAGATCAGTTCTTCATAGACCTCGTCCGAGATGATCCATAAATCGTGCGCCATGGCGAGCTGCCCGATTTCGGCAATTTCCGTGGTAGTCAGAATTGCACCTGTCGGGTTGTGTGGCGTTGTCAGAAGAATGGCGCGGCTGCGTGGAGTGATGCGTGCAGCAATATCTTCGGCTTGCATGCGAAACCCGTGCTCTGGCCGAAGCGGCACAGGCACCATATCCGCCCCGGATGCACGCACGACTCCTTCGTATGTCGCGTACATCGGATCACCAACCAAAACTTCGTCTCCGGCCTCTGCAATCCCGGACATCACTGCGAAAAGGGCGGTTTGCGTCCCGGGAAAGCACAAAAAGTTCTCGGGTCCGAAGGGCCGCCCACGAGAGGCTGAATAGCGAGCAGCAAGCGCGTCAAGCAGTCCGGCTTCACCGCGCCCGTTGGAATACCCTGTCCGTTGTGCCCGCAAGGAGGTTACGGTGGCTTCTACCAATGCGGCTGGCACGGGCACATCCGGTTCTCCAATCGTCATTTCGACGATATCCACTCCGGCTTTGATAAGGTCGCGTGCTTTCAGGTGTACACCCCATTTGGCACCACCCAACCCCGCTAAACGCTCAGTCACAGATGTGGTCTTCATGGCTGCTCCGCCTCTTTGTTCAATGGTATCGCTAAGATGGCGCTTACCGAGTCCAAGCCGATCTGCGCCAGTTGCCCTTCGGAAAACGCGTCCGGAAGCGCACCGCCTTCCAGCCAAAGGCCGTCGATTACCGCGTTGCAAGCAATGGCCAGTTGCGTTGCCTCCGTCGCAGCGACTGAACGTCCGGTTTCCTGCAATGCGGCGACGATCAGCTCCTCGAGGTGACCCCGGAAATAGTTATAGGTCTGCTGGTGAATGCGCTGCATTTTTGAATCATGTTGCACCTTGTTAAGAAAGCTGGCCCACAACGCCACGGCGCTTGGATCAACGATTGGTGGTCGTAGCGACGCGTCAACGAAGTTGGTCAACTGAGATACCGGGCTTCCCATTCCTGACGAAGCTGCTGTCTGATCGGTTAGCGTATTCATGTGGTGCTCATACGCCGCTTGAACCAACTCTTCTTTTGAAGAGAAATAATGACGGATCAACCCTTGGGTCACGTTCGCGCGGGCTGCAATCTCACGCACCGTGGCACCGCGGACGCCCATCTCGGCGATCAGGTCCAAAGTCGCCAATATCAGCGCCTCGCGCCGAAACTCAGCAGATTCACGTTTAAATTTGCGGCTGTCGTCCTGCACGTCAGTGTCATCCATGGCATGGAGTTATTATACACTTGCATAATTGCGAGATTCGAGGCTTACTGCAAGCTGAAATCAGAAGATTGTTGGATATGGACACAGCCGAAGCAGCATCACCCACACCCGAAGCCACTGCGTCCATTGAGGCGATAAAGATTGAGGACCTGCACAAATCCTTTGGTGCGCTAGAGGTCCTGAAGGGTGTCTCCCTGACTGCCAACAAGGGGGACGTTGTCGCAATCATCGGGGGGTCAGGCTCGGGCAAATCCACCATGCTGCGCTGTATCAACTTCTTGGAAACGCCGAGCTCGGGAAAAATCACCATAGGCGGTGAATTGGTTGAAATGCACGCCGATGGTAGCCCCGCGAACCGCCGCCAGATCGAGCGTATCCGAACGCGGCTGGCAATGGTTTTTCAGCAGTTCAATCTGTGGACGCATCGCACGCTTCTGGAGAACGTGATCGAAGTGCCGATACATGTCCTAAAGGTGCCAAAGGCAGAGGCTATCTCGCGGGCGCACGACCTGTTGAAAAGGGTAGGGCTTGGTGACAAGGCCGACACCTTTCCGGCCTATCTATCTGGCGGTCAGCAACAGCGCGCCGCCATTGCCCGTGCGCTTGCCGTAGATCCTTCGGTGATGCTTTTCGATGAGCCCACATCGGCGCTGGACCCCGAGTTGGTCGGCGAAGTTTTGAACGTGATCCGTGATCTCGCTGGTGAAGGACGCACCATGCTGCTCGTCACCCATGAAATGAAATTTGCGCGCGAAGTTGCCAGCCACGTTGTCTATCTTTTCGAAGGCCGCATTGAAGAGCAGGGTCCACCTGCCGAGGTCTTCGGTAATCCAAAATCAGAGCGGTTGAGGCAGTTCCTCAGCTCGGTCGCCTGATTCAGTCAAAACAAACTAATGAACCAAAAGGGAGTAACAAAATGAACCTTAAGAAACTGCTTGCGTCCGGAGTTGCCGCCGCCATCCTTTCAGTTGGTGTCGCCAGTGCCGAAGAGGTCAAGATCGGTATCGCGGCTGAACCTTATCCACCATTCGCTTCGCTTGACAGCTCAGGCAACTGGGTTGGATGGGAGATCGATGTTATCAATGCCGTCTGTGCAGCTGCCGAACTGGACTGTGTTATAACGCCTGTAGCCTGGGACGGTATCATCCCATCGCTGACCGGGCAGCAAATCGACGCCATCATGGCCTCTATGTCGATCACCGAGGAGCGGCTGAAAACCATTGATTTCAGCGATCCTTACTACAACACACCCGCTGTAATCGTTGCGGACAAATCGATGGATATCGAAGCGACACCGGAGTCGCTGGCGGGTAAAGTTGTTGGCATTCAGGCTTCGACCATCCACCAGGCCTATGCGCAGGAATATTTCAAGGATGCTGAACTGCGGGTTTATCAGACACAGGATGAGGCCAATCAGGACCTGTTCGCAGGCCGTATTGATGCAACTCAAGCAGACAGCATCGCCATGGCCGACTTTGTAAACTCGGATGCGGGCGCTTGCTGTGAAATTAAAGGCGCCGTTGCAGATGATCCCGCTATTCTGGGACGCGGCGTTGGGGCTGGCGTGCGCAAAGGGCAAGATGACCTGCGTGAGGCGCTGAACAAAGGCATCGCCGCAATTCTTGCCGATGGCACGCACGAGAAGATCACGTCGAACTATTTCTCGGCCAGCATTTACTAAGCCGCTGCTGTGAACGGACTGTTGGATTCACTTGGATTGGCGCAGAGCGCAGAGCTTTTGTCGCTCTCGCCGCCGGGATGGGGGGCCAATCTGCTGCGCGGATTGTCCCACTCATTGCAGATCGCTTTCGGCGCTTATGCCCTCGGTCTCGTGATCGGATTGTTCGGAGCTTATGGCAAACTCTATGGCGGGAAGGTCACGCGCGATCTTCTCGCCATCTACACGACGGTGATCCGGGCTGTGCCCGAGCTGGTCCTGATACTGATCCTGTATTACGTGGGATCTGACATCATAAACAAAATCTCCGCCGCAATGGGCGGGGGTCGGGTTGAGGTCAGTGGTGTTGGCGCAGGCATATGGGTGCTGGGTGTTGTCCAGGGTGCTTACGCGACCGAGATTTTGCGCGGCGCAATTCAGGCGGTTCCGCCCGGTCAGATCGAAGCCGCCAAATCCTACGGTATGCCCGCCTTTATGACCATGCGCCGCGTGACAATCCCGGCCATGATGAGCTTCGCCGTGCCAGGTCTTGCCAACCTGTGGCTGATTGCAACCAAAGATACCGCGTTGCTCGCTGTTGTGGGATTTAATGAACTGACACTGGAAACCCGCCAGGCTGCAAGCAGCACACGCGCCTATTTTACTTTCTTTCTGGCAGCGGGATTTCTTTATCTCATGGTAACGCTGTGTTCGGGCGGCATCTTCGCTCGGATTGAGAAATGGGCGCGTCGCGGCCAACCCTCCCTTAAAGGAGGGGGCAGATGATTGATTTCAGATCGTTGATGCAACCACATCGCATTGTGATGATGCTGATATTCGCTGGAATCGTTGTCTGGTGCGCCGTCTCTCTTCAGTGGGACTGGATCCCGAAATATGCGCCGCTCGCCCTTCAGGGCATTTGGACGACAATCTGGCTGTTGGTGGTCACCGTAGTTTTGGGTTTCCTACTCGCCGTTCCACTTGGATTGGCACAGGCGGTTGGGCCTTGGTATCTTGCCGCCCCGGCCAAGGCATTTTGCACTATCATCCGCGGCACACCGCTGCTGCTGCAACTCTGGTTATTGTATTATGGGCTTGGGTCTTTGTTTCCGCAGTTCCCTTGGATACGCTCTTCCGAGTTGTGGCCCTATTTGCGGCAGGCCTGGCCTTATGCAGTACTGGCGCTGACGTTGTCCTATGCCGGCTACGAAGGAGAGGTGATGCGCGGTGCCTTCAAAGGGGTCGCCAAGGGTCAGCTTGAGGCAGCCAAGGCATTTGGCATGCCACGTTTCACCATGTTTCGCCGTATCTGGTTGCCGCAGGCTATCCGCAACGTCCTGCCGACATTGGGCGGTGAAACCATATTGCAACTCAAAGCAACTCCATTGGTTGCGACGATCACTGTCGTCGACATTTACGCCGTGTCTTCACGTGTGCGCTCCGACACTTTCATTATTTACGAGCCGCTCATCCTGTTGGCCGTATTCTATATTCTCGTCGCGGGCGTGATCGCATTTGGTTTCCACTGGCTGGAAGTAAAGGTTCTTGGGACTGGAAACCGCAATGGCGGTACCAGTTAGTATCGCCAGCAGCGGAGGGGATCCATGTGCTGCGTCAGCTCCGACCAGTGCTTTGAGTTCATAGCAATCTGAGCTGCAACTTGCATTCAGCTTGGCTGAGTACTGATGGTCGATATCAATATCAGGCCCTACTGGAATGGTGCACAATTATATCTCTGCGCACCAATCCCGGCCGGTTCCGTTCACAGCTCTACAACAACTTTCCCGACCGCCGCTCCGTTTGTCAGGTGCTCATAGGCTGCATCGACATTGGTCCACCCAAACCTCTGTTCGTCAACAATTGGTTTGAGTTGGCCCGCGTCCGCCATTTCCGCCAGAGTTTTCAGGATGTCACCATGGGATTGACGCCCGACATCATGCATCATCGGGATCAGCATGAAGACGACGTGCAGAGACAGACCTTTGAAATGCACAGGTGTCAGATCAATCTCGACCATCGCGACGGTTGAGGCGACTTGGCCATTGAGCTTGGCCGCTTTGAACGAGTTCGTCATGTTAGGCCCAGCCACGCTATCAAACACCACATCGAAGCCCACGCCATCAGTGTGTTCGGCCACGTAGTCCTCGACCTTTTGGGTTGTGAAATCCAACGGGCGCGCACCGAGACCCTCGATCAGGGCTAACTGATCTGCTCCGCGACCTGTTGCCGAAACGGTTGCGCCAAAGTGGCGCGCAACTTGAACGGCAACATGACCAACGCCACCGGCACCGCCTTGAACCAGAACGGTCTGCCCTTCGCCGACACCGGCGCGGGTCAATCCTTCGTAGGCGGTGATGCCTACGAGAGGCAGCGCCGCGGCCTCTCGCATGCTCAGCGTCTTGGGTTTGTGTGCAATCAGGCGGGCATCCGCATTGATGTACTCGGCTAGCGAACCAGGGAGGTCCATCAAACCACCGGCGCAGCCATACACCTCATCGCCTATGGAAAAACCTATAACACCTTCGCCAACGGCTGTGATTGTGCCAGCAAAATCCATGCCAAGGACCGCGGGCAAATTGGGGGACAGAGGTAGATCCGCGCCCATGCTTCGGATCATTGTATCGACGGTATTGACGCTGGCCGCGGCCACTTTGACGACTACATGCCCAGACGTTGCGACCGGGTCAGGCATTTCTACAAGCTCGAACGGTGCATCGGGTCCGTAGGCGTTCAGAACCATTGCTTTCATTGGGATATTCCTTTTTTAGCGAAGTGTCAGGCGCGGCTTTGAACAGCGCACGCCTGACGTGATCATTGTGTTGGAGGACGGATCAGTTGATATCCTGAACCTGCATAACCAGATCGCCCCACTTGCGCTGGTTTTCGATGTCGTGTTCCAGACCCTGTTCATCCGCGATGGTGAACCGTTTGACCGCCGGGGTTTTGCTTGTGGCCTGATACAGCCAATAGGCTTCGGCCTTCAGCGCTTCATCAATTGGTTTGTCAATGGATTCATAGACCATCTGCTTGCAGGCATTGATCGACTCTGCCGGGAATTTTGCGATCCGCTCGGCGAGCGCTGTCACATACGGGCCAATCTCATCTGGCTCCAAAGCCTTGTTTATGGTGCCCAGACGTTCTGCATCATCCGCATCGTAGTCTTGTGCGCTCAGGATGATCTCAAGCGCTTTTCCAAGGCCGGTTTGACGTGCCATGCGCGAAGCACCGCCGCCGCAAGGCAGGATGCCCATTCCAACTTCCATCTGCATGAACTTGTACTTACCCCGCGCCGCAAATCGCATGTCGAGCGCCAACGCCAACTCGTGTCCGCCACCACGTGCGAACCCTTCCAGCTTTGCGATGGTGGCTTGTGGCACCTTGCTGATCCGCTCGCAGACCGATTGAAGGTCCAAAAGCTGTGCGTCCTCGCGGGATACGGCCTCAGTCGACATATCCTTGAGCAGCTCGGTATCGTAGTGGCAGACCCAGATTTCCGGGTTGGCGGATTGAAAGATCACGACCTTGGTTTCGCGGTCTCGCTCTAGCCGCATGGCCAGACTGTTGAGGTCGGCCAGCATTTCCTGGCCTTGCACGTTTACGGTGCCAAAGTTGAATGTGACTGTTGCGATGCCGTTTTCAACAGCAACGTCAAAGGTTTGAAAGCTCTCATATTTCATCAGACAGTCCTTTCTTGGGCCTCGACGCGGCACGCGCGAGGGGTAAGGGAGGTTAAAGTTGGAAGCGCGTCTGGATTTAGCGCAGCGCGGGTCAGTTGGTCTGGTTAATCAAACCTCTGATCGAGTTCATGACGTCGGCAACATGTGCTTTGTCCAGTGCTGCGGCATGTGGATTCGCGAAGGCACCGCTGTCATTGTCAAAATAGGCACCTGACGCATCAGCGAACCGATCACCCAATGCTGCGTCAATCAGGATATCAGCGCCGATGTTCATATCGTTCCCGGCTAGGCCGAATCCTTCTTTCACCATCTTTGAGGCCAACAGCGATCCCGGATTTACCGCGACCATGACGGGTGCATCGGACAGAGATTTGGCCCATTCCCGGGTCCAGATGGTGATCGCCAGCTTGCTTTGCGCATAAGCCTCCATATCAGCCAGCGGTACACTGCCCTCCAGTGCATTTATATTCACCGGGGCCTGCGCTGCCGATGACAGGTTCACGACGCGCCCGTCGGCGGGAATGATGGGCATCAGCAATTCTGTGAGCAAATAGGGTGCGAGTGTGTTGACGACAAAGCGGATGTCCTGCCCATTCGCAAGCACGGTTTGCGGAGCTTTCAGCACACCTGCATTGTTGATCAACACGTCCAGTTTGTCATGTTTGGCCTTTACGCTTTCAGCCAGTTCTCGCACTGCGGACAGATCGCTCAGATCAGCGGTATAAGCTTCGACATCGCCGCCGACTTCGGAGGCCGCGCTGTCCAATTTGGAGGTACTGCGTCCATGCAGAAGTACTTTGTGTCCATCGGCGGCCAGCTTCTTTGCCGTGAGCAAACCAATGCCGTCGGTTGAACCTGTAATGAGTATAGTCTTGGTCATTGATCTGATCCTTTAGGAAAAGTCGGGCAGTACGGTATCCGCCAGGTGTTCGAGCGTTGTATCGATGGGCGCTTGATTGAACCGTAGGTTCAGTGCAACGTGATTGACCCCAAGCGTTTCTATTTCACGTAAATAGCTACGCAGGAAATCGGTGCCAGACTGAAACCCAAGATGGATCGGGCGCGGTGGTGCGGCGTGATCGGCAACGACATCGATATACAGGGATTGCATGACAGGCTTGTCTGGCTGGCCGGCTTCATTCCCGCGCCTCCGATAGTGCGCTATAACCTGCCTTTGGGCAGTCGCATTGCGCGGATAGGTCATCCAACCATCGCCGTTCTGCGCCACCCAATCGGGGGATTGCTGGCTACCACCCGTAATAATCATCGGCAGGCGGGTCCCATGCGGCTTTGGCAGCAGGTCAATCCCGCCAGACAGCGTACCCTGTGCACTTTCACGCTCGGGATAGTCCAATCCAACGGCGCGGATGTAGTCAAAGCTGTCGCGGAAACGTGCCCCGCGGTCATCATAGCTCTGGTTCATAGCCGGATACTCCTCAGGCCGGTCCCCGGAGGCTACACCCAAGAGCAACCGTCCGCCCGAGAGCACGTCCGCGCTCGCCGCCGCCTTGGCTACATGAGCGGGGTGACGCAATGGCAAGATCACGCTCGCCGTTCCAAGGGCAATTCGGTCCGTCACCGCAGCAAGCGCACCCAGATAGACAAATGGATCGAAAATCTGTCCTGCATCACCAAAGCTTGGAACGTTGAATGGCACGTCGCGCAGCCAAAGTGATGCAAACCCGAGGTTCTCCGCTTTCCGAGCCGCTTCCAGATGAGCCCGAAGCGTCGGCTCTGCACCGACTGCATATGCTTCGAGCGGCAACACAAGGCCAACGCTCAGCCGTCCCGGTCGAAATACCCGGTTATAGGCCACGTTGATTTGGGCAAAATCAGCAGGCTGCATTTTATCCAACATGTCCGGCTCTCCTTTAATAGCGCACCAAGGTGCGGCTCTCGATGCTTTTGCGAACGGTGTTGACGTTTGAATCTTCGACCATATCAAGCGCACTATGCGCGATCGACGGAGCACCTTGATTGTCATAGATGTTGAAGATCGCGACCTCATCTGGCGTCATCTTCGATTGATAAATCCATTCATGCCTGGGGTTTCCTACCAGCCCCATTATTTGCCCATTGCGGTCGGGATAGATCAGGTCCAATAAAATCCAATCAGACGGTTCAACTGATGACGGGCGAACAAAGCCCAGGGGTGCTGAGTTGATAGGATGATCCACAGGGCGCCACACATTAACAAAAGCATAGTGACCGCGCGCCCACTCCGCTGCGGCCTCGGCACCCAAAAGATCGACAAGCCGCTGTTCGGCTCCGTCCTTGCTATAGTCACTGTGGACGTTGCGCGCGGGTTTGCGCGTCGCTCCTGGGTCATCTATCCGAACCGTGTGATCAAAAACCACAACCTCGCGCGCACCTAACTTGTTCGAGAGCATTGCCGTTAGTTCCGCATCGTATGTCGGTTTCCAGACCTCGCCGGTAAAATCTTGTACCTGCGTTTCCAGCAGCGCGAACTCAACAGCATCAGACGCAAATGTAACTGTGTTGCTCGTGGTGCGGGCATCTGTCAATGCAACAGCCGTGCTGGCCAGTTCGGGCGAAATCAAATTACCAGCAATCCCGCCTGCATCTAGTTCAAAGGCTTGCCGCCAGGGCTTGTGAACGTGGTAGTTGACTGTGGCTGTCCGCGTCATCTGCGCCTCCTTCCCATGCCGAGTTGCATCCATGAAGGGGATTTAACGCTAATCTATTTGCGTATAAACTGCCCATTCATGGATTGATAATTCGGGTTTGCGATATAATGGGGCTTGATACAGACGCGCTGAGATTGTTTGTAGCGGCGGCAGAAAGGCTGAACATCAGTGCGGCGGGGCGCGCTTTGGGCATGGCTCCAGCTGTCTCGAGCGCAAAGCTTGCCAAGTTGGAGCAAAGCCTGGGATCCGAACTGTTACATCGCACAACGCGCAAGGTGTCGCTGTCTGTTGAAGGTGCCGATTTCCTGCCCTTCGCCCGAGAGATTATTGCGCAGGAAGAGGCGGCACTTACGGCGTTGGGCAAACAAACAGCGACCATCCGCGGTACATTGCGCTTCGCTGCACCCAGCACCTTTGCTCAGCTCTACATTGCTCCAATCCTGCCGAAATTTCTTCAACAGCACCCCGATCTGACGCTCGATTTGCGCCTGTCGGATGTGCAGTTCGATCTTATCGAGGGGAGTTACGACCTTGCACTAAGAAATGCGCCGCTTGTCGACACAAGCCTGAAAGGCCGAAAATTGGCTGATGACCGACGCATACTGTGCGCCGCGCCGCACTATCTTGACACATACGGCACACCCAAAACACCTGCCGATCTGAAAAGCCACCACCTGATCGCTTTCCAAAATCGCCAACTGCGCACGCTAACGGGTCAGGCAGGTGAGAAAGCCGCATTTGACCCAGCGGTGGCTAAGGGTCAATTGATCATAGACGACGGCCAAAGCCAGGTCTGCGCCACTCTGGCCGGCGCCGGAATATCCCTGAACGCACTGTGGAGCGTGTATGATCACCTGAAATCGGGCCGGTTGTTGCAAATTCTGCCAGACTTTGAGGCTACGGAAGACAATGTTCTATGGCTTATCTATCCCAAGTCCAACGTATTATCCCCCAAAGTTCGGGTATTCATGGATTTTCTGATCGCAGAGATTGGCTCAAATCCACCTTGGGAAACATGACCCCAATATTGGTCAAGCGCGCTTTAAGACATCACGGCGCCAGTTTGGAGAAATGCACGAGGCGGACACGCCTTTTACAATTGCAATAGCCTGATCTGTTCCGCGATTTATGTGTTCCCGTGAACGCGGCCATCGCTCCCGTAGCGAGTGGCTAGTTCGACAGGCTGCATCGCAGCATCTAAACGGTTTATCCAAGGCCGGTTCCGGTCGTTCTTGTGTGAATCCAAAAGAGGGTTTCAAGACCTTAGTCGATCCAGCCGAAGCCGCGAGTGCAGGAAAGGTGTTTCTTATTCGCCCGCAGCGACGGCCTCGCCTGTCGAGAATAGCGCGGCAAGCATCGCCTCACTTCCAGCCAGAGCGCCCTTGCGCACGGTCGCAAGAACAAGTTTCCGAGCCGACGATTGTGGAAGACAAATACTTTTGACGTCGTCAGACCGATACCGCAAAACATCGGGGACAGGCAGAAGCGTAAAACCCAACCCTGCCGAAACACATTCCATAATCGCTTCAAGGTTATCAAGGACAATGGTTTCGGAACCCTTTGGTCTTTTGTGCTTAAGCATCTCTCCAGCAATGAGTTTTCCGATCCCGGTGTCGGGCATAAAGTGAAAGAAGGGCTGCGCATTCAATAAACCCGCGAGGCCGTCTTTCAGCAATTTCTTATGGGCTGCAAAGGCAAAGGGTTCCTCTCGAAGCACCTTTTCCGCAAGCGTGTCGGGAACACCTTCTGCATCGGTAAGAAGGGCGGCATCAAGCTGACCGCTTACAACCTTTTCTTGTAGAACCTTGGACAGGCCGGTTTCGAATGAGAAGGTCGCTTGCGGTGTTTGACGTTTTGCGTTGTTCAGGAAGTTCGGCAGCAAGCGAACGGCAGCAGTTGTGACAAATCCTATTCGGAAATGCCCGACAAGCGTGTCCGTCGGGCGACAGATTTTGAGAAGGCTGTCTTCGTGCTGCAGGAGCGGGATCGTTGCCTCGACGACGCTCCGGCCGATTGGCGTAAGTCGCGGTGGTCGTACGGTGCGGTCAAAGAGGTCGACGCCAAGCTCCGCCTCAAGCGCCTTCATCTGCATTGAAAGTGCAGACAATGTCATGTTTTGCTGCTCGGCCGCTTTCGCAAAGGAGCCGACATTCGAGACCCGTATGAGGGTTCTGAGAGAACGTGTCTGCATAAGTTAAGGTATATTGGATTAGATATCCAATTTTATTCGATTGTGTTGTATTACTGCAAGCGTATTCTGTTAAGAAACAGAGACGAGGGACACGCATGCCGCATCCGCTTGTGAACGTTGCGAAAGAACTGGCCCCAGAATTTGAGAAACGTGCCGCAGATTGGGACAGATCGCGCAGGTATTGCTGGCAGAATGTTGGCGAATTGGCCGATGCTGGCATCATGGGTATGACCATTGCAAAGAAATATGGTGGGCAGGGCGCGAGTTTTCTGGATGTCACCATGGTGGTGGAAGAGATCGCAAAAACCTGCACCCTGACCGCCCGCATCGTTGTCGAGGGCAACATGGGCGGCATCAGTGCGGTCATGGGGTACGGCAATGACGAGCAGAAGGCTTTCTGTGCTCAGCATGTCCTGGCAGGAGATAAGCCTGCGATCTGCATAACCGAACCTGACTCGGGAAGTGCCGCGACCGATATGCAGACTACCGCGCGGAAACAGGGTCGCACATACATCCTCAACGGGTCCAAGCATTGGATCACTGGTGGAGGGGTCTCGAAGCTGTACCTGATCTTTGCCCGCGTGCTCGATGAGGCAGGCGTCGATCAGGGGATTGGCGGTTTCATTCTGTTTGCCGACCCGATGTCAGGAGATACGCCCAAGGGGTTCACCGTGGTGGGTCGCGAATACACGATGGGCCTTTGCGGTATGCCCGAAGCAGAATTGCGGTTCGAAAATGTCGAGATCAACGAGAAATGGCTGGTCAAACCGCCTTCAGGATTGAAGCGTGGCTTTGCCGACCTGATGAACGCTTACAATTCGCAACGCGTCGGTGCGGGAGCAGTTGCTATGGGTGTTGCGGCAGGGGCACTTGAACATGCAAAACGCTACCTCGTTCAACGTGAACAGTTCGGGCGCCCGCTTGCAGAATTCCAGGGGCTTCAATGGATGCTGGCCGATATGGACACGCAAGTTCATGCAGCCAGGCTGCTGCTCCAAGAAGCGGCACGATCGCGTGGCCCAAACGGCAGTCAGTATCCCGATATGACCATGGCCGCCCGCGCCAAGCTTTTTGCGTCCGAGATGGCTATTAAGGTGGTCAGCGATGCGCTGCAGATGTTCGGCGCGCGCGGCTACAGCGATCGTGAACCTCTGGAGCGGATGTATCGCGATGTGCGCATGTTCACTATCGGCGGCGGGACCGCACAGATTCTCCGGACCCAAATCGCCGGAAATATTCTAGGCATTAAAACACCACAGACGCGGGACGGATACACGCGCCTTGCCGACATGGAGCGTTACGCGGCTGAATAGAAGACCCTATAAAAATTGAAAAAGGACTTTCGGGCCGCCGACTTTCTTGTGCCGCAGCCCTACGCGGCTGCGTGCCGTCACGCCTTCGGCATGCTCGGCCGACGGTTTTTTCGCGTTAATCTAGTTGCCTATTTAGCCAACTTAGCTGCGCAAGAAAGGCGCTGCATTCATGCGCCAGAGAAGTTTGCGTCCGAGCCAGCGAAACAAATGCAATTTTACGCTGCGTAAAATGGCGGGGCTATTTTTCGACAATCGTAAACTTCCTAAATGAGATTTGCCTAGGCAGGCAAGTTTAGCGTGTACGCCAAGCAATTACTTCGATTCCCGAAAGGAAAGCTGCGATGAAAAAGTTCATTTTTGTTGCTCTCATCGGTCTTACCGCATGCACTCAGTACCCGATGCAGAAGCCACTGATGGTTGACGGAACCAGGAATGCGACCTTCTACACAGATGAGGCTGAATGCCGATTGATGGCCGCGAGTTTCAATCCCGGGCAGCGTAAAATGGATGCTACGTTCGGCGCTATTGATGGCGCGGTCACTGGTTGGGTTGTTGGCGAGAAGGAAGATGTCATCGGAGGTGCGATCGCAGGTGGCATAGTCGGATCTGTGCGCGGCCAGTACAATGACGAAATGGCGCGGCGTCATGTGCTTGTGAACTGCATGCAGGTGCGTGGTCACGGAGTGGTGGGCTAGTAATGGCTGCAGATTACTCAGTGGTTTATCGAAAGGGGCCTTGGCCGTGACTCAGAAAAGGGTCCGAACAGAGTTCGTAATTTGGGGCAAACTCTGACCAGAGAAGGAGTGCTCTGATGCCGAATAAACGTTTCAGTTGTAACAGATAAAGAAACCGGCCTGATTGGGTGGGTGAACTGTGTCGCGCAGATCTTCCGAAGACGCGTCTCGATTGCCTTGCATTTTGGCGCATCGAATTGACATATCCCACCCAGAAGCGCGCTTCTTTCAGGCTACAGGTAATCAACTTCCGCATGTTGAGCACCGATGAGCAAAGTGCTTTGCAATGCCGAAACTACGTAAAAGGCCGTCCCCAAAATGCGCCAACTCTGACAAACCATTCCAGACATGGACCGGCAGCGACCGTTGGCCCGCTTGCGTGAAAGCTAGAAAATCGAACGACGATCTGATGATTTAAAGTCAGCCATCTGACG
Organism: Ruegeria sp. C9; assembly: GCF_056537585.1. Classification (NCBI taxonomy): domain Bacteria; kingdom Pseudomonadati; phylum Pseudomonadota; class Alphaproteobacteria; order Rhodobacterales; family Roseobacteraceae; genus Ruegeria; species Ruegeria sp. C9. The sequence continues at coordinate 565,740 of NZ_JBQFRU010000001.1, forward strand.
TGGTTTGCTTATTGCTGCGTACAAGGGTGATGCGATTCCAGATAACAGTGAAGCCCACCGATGAATAGGTGTGCGGAAACTGGATAAGCCGGTCAAGAATCTGACAAACCAGCCTTCTGAAGGCTGGCCAACAGTTTCTCGTTAAAAGTGGCGTCAAGTTGCCAAATGGCAAGTATATCCGATGCAACAGATGAAAAATCTGGGCGTAGAACCAACAAACTGCGTAGGGCCGCCTGGGCCTGTTCCCCATTTCCCAGTTTGCTGTGTAGCGCGGCCTGCCATAGATGGGTCCAGAAGAAACCTGGCATATCGATTTGTTCCAATTGTGCCAGCGCCGCTTCATAGTCGCCCTGGTCGAACTCGTAAAAAACCCGCGGAAACAGATACCACTGAGGATGCACAGGGTTCAGAGCGATTGCCCGGTCTACAATAGCAAGTCCTTTGTCCCATTCGCCACTGAACGCCAGACGCATCCTGTAATGGGCCAGAATGTCGGTGTCATTCGGATTCAGGTCAATCGCCCGTTGCCCGGCCTCGCGGAACCCGGCAAAATCACCGAGCACGAACCGCATATTGGCCATCATCAGATGTCCCGCCGCCAGATTTGGGTCGATCTCGACCGCCCGGCGTGCTGCGGCATCGGCTGCGGCCAGAATCTGTTCGCGATTTCCGCCCAGCCCAAAACGTATCTGTTGCAGATACAGGTTCGACAGCACCGCCCAGGCCTCGGCATAATCCGGAGCCTTCTCAAGCGCGTTCAGGATGCAGGATTTGATTTCGGCATGGCGATCCAGATTGATGGTTACCTGATAGCTGTAATAACCAAGCACACAGTCATAAGCATCGCGATTGTTGGGTGGAATTCTATCGGCATCTCGCATCGCGCCAAGCGTCAGTAGCCCGTATTTCCCGGCCAGTTTACCCATTACATCTCGGATAATGCTGTCCTGTACCGCATAGATCTCCTTGGAGGTATCGCTGACCTCATAGCTTTGCGACCAGATATATCTTCGGTCTTTCAGATCAATGAGGCGTGCGGACAGGCGCAAGGTGTCGCCCCTGTCCATCACACTGCCTTCCAGCGCGAAATCAGCGTTGAATTCTGTACGCAAGCTCGCCGTATCAATCTCGGTTTCACCAGAATGCAGTGTGCTGCCAAGGGGCAAGACCCAGATGTCCCGGAACCGGATCAACTCGGTCGTCAACTGCCGGGTAAGACCATCGGCGAGGTACTCGGGGCCCTCTCCCGGAGTTTCAAAGGGCAGTACAGCCACGACGGGTCCTTTGGGCAAGCTGTGATTTGCCTGTTCCTCGGGCGTCCCTGAACGGGCCAATCCCCAGATCAGCCCAAACAATGCCAGGCCAAAGGCGACAGCCAGTCCAATCCCAGCGCGTCGTCGCCCTCTGAGCCCGGCATTGGGTCGGGCGTCAGCAGGTGCCTGATCAAGGCTGGGCAGTGAAGATTTTTCGAACCGCGGCGCGTATCCTCCTTTGGGTATGGTGAGACGTATCGGATCGCCCCGACCGGGTCCGGCATAGTAGGTGTCAATGTCCTGCCTTAGTCGCCGCGCCTCAAGTCGGACAATCGGATCGACCTGCTGGTCGAAGCTTTCGTCGCGGTCAAAGACGGACATGGCAATCGACACGCCTTTGATCTGATCTGAACGACCAGCCAGATATTCCTCGATGATATAGTTCAGAAATGCGCGGCGTTTGGGGCTGGCGGTGAAATCCGGATGATCCAGGATACGTTGCATCTGTACCCGAATTTCGCGCTCGGTAGTATCCACTTCAATATCCCTCTGCCTCGGGAAAACCAAGGAAAACCATTATGTTGGCCTCGTTGATACATGTGTTTTTCGACAGGTGGCAACATGTTTGCACTTCTCGGGAAAAATTCTGCGGATAAGAGGGCCGCACTGCTGGTCGTACAGGCAGGCACCCGGCTTCCAAAAGATCGCGCATCTCGGCACTTCTGGAGGTCAATGCACCGGCGGGACGAATTTCAACCTCGTGGTTCGTCCCGTCAGACCTCCTGCGCTGCGATCTCTTTTGAAGCGTTCATGATAGGAACCGATTATATATGCCACGCCGAACCACCTTACTCTTGACCTTCACCCTTTTGACGCTGACCTCAGGTCTTGCCGTCGCGCAGGAAGATGGTCCTCAGCACTTTGACCCAAAGGGCAAGCTGCCCTCGGATTACACGATCGAATTCCAGCAAACTCTACGCAATAACCTGCCGTTCGATGACGAACGTGACTTTGAAGAAAGCCGCAAGGGGCTAATTGCGGTTCCAGAATACCGCCAGATCAAAACCGAGGATGGCACCGTCGCCTGGGACATCGGCAGCTATGACTATCTGCTCGAGGGCAAAGAGTTCGACTCGATCCACCCGTCGTTGCAGCGTCAGGCGATCCTGAACATGAATTTCGGCCTGTACGAGATTCTCGACGACAGCATCTATCAGGTGCGCGGCTTCGATCTGTCCAACATCACTTTTATTCGTGGCGATACCGGCTGGATCATCTTTGACCCGCTGGCGTCGAAAGAAACCGCCGCCGCCGCCCTGAAGCTGCTGAACGACACCGTGGGCGAACTTCCGGTCAAGGCGGTTGTCTATTCGCATTCCCACGCCGACCATTATGGCGGTGTGCGCGGAGTGATCACCGATGAGGACGTGGCCAACGGCGTGGAGGTGATCGCGCCCGAAGGTTTCATGGAACATGCGGTTTCCGAAAACGTCTATGCGGGCAACGTGATGAACCGCCGTCTGTTTTTCCAATACGGTGTATTGCTGCCGCGCAGCCCGTTCGGCCATGTGGATCAGTCCATCGGCAAGAACATCTCGGCTGGCACCACGGGCCTGATCGAACCGACCCGCTATGTCTCGGACGCGTATGAAGAGATCATCGTAGACGGCGTGCGTATGATCTTCCAGAATACACCGGGTACTGAAGCACCTGCTGAGATGAATACTTATTTCCCCGACCTCAAGGCATTCTGGGCGGCGGAAAACATCACTGGCACAATTCACAACATCTATACCTTGCGTGGCGCACTGGTGCGCGATGCGCTGAGCTGGTCCAAGCATGTCAATGACGCGCTGTACAAGTTTGGGCAGGATGCCGAGTTGATGTTCGCCTCTCACTCTTGGCCCCGTTACGGAAATGAGCGCATTCAAGAAGTGATGCGTGCGCAGCGTGACACTTACGCCAATCTTAACAACGGGGTGTTGAATCTGGCCAACAAGGGCGTGACCATCAATCAGATTCACAACGTCTATGACGTGCCGGAAAGCCTGCAGCAGCAATGGGCCGCACGCAGCTATCATGGCTCGGTCGAGCATAACAGCCGGGCGGTGATAAACCGTTATCTGGGCTACTGGGATGCCAACCCCACCACGCTCACACCTCTGTCGCCAGAAGACAGCGCGCCGCTGTTTGTCGAGATGATGGGCGGCGCCGAACCGATCCTGTCGAAAGGGCAGGAATTGGTCGACACCGGCAAATACCTTGAAGCGACCGAGATTCTGAACAAACTGGTCTACGCCGAACCACAGAACCAGGCCGCCAAGGACCTGTTGGCCGACGCGTTTGAGCAGATCGGGTATCAGAAGGAAAGCCCTTCGGTCCGCAACTCGTTCCTTGGCGCGGCGTTCGAACTGCGCAACGGTATTCCTCAGGGCGCTACTATCGAGACCACCGGTCCCGATACGATCAAGGCCATGCAGACCACGATGTGGCTCGACTTTCTGGCCATTCGTGTCAATAGCGCCAAAGCCGCCGATATGGAGTTCACCATCAACCTGTCGATCCCCGATCGGGACGAGAACATCGTTGTCGAGATGAGCAATGCCACTCTGACTCATATCGTCGATCAGGTGGCGGAAGACGCCGATCTTTCGATCAGTCTGAGCCGCACGGACCTGGAAAAGGTCATGACCGGTGAGCGCAGATTGAACGAGATGCTCGCTGATGGCACCGCGCAGTCTGAGGGCAACGCCGAGATCGTAGCGCAACTGGCTTCGACCCTGGATCAATTCGATTTGGGTTTCGAGTTGATGCCCGGCACCGGCGCGCAGGATTTGACACCACCCGCCAATGATTTTGCCCAGCCCGGGTTAGCAAACTCGAGTGGCGGCTGAGACGGGACCGTCCGATTGAAAGCTGGCTCAGGGTTTTGCTGCCCTGGGCCTCTCTCTTTCTGACTATTGGACCGGGAGAAGCTTTCGACCAGTAGTGCTGGTATCGGAGCAGCAGAATGCCCCGCCCGAACGACTGCTGGATTGCTACCGCCGTGCGCGGACTCTTTCATCCGTGGTGTCAATGCGGGATCAGAATCTTCAGCCTAAGAAAGCCAAAGCGCATGACGCAAAATTCAAACTGGGATGTTCTGAAACTTGCAATTTGTGAACATCAGCCAAGATATCAAAATACCTAGAGGTCCCGATCCGTAGATTTCAATTCACTCCTGGACCTCGTTGCGTACAACGATTCAAAGAACTGGCCGCTTAGCGCCGCGGGTCGGATGGGTATCTTCGAATTGGAGGAAGCTTCACAACCCAATTGTCGAATGTGACGTGGTCAGACTTCAGCTGCGACATGCGATGATCGCTTCCAAATTTCGATAAGACACTGTGTGTCGCAAATCGAAGTATTTAGTGTAATCAATAATGTCTTTGCGGAAACGGCAGCCTCTAGAAGATCATATGTAAGACCGGTTCGAGAACTACTTTAGCGAAACGAACACCTCAACTGGCTGTTTGGTCAGCCCGAACCCATATCTTGCGACACTTCTCAAGTCGTGAGACGAAACTGTATTTCAGGTTCATTGGACCGAAAGTAGTAACCTGATGTTAGAACAGTGGGACGATTAACTGGGCCAGAAATGCTTGTTCTCTGAAGAAGCACCCGTCACACTGTATTTTTCTTCAAGCCAAGGTACTAAATTTGGGTTAGAACGCACATTCTAACCAACGCTTCGCGACATTCTACAAACAGGAAATTCCTTGCCAAGTGGACTAGCCCCTGCCGAACTGATCGCAATCCTAATCGCCGTGACTGATGATCAGCCGCGTGTCATGACCTTGCGTGGCGGTAACGCGCTACCTTCGGGACCGTTCGAATCTTCACACCGCAGCTTGCAAAGCGGCTTGCGGGCCTGGATTGAGGCGCAGACCGGCCATCCGGTGGGATATCTTGAACAGCTTTATACCTTTGCAGACAAGGATCGGGATCCACGCTCGGGTTATGCCGACAACTCTCAGCGTATCTCGATCAGCTATCTCGGTCTGGTGCGGGAGCAGGATACTACCGGTGCTGGACGTCCGGCATGGCGTAGCTGGTATCAGTACTTCCCGTGGGAGGATCATCGTGATCGCAGCCCAGAAGAGCTACCGCAAATTATCAAACGTATCTCAGCTTGGGCAGGAAGTGATCCGCTAAAACTGCAGCGTGTGGACTATCTGTTTGGTTTGAATGGGAAGACTTGGAACGAAGAACTGGTTTTGCAACGTTATGAGCTGATGTACGAAGCAGGGCTTGTTGACACTCCTGAATTCGGTCGTCACATGGAAGCGGACAACCGTCGCATTCTCGCCACCGGCATATCTCGCTTGCGGGCCAAGATAAAATACTCTCCGGTGGTGTTCGAGCTCATGCCCGAAAGCTTCACCTTACTGCAGTTACAGCGCACAGTCGAAGCGCTGTCTGGTCTACACCTGCACAAACCCAATTTTCGCCGCCAGATTGATCAGCAGGAATTGATTGAAGATACCGGTGAAATGTCCAGCGGCACCGGTGGTCGCCCGGCGCGCCTGTTCCGATATAGGCCGGCCATTCTAGAGGCTCGCATGCTGTCGGGCGTCAGATTACCTCTCTCCCGGTCCTGAACCTCGCTTGACATAATCTCGATTCGAGAATAAGCATGACCTCAATATACTCGATTCGAGTATAAATGGAGAAGCCAATGAAAGATTTTCGCCTTCCAGACCTCTACGACCGGGTAAAGCAGATCATCCCGCAACCCGAATGGATGCTGTTTGAAGATGATCTGGAAGCCATCCTTGATCTCAAGCGTGAGAGGAATGCGGTCATCCTCGCCCACAATTATCAAACGCCGGAGATCTTCCATGGAGTTGCCGATATCGTGGGCGACAGCCTTGCGCTTGCGCGCGAAGCTGTCGAGGTTGATGCCGATGTAATTGTGTTGGCTGGTGTGCATTTTATGGCGGAAACTGCCAAGCTGCTGAATCCGGATAAGACAGTGCTGATCCCAGATTTGGGGGCGGGGTGTTCACTGGCGGATTCCATCACACCCGAGGATATTGCGCTTTTGCGCGAAGCCCATCCCGGCGTTCCGGTGATCACATATGTAAACACTTCGGCAGCGGTGAAGGCGGCATCGGATATCTGCTGCACGTCGGGCAACGCAGTAAAGGTGGTGGAATCCCTCGGGGTGTCGCGCGTGTTGATGATCCCGGACGAGTATCTCGCCAAGAACGTCGCCAAAGAGACCGATGTCGAATTGATCGCATGGCATGGACATTGCGAGGTGCACGAACTGTTTACTCCAGCCGATATACGTGAAATGCGCGAAGCGTGGCCGGGTGTTACGGTCCTGGCCCATCCTGAATGCCCGCCCGAAGTGGTTGCCGAAGCAGATTTTTCTGGCTCTACCGCAGTCATGTCGGATTTCGTCGGCGATAAAAAACCGACGCGGGTTTGCCTGCTGACCGAATGCTCGATGAGCGACAACGTGGCGCTGAACCATCCTGAGGTGGAATTCGTGCGCCCCTGTAACCTGTGTCCACATATGAAGCGCATTAGTCTGCGCAACATTCGCAAGGCATTGGAACTGGGTCATCACGAAGTCACCGTCGATCCGGCCATCGCCGAAGATGCGCGCCGCGCGGTAGAACGGATGCTGGCAGTGAAATGATCGGGCTCGAAGGGCTTCATGGTCGAACTGCCATCATCGGTGGCGGCATCGCCGGGCTGACGGCTGCGCTGGAACTGGCTCCACAACCCGTAGTACTAATCACCCTTGCAGGGCTGGGCCAGGAATGTTCCAGCGCTTGGGCTCAAGGAGGGGTTGCCGCCGAACTAGGCACGGATGGTGATCCTGCGCAACACTTGGCCGATACTTTGCGGGCGGGCGACGGGCTGTGCGACGAAACCCTGGCGTCGGCCATTCTCTGCGAAGCGCAAAAGGCGATCACTGGTTTAGAGAAACATGGCGTTCGTTTCGATAGAACCGCCGACGGCACATATGCCTTGGGGCGCGAGGCCGCGCATTCCCGCCGCCGCATACTGCATGCAGGCGGCGACCGCACCGGAGCCGAAATCACATCGGCCCTTGCGAGTGCCGTGTTGCAATGCCAGTCGATCACTTGCTTGACCGGAGTCGAAGCCCGACGGGTGTTAACGCTAGACGGACACGTCACAGGCGTTCATCTGCAAAAAGATGCCCAAGCAGAGGTATTGCGCACATCTCAGGTCGTTATGGCGACAGGCGGTTGCGGCGGTCTGTTTGGTGTCAGCACCAACCCTTCAGGTAATCTCGGCCAGGGTGTCATGATGGCCGCCCGTGCCGGGGCAGCCTTGCGCGATATGGAATTTGTCCAGTTTCATCCCACAGCGCTGGATGCCAAGCAGACACCACTGGCATTGGTCAGTGAAGCCGTCCGGGGCGAAGGCGCAATTCTGATCGACCAAACCGGCAAGCGCTTCATGTCGCATATTCCGGGGGCTGAACTGGCCCCGCGCGACGTGGTGGCTCGTGCCGTGCATCAGGTCATATTGGAAGGTGGGCGAGTGTTTCTTGATGCTCGTGCCGCGCTTGGTGCCGAATTTGTCCAGCGGTTCCCTGGCATCCATGCATTTTGCGCAGCAAGCGGAATTGATCCGGCGCTCGATCCCATACCGATACTTCCGGCTGCGCATTACCACATGGGCGGTATCGCCGTTGATGAGTATGGAAGAAGCACTTTGTCAGGCCTTTGGGCCATAGGTGAATGCGCGGCGACTGGCCTGCATGGTGCCAATCGCCTTGCTAGCAATTCACTGCTGGAGGCGGTGGTGATGGGACGCCGTGCCGCAAATGATGTTGCCACGAGTGAATTGCGAAATCTCTCACTTGCTCCTGCGGTGGACGTGCTGCCTAATTCTGATCCAAGCTTTGTCCGGCCTTTGGTTTCAAAATATCTGGGTGTGATCCGTGACCAGACGGGCCTACGTTTTGCCATTTCAAAGTTGTTGCCGTTGGTCGAAACCGCTGCCTGCGCTTCTGACCCGGCACTAGTCGCGCTTTCGATCGCGGTCTTTGCCGATCTGCGCCGAGAATCGCGGGGCGGACATTACCGAAGTGACTTCCCTAATCCTGAGGCGAACGCGCAATCTCTTTTGATGACTCTGACCGAAGTACTTGCTCATGCGAGTTTGACCAGTCAGGAACCCTTTTTGAGGACTGCTTGAGAAATGACTATCATGCCCCTAGCCCCGTTGCCCCGAACGATGCTGGAGCCGGTGATCCGCCGCGCACTTGATGAAGATTTGGGCCTCGCCGGAGATGTCACCTCTTCGGCTGTTATTCCTTCGGATCATGTTTCCGAAGTTGTGGCTTGCGCGCGTCAATCCGGATGTATTTCCGGTCTGGATTGTGCTGAATTGGCTTGTGAGCTGATAGATCCGTCGATCAAAGTAATCCGCCATGTCGAGGATGGTGGGACAGTCGCGCCCGGCACAGTGATCGCCACTTTCAAAGGGCCGTCGCGCAGTCTGCTGATTGCTGAACGTACGGCGCTCAACTTCTTGGGTCATCTATCGGGTATTGCAAGTGTGACTGCCGATATGGTTCGCCGCGTCGAAGGCACGCGTGCTGCCATCGTCTGTACCCGAAAAACAACGCCCGGTTTGCGGGCGTTAGAGAAATACGCTGTGCGATCAGGCGGCGGCATGAACCATCGCTACTCCCTAAGTGACGCGGTGCTGATCAAGGACAACCACATCGCCATAGCCGGGGGTGTCCGCCCGGCCTTGACGCGGGCCAAAGAGACAGTCGGTCATATGGTCAAGATCGAGATCGAGGTCGACACGCTGGAGCAGTTGGCCGAAGTACTGAAAATCGGTGTTGATGCGGTGCTTCTGGATAACATGGATCCAAAAACCTTAAACGAAGCTATACGCATGATTGATGGTCAAGCCATTGCCGAAGCTTCAGGCGGGATAACCCCAGATAATGTGCGGGCTGTGGCGAACACCGGTGTTGATTTGATTTCTATGGGCTGGATCACCCATAGTGCACACTGCCTCGATATTGGTCTGGATTTTGTGCTCTAACAGCGCCAAGAGTAAACCAACAGTTACGACGCTCATTGCCCAAATTGTCGAAATCAACGGCCTTTCCAAAAGATTGCCAACGGCAAGAGCATCGCGCGCACCATAGGAATCAAGGCAATCAAAAGGTGCGCGGCGGCGCAGCCTGCCTGTTCAGTCTTGTCACTCCGTTAGCCAGCTAAGCTGGGCAAGTTTTAAGTCGCATTCATTCGTCAGAGAGTTGGCGACCGAACCTTTCGTTCTCGCCCACACTCGATTTCTTATGCTGCTCAAATAAGCAGGCCATGACATCTCAATTCGGAGAAACCGCTTCGTCGGCGTCATTGCCTCCGGACGTTTTACCCTCATGGCCGAAGAAAGTCGGATCAGTCTCAAAATCAGGCGCAAGGAACTTGGACATCTGGTCAGGGCTGTCTGTTTCTATATTATATATCAATAATTTATCCGGTTGGTCCTTAAAAAATTCGGGCACCTCCTGATGATGCCGATCCCATTCTTCTGACCAATGATCAATTACCTGATCAACCGACTCGAAATTCATACCCTTACGATAACGCTCGGCATAAAACCCATTGCCATGGTTTCGGCGACTTGCGATCCACCTGTCTTTGTCTCGAGTGTTCAATATGAAATAGGAATTGGGATAATATGCCGCGAGTTGACGAAAATAACGGCAACCTTCAATCACGCGCGAGCCGCTCACCATCTGCATGTCGGTGTAGCCGACCCAACGGTCAATGCCATTGAGCGGCGCATAACCATACTTAAGATTGTTAGCGAGCGCGCGGGCCAGATTGCCACGCTTGAAGTGAACCGTCGGAATGCCGTTGTTATCTAGAAAGGCGGAAATCGACCTTGTGCCGCACTTGTTGAAACCGACCTGAAATATCCGCCGCGTACGGCCTGCACGAGTAGACAGATATTCAGGATGGGTTTTTGATGATTGCGGCACGAAGGAAGGCTCCTACTCGGACTCTGCGGCGGCTTTCTGGTTCGCGCGCATGGCAACTGAAATAAGCTGACGGGCCGTATGCTCCGTCAGAGGTGTGGTTTGGCCAGCCATCATCAGGCGAGCAAAAAACGCGCGTTCAGGTTCTGACTCCAAAAGTTCCTTAAATCGCTTGTGCCGCCATTCGCAGGCCTTGTCATGTAGCTTCTTCAGTGTGGCATCTGATTTTAGCTCGGTAACCCGAGCAGCCCGTGCCGATTGGTAGCGGGAAATAGAGACGTCCTGATCGCTGTTAAAGTTGTAATCGACCCAATAATCCATGCCGATTTTCTCTTTAAAATGCACCCCACGTCCACGCGCACGTTTGAGCAGAAAGGAGTCCATCGCGCCCAAAGCATAATGGTTAAGCTGAACCCTCATGGTCGTATCTTGGGTATAGTTGGAAAATACCCGCTGGCGGCGATGATCGCCACCAAGCAAACGGCCTGATCCATCATACCAGCGCGCCTCATCCACGCGGGTCTGATCAGGCGAAATTGGCCGATGAATGCCTGGTTTACGGTAAATCCCGTTGTTGCGATAAAGCGTTTTGAACATCGAGGCGCGCCACGGCCAAAGGATGGGTTTGGGGGCGCACGAAGTGAACTGTTGGGTCACCGGCGCATCTTCAAAATAAACGATCCCTGCATTTCCGAATAGCCGCCAGGTGAGCGTGATCGCATCCGCCTCGGGGAGGCTATGGATGAGCGCGTTTAATGAGCCGTCGCCAATATGGATATTTACAAACTCATCAATATCGAGCGCCAGTATCCAGTCTGCTTCTTTCAATAGAGGATGTTTGGCGGCTTGTTTCATAGCCTGCCACTGTACGCTCTTATCGGGCTTGGCTTCATGGCTGACATGAGTGATTTGCCCCATCTCTTCGAGTCGGTGCAACATCAGATCGGTGCCATCCGCGCAATCATTCGAGAAGATCAGAAAATCAGTGAAACCAACCATCTGATGATGGGCGAGCCATTCCAACAGGAGCGCGCCTTCATCTTTGACCGTCAGGATCGCTAGCTTTCGTGTCATTCTATTCCTTTGATCCGACGCTTCAGTCTGGTCATCCGCCAGACCGCATGTCATGTGGTGCTCATTGAGAATAACGGTTTTGCAGATGTTCTGAACTGCGAATTTCGCGTAGGAACGAAAAAAGTACGGCGTGGCATCATGTTGCCAACTTGGGTGATTTCCAACTCGGTGGTAGGTGGATCTAAAAGGCTGAGAGTGAACCGAATAGATGCACTTATTGTTCAATTAGCCGTCTTAGCCCTACAGCTCCGTTTGAAAGTGCAGATCGGCGGTAAGACTTCAGCGCTGCCTGCAGATCGCTGAGTTCTGCATCACTCGCCTCTGAAATGCGGGTCAGGCTTGCCTCTAACCCATTGTCAGCAATCAGCATTGGTGGTCGGTAACAGGCCTCTGACCAGCGGTCCATGACGATCGGCACACAGAATCCACCCGAAGAGGACAGGGCAGATGTGATCTTGATCCGTTGATATTGTTCATAGTCAAATGGCATGAGCGGATGTATCACCTGAGCGCCCGCCAGTGCGTCAAAATACGCGGCATGCCCGACCTGCCCGCTGTTGTCCAAAGGCACGCACGTAAAACGCGCGTCAAGCTTTCGGTCCTGGATCTCACTTTCAACCTTGGCGCGATCTCCGCCTCCTGACGGCAGGATGAAATGCAGATTCTGAAAGGCGTCCGGTCGATTGCCAAGAAGTTCCAGCAGGCCAGGGTAATCACGTGTCCGCATGTTAACGTTGCCGGGGATCACGACCTGACGCGGCTGGCCCAACTTTGGTTCCGGATCATCGATCCAATAAAACGGCTCCAACGTCGCGATCCTGTCCATATGGGCTTTGCCCACCCGGCTGATCCATTCAGCCGTGACATGTGCACTCAGGCTGATGTAGCGCGCATTTGGCATCTGAAGCGTCTCGCGCAGGGGTGCCATCTGGCTGAACTGATCCAGATTATGCAGGACCATGATCAATGGCTTCTTCACTCCATGCGCCCAGCTTGCCGCTTTTGGACGACTCAAAGAGGCCATGAGGACGAAGTCATGTTCGGCCGCTTCAATTGCAGCCATAGTAGACTTGATATGTTTTGGTGCATCCGCAGCCCGGTAATCCGGCGTGCTTAAAGGCACATACTCAACATCAAATTCCAATCCCGGGACCAAGGCCATGATATCTCCGCGCAGCTTTAAGATCCGGCGATGCAGAAAGATTCGTGGTCGGTACCCGTTGGCATTACAGGCGGCCACCAAGCTGGGGATGACTTCTTCATGGCGCGGTTCAAATTGTACAATTGCACAGCGCTTCATAGTTTCTTCCTGTTGCCTGGGTTGCCTCGGGCACTCGTTTTCGGTTTGACCCTGTGGAAGTTGTCTATCGATAGCTACACTTGCCGTCTACATCCAACGCCGAACAGGCCGGATCTCAGACCAGATTGTTTGAGCAGAGGTATCCGGTGTGATGGTATTTCCCAGCGTTGCGGTTTCGTTCACTATTCCGATAAAAAGCGGGTTTTAGCAGATCATCACAATCTGGGTCTGTAACTCCGCGGGTCTCGCGTAGATGACTGGCGTGTGATTTGGGGAATAAGGGCTCAAGACGCGCTATATTTGCGCCAGCCAACCAATATAAGTCAGACATATTCACCGCTCGATTTCGAACCGTGAATCGCGCTAGCAAGGTCCGTTTGCTGGGTCGGGATTTGCCGCAGGGTTGCTCTATCAAAGCTTGGTCGTAATGGGTTTGGGTTTCTGCCGAACAGAAGCGGTTTAAGCCCTATCTTCTATCAATTTGAAGCGAAAGATGAGGCGGCATTGTCAAAACGTGAAGCGAGAAGTTTCCAATCTCTTAGTTTACAAGCGGGATCTCAATGCAGTTTCTGCGCCTGCTATGTCGATTGCGAGCTGCGATGCGGGTGGGAAATCAATGGGTTCTGGTTTTGGGTCCACGTGTTTCGATGCGGCGTTTGCCTGCGATGTTGTAGTAGGGGATCTGGTCCAGATCGCAGAGAAAGGTGCCTGGAGCGGCAACGGCTTTCACGTCGCTTGCGATGGGCTGGAAATCCGCCCGGAAATGTGTGGTGCTTTTGACACAGATCACTGAATAGGATGTGGGATTCAGGCCGATATGGGTGAAATGAGCGCGGTCGAGGCATTGGTTGCGCACACTGGTGACGACCAAGTCTATCTTCGCGCCAGCCTCTATCATCCTCAGAGCGGCCGTTTTGCCAAGCGTCGCGATGCCGCCTCCGTACATCTCACCTGAGTATCGGCAGATGCCATCTCCGATGGCCAGAACTTCGAACTTTGCCTCAACGGGGTGGTGCCCGGGCAGACCTGATTTTCCGCCGATGGCCAGGTTCAGTTTTGCGCCTTGGCCTGCACGATGCGCTTTCTCTGCGCTTTCGGCGTCGTGGAAGAGACCCATCAAAACCTCCTGCGCTTCCCCCTCGATCAAAGCGGCCAGAAGTCCGGTGGTATCGGATGTGCCGCCTGCGCCTGCGTTGTCCTGTACATCCGCTAACACGAGCGGTTTGTCGCGATGCGAACGACAGGCCAGAACGGCTTCGTCCAACGACAACATAGAGCAGTCCACATCAGGTTCGCGGGCCAGAAAAAGGTCGACTATTTGATCTACTGCGGCGGTCGCTTGCGCGGCACTGGTCGCGTAGGCAACGCAGGACGGACCAGTATCGGGATAATCTGCCGCTGTAAAACCCAGTGCGATTTCTGCATAGACATGGGCCTGTTCGAACCGGGTGGGCAACTGATAAATCTCATCAAACGGTGCAGCCCAGGTGTATTGCGCATGTAATGGGATCAGATAGGGCACCTGCCGGAAGGCTTTGTGCAGTTTCTCTCCGGCCAGTAGCCTTTGCAGAACCGGTACGCATCGCGCACCGGTTTCGCCCATATCGAGGTGCGGGTACGTGCGGAAAATTGCCAGATAATCCGCCTGCGAGATCATCTGGTCAGAGATATTGGCATGCAGGTCCAGGCTCGCCACGACCGGAACGTCCTGCCCTACCAGATCACGTACTCGGCGCAACAGTTCTCCCTCACCATCAGCAAGGCTTTCAGTCACCATGGCACCGTGCAGGTCAAGATACACTCCGTCCAGCGGTCCCGCGCCGCGAAGGCCATCCAAGATCATAGTACATATTTTCTCGAACGCGTGATCCGTGACATGAGCGCTAGGTTCCGCCGCACACCACAGGATTGGGAAAAGCTCGAAACCTGCCTGGTTCGCGGCGGAAGAAAACCCGGCGATGGGTAGGTTCATGCCTTTGGTGTCTGCGATGACACGCGCGCCATGCAACATTTCGGGCCAGGAATCTGCCATCTCGAACTCGGGCAGACCCGCTTTGGTCGCTCCGAAGCAGTTGGTTTCGTGTTGAAATCCGGCAATGGCAATGCGTTTGGCTATCATTCTAAAATTCCAGTTCTTTTCTGGATTTGGTGGCGCCAAACACAATCTGTCCTCGCCGGATGGTTGCAACAATCGATGTGTCGAGCAGCCGTTCAGGATCATCTAGGGGATTGCGAGAAAGGATGGCGAAATCTGCCAGTTTTCCGGGCTCAATCGAACCGCGCTCATCTTCTTTAAACACTTGCCACGCCGCATCGATAGTTTGTGCCCGGAGCGCAGACAGTACGCTGACCCTTTCCTTTTCACCCAGTTGCCGGCCGGATGCAGTCAGTCGATTCACCGCGCAATGCGCCAGATGGATTGGCCGCGTTGGCGTAACCGACGCGTCATTGTGGATCGTATAGCGTACACCGTATCGTTCCGCAGTTGCGGCTGGCGAAATCCGTTCAGCGCGCTCCGGGCCGAGGAAGGTATCGTAATGTCGGTCCCCCCAGAAATGCACGTGTGCTGAAAAGAAGCTGACAGTTATTCCAAGCCGCGCCATGCGGTCCAGTTGATCGTCGCGCAGAACCTGGCCGTGGATGATTGTATGGCGGTGATCGTCTCGCGGATGCGCTAACAAGGCCTTGTCCACCGCATCGATGAACATCTCGGCCCCGGCATCCCCGTTGCAATGGCAGTGAATCTGAAACCCCATAGCGTGTAGGCGGAGAACCTCGGAATCCATGTCGACCTGCGTGGCATAGATCATGCCACAGGGGTGATCGGGGTCCAGCGACTTGTGGTAGGGCGCAGACAGATAGGCAGTCTGTAACTGGAACGCACCATCGGTAAACAGCTTGCGCGCACCCAGCGTAAAATGTGGGTTGCCGGGCCAGTTATCGTCGATCCAGCCCTGGCTCAGAGCCGGTTCCAGATCGGCAATTGGCAACAATTCCAAATCAATGCCGGGATCCTGATCGGCAGGAAGGCTGGCAAAGTGGTCGAGCATAACCTGCGATGCCCAAGCGTTCTGTGCATAAGTTACTCCGTGGGACAAATACTCATCACGGCAGGCGTTGAACCCTTGCCAGAACCTGTCCCGGCCGATCAGAAAATCAGTGTCGCCCATTTCGCCCATGGCCGACAGCCCTTCGACCAGCCCCGTCAGGGCGCCGGTATCGGGGTCGCGGCCATAACGCCCTCCGGCCGGGTTCGGGGTGTCGCGATTGACGCCATGCAGCTTCAGCGCCATCGAATTGGCCGCGCCGTTGTGACCCGAAGCATGCAGAACCCAGATTGGATGCGCCGTTGAGACATCATCCAGTTCGGCCCGGGTAGGCATGCGGCCTTCTGAAATGGCGGTGTTGTCGAACAAAACGCCCATCACCCAATCGCCCTCGGGCGTCTCTTCGGCCCGGCAGCGCAGCTTTTCCAAAGCTTGCGCCATATCCATACACACGCCGCGCGGAGGTGATGCAAGATCAACCCGAAACAGCTGGATGAAGCCGGGATCGGGGAAGTGGCCGTGCGAGTCGAAGAAGGCCGGTATCAGGGTCTGGCCAGCCAGATCACAAGCACCCGCATCGGATGACATCTGCCGCCGCAGCGTTGCTTCGTCCCCCACCGCAATGATGACATCGTCCCGCACCAACACCGCCTCGGGTCGGGAATTGTCGGCGTCCATCGTCAGGATGGGACCGCCGAAATAGAGTGTTTCCCTCATCCTTTAGTGACCCGGAGCAGGCGCACCCGACAAGGGTGCGAGACAGCGCAGCCCGTGGCCCGCCGCAATCTCCCATTGCGGTGTCTGTGTGCAGATGTCTTTGGCAAACGGGCATCTTTCGCGGAACTCACAGCCCGACGGGCGTTGCAAGAGGCTGGGCGGCTCACCTTTGAGCGCGATCCGTTCAAGGCGCGCATCGGGGTCCGGCTCGGGGTTGGCGCTTAGCAGGCAGCGGGTATAGGGGTGGCGCGGATCGTCGAAGATCGCCTCTGTCGTGCCTTCCTCGACCAGTCGACCCAGATACATAATGCCCATGCGGTCTGCCACGTGGCGCACCACGTTCAGGTTGTGGGTGATGATCACCATCGCCAGGCCCAGGCGTTCCCGCAGGTCGTTGAGCAGGTTCAGCAGCTCACCCTGTACCGAAACATCCAGCCCTGCCGTTGGTTCATCCGCCAGGATCAGTTTCGGCTCCAGCGCCAAAGCGCGGGCAACACCAACCCGTCGTGCCTGGCCACCGGACAATTGATAGGGGTAGCGGTCCGCGAAATGCACCGGCAGGTTCACCATTTCCAGCAGACGCTTGGCTTCGGCATCCAGATCGCGATCTTTCATGCCCTGAATGCGATAGGGTTCCGTGATCAGGCTTCGAATTGTCAGGCGTGGTGACAAGCTGCCCACAGGGTCCTGAAACATCATCGCCATGTCCTTGCGCAGCGGACGCATTACCCGTTCCGGCGCGCCTCGTATCTCTTGCGTGTCAAACACGACCGAACCGGCCTGCGCCGGGGCCAGGCCCGCAATCGCACGAATGACAGTTGTCTTGCCCGAACCGCTTTCGCCGACAAGCGCATAGGTTTCGCCAGCTTCGACCTCAAAGCTGACGCCCGCCAGCACGTTGACCGGGCCATAGCTGGTTTGCAGGTCTTGGACATTCAGCAGGCTCATGTCACGGCCTCCTCATGGTTCAGCCAGCAGGCGGCGTGATGCCCTTCTTTCAGACGATCCAACGGCGGAACGACCGTTGCGCAGCGTGGCATCGCCTGATCGCAGCGGTCGCGGAAAATACAGCCGCCGGGCAGGTTGGCCAGATCGGGCACTTCGCCCGGAATAGTTGGCAGAACCCGCGCGCGTTCCTTGATATGGCCGGGATCGCAATCAATCAGACGGCGTGTGTAAGGGTGCTTGGGATTGTGAAAAATCTCGCGCACCTCGCCGCTTTCGACCACGGCGCCTGCGTACATCACAACCACTCGGTCGCACAGTTCCGCGATCACACCCAGATGGTGTGAGATAAATAGTATGGCGCAATGGAATTCGCGCTGCAGCTCTTTCAGGCGTTCGATGATCTGCACCTCAAGCGTGGCGTCCAGCGCGGTGGTCGGCTCATCCGCGATCAGCAGGTCGGTTTCTGACATCAACGCCATGGCGATCGCGATCCGCTGCCGCATCCCGCCCGAGAACTCATGCGGGAACTGCTTTAACCGCGCCTCTGGGTCCGGGATACCGACAGCCCCCAGCATCTTTGCCGCATTGGCCAGTTTTTCCTGCTTACTAGCCTTGGACCGGTGCTGAATATCGACCATCTGCTGGCCAATGGTCAGAACCGGATTGTGGGTCTGCATCGGGTCCTGAAAGATGATCGAGATATCGGCCCCGCGCAGATCACGCATCCTGCGTTCAGGCACTTGCAACAGATCCTGCCCCTTAAAGCGTATTTCGCCTTGCCGGAACCGCGTGTTCGGTGCGGTCAGCCGCAGGATCGACGAGATCAAGGTTGATTTTCCGCAACCAGACTCACCGACAATACCCACGATTTCACCTTTGCGGATGTCAAAGGTGATATCCCGCAATGCCTTGAGATCTCCGCGTGCCGTTTCATAATCGACGCTGAGGTTCTCGATTTCCAGAAGAGTTTCGGTCATCGCTGTTTCCTCAGTTTGGGATCAACCACGTCGCGCAGGGATTCCCCTAAAAACGTAAAGCCCAGGGTTGCCAGAATGATCGGCAGACCGCCGCCCACCACCAGCCAAGGTGTCTGTCGGATCAGGGAATACCCGTCCTTCAGAAGTGCGCCCCAACTGGGGGTTGGGGGCTTCACGCCAAGCCCGAGAAAGGACAGCCCCGCCTCAAGCGCGATTACCGTCGGGATGTCCATAGCAGCCAGGACGGCCAAAACCCCCACGATATTTGGTAGCATGTGCACACCCAAGATGCGGGCCATGCTGGCCCCCATCGACCGCTCGGCCAGAATGAACTCGGAGTTGCGCAACGTCAGGGTCTGCGTTCGCGCCACACGGCCATAGGTTGGGATCGAAGTCGCCATCACCACGAACACAACCGTTTGCAAACTGGGACCGACCAGGGCCACAACGGCCAGCGCGAACATCACGGTTGGGAAGGATCGGATGGTGTCAAAGAACAACATCAACAGGTTGTCGAGCCATTTTGGCCCATACCCCGCAATCATTCCCAAGGTTAGGCCAATTGCCATAGCACCAAAGACGGCAGGCAAGGCGACTTTCAACGCAACCTGACCGCCGGCAATCACGCGGGAAAACGTATCGCGGCCAAGTTGGTCCGTACCCAGAAGGTGCTCGGCAGACGGGCCTTGCAACCGGGCTTTGATATCCATGGCCACAGGATCATAGGGCACAATCCAATAGGCGAAAATCGCACAGAAGACGATGGTGCCGACAATGACCAAACCAATCAGACCCAGAGGGTCGCGGGCGACGCCGACAATGATCTGACCAAGTTCAGAACGAGATTTTTCCATTTCGGCTTTCCTCAATGCGCTTGTCTAGCGCGTGGGTCGAGCCACGCATTGATCAGATCCGCCAGTGCGGTCGACACGACGAACAAACCGGTTGAGATCAGAACCGAGCCCATGACAATCGGGTAATTGCGGGTGGTTATGCTGTCGATCACCAGCTTGCCCAGACCCGGGCGCGCGAACACTATTTCGGCGAATACGGCCGAACTCAGCAGGAAACCCATGCCGACGCCGATCACCGTGACAACCGGAAGAATGGCGATACGCAAGGCATAAACCATCACCACGCGGCGCTCTGCGATACCGAAGGCTCGTGCTGTCCGAACGTGGTTTTCGCCTAAGACTTCCAACATCGAGGCGCGCACCAACCGCGCGATGTAGCCCACCCAGCTTAGCCCGATGGCAAAGGCGGGCAAAACGAGGTGATCAATGCGACCCCAGAAGCCTTCGCCCGCGCCGATGGCTGGAAACCACTGAAGATGCACGGCAAAGACCAATAGCGACAGAAGTGCTACGACAAAGGCGGGTGCTGCAACAAAACTGACCGAAATCGCCGCCGCAATGCGATCGATCAGAGTGTTTGGATGGGCGGCGGCATATGCCCCAAGCGCAATTCCCAAAGTGGCGGACCACAGGATCGACGCAAAGATCAGTTCCAGAGTGTAGGGTAGCTGCTGAAACACGATATCTGTCACGGACCGGCCCGAGAATACGTCGATTCCCAGATCGCCACGGACCAGGTTTCCATAGAATATGACCAGCTGTTTCCAGATTGGTTGATCCAGCGCCAACGCAGCGGTGAGCTGGGCCTGAAGCTCAGGTGTTGCGCGTGGCCCCAACATGATCTGGACCGGGTCCCCGGGGACGGCGCGGATCATCAGGAACATGACGGTAACCGCCACGAACAGGATAAGCAGCGCTAGCCCGAAGCGGCGGGTTGCAAACTTCAACATGAAAAGCTGGCTCCTTGTGGATGGGTGGCGAGCTGTTTTGTCCGGCGGGCGTCAAACCCCGCCGGACATAGCCGACCTTGGGGAGGTCAGGTCGCCTTGCCGAAGTACCGCAGCAGTGCCAGACCGTCGGGTCTTAGCGCGGGGGTGACACGCGCCGAATGAATCACCGGTGTCGCCTCGTGGGTGATAAAGCGGTAGGCACCACTTTCTTCCATCAGATCCTGCGCCCGCTGATACATCTCAGCGCGTTTGGCCACATCCGCTTCCTTGAATGCCGAGTTGTGAATTTCGTCAAATTCAGCGTTGCTGAACCGCTCCCAGTTCCAGATGCCGACCTGTTCGGTGGTGAACCAGGCCGTCGCATAATATGGATCGGGGGTCATCGAGAAGCGGTTCAGAACCAGTTGCAGGTTCTCGTTGTCTCCGCTTGCCCAGAATGCACCGGATTCCAGTACGTTGACTTCGACCGTGATCCCGATCTGCGCCAGAGTTGCCTGAATGATCTGAGCCGTCGTTGTGAAAGTGGTCTTGTTCAGCGTGTCCAGCGTAAGCGTCACATTGGTCTCGCCAGATTCCGCCAGCAATTGCGCCGCTTTCTCGAAGTTTGCCGCCGGAGGGACCAGAGATTGCGGGCGGTGGCCCGCAAGGCCAGGTGCGATGATGCCTGTCGAGGGTTCAGCGGCTCCAAAATAGGCCGCCTCTAGGATGCTTGGTACGTCGACTGCATGTTGAATCGCCTGACGCAGTTTTGGGTTCTGAAGCTTGGGGTGATCCAGATTCATGCCCAACCAGACATAGAATAGTGAGGGTTTCTCGACCAAAGATCCGCCATTCGGAACACCGGCCCGATAGCGTTCGACCGATCCCAGCGAAACCCGAGTCATGTCTAGTTCGCCCGCCTCAAAGGCGATCTCGGCGGTGTTTTCGTCGTCGATCGGCAGGATTTCGATTGTGTCCCATGTTGGTGCGTCACCCTTCCAATCCGGGTTGCGCTTAAGCACGGTTTTTTCTTTGGGTGACCAGCTGTCCCGCAGATAAGGGCCGGATTCAGCGACCGGATCAGCCCCGATGCGGCCCCCTGCGGCCTCGACCGCAGCTTTCGAGACGATGTTGCCGGTTATGTAAGGCAGGGCGATCGACCAAATCGGAGCAAACGGCTCGTTGAGAACGATGGTACCTTCGCGTTCGCTGCTCACTTCGACATGGCTGAACGGACCCAAATCGGGCTTGTTCGGGCTTTCGGTCGCATCGTCCACGATGCGCTCCATGCTGAATTTCACGTCTTCAGCGGTCATCGCACCGAAGCCATTGGTGAAACCGATATCATCGCGTAGTGCGAACTTGATATGGGTCGGGTCAACCTGCTCGATCATCGCCGCCGCATCCAGCTGCCAACCCCATTCCTCGCCGGGCTTGTATTGGATCAACTTGTTGTAAATCGAGGCATGCACTTCTTCTTCGACAACACCGACGGAATGTGCGGGGTCCATGTTCTGGGCATCACCGTAGGCGCGCACCCGCAACACCCCGTCATCAGCGGCGAAGGCGCGATTGGCCCAGCTTGCAGGCAGCGCGGATGCCGCCCCAAGCGCAGTTGCCCCTTTCAAGAAGCCCCTGCGCCCGACATTTGCTTTTGTCCATTCGATTTTCATGATGTTCTCCCTTGGGTCAGATCGTTTACAGAAGCCTGCGCGGGATGGTTTCGTTCCATTCCTTTGTCAGAACTTCTGTTTTGTCCGCGCCTTCGGTGGCGCGCAGTTTTCGATGCAGATAGAAATTCTCGACGTCACAGGTCATCGCGTTTTCGGTGCTGATCTCGACCTGCCATTCGTCCCTCTCGAACGTGAAACGCCAGCCCGCCGTGAATTGCGCGGTCGCTGGGTCATCAGGATGGATCGCATAGCGCATGGCGACGTGGCTTCCGACGATCAGGCCGTGGCCGGGGTCCTGTGCTTTGCCGTAGTCGTCGAATGTCTCAAGTATGACGGTTCCGTCCGCTTCGATGCGCCGTTCGGATCGGCCCGACGGCGCGCGCAGCTCGGTGCTTTGCAACGTCGGATAATCCTGCGCTGGTCCGGGATGTGCAGGATCAGCTTCCTCAGACATCGTCCGAACCGGTAAATACAGCGCCGAACCTTGCAGTTGCAACGTCACCTCTGCTGCTTCTGGCGCGGGCCAAACGATTGGCCAGTAAGAGGTAGACAGCGCAAGACGCAGGATATGACCGGGTTTCACGCGATGCGCGCACTCATTTAGTGCAATTTCCGCACTGTAGACCTGACCGGGAACCAACGCTTCAGGGGTCTCGTGGCTCTTGTAGTGCGTCAGGTTCAGCGCCCGATAGGTGATCCGCTGAGAAACCCCATCCGGGGCGACATCACACAATCGCGCAATCAGTTGGGCTACCGGTCTGTCCGCGGTGAAGGACAGTTTCAGTCGCGCCCGTCCAAGCAGTTCAAGCGGCTTGTCCAGCGGTGCCGTATCGAAACAAAGCGACATTGCGTCATCGGCTGCTTGATCTTCGGCCAACTCATTGTCGATCCGCATGCCCGGGCAGAAATACCCGCCAGCCTGTCCGATATGGGCCGGATTCGATACGGCTGTCTCGGCCGTAGTGGCGACGTCGGAAAACCCACCCAATCCCAAATGCCAGACTTCATCGCTGACATTGGGCGACGGCCATTCTGTCTCGGCGATCCAGCGGCCCTGCCTGGGTTTGTTCTTTTTGCTCGGGCCAAAATGATCCTGCATATAGGTTCGGTAGGCGGGCAGGTCTTCGGCGCCATTCTGCTGCCCCTTCAGCCAGCGATCAAACCAGCCGATCACCTCGGAGTGGAAATCCCCAGCCTCTAGTTTCGAGATATGCGGATAGCGGTGCTCCCACGGTCCGATCAGCGCTTTTGACGGCACGGCCAGATTTGCTGCCAGCGCTGGCGGAGCGTTGACATATGCATCCGACCAACCCGTTATCGCAAGAACCGGAGCTTGAATCGCCGACCAATCCTCGCAAACCGAGCCATGTTTCCAGAACGCGCTGCGCGTTGGATGACGCAGCCAATCGGCTGCTGAGAATGGTACATTCTCAAGTCGGGCAAGCCAGTCTTCTCGCCAATCAGATCGCAGCTCGGGGTCTGCGGGCCGTGTCAAATAGGCGAACATCTGACTGCCCCAGTTGATATTGTCGCTTAACAGGCAGCCGCCCATGAAGTGTATGTCATCGGCGTACCGATCCACGGTCGAGGCGACACTGACCACCGCCTTGAGCTCGGGCGGATGGCGAAAGGCCAGCTGCAGCCCATTGAATCCTCCCCACGAGATACCGATCATCCCAATGTTTCCGTCGCACCAGTTTTGTGCGGCGATCCAACTCAGAACGGCTTCACCATCGCGGAGTTCCTGTTCCGAATACTCGTCGTCGAACTGCCCCTCGCTATCACCGGTTCCGGCAATGTCGACGCGGATGCAGGCGTATCCTGCCTCGGCAAATACTGGATGAGTGGTTGCATCTCGCGGCGCAGTTCCATCCCGTTTGCGATAGGGGAGGTATTCCAGAATGGCGGGTGACGGCCCGGTTTCGGGCAACCAAATTCGTGCAGCCAGTTTCCGACCATCCGGCAGGGGGATCCAGGTGTTTTCGATGATTTTTGTGGACATTCGGAGCGAGGTCCCGTTGTTGCGTTTGGTACAGCCAACCCGCATTCCGAAAATTATTGAACTGAGCTACTTTACGCGCTTTTATTCAATCTTTAGCATTATAGCGTCAAAACGCGAAAGAAATGACGCTTATGTCCGAAAGTTTTTCCGCAAATTTACGGTCTTTGTGCGCCGAGCGAGGCAATATCTCGCAAGTCTGTCGAGAAATCGGCCTGAACAGGCAGCAGTTTAATCGCTACCTCAACGGCGAAAGCTTGCCATCAGCCCACAACCTGCGCCGTATCGCTCGGTATTTCGATCTGCCTGAGGCGCAGCTTTTTGCGCCTCGGACGGATTTTGAAGAAACATTGAAAGACTCGATCGTCCGTCGGAAAGAAACTCCTGCCAGCTTGTTTGTTAAGCCGTACAGTGATCAGGTGAAGAATCTCAGACGCTATGTGGGCTTCTATCATTCTTTCTTTTGCACACCGTCTTGGCAGGGGCGCATTTTTTGTTCTCTGATCCGACTTAAGGAGGTGGATGGCGTCGTGACGATCCGCTCGCACGAAAACGCCACGTCCCCGGACAAAAGCGTTCGGCAGATTTCGCGCTACGAAGGGCTGGTTGCCCTGCGCGGTAACAGGATCTTCGCCACGGAACATGAATGCGGCAAGGAAGGAAGCATTGCGCAGACCATCCTTTATTCCGCGCATCGCCAACAGCTAAAATACTTGCGTGGCATGACAATGGGTGTGGCTTGGCGGCCGTTTCCACACCCTTATGCGGCGAAAACAATCTGGAAACGGCTTGATGAGCGCATTACCGCCCGTGAAGCGCTCACTGCCTGCGGTGTCTATTCAGAACAGAGTAAATCAATCGACCTGGCGGTCCGAAAGTACCTTTTGGGATCAGGCGATGCCCATTTTTCAGCGATACCAACAGAACTTGCCAATTGAGTGATGCATTTTGAAATCGCCGTTTAGTGGCGCCATTTTCGCACGGGGCGGATCCAGTTTGTGACTCAGAACCTTGTGATGACCGTCGCACCGATTGAGGTAAACTTATCCATCCCTATCAAGGCCTTGGGTGCGTCTTCCAGGCTGATTTTTTCCCCCACCAATCGCGCCGGATCCAACTTGCCATTTTTAATCATGTCGAGCATCGCGCCATAGCGATGCGCCTGCATCCCGTGCGAACCAAGCAATTCGATCTCTTGTCCTACGATCTTTGGCATGGGTACTGCTGGCGAAGCGTGATCACCCAGCATCAGACCGACCTGAATGTGCTTGCCGCGCGGACGCAGGCAGAGGATCGAGTTGGTCATAGTGACGGGATGACCCAAAGCGTCGATTGACACATGGGAGCCGCCTTTGGTAATTTCGCGGATCGCTTCGGGAACATCAGCATCTGTACCGTTAATGGTCGCAACTGCACCCAGTTCTTGCGCAAGTTCGAGTCTGGCTTCGTCTAGATCAACCCCGATGACATTGGCCCCGACGGCGGCAGCAATCATAACGGCTGACAGACCGACCCCACCGCAGCCATGTACGGCAACCCATTGACCGGCCGAGACCCTTCCTTGATCGACGATCGCGCGGAATGAAGTGGCAAACCTGCAGCCAAGGCTGGCGGCGGTTGCAAATTCCATGGTTTCAGGCAGCGCGACCAAATTAAGGTCAGCCTGATGAATTGGCACATATTCCGCGAAACTGCCCCAATGGGTAAAGCCGGGTTGCTCTTGATACAGACAGACTTGCTGATGCCCTGCGTGACATTCGCTGCACGTTCCGCAGCCGCAGACGAAAGGCACGGTTACCTTGTCGCCAACTTTCCAGTTCTTTACATCCCGTCCGACGGCTTCGACCACGCCAGCCAACTCATGACCGGGTATGTGAGGCAGCTCGATATCACTGTCATGCCCCATCCACCCGTGCCAATCGCTGCGACAAACGCCAGTGGCTTCGACCTTCAGAACAACGCCATGAGTATCGGGTGCAGGGTCGTCGACTATGACAACCTTGGGGGTTTGTTGGAACTTCTCGAACAGGACAGCCTTCATAGTGTGCTCTTTCATTTTTCGAAAAGTAGTGTGTACCTAAACCAACTCAGCCGAACTGATCCAGCCTTAGGGATGAACCCAGGTTGTGGCATTTTAGCACTATTTTAACCAAATCCAGTTTTAGACAAATTTAAGAAATCCACTCTCCTTAAACTTGCGCATATCTTTCTTTAGGTGGTGATGGGGAAATTCCCAAAAGCAATGTGTTGCTTTTGGGTGCAGCTCTTCTTTGCCTTCTGTGCTGGTGAATTGGGTTGTAGGGTCTCAAGGTGTCAAAGTTTTCAAACCTGCTGTTTGCGCTTTCTATTTTTCTATTTAATTCAACACCTTTGCTTGCCGCGCCGACTGCAGATTCAATTGTTGGAGACACTGTTAACAACCCTGTGACTGGTCTGGATACGACAGTCACTGCACTGATCGTGGATCCCGCTTCAACACCTACAGCCGGGACGACGGCTTTTGTTGAGACGGCGGATGGCTATGTGTTTCTCGTCAAAGATGCCGGCGATACAATTTACAACTCCGACAATCCCCCACTGGCATTTGAGATTGTATCCATAACGGGAACAACGGCTCAGATCAGTAATTCTGGTGCGACCGGAACGGCCAGCTTGTCCACTCAGCTGACCCTGTCTCAGTACAACAGCAACTTCAACAGTTCGGGTACTCCTGGCTCTGTCACCCCGCCGGTGAACGTCTCCGGACCTAACGGTGTGAGCCAGGTCGTTTACGGGCGAGATGGCAGCAATGGGCGCGATGGTGCGCTTGTTGTGCCACCAAGTTCAGGTGGAAACGGTGCCGATGGCCCAACCCAGACTCAAACCCTGAGCGGGAATGTCAACGCAACCAGCAATGTCGGTTGGCAAGTGGGTAGCGTTGGCGGTGACGGTGGTCAGGGCGGCGACTCGTATCTGAGCTTTTGGGACGGGCGCGATGGCGGCGACGGCGGGGAAGGCGGCACGGTAAACGCAACACAATCCTCCAGCAGCACGATCCAGACATCGGGCGACGGCTATGACGGTATATTTGCCTTCAGCCGCAGCGGCGAGGCTGGTGATGGTGGCAGCGGCTTCGCGGCTCCGGGTGGGGGCACCGGTGGCCACTCGGCAGATGGTGGCGACGTAACCGTTACGCAGCGGGGTGACATTTCTACGTCCGGCGACTCGGCTGATGGCATCTATGCGCTGAGCGTTTCGAACAACGGCGGTAATGGTGGGTCACAATGGGGGCTGGTTGGCTCGTCCGGTAACGGAGGCTATGGCGGTAGCGGTGGCACCGTAACGGTAAACACGACCTCAAGCGGTAGCATCTTGACGACCGGCGACTATGCGAACGGTATTTACGCCCAATCCATCGGCGGTTCGGGGGGGTCAGCGGGGACAAGTGGCAACTTGTTGGTTTCGCTCATTGGCGGGGCCGATAATGGCGGAAATGGAGGCAGGGTTAACGTCTCGCATGGTGGCGCGATTGAAACACAAGGTGATTTCGCGCGCGGTATTGTTGCCCAGTCCATCGGCGGCGGCGGTGGTTCGGGCGGAACTGCAGGCGGCCTGGTATCACTTTCTCTTGGTGGTGTGGGCTCGAACGGCGGTAGCGGGGACTCGGTGAATGTCACTGTGCAAGGTTCGGGAAGCATCCTGACTTCGGGCATTGGGGCTGACGGTGTCATGGCGCAATCCATCGGCGGCAGCGGCGGAACCGGTGCAAACTCCTATGGGCTTGTTGCGATTGGTGGCACAGGATCTCGGGGCGGAACGGGCGCTGCGGTAAGCGTCAGCAACTACGGGCGTATTGTAACCGAAGACGACAACGCCCGCGGGATTATCGCGCAATCCATCGGCGGCGGTGGCGGTGATGGTGGCTCGTCCGGTGGAATGGTCTCGGTCGGTGGCAATGGCAGCGGCGGTGGCAGCGGGTCCACTGTGACGATCGTGAATGACGGGATCATCACCACTTCGGGTGATGAGGCGATGGGTATTCTGGCCCAGTCGATTGGTGGCGGTGGCGGCAATGGTGGTTCGTCCGGTTCGGTAGGTGCGTTTGTCGGGGTAGCCATCGGTGGTGATGGCGGGGCCGGAGGGACCGGTGGCAATGTCAACGTAACCTTATCCAACACCGATGGCAGCCAGCCGTCGGCTATCCGGACTTCGGGCGCGCGCTCGGCAGGTGTATTTGCACAATCCGTCGGCGGCGGTGGCGGCAACGGTGGCGGAGCGGTCTCGGTTGCGGTTGGCGCATTTGGCGCGGCATCGGTCTCGGTTGGTGGGTCCGCTGGCAATGGTGGCAACGGTGGGACGGTCACGCTTAGCGGCAGCGGTTCAGCTTCGGTGCAGACCGGAGGCGACGACTCGGTTGGGGTGATGCTGCAATCTGTTGGCGGTGGCGGCGGCAATGGTGGCTATGCGGTATCTGTCGCAGCCTCTGGAGGTCCGGTATCGGGTTCGCTGGCTGTTGGGGTTGGCGGTGACGGAGGTACGGGCGGCACGGGTGGTCCGGTCACGGTTGGCCAGTTCGATGGTAGTGGCGTCGCAACGGCAGCTGGGTTTGAAGGCACTGTCGTCACGACCGGAAACCGATCGACAGGCATGCTGTTCCAGTCCGTCGGCGGGGGTGGTGGCAATGGTGGTTTGGCGGTCGCTGCGACCGGTGGCGCCTCGGCTCTGTTTTCGGGCAACGTATCAGTTGGAATTGGCGGCAAGGCCGGCAGTGCGGGCAATGGTGGACTTGTTCAGGTCTATACCAATGCTGACGTGACCACGACTGGCACAAGCTCCAGCGCGATTATCGCGCAAACCGTGGGCGGCGGTGGCGGTAATGGTGGTGGAAGCATCGCGGCCGGTATCAGCGCAAGCGGAGGCGCTGCGGTCGGGATCAACGTCGGTGTCGGCGGAGATGGTGGTGGTGCCGGTATCGGTGGCAACGTCACTTTGCGTGCCGGTGGGACCTCAATCGAAACCAGTGGCGCATTCTCCAGCGGTGTCGTTGCGCAATCCGTTGGCGGCGGCGGTGGTAATGGTGGTTATGCCATCGGTGCCAGTGCCGATATTGCGGGCGGCGCTGCCGGGTCCATCAGTGTAGGCCTCGGCGGTAAAGCTGGCGGTGGAGGTGCGGGCGGTACAGTGACGGCCCAAGTTGATGCGGATGTCACAACCCGTGGGGACGATGCCGGTGCGGTCGTGGTGCAATCCATCGGCGGTGGCGGTGGCAATGGCGGCTTCAGCGTCGCTGCTGGCTTGGCGGCCGGCGGTGGCGGTGCCGGAACGATTGGAGTCGGACTTGGCGGCGACGGAGGCAGCGGCGGCATAGGCGGTACGGTAACCGGCGTGCGCGTCAACGGCGACGTTCGGACCGAAGGTGCACGCTCGACGGCTGTCGTTATTCAATCCATCGGCGGTGGCGGTGGTAATGGTGGTTTCAATGTCACTGCCGGAGTGGCAGCGGCAGGAGCCGGTGCTGGGTCAATTGGCGTCGGGCTCGGCGGCAACGGCGATACAGGCGGCAATGGCGGCGTGGTTGAAGGCCAGGTTGCAGGAAACGTCACAACAGTGTCCGAAGGTTCAGGCGGCGTAGTTTTCCAATCCATCGGCGGCGGTGGTGGCAATGGTGGCTTCAACGTGACGGCCGGTGTTGCTGGTGCGGGGGCAGGT
This sequence comes from Ruegeria sp. C9, assembly GCF_056537585.1. NCBI lineage: Bacteria > Pseudomonadati > Pseudomonadota > Alphaproteobacteria > Rhodobacterales > Roseobacteraceae > Ruegeria > Ruegeria sp. C9. The sequence continues at coordinate 595,233 of NZ_JBQFRU010000001.1, forward strand.
GGCGGTGCCGTCACCGTAGGCCTTGGTGGCGACGGCTCAGGAGGTGGAATCGGTCAATCGGTGACCGGTCGAGTCACAGGCACCGTAAGCACCGGTGGCGCGGACTCAACTGCCGTTCTGGCACAGTCCGTTGGCGGCGGCGGTGGCAATGGTGCTTTTAATGTTAGCGCGTCACTTGCAGGGGCTGGGGTTGCGAGCGGTGCAGTTTCAGTTGGCCTTGGCGGCGACGCAGGTACGGGCTCGACGGGTGGCACAGTCAATCTGACGATTACAAATACGATTGTAACTGTCGGGGACCGTTCTTCAGGCGTCGTCGCCCAATCCATCGGCGGTGGTGGCGGCAATGGTGGGTTTAATATCTCGGGGACTGGGGCCGGTGCAGGTACTGCAAGCGGTGCGGTCAGCGTCGGGCTTGGTGGAACGGGCGCAGGTGGCGGTAATGGCGGGTCGGTTACGCTAAGATCCAGTGGGACAATTCTGACGCAAGGCGACTCGGCGACAGCATTCCTTGCGCAGTCCATCGGCGGTGGCGGAGGTAACGGCGGGTTTAACGTCAGCGCATCGGTTCAGGGATCGGGCACTGCAGGGGCTGGCGTCTCGGTCGGATTGGGTGGCAACGGCGGCGGTGGCGGCGATGGCAGCACGGTCGATGCCACATCGAACAATGCGGTTGAAACGCAGGGGGATCAGTCCTCGGGCGTCGTAGCGCAATCCATCGGTGGCGGAGGCGGCAACGGTGGGTTCAACGTAGCCCCGGTTCTGTCGGGCGCAGGTACAGCCAGTGGTGCGGTGAGTGTAGGACTGGGTGGTTCAGGTGATACCGGCGGCAATGGCGGCATTGTCACGCTGACCTCGAATGGCACCATCCTGACGGATGGCTTCGCCTCTAGCGGGTTTGTTGCGCAGTCGCTTGGCGGTGGCGGTGGTAACGGCGGGTTCAATGTCTCGCCCACCGTGTCCGGGGCTGGAACGGGTGCGGGATCAGTTTCGGTTGGTCTGGGCGGCTCAGGGTCCGCCGGGGGTGACGGCAGTTTGGTGACGGCCAGCACAACAGCTAACGTGGTAACCCGAGGGGAGGCTTCGGTGGGTATCCTCGCGCAGTCCGTTGGTGGCGGCGGTGGTAATGGTGGCTTCAATGTCTCACCGGCTTTGGCTGGGGCCGGCACCGGATCGGGCGCGATCAGCGTTGGCCTGGGTGGGTCCGGTGGCAGCGGCGGCACGGGGGGTGTTGTTGGCCTGACGGTTGCCAATAGTGTTCAAACCGAAGGTGCGCAGTCCAGCGCAGTTGTGGCGCAATCAATCGGCGGCGGCGGCGGCAATGGCGGGTTCAACGTTTCTGCTTCCGTCGGTGGCGCAGGTACGGGTTCTGGCGCTGCGGCAGTTGGCTTGGGCGGCCGTGGAACTGGCGGCGGTGACGCCTCGGCGGTCACGGCGAATGTAACCGGGAATCTGATCACGCAAGGTGAAACCTCTAGCGGTCTCTTGGCACAATCTGTGGGCGGCGGCGGTGGCAATGGTGGCATGAACGTCTCGGTCGCAGTGGCCGCGGCGGGCACCGGATCAGGTGGCGCGTCAGTAGGCCTTGGCGGCGCGTCCGGCACCGGTGGCAACGGAGGCACAGTTGAAGCCACATTGAACGGCAACGTTTCGACACAAGGCGATGAATCCGGCGGGGTGATCGTGCAGAGCCTTGGCGGCGGTGGTGGCAATGGAGGCATGAATGTTTCCGCCACAGTCACTGTTGCCGGAACCGGCAGCGGCGGTGCGTCTGTCGGTCTTGGCGGCAGCGGTGGCGACGGGGGCGATGCGGATACGGCCGAAGGCACGGTCGTGGGCAATGTCACCACTTCAGGAGACAATTCAGGCGGCGTTTTGGTGCAATCTGCTGCAGGCGGCGGTGGCAATGGTGGGCTGAATGTATCAGCCGCCGTGAACATCTCGGGCACCGGAGGCGGCGCCGTTGGGGTTGGCATCGGTGGCTCGGGTGGCGATGGCGGTGCTGCGAGCGCGGCGACGGGGTCGGTCACCGGCGATGTCACTACAAGTGGTGAGAACGCGGCGGGCGTTCTGGTCCAATCCGTTGGCGGCGGCGGCGGTAATGGCGGCGTCAACATATCGGGCGCTCTGAGCATCGCACGCACTGGATCGGGTGCGGCAGGTATCGGCGTGGGCGGCTTCGGCGGCAGTGGCGGGACCAGCGGGGTAGTCGACAACACGTTCTCGGGCAATGTGAGCACCTCGGGTCCGCGGTCGGCAGGTATTATCGCACAAAGCCTTGGCGGAGGTGGCGGCAATGGCGCCACAAACATTTCCGGGGCCATTTCTGTAGCCAGCAACTATTCCGGCGGTTTGGGGATCGGCGTCGGCGGCTTTGGCGGGGACGGTGGTGCGGCAGATAACGTCACGCAGCGGGTCACCGGAGATGTCATGACAACCGGTGATGACTCGGTCGGCATTCTGACGCAAAGCCTCGGCGGCGGTGGTGGCAACGGCGGCACCAACATTTCGGCAGCGTTGTCTCTGTCCCGATCAGCCAATGCGGCGGTCGGCATCGGTGTGGGCGGTTTTGGCGGCGGCGGCGCTGATGCCGGAGCGTTGGTGCAATCGACAATCACCGGTGGAGTAACCACAACAGGTGATCGCAGCACCGGGATCCTGACACAGAGCCTTGGCGGCGGTGGTGGCAACGGCGGCACTAATATCTCGGCCTCGTTGGGTATCAGCCAGGAAAATGGCGGCTCGGTCAGTCTGGGCGTTGGCGGCTTCGGTGGCGGGGCGGGTAACGCTGGTGAAGTGAACAGCACATTGCGCTCAAGAACGGACAGCAGTGGCACAACTTCGGTGGTAACCACTGGCGTAGACAGTATTGGTGTCATGGCCCAATCGGTCGGCGGCGGCGGCGGTAACGGCGGTCTGAACGTTTCTGGCGCTGTCAATCTCACCGGCAAATCCGGTGCAGCGGTTGCCCTGGGACTTGGTGGCTTTGGTGGCGGTGGTGGCAATGCCGATGCGGTCACGTTGGATGTTCAAAGCGATGTAGTGACGGCGGGCGACGGATCGCATGGTCTGTTTGCGCAAAGCCTTGGTGGCGGTGGCGGCACCGGGGGCGTGAATATTTCGGGCACTCTGGCGCTGACCAAACCATCGGGGTCGGACACGATCTTTTCGGTTTCAGCGGGTGTTGGCGGCTTTGGCGGGGCTGGCGGTGACGCAAGTGACGTCGATCTGGACTATACCGGCAATGTGCAGGCCGTTCCGATGGTCGAGCAACCGGATGGAACATTCGCTGTTGATGAAAGCAAAGGAGCCAGTGGCATCATTGCTCAGTCGCTTGGCGGCGGCGGCGGTGACGGTGGTACGAACGTCTCGGGCGGCCTCGCGATCAGCGGCAAACCCGGCGCAGGCCAGACAGATAGCAGCAAATCCTACGCGGTTGTCGTGGGCGTCGGGGGCTTTGGTGGCGGCGGTGGAGACGCCGGAAATGTCGATGTGAACATTGGCGCAGGCAGTACGATCACAGCTCACGGCACTGGCCAATCCGGCCTGCTGGCCCAATCCGTTGGCGGCGGCGGTGGCAACGGTGGTCTGAACGTGTCAGGCGGGATCGTATCCGACAGCTCTCTGATCGTGGGCGTCGGTGGTTTCGCAGGCGATGGCGGTCAGGCCGGAGACGTCACGGTCACCTCGCAAGCGGATATTACGGTTACAACGAACCCGGACGATATCTCGATCCCCAACACAACGACCTTCGAAGACAAACTGCGCGATTTCCTGGGCGACTCGATCGTAGATGAGACCGAGGAATTGGCGTCGAACTTCGGGTTGGAACGCCTGTTCATCGACATGGGTGTCTTCAACGAAGAAAAACCCGATACCGATGGCTCGGCGGGTCTGCTGGCACAGTCCATCGGCGGAGGCGGCGGCAATGGCGGTCTGAATGTCTCGGGCGGTATTGCGCTCAGCAAAGATGGCAAGATCCCTTCGGTTACGTTTGGCGTCGGAGGCTTTGGCGGTGACGGCAATGTCTCGGGCAATGTGGGCGTCAATCACGCGGGAACTGTGTCAGTCGCCGGCAACTGGAAACATGGAGTTTTGGCCCAGTCGATCGCAGGCGGCGGTGGCAACGGTGCTTTGAACGTGACCGGGCAGCTGAACTATGGCGACTCCAACAACTCGGACGGCAAAACGGATCTGAGCATTGTGGGCGGCCTTGGCGGCCACGGAGGTACTGGTGCGGATGCGGGTGACGTGTCGGTCACTCAGACCGGCAACATCGCAACAAATGGCTATCACGCGCGCGGAATCTTTGCCCAGAGCATCGGCGGCGGCGGTGGCACTGGCGGCATCAATGCAACCTTTGTTGGTACTAAGGACAGCTCACCGATCGCGATGGGGATCGGCGGCTTTGGCGGCGGTGGCGGCGATGCGGGTGACGTGACCGTCGCGCGTGGCACAGCGGCCCTTGCTGCGGGGACAATCACGACCGATGGCGTTGGATCGCACGGTATCGAGGCGTCGAGCATTGGCGGCGGCGGCGGCGATGCCGGGATCAACGCAGTTGTGGGTATCAGCAAGACCACCGGCAATCAAAGTAACGGCGGCACCGGCGATTCCACGGATCGCAAGACACCGACCAATACCGGCGTCGATGACTCGGTCATCGCCAGCTACAACGCGGTTTTGGATGAGCTTGAAGGCAAGGTGAACCCTGCAGATTCCTCGGGCAACAAAACCGGAGTGTCGGCGGTGGTTGCCATCGGTGGCGATGCAGGTACGGCAGGGGACGGTGGCGAGGTCGATGTTGACCACTATGGTGATATCGTCACCTTGCAAGATGGCAGCCACGGTGTGTTTGGGCAATCCATCGGCGGTGGCGGCGGCAACGCCGCCTTGAACCTCGGCATGACCTATGAGCTTGCCTCCGACGCGACCAACAAAGGCTTTGGCTTGGCTATTGGCGGCGGCACGGGTGAGGGCGGCATCGGTGGTTCGGTGGATGTGCGCAATACAGGCGACCTCGCGACCTCGGGCGCAGATTCCCATGGTCTGTTTGCGCAGTCAGTTGGCGGCGGAGGCGGCAATGCTGGCTACAATTCGGCATCGACGTCGGTTGATGGCGGCAATGTAAACATCCAGATCGGCCGCACGGGTGGAACCGGGGGCAGCGGTGGGGACGTCTATGCCAGCTCGAACGGCGCGATCAGCACGACGGGCAACCGGTCTTATGGCTTCTTTGCACAGTCCATCGGCAATGGCGGGGGTAACTCGTCATCAACTTCGGTCAGCATCGGCACCCCGAAATCCGGCGACAGCAAAGGCAACAAAGCCAGCCTGTCAGTCGGGCTTGAAGGCGGTACGGGTGGCGCAGCAGGCGATGTGACTTCTGTGGTGGCGGGCACTGTTGTCACACAGGGCGATGACGCACATGGCGTATTTGCCCAGTCCGTTGGCGGCGGCGGCGGCAATGGTGGCAAGGCCAGCAACTCGGCTGGCAAGGGTACTTCAATTGCCTTGTCCATCGGTGGTACCGGCGGCACCGGAGGCGTTGGTGGCACGGTGGACGTGACCAACACTGCCCAGATCGCAACGTTAGGAGATCGCTCGATTGGGCTGATGGCGCAATCCATCGGTGGCGCAGGCGGAACTGGCGGCATGGTACAGGCCGGACAATCGAACCTCGATACCATCAAAGCTGTGGTCAACCCGTCCACAGTCGGCACCACAGCATCGATCAACATAGGCGGTACCGGTGGGGACGGTATGACCTCGGACATCGTTACCGTAGTGAGTGACGGAATAATCAACACTGCAGGCACCATGGCCCATGGTATCTTTGCGCAGTCCGTCGGAGGCGGCGGCGGCATGGGTGGTGTCGTGGAAAACCGCATCATCAGCCTGCGTAAGGAGATTGGAAACACCGCGACATTGTCCATCGGCGGCAACGGCGGCTCGGGTGCGATGTCGGCGGCGGTATCTGTGACCAACCGGGACGTGATCCTGACCACGGGCGACAAGTCGGTGGGTATCTACGCGCAATCGGTCGGCGGTGGCGGTGGTGATGCACAGCAGGTTCGAAACATTATTCTGGGCCGGTCCTCGGAGGGGTCTACGACAAACGCGATCCTTATTGGTGGCACCGGCGGCACCGGTGGTTCTGGCAGTACAACCACTGTTGTGAACGAAGCCGATGGTACGATCGTGACCAGCGGAGCCGAAAGCCACGGTATCTTCGCACAGTCTGTCGGCGGTGGCGGCGGCAATGGCGGATCGACAATCTCGGTTGATGGTCGCTATGGCGGGGCCGAGGCGAGCACTCGGCGGGCGTTGCAGTTTGGCCTGGGTGGCTCGGGTGGTTCCGGTGGAACCGGAGGCAACGTGGCCGTCACAAATGCAGGTACGATCCTCACCATTGGTGCAGGTGCGCATGGCATCTTTGCTCAATCCGTTGGTGGTGGCGGCGGCAACGGTGGGAGTTCGATCACAGGGACTTTGCGGCTGAAGACGGGGGACAGCAGCTCTCCGACCGCGCAGTTGAACATCGGTGGTTCGGGTGGCAGTGGCAATGCTGCCGGAAACGCGGTTGTCACCAATACCGGCGACATCCGCGTTGATGGCGAAGGGGCCTACGGTATCTTCGCGCAATCCGTTGGTGGCGGCGGCGGTAACGGTGGTTTGGCCGTCGCGATGGATGTGAACGACCTCAAAAACACCATGACCGGCCAGTCATACTCGAAGATCGCCATTGGCGGTTCTGGTGGTGACGGGGCGGATGGTGGAGATGTCACGGTCAACCATACCGGTACGATTGTCGTGAACGCTGAAAACGGGTTCGGTATCTATGCCCAATCCGTAGGTGGCGGCGGCGGCAATGCAGGATATTCGGTATCGTCGCCCTTAGTCTCGGCGCTGGATTACACGATCTCTCATGTGTTGGGCGCGCGAGAAGGGACCACCGGATCGGTGGGAACCGCGAATGTCAATTCAACTGGTGACATTCTGGTGAATGGTGCAGGCAGCGAGGCCATCTTCGCACAATCCGTTAACGGCGGCGGCGGCAACTCTGAAACATCGGTCGACTTTACGACTGCGACGGTAAGCGCGGGTGGAACCGGCACTGTTTATATCAGTGACATCTCGCTGGGCGGTGATGATGTTTCGGGCACAGCGGGCAGCCAGGTTGCCCAGTCGCACGTCGGTAACATAGCGACCACCAGCGACCGCTCGACAGGTCTGATGCTGCAGAGTGTTGGCGGCGGTGGTGGCACATCGGCCAACAACATCAGCCTTCAGGATGGCGACGGTATCGAGATTGATGCGCGCCTGGGCGCGATTGATACGAATGATGCAGCAGGTGGCGATGTGTTCGGCAGCCGGACGGGCGATGTCGGCACTGATGGTGCGTTTTCCTCGGCAGGTACGGCGCAATCTATTGGCGGCGGCGGCGGTAAGCTGGTGCTCAACAGCACGGGCACGGCTGATACCAACAGGTTTGCTTCGGTAATCCTGGGGTCCGATCCAAGCTTCCGCAACAACGGCGGTGATATCGATCTTGATCTGAATGGAGATGTCTTCACCAGCGGTGACCGGTCCTTTGGCCAAAGCGTTCAAAGCATCGGCGCGGGCGGTGGTGAAGCTGTCGTTGCTGGTCTTGGAGGCGTCGATGTGACCCTCGGGGCGCAGGACGATTCAACTGGAGATGGCGGCAACGTCGATTTCACCAATACCGGTGACGTAAACACAAGTGGTACCGGATCGCATGCGTTCGTGATCCAGAGCATCGGTGGTGGCGGTGGTCTTGTCACGACAGACCTGGACCCCAGCCAGGTGACCGTAAATCTGTCAGCTGCAAATGGCGGGGACGGCGGGGACATTCTAATCTCGCAAACTGGTAACACGATCACCAGCGGAGAGAACGCGATCGGTGTTGCAGTGCAATCGCTGGGTGGCGGTGGCGGCATCGTCGACTCCATATTCCGGGGTGCCGCAGGTGGCGCCGGGTCGGGCGGTGCTATCGACATGACCCTGACCGGCAATGTGTTGTCGGTCGGCGACGGGGGCATTGGTGTCTTTGCTCAATCCGAAGGCCGTGACGGGGCAGACGCCATCATGCTTGGTTTCGATGGTGTTGTCATGGGCGGCACCGGGCAAGCGAATTCGGTTGCCTCGATCATTGTCGACGGAGGTACCGACAACACGCTGACCCTATCAGAAGACACGGTGCTGATCGCGGGCAATAACCAACTGGTGAACGGCGGCGATGGCAATGAACAAATTACGCTGTCCGGACGCGCGCTTGGGAACCTGAACCTTGGTGACGGGACGAATGGCCTGACCGTGGAAGATGGTGCAACCTTCTATGCATTGGATACCGTGAATCTGGGCGACGCCGGGCTCATGCAGGTGGATGGCAACTTGGTTCTGGGCGCAAATTGGGGCGTCGACGGAGGCCTGACGGCTGCTGTTCAAGCGGATGATTTTTCCTTCACCGAAAATGTCAGCCAGACCACGAACGTGACCGGAAGTCTGGCCTTTGGCGGCACTGCGACTTCAACGTTCGACGTGTATTTCCGAACCACTGGCATATCGGGTGGAGACAGCGATCTGATCAATGTCACCGGGGATGCCACCATTGGTGGTACATTGGTGCCGCGGTTGAACACGCTCGAACGCGCGTTGCCGCTTGTCATCATCAATCCCGATGGAACGGCCGCAGATGCTGGCACGACCATCCAGGACACTGTGGTTCTTGATTACTCCATTGGTTTGAACGGGGCGACGTCGGACGGCAGTTCGATCGATCTGGTGATCACACCAGACTATTCGACGCCTAGGATGAACTCCAACCAGACCGCGATCGGTGACTATATCAATGATGTCCTGAACGGGCGGGGAACGTCCGAACAGGGCGAGCTTTTGGCGCTGATCGGGAACATGCAATCCGAGGCCGATGTGATCGCGGCCATTGAGAGCTTGTCGACAGCGGACTACGCCGCAGATGCGGTGGATGCGTATTTTGGCACGCGGGTATTCGCGGATACGCTGCAAAACTGCGAACGCTACACCAATTATCAAGCCGGGGATGATCCGCGTAACTGTATCTGGTTTACCGGCGGCCGCTATTTCTTCGACCGCGAGCAGACCGGGATTTACAACGATCTGAACGTCAATAACACCAATTGGTCGGCGGGTGTCCGTCTACCGGTGGGGGATGAGTTGTATGCAGGGTTTGCCCTGGGCTACGACCAGATCAGCCTGCAGAACGGATCGCAATACAATGCATCCGGCGATCGGTTCAATCTGGGTGCATCGCTGACCAAATACACAGGCGCGTGGGAGTTTACGGCCATGCTGTCGGCAGGTTGGTCAAACTACGATACAAGCCGTGCAGGTGGGATCCGGGGCGTTTTGCCCAATGGCACAATTGTGGACACCGTTGGTGTCAGCGAGATCAAGCACAAGATGAACAACCAGAACCTGCGGCTCAGCCTGGCGTATGATCAAAGACTTGGCGCTGGTGGAGCGTATCTGCGCCCCGAACTGGCCGTCGATGCGACGCGGTTGGCGACGGAAAGCAATGGCGATGCCACTTTGTCAGGTGTCGTCTTGCAGGACGACAACGAGGTGATCTATTCGCTGACGCCGTCGATTGAGATCGGGACCGAGCAGATCCTGAGCGCCTCGCAGAAACTGCGTGCGAGCTTGCGCGCCGGTGCCATCCTCTCGTCTGACGACACAGTGTCGATAACCGCTGGCTTCAGTGGGGCCAGCGCCGCCGACGGAGGGTTCGTGAATACCAGCTATATCGGTGACGCCCACGGCGTCGTGTCCGCGCGGTTGGGATTGTTTGCTTTGGATGACAGCAGCTTTATCAACCTGAGCCTGGACCATATGTTTGGAGACTCAACCGAAGCCCTGCAGGTTGGCATTGGCCTTGGGATACAATTCTAGTTTATGAGGAACAGCAGTATGAAAACTTGGATCTACGCTTTGGTGGCGTCGTTCGGTTTGACAACTCAACTTGGCGCACAGGAAAACGAAGCGCCATTGTGGTCGGTCAACTGCAGCAATCAGGTCAACGGAACTGAATTGATTTGTGAAATGACCCAGACCATTATCTTAACCGAGAACAATCAAAGGCTTGCCTCGATTGCGTTCGTCAAACCTGCCGGCAGAGACGAGATCGAAGCGGTGCTGACACTGCCATTTGGCCTGCTGTTCTCTGAAGGGCTGATTGCTAAAGTGGATGATGCCGAGATCGCGCGGCTGGATTTTCTAACCTGCGAAGCACAGGGTTGTTTTGCCCGTTCTCCTGTTTCTCAGGACTGGATGTCAAAGATGCGCGCTGGCAATCTGTTGAGTATTGAAAGCGTAAACCGGGTCGGCGATCCGATTTCCTTTGGTTTCGATCTGGCGGGATTTAGCAGAATATCCGATATGCTGCCGTGATTGCTTGGCCTTCCTTCCAGAAGGCCGCGCAGGCCTTCTTGGTCAGCAACGCGTAGAAGGGTCTGACCAGAGCGTTCATTTTGTGATTGCGCTCGCAACGAACGGAGGCTGCGGCGTAGGGCTATGTGATGGCTTTGGATTTCCGAAATGCGATCGTTCGCGCCGACTAGTTCTCAGAGACACTCCCGGTCGGCGATGTAGAGGGTGCGGTCCAGAATCGCCAGCCCTGTCATCAGGTCGTCTTCACTGATGTTGAGCGGTGGGGTCAGGCGGATCACGTTCGAGAAGAAGGACAGGTAGAGGCCTTCGTTCATCGCAAAGCTCATCATCTCGCTCATGGGTTTGGCGTCCGCACCTTTGGCGGCAAACGGCACCAGCGGTTCGCGGGTGTCGCGGTTCTTGACCAGTTCGATCCCGTTAAACATGCCCTTGCCGCGAATATCCCCGATCGAGGGGTGTTTCTTTGCCAGCTTGTGCAGCTCTGCGCGCATCTTTTCACCCATCGCGGTGGCATGGTCCAGCGTGCCTTCTTCCTGCATGGCACGGATCGCGGCGACGCCTGAGGCGCAGGCAAGGGGATGGCCAGCATAGGTCAGACCCCCGGGTAGCGGGGTGTCGCGCAGCCAATCATGCAATTCGGTACTGACGGACATTGTGCCAAGCGGGACGTAGCCCGAGTTAATGCCTTTGGCCGAGGTGATGATGTCCGGTTGAACACCCCAGTGATCCACAGCGAACCATTTCCCGGTCCGGCCAAACCCGGCCATGACCTCATCCGCGATCAGTAGGATGCCATATTTCTCGCAGGTTGCCTTAATAGATTGCAGATATCCGTTGGGTGGCACGATGATCCCGTTTGTGCCGACAATAGGTTCCAGAATGACAGCGGCCACGGTGTTGGGGTTTTCATACATCAGGATTTCTTCCAGATGCGGCCCGCCTTGGGCGACCGGGCACTGGGCCGGGTCTTTGTGGCCTGTTGGTAACCGATAGACGTAAGGATCAAGCATCCGCACGATGCCCGGCATATCGGCGCGGGTCAGATGGTGGCGCGGGTCGCCGGTCAGCGATAGCGTGCCACCGGTTGCCCCGTGGTAGGAACGGTAGCGGGCAATGATCTTTGTCCGACCGGTGTAATGCCGCGCCAAACGGATCGCGGTTTCATTGGCGGCGGACCCTCCTGTTGTAAAAAAGGTTGATGTGATGTTGGCAGGTGTGATCTCGGTCATGATTGCCGCGAGTTCTGATCGAACATCCGAGCCCATGGCCGGGCCGATATAACAAAGCTTGTCCGCCTGATCCTTAATCGCTTGTACGATCTTGGGGTGCTGATGACCCATATTGGCGTTCACCAGCTGGCTTTGAAAATCGAGGTAGCGTTTGCCATCGCTGTCCCAGAACCAGCTGCCCTGGGCGCCGGTTATGACGCGCGGGCGGCTGCCCTGCTTTGACCAGCTTTGCAGGTAATGGTCCGCGTGCATGTCTTTGACCCATTCGGGATCATGGGAGGGGTAGGCGTTGCTGAAGTCTTCCATAACAGGCCTCTTGGCGTGCGGGGTTGGGATCAATCGATGATGGTTACTGGCTGGCCCAAAGCGTCTGCATCAGGCCTGACGCCAAGGCCGGGGCCTTCGGGTGGGGCGATGCGACCGTTCCGGCGGCTAGGTACATTCGGATCGAGACGCGGTTTGACATAGTGGGACAGATCGCATGTATTCATGATGCCGTGCGCTGGGGTTGAGGCCGCAAGATGCAGCGAGGCGGCCGTCGTAACATCGCTGCCCCAGGTATCCTCGATGCACATCTGCGTGCCAAGCGACAGGCAGAGATCGCGGATTTGACGCATCGTCGAAAGGCCGCCCATCTTCGACAGTTTCAGCGCAGCAGCATCCATGCAGCCAGCGCGGTGTCCTGCCAGAACCGAATGAATGTCACAGGCGCTTTCGTCCAGCTTCATCGGCAGACCAGTCGCGGCGCGGACATGGGCGCATTCCTCGATCGTGGCGCAAGGTTGTTCCAGCATGATGTCCAGATGCGAGACAGCGCGGCCAACTCGTGTGGCGGTCAGCGTATCTGACCCGCAATTCCAGTCTCCATAAACCAACGGGCCATGACCAACAGCCTCGCGCACTTGAATCAAACGAGCAACGTCGGCTTCCCAGTTGTTATCTGCACCCAGCTTCACCTGAAACTGTCGCATGCCCTGATCAAAGGCATCGCGCGCCATGTGCGCCATTTCTTCCGGTGCGATACAGGTGATTGAATGATACAGCGGCATATCGGCAACGGCGCGCCCACCGAGCAAAGCATATAGCGGCAGTCCTGCTGCCTGTGCGGTCAGATCCCAAAGCGCTGTATCAATGGCTGACTTGGCGTAGCCATGCCCGATCAGATGCTTATTAAGGCGCTCCATCAGCGCTTCGGGACCAACCGGGTTAGCGCCGATGACAACGGGTGCCATCTCTTCAAGCGCTGGAGCCACGCCCTTGGCATAGGCGGGTAAATAATGCGGGATCGGACAAACCTCTCCCCAGCCCGATGCGCCGGTGTCGGTATCCAGGCGGACGACCACGGAAACCGTCGTATCGCAGGTCTTGCCCTCGGCCATGTAATAGGTGTCATGCGAGGTCAGCGGGACTTCCCAGGCGGTGATGCGAGTAATCTTCATCAGGCGGTTTCCATCAGGCGCAGGATTCGTAGGTTGCGACAGGTGGGCCAAGCCTGTCAAAGTCCGGCGTCACCCCAAGCCCCGGAGTATCTGTGGCATAGAGTTTACCGTCCCTTACTGTGGGGCCGCCAATCCCGGTGTTTCGTGTGTTGTAGTTCATCAGATCGGTCGAGTTGATCAGCATCTCTTGGGGTGTTGAGGCCGCAAAATGAGCCACCACAGCAGTGGTGATCTGCCCACCCCATGTGTCCTCTGAAACAACCGGAATACCGTGATCAATCAGAAAATCACGCACCCGGCGGGCTTTGGACAGGCCGCCCAGGTTAGAAATCTTCAAGCAACAAATTTCGGCACCCCGATCGTTCACGATGCGTCGGGCCATTTCAATCCCGGTGACGCATTCATCCAGTTTCATTGGTTGCTCGGCTACGCGGCGCACCTGCTGGCACTCGTGGTAACTGTGGCAGGGTTGTTCGAGGATAAAATCCAGATCGCGGGTTGCGCGCGCCACACGGATGGCGTTGTCAACGCGCCAACCCTGATTGGCATCTGCCATAGCCTTTTCACCGGGTTTCAGCAGGGGCACGCCTTCGCGGATACGGTCGATATCGGTCACCCAGTCGCCACCTACCTTGATCTGGAACTGCCGGTATCCCGCTGCGCGGTGCTGCTCCATCTCGGCGATGGTTTCTTCCAAGACAGGCTTTTGCGGCACAACCCGGTACATCGGCGCACCATCGGTGAGTTTGCCGCCCATCAGCATCCAAACAGGTTGTCCGGTGGACCGTCCCAGAATATCCCAACACGCTGCATCAAAGGGCGCTTTGGCGTAGCCGTGACCTTGGACCGTGCCATCCATCAACCGTTCGATCTTGGACAGCTGGCGGGGATCTTCCCCCAGCAAGCGCTGGGCGACGAGGCGGGCAAAGGCCTCGACGCCTTCGGAATGGGCGATCATGTAGTTCTCGCCGCATGGGGCAAACTCGCCGCAGCCCTGTAGACCCGCATCCGTGTCGATCACCACTACCGAAGACATCGACGTTGTGATCGCGTTGCCCGCGCCCCAGCCGTATGATCCGCCGACATAGGGCAGGGGGGTTTTGAACACACGGATACGGGTTATCTTCATGGCGTCACCATAGGGCTTCCGCGATGGCCGATGCTCTGGTTTTCAGATCACGCCAGTTCACGAACTGCGTCCGTGCGTGGGCGTTCGGATTTCGGATCATAGGCTGCTTCGCCGAGGACACGCCCTTTGCGGGGTACACCAGCGATAACTACTTCGATCTTTGTGCCCGGAACATTCACGTGTGGCTTGACGTAAGCAAAGGCGAGGATTTTGCCGACGCTGTGGCCATAGGCGACCGAGGCTATTGCACCGACAACCTCGCCGTTGATCCGAATAGCCTCACCCCCATGACCATCTTCGACCCCATCCGGTTCGATCTCCAAATAGGCGCAAATCCAAGGCATCTCGCCCGCCTCAGACTGAGCGGCACTGGCGCGCGTTGCTTCGACACCCAGATACTCTTTGTCCAGCTTGAAGAACCGGCTGACATTGGCCTCTGGCAGCGTGACCTCGTTGGTCAGTTCTCCAGCACCGGGGAATGCTTTTTCCATGCGCAGGCTGTTCATCGCAAACGAGCCGTAGTTTTCGATGCCAAATTCCTCGCCGGCAGCCCACAGTGCGTTGTAGACGTCAAAACAGGCTTCATCCGGCATATGGAATTCCCAGCCCAGTTCGCCCGCATAGGACATGCGGAAGGCCCAGACCTTGTGCCCCGCAATGGTGATTTCCTGAGCCGACAGCCAGCGGAACCCGGCGTTGGACAGGTCCGCGTCGGTGCATCTGGCCAGCACCTCGCGGGAATTTGGCCCGTTCAGGGACAAAGCCGACCAATCTTCGGAGAGCGTTTTGACAAAGACTGTCTCTCCCGTGAGGTTCTGGTTCAGGTGATCGACAAGGCGTTGTTCGAAGAAGGCGGCACATACAAGGTAGAACCGATCTTCAGCCATGCGAACGATGGTCGTCTCAAGCTCGATCCGGCCTCGGCGATTCAAAAAGTGGGTCAGCGTGATCGAGCCGTCTTTCTGCGGCATCTTGTTGGCCGTCAGACGGTCAAGATAGGCATAGGCATCGGGGCCTGAAACTTCGACTTTGGTGAACGCGGTCACGTCCATGATGCCGACGCGTTCACGTACGGCCTGGCATTCCAGCGCCACCATGTCGAAAACCTCGTTACGGCGGAACGAATAGTGATCACGCTGTTCAACACCATTGCGCGCGAACCAGCGGGGGCGTTCGTGGCCGAAAACCTCTTCATAGACCGCGCCCTTTTCCTTGAGGATTTCATAAAGCGGCGAGGGTTTGATCGGACGCCCTGCAAGGCGGTTGAAATGCGGAAAGGGGATCTCGTGCCGTAGCTTGTAATCCTCATGCGCCTTGATGACCTGCCAGTCTTTCTTGGCATAGCTGCCAAAGCGGCGCGGATCGTAGTCACGCATATTGATATCAGCAGCACCGTGTACCATCCATTTGGCCAGTTCACGGGTCAGACCAGGCCCCCAACCGATGCCGATCTGCGTGCCACAGCAGCACCAGTAATTCTTGACGCCCGGTGCGGGGCCGACCATCGGGTTGCCATCTGGCGGGTGGCTGATTGCACCATGGACTTCACGGGTGATGCCCAGTTCAGAAAAGATCGGCATCCGTTCTAATGAGTTTTCCAGCCATGGCATAACACGGTCATAATCCGCCTCGAACAGCCAGTTTTCGTACTCCCATGGGCATTCATCATGCCAGACAGAGTTCGAGTTCTCCTTTTCATAGATCCCGATCAGGCCCTTTTTCTGTTCCATGCGGATATAGCCCGAAACCATCTTGTCATCGCGGATCACCGGCAGCTCAGTTGTCAGGTCTTTGAATTCCGGCACATCTTCAGTGACAAAATAATGATGGGTCATCGAGGTCATAGGCAACTGCAGGTTTGACCATTCGCCCATTTGACGGGCATATGTGCCACCGGCGTTGACCACGTGTTCGCAGGTGATGGTGCCTTGTTCGGTTTTCACCACCCATTCACCTGCATCGTTCTGGGTGATGTTGGTCGCGCGACAGTGGCGGAAAATCTTCACACCTTTCTGACGGGCCCCAGCGGCCATGGCCATAGTCACGTTCGAAGGATCAACGTGACCGTCATCTGGCGTGTAAAGCGCGCCAATGACACCGTCGAGGTTATAGTAGGGGTGCATTTCAGCTATGAAGTCAGGCCCTACCAACTCGATGTTGAACCCCAGCGCTCGGCCAACTGATAATGTGTGGCGCAGCCAGTCCATCTCATCCTCGGTATAGGCCAGACGGAATGAACCGCAGCCGTGCCACGTGACCGCCTGACCGGTTTCTTCCTCAAGTGTCTTGGAATAGAGGCCAATGTTATAGTCGACCATCTTGCCCAGCCCGTAGGAACTGGTGGAGTGAGTGATCTGACCAGCGGCATGCCAGGTGGAGCCCGAAGTCAACTCGGCCTTTTCCAACAGTACCGTGTCTTCGCCCCAACCTTCATGGCCCAGGTGATAGGCCAGTCCGCAACCCATGACGCCACCGCCGACAATGACGACCTTTGCGCGTGCAGGCAGTTCCTTTTTAGACATCGCAACTTCCTGTTTCCGAGACATGGAATTCTGTGGACTTCCTATTGCTACATATGTACCATTGTCAATGAAAAATGGCACAAATGTACATACCGAGGTAAGCAATGTGCGGTACAGATGTTTCAAGTGGTATTGTGACGCGTACGGATGTTACGAATCCTGACGCGATCTTTTTGACTGAAACACCAGCTCGGTTTGTATCAGGAGAAAAAATATGACTGTCCTGCCAACCCACTCGCTCGAGGCCCGGTACTATACGGATCCTGACATATTCGACAAAGAGATGAACGGCCTGTTGTGCAGAACTTGGCAATACGCAGGTCATGCGGCAGATATCCCAAATGTAGGCGATTACTTTGCGTTCGAAATCGCTGGTCAGAACCTTTTTGCCATTCGCGGACGCGACAATCTTGTCAGGACTTTCTACAACGTGTGCCAGCATCGTGCGCATGAAATGGTGACCGGAACCGGAAATACCCGTGTAGTGGTCTGTCCCTATCATCAGTGGACCTATGAGCTTACCGGCGGCCTGCGGTCTGGGCCGAACATCAAGAAAGTTCCCGGTTTTGATCGCGCGAAAATCTGTCTGACCGAAGTACGGACCGAAGACTTCCTTGGGTTCATCTTTGTCAATTTGGACGATAACGCGGCAACGATGGACGAATGGTATCCCGGTGTCCGGGACGAGTTGTCTGAGTTCGTGCCGAACACTAACGCTCTGGCCCCCTTAGAGTGGGTGGAAATTCCCGAGAACTGCAATTGGAAGGTTTCGATCGAGAATTACTCGGAATGCTATCACTGCCCAACTAATCACCCGACCTTTGCAGAAGGCGTGATCAAACCGGAAACCTATGACATTCAGCCCGATGTGTCGGGAGGTTACGTGCTGCGTCACACGACCGAGTGCCAAAGCCTCGAAAAGATGACCTATCCGATTGATCTGGAAAGCAACATGCACGCGGGCGACTATCAAAGCTGGTTCCTGTGGCCGATGTTCTCGTTCCAATGCTATCCGGGAAATGTTCTGAACACCTATCATTGGCGGGCAAATACAGTGGACAGCTGTACCGTCTGGCGCGGGTGGTACACAGAAGGCGGTCATGAAAGCGACGTGATCCGTGGCCTTGCCACTCAGGATCGCGAAACGACTGTGGCCGAGGATATTCGGTTAGTGGAATCCGTTCACCGCGGCCTGAAATCCAAAGGGTACAAACCGGGACCGCTGGTGCTTGATCCGGCCTGTGGCGTCATGAGCGAGCATTCCGTTGCGAAGCTTCAACAATGGATGCGCGAGGCGATTGAATAACGTTACGTGCTGTGGATGGGCCAGATAAGACATCACCGAAGCCAACGCTGTGCCAAAGGGCACACCCGACCAGAACGACGCGATCGAGCCCCTTGCCTTCGGTGGTGGGGTTGGTTGTAAGACAGGGGCGGCGGCTTTAGCGGAATATCGAGCCAGGACCGACTAAGTTGCAGATCGGTCGTTTCACCTGAGGAGAGAATGATGGACGACAACCTGTTTGAACATGGCCTGAAGCAGCGCAAGTCGACGCTGGGCGCCGAGTATGTTGAGAAGAACCTGGCAGCGGCGGATGATTTTACCCGCTCATTCCAAGAGAACATGACTGCTTGGTGCTGGGGCTTCGGCTGGGGGGATGACACGATCGATCACAAGACTCGTTCGATGATGAACCTCGCTATGATTGGGGCACTCGGCAAGATGCATGAATGGGAAATCCACTGTAACGGCGCGTTGAACAATGGTGTCACCAAAGAGGAAATCCGATCAATCATTCATGTGATCGGCATTTATTGTGGCGTCCCGCAGTCTCTTGAATGCTTCCGTGTCGCTCGCAAAGTCCTGACCGAACGTGGGCTGCTGGACTGACCTGATCCCTTCGCGAGATCTTTAGAAGGAACGACACAATCAGCGAGATTGCGCGTCTGCAGTTCGCGCAGTCTGCTGACACCTGCCTAAGCCGGGTCTGGCACCTCACCTTGCCAATGGTCCCCCATCGCGACGATGCATGAAGTACCGTTGGCGTAGTTCTGAACGATCATCCAGTCTCCGCTTGTACGTTTGACCCAAACCTCCAGCATTGTTTCGGGATCGCGCAAACCCATGCCCTGACGTTCGGCCCCCAGAACCTGTTTCAGTGTCTGTGCCATCCGCGCGCTGTCATCACAGCTGACATCCGCCATTTTGGACTGCGCAGTAGAAGGCACCGCAAGGCATAGAAGAAGAAGGCTGGCATGAAGACGGGTCATAGGTGAAGGTTAGTTCTTTCTGCGCTCAAGCGTAACAGTTTTGTGACGCCCTGTGGATAAAACTCGCGCAGAGTCCTGCGAGAAACGCCACACGCTGCAGAACCAGGCAATCATCGCGCCTGTCACAAATCTTTCGCGTAGATGTAAACGAAACGATTCAAAAGCGTCACGAAGCTTTTGTTTTGACGTTCTATCCGCCTCGCAACGATGGGGGCGATATGCTGAGAATTGAAAAGCTGACCAAAAAGTTTGGTGACAAACGGGCCGTGGATTCGGCGAATATCGTCGTCAACAAGCCAACCATGATCGGGATTATAGGCAGCTCCGGGGCTGGAAAATCCACGCTTTTGCGCATGGTCAACCGTCTGAGCGATGCAACGACCGGCACAATTACTTTTGAAGGCGAAGAGATCTCTGCGCTTCGCGGTGCTGCCAAACGCGAATGGCAATCGCGCTGTGCGATGATCTTCCAGCAGTTCAATCTTGTACCGCGCATGGATGTCGTCTCGAACGTTTTGCATGGCACGCTGAACAGGCAATCGACCTTTTCGACGATGTTCAACCTGTACCCGCGGTCGGATATTCATAAGGCGATTGAAATTCTGGATCGGCTAGGCATTGCCGAGCAAGCACCCAAGCGAGCCGAAGCCTTGTCAGGCGGCCAGCAGCAACGCGTCGCCATCGCCCGCGCGCTGATGCAGGACCCGAAGATCATTCTGGCGGATGAACCGATCGCCTCGCTCGACCCGATGAATGCGCAGGTTGTGATGCAATCGCTGCGCGCCATTCACGAAGAAGACGGCCGCATGGTCATTGCTAATCTGCACACATTGGATACCGCACGTCGCTACTGCGACCGGGTCATCGGAATGCGTGATGGTCGGATTGTGTTCGACGGCACCCCTGCGCAGCTGACCACGGGCGTAGCGCGCGACATCTACGGTGCAGGTGCTGACTTTTCCGAGGCCGCAACCTCGACCGAGATCGAAACACTGGACAGGCCCGAGGTCCGCGAAGCGGAAGCCTACGTCTGAGCCAGTTTCCCCCCGCGTCCGTCGCGGGCTACCTTCATCTAACCGAACGGAGAAAACGATGAAAAAGACCCTCGCACTGGCGTTTGCCGCCACGACCGTTTTGAGCACTGCTGCTCTTGCCGAAGAAATCACCGAGTTTCGCATTGGCATCCTCGGTGGTGAAAATGCCCAGGACCGCATGAACTCGTACCAATGTCTTGCAGACTATACCTCTGAGGCGTTAGGCGTTGAGACCAAGCTATTCGCCCCGGCGGACTACAACGGTGTGATACAGGGCCTGTTGGGCGGTACACTCGACATGGCATGGCTGGGTGCCTCTTCTTACGCGGCCACCTATCTGCAAGACCCCGAAGCAGTTGAGCCCGTTCTGATCAAGGTCAATGTGGATGGTTCAATCGGGTATCACTCGATCGGGTTCGCCCGTAAGGATAGTGGCGTCACCTCACTGGACGACATGAAAGGCAAAGTGTTTGGGTTTGGTGATCCGAACTCGACCTCAGGTTATCTGATCCCGTCGATCGAAATCCCGCAATACAAAGAAGGTATCACCATGGAGTCGGGTGAGTATTTCGGTGAGGTCAAATTCACTGGTGGCCACGAGCAGACGATCGTCGCTGTGAATAATGGCGACATTGATGGTGGTGTGACCTGGGCCGATGGTCAGGGCAACTGGGAAGATGGATACAATTCTGGTGCCCTGCGCAAAGCGGTTGACGCAGGTCTTGTCGACATGAACGACATGGTCCAGATCTGGAAATCGAACGTTATCCCCGAAGGCCCTGTAGTTCTGCGCAAGGCGTTGCCTGCCGATGTCCGCGCGACCATGACAGATCTTGTCGATGGCCTGCACGAGCGTGACCCCGATTGCGCTTATGGTGTGGCGGCAGGCGAGACGCTGGGTTTCCAGCCGGTATCGCATGACACCTACATCTCGATTGTTGAGGCCCGCAAAGCCAAAATCGGTGGCTAACGCGCGCACATGACGTTTCCGGCAACCCATTGGGGTTGCCGGTCTTTATTCATTCGGGGCTCGGGATGGCATATTTATCAATCGGTGCGGCGCCAGGCGGCGTCGAGACCATTCAATCCAGCTATATGGCACAAGTTCACAAGCGCAGGCTTTATGGCGGGCTGACGTTGCTGATCTTTGTGGTCCTGATGGTATCAGGTTTCAACATTGCGGATTCCCGAAACGCGGGTGGGTTCTGGGACGGATTGCATCAGATCGGTGATTACCCGGCGGATGTGCTGTCTGAAGCTTGGGAAAAGCGGGCCGATCTGCCTGGCCTGATCGTGAAGTACTTCCCTGCACTGGTTGAGACGGTGAACATTGCCGCAGTTTCCACGTTGATCGGGGCCATCGGTGGTCTGATCCTGTCGCTTCTTGGCACACGCGGGCTGGCGAAATGGCCGGGTTTAATCCCGGTCTTCCGGCGTATCTCGGATGTTATGCGCGCAGTGCCGGAAATCGTTATCGCGCTTGTGCTGATCTTCGTCCTTGGGGGCGGTCCGGTGCCGGCGATGATCGCTATCTCAATCCACACCGCAGGGGCGCTTGGTAAAATGTTCTCGGAAGTATCCGAAAACGCTGACCTGAAACCGGTTGAGGGGTTGGCTTCGACCGGGGCGACTTGGTCGAAACAGATGATGCTGGGTATCCTGCCACAGGTCGCGCCAAACTATATCAGCTACACGTTGCTGCGATTTGAGATCAATATCCGCGCTTCTGCCATCCTCGGCTTTGTCGGCGCGGGAGGGTTGGGTTACGAACTGCGCAATGCCATGGCTTGGGGTCCGGGTCGTTTTGACGAGGCCGGCGCGATTTTCATCCTGCTATTCAGCACCATCGTATTCTTCGATCAGGTGTCCAGCCGCTACCGCAACCGTCTGACCGAAGGGCAGGGCCAATGACCACGATTGATTGGAACTTCGGGCTGGACGGGGCCAAGCTTGACGCCGAAAAGCTATTTCAGCGTAAACGATTGATCGGCTTTAGCATCCCTGTCGTGATCCTCGTTTATCTCACCTACATCTTCTTTGCCTTCGACCTGCCGGGCCTTGCGCAACGTGCCAATCTGGACAACGCCGTTACACTGGCTTCTGATAGCTGGTCACACAAAGTGCATGTCACACGCAATAACCGGTCCGGCCAGGTGACCTATGCTGTTGAGGGCGAGCGTAAGGGCACTTATCCCGAAGGTCAGCGCCCCGATTGGGTATCGGGTGAAGAGGTGACGACGATCGATCTGGGCCGCAATCATATCGTGCGGTTCCTGCCTGACAACCGGACCGAGATTGAAATACCCGACTTCCAGCTGATCGAAGTGCAGGCCAAGGGACGTCGCCTGACGACAAATCTGCCCTCTGAACTGCCCGACTGGATTTCCGCATCTGAACGGCGTGTTGGCGTCACAACGCCTGAGGGCCGGATCACCATGACGGGCGCTCGGACTGAAGTGTTCAACTATTTCCCGGGTTGGGAGTTGTTCTGGTTCACGCTTGACAGTCCCTACCACGGCCATGGGCTTGGTGAAATCCTGTTTGGCGCGCAGATCGATCAAAGCCGTTCGAATATCGCAGGCGCAGTCTCTGACTGGTGGAACAACGCGATGTGGCGGCATAAGGATGTGGCCTGGGCCATCGGAGAAACGATCCTGATGGCATTTCTGGGTACGATGGGTGCCGCTATGATCGCGCTGCCATTGGCCTTTCTCGCCGCCAAACGGTTTTCGCCGATCATGTTGCTTCGCGCCGCAACGCGCCGTCTTTTCGACTTTGTGCGCGGTGTGGACGCATTGATCTGGACTGTGGTTCTGGCTCGGGCCTTTGGCCCCGGACCATTGACCGGCGCGTTGGCGATTCTGATTACCGACACGGGCACGTTTGGCAAGATCTTCTCGGAGGCGTTGGAAAACGTTGATCAGAAACAGATCGAGGGGGTGTCCTCGACCGGGGCCAAACCGCTACAGCGATACCGGTTCGGGGTGATCCCGCAGGTTGTTCCTGTGCTGCTGGCCCAGATTCTATATTTCCTCGAATCCAATACACGTTCTGCGACGATCATCGGTGCGATCACCGGTGGCGGCATCGGACTGATGCTGACGCAAGCCATCCAGACGCAGAAAGATTGGGAAGAGGTCGCCTATTATATTGTCCTGATCATCATCATGGTGATGTTCATGGATTGGGCCTCGGGCTGGTTGCGCGGTAAGCTGATCGGGCGGAAAGACTGATGGCGCGGCTTTCAGCGGAACATCCCTGCATTCACCCCGAATGTGAGATTACCGAAAGCACGTTCGGGGCCTATGTTGAAATCGGCAAGGGCAGCCGCGTCGTACATACAAAAATGGGCGATTACAGCTATTGCGATCGTTATGCCGACATCGCCAACGCGAAGGTCGGTAAGTTCGCCAACATCGCCGCGTTTTCGCGGATCGGCGCGACTGATCACCCGCTGCACACGGCGTCCTGTCACCATTTCCTGTATCGCTCGAACGATTATTGGGACGATGCGGATCGGGACGAGGTGTTTTTCAGTCACCGCAAATCCCGAATTGTCCATATCGGGAACGATACATGGATTGGCGCAGGCGCGATGATAAAGCCCGAGGTCACACTGGGTGACGGGGCTGTTGTGGCTGCGGGTGCCTTGGTGACGAAGGATGTAGACCCCTACACAATTGTTGCCGGTACACCTGCAAGACCCTTGCGACTGCGTCAGCCACGACACATCGCCGATCGGTTAATCGCATTGGCCTGGTGGAATTGGTCTCATGACAAGTTGCGGATAGCGCTCGACGATTTCCGTGCTCTGACGGCTGATGCGTTTCTGGAGAAATACGAACCTTAGCTCTCAAGGGTCAGTGTCACCCGATCTCCAACAAACCAGGTTCGGCCAAATTCAACCGGTTGTCCCTGTTCGTCAACATTCACTCCGGATGATCTAAGCAGCGGATCACCTTCTGAAACCTGCAGATGTAGCGCTTGGGTGGCCGTGGCGCGCGTGGCCGTCAGACGGGTTGAGGCCCGAGTATAGTCAGTGACGCCCGACCTGTTTAACGCCTCGGTAACGCTGCTGGTCTCTTGCAGCGCAGCAGTGATGCCAGGCAGGCGCTCAAGGGGAAACATGCTTTCAAACACGGCAATCGGGTGCCCGTCCGCCAATGAGAGCCCGTGATACGCACAGATCTGATCACCGGGTGAAACGGTCAGTGCGGTGGCCTCGCCCTCGGTCGCTGCCCGTTCTTCAACATGAAGCACCCTCTTTTCTGGTCTGCGACCAGCAGCGATGAGGTTTTCATGGAATCGCACCCGCGAGCCGATGGGGTAATCGGTGGGCGTGGCTGCCACGAAAGCGCCCGCGCCCCGGCGCGTTCGGATTAGGCCCTCATCCACAAGGGCCGAGATGCCGTGACGCACCGTATGGCGGTTCACACCGAACCGCTCTGCCAGTGCCGCTTCGGTTGGCAGCTTATCACCCGGGCCATAGCGCCCTTCGGCCATATCGCTGCGAAGTGCGTCGGCGATGGCCTTCCAGATCGGGGTTTTGGTGGGAGTGTCACGCAAGTTTCACAAAATTCCTCTGTCTGACGGCGGCAAATATGATAAGATGTGTATAGTTGTATAGTATATGGAAAAGTTGTCGAGATGAAAGACACTTTTGATGAAAACGCGGACCGGAAGGCTTGGATGAGCCTGCTGGCCAAAGCGCCGGAGGGACGCGTGGCCGTCCTGTTGGATGCAGCGATGCCTCGCCCCGGCTTCACATGGCTGCGTGCTCCTGAGATTGGCAGCACCATGGTTCGGGCTCGCGCTGGCGGGACTGGTGCGCCGTTCAATCTGGGCGAAATGACGGTAACACGCTGTGCGCTGACGCTGGGAACGGGCGAAGTCGGGCATGCCTATATGCAAGGCCGTCGGAAAGAAGATGCCGAAGTCGCCGCGCTGGTTGATGCACTGATGCAGACAGATGTGTCTGATCTGTTGCGAATAAAAGTGCTGACCCCTTTGCGAGATGAGCTGACCAATGCAAAGGCCGCGCGTGCCGCCAAAGCCGCAGCCACTAAGGTTGATTTCTTCACCATGGTACGAGGAGAGGATTGATGCAGTCAGAAGCCCTGATCGGCGGTTTCAAGGATCCCGCGATCCAATCTGCTCACGCCTTTCGCAGCGTGATGGAAGCAATGGCGCGTCCCGGTACCGTGCAAGAGATTTCTGGCGCAGTTCCTCCGGCCCCAATGTCACCAGCAGCAGGTGCGGTGTTGTTGACGCTTTGCGACACTGAGACGCCCGTTTATCTGGCAGGTGCGCTGGATTGCGACGCCGTACGCAGCTGGCTTGCATTCCACACCGGCGCACCGCTGACCGGCCCGTCGCATTGTATGTTTGCCATTAGTGCGTGGTCGGATCTGGGACCATTGAACGCATACCCGATCGGGACGTCTGAATATCCGGATCGTTCTGCCACGTTGATCGTGGAATGCCCCGAACTCATCGCTTCAGGGGCGACACTGACAGGTCCGGGAATCAAGGATAAAGCCGCGCTTTCATTGCCCGAGCTTGAGGCGTTTCAGCATAATCAGACGCTATATCCACTGGGACTCGACTTCATCTTCACGAATAGCAGCCGCCTAGCGGCTTTGCCAAGAACGACCGAGGTGTCCTGATGTATGTCGCAGTAAAAGGCGGTGAGCGCGCGATTGAGAACGCCCACGCTTGGCTTGCCGAAGAACGCCGTGGTGATACCGATGTGGCGGAACTGAGCATCGCGCAAATCCGCGAACAGCTGAGCCTGGCGGTCAATCGTGTCATGGCCGAAGGCTCGTTGTTCGATCCGGATCTGGCCGCGCTTGCGATCAAGCAGGCGCGCGGCGATCTGATCGAGGCGATCTTCCTGATCCGCGCCTATCGCACGACGTTGCCACGCTTTGGCGCATCCGAGCCTGTTGATACCGGGGCAATGGCTTGCGACCGGCGCATTTCGGCAACCTTCAAGGATTTGCCGGGCGGGCAGGTGCTTGGGCCGACCTTCGACTACACTCATCGCTTACTGGATTTCAAACTGGCTGCTGATGGTGAGGTGCCCAAAGCCCCAGCGCGCGAAGCTGAACTGGGTGATGTGCCGCATGTCACGGATTTCCTCAATCGCGAAGGCCTGATCGAGGAAGCGCCGCATGACGATACGCCGCCACCTGATCTGACCCGCGAGCCGCTTGAAATGCCCGCCGATCGCGCCCTGCGCCTTCAGGCGCTGACCCGCGCGGATGAAGGTTTCACCCTCGGTCTGGCGTATTCCACACAGCGCGGATACGCGCGCAATCATGCCTTTGTTGGTGAGCTTCGGATCGGATCCGTGCCGGTTGAAATGGAGATCCCTGAACTGGGTTTTGCCATCGAAATTGGTGAAGTCGTTTTGACCGAATGCGAAACGGTCAACCAGTTCACGGGATCGAAAACCGAGCCACCGCAATTCACTCGAGGTTACGGGCTTGTGTTTGGCCAGACGGAACGCAAAGCCATCTCGATGGCCTTGGTGGATCGCGCATTGCGCTGGGAAGAACTGGGTGAGGACAATATGGGCGCACCTGCTCAGGATGCCGAATTTGTCCTCTATCACGCGGACAACATTCAGGCGACGGGCTTTCTGGAGCATATCAAGCTGCCGCATTACGTCGATTTCCAGTCTGAACTGGAACTGGTGCGCAAACTGCGGCGCGAGGCTGGCGCAGATCAGGTGCAGGAGGCTGCGGAATGAACGCCTATAACTTTGCTTATCTGGACGAACAGACCAAGCGGATGATCCGCCGTGCAATCCTGAAAGGTCTTGCGATCCCGGGCTATCAGGTGCCGTTTGCCTCGCGCGAAATGCCCATGCCTTATGGCTGGGGTACGGGCGGTGTGCAGGTGTCGGCGGCTGTGTTAACCCCGGATGACACCTTCAAAGTGATCGATCAGGGCTCAGACGATACCACAAACGCGGTCTCGATCCGCACCTTCTTTGAGCGCACTGCGGGGGTTGAAACAACCACAACGACAAGCGACGCCTCCGTCATTCAGACCCGCCACCGGATTCCCGAGGAGCCGCTGCAAGAAGGTCAGATCCTTGTCTATCAGGTGCCTATCCCCGAGCCGTTGCGCTTTCTCGAACCACGAGAGAGCGAAACCCGCAAGATGCACAGCCTTGAGGAATACGGGCTGATGCATGTGAAGCTGTACGAAGATATCAGTCGTCACGGGCATATCGCGACGTCGTATGCTTACCCGGTGAAGGTCGAAGGCCGCTATGTAATGGACCCGTCGCCAATCCCGAAATTCGATAACCCAAAGCTTGGTGATATGGCTGCGATCCAGCTGTTCGGAGCGGGGCGTGAGCAACGGATTTACGCGCTGCCGCCCTATACGCAGGTTGTCTCGCTGGATTTCGAGGATCACCCATTTGAAGCATCCAAGGCCGAACACGTCTGCAGCTTGTGCCGGGCCGAAGACAGCTATCTTGACGAGGTGATTATCGACGATGCGGGCGGGCGAATGTTTGTCTGCTCGGATACCGACTATTGCGAGGCGCGCCAGGCGGCGGGCCACAAAGGAAAGGACGCCGCATGACACCTTTGCTGTCTGTTCGTGGCATCACAAAGCGCTATGGCCCAAATATTGGCTGTGCCGATGTGTCATTCGACCTCTATCCCGGTGAGGTCATGGGGATCGTTGGCGAAAGCGGGTCAGGTAAGTCGACACTGCTGAATTGCATGGCCGGGCATCTGACCCCGGATGCCGGAGAGGTTGTGTTCGACACCCGCGCAAAAGGTCCGCAGGACACGGTAACGATGTCCGAGCCCGAGCGCCGGATGCTGAGCCGTACCGATTGGGCCTTTGTCCACCAACATGCACGCGACGGGTTGCGCATGGGCGTCAGTGCCGGTGGGAATGTAGGTGAACGGCTGATGGCCGTTGGAGAGCGTCACTATGGCGACATACGTGACAAGGCTACGGATTGGCTGCAACGAGTGGAGATCGATGCCTCCCGTGTGGATGATCGCCCGACGACCTTTTCGGGTGGGATGCAGCAGCGCCTGCAGATTGCACGAAACCTCGTGACCGGTCCTCGGCTGGTGTTCATGGATGAGCCAACGGGCGGTCTGGACGTGTCCGTTCAGGCGCGGTTGCTCGACTTGTTGCGTGGGTTAGTTCGCGACATGGACTTGTCGGCGATCATCGTCACGCATGATCTGGCCGTGGTGCGCCTGCTGGCAGATCGGTTGATGGTGATGAAATCGGGCCGCGTGGTCGAGGCAGGCCTGACCGATCAAGTGCTTGATGACCCGCAACACGCCTATAGCCAACTTCTTGTCAGTTCCGTTTTGCAGGTGTGAGCAATGATTGAGCTTAACAACGTCTCAAAGACTTTCACTCTCCATAATCAAGGTGCGGCCGTGATCGAGGTGCTGAGCGATGTATCCTTCTCGGTCTCTCCGGGCGAATGCGTGGCGCTGACGGGCGCGTCGGGGGCGGGCAAGTCCACCCTCATGCGTATGATCTATGGCAATTATCTGGCCCGAAGCGGAGAAATTCGCATCGGTGATGTGGATATCGTGCAGGCAGAGCCTCGGACAGTTATCGCCCTGCGCCGCGAGGTTCTGGGCTATGTCAGCCAGTTCCTGCGTGTGGTGCCGCGCGTGCCCACCGTCGATGTCGTGGCCGAGCCCTTGCGGGCTGTGGGCATTTCCGCTGCCGACGCGAAGGCGCGGGCTGAATCTCTGTTGCGGCAACTGAACATTCCCGAGCGGCTCTGGACCCTTTCACCGACTACCTTCTCGGGTGGTGAACAGCAGCGTGTCAACATCGCACGCGGGTTCGCCCATTCTTATCCCGCGATGCTGTTGGATGAGCCGACTGCCAGTCTGGATGCGGCCAATCGCGAGGTTGTTCTAAGGCTCATCGAAGAGGCAAAGGCGCGTGGTACTGCAATCATCGGCATTTTCCATGACGAAGCGGCTAGGGCGCGCGTTTGTGATCGCGAAATCGACGCCAGTCAGTTTTCGCCCGAGGTCGCGGCATGACCCGGGGTCGCCTCATCGCTGTGGTTGGCCCGTCGGGGGCTGGCAAAGACAGTGTGATGCTAGGGCTTTGTGACTTGTTGCCCGATTTGCATTTGGTGCGCCGCGTCATCACCCGGGCACCAGAGTTGGGCGGGGAAGACTATGACGCCGTCGAACTCGCCGAATTTGAAGAAATGGCGGCGAATGGCGCCTTTGCGATGCATTGGGTTGCTCATGGGCTTTGCTACGGGATACCGGTTGCCGTCAAAGATCGGCTGAGTGATGGCGCAGACTGTCTGGCAAATTTCTCGCGTAAAGCTCTGCTCGAGGCCGCAGAAAATTTCCCGCGCTTCATTGTCCTGAATATCACCGCGAAGCCGGAAACTCTTGCCCGGCGTTTGGCGGCTCGCGGCCGAGAAAGCGATAGCGAGATTGCAAATCGGCTTGCTCAGGCAGAAAAACCCTTGCCCGATGGGTTGGGCGTTATCACCATTTCCAACGATGGCCCACTGGCCGAGACGGTTGCGCGCGCCGCGGAGGTCCTTCAACCAGCGAGCGCGTACCGATGAATAAGCTCGAAACGCCCATCAATGCGCTCGCCGCACAAGGCAATTTGGTCGATGACGAAGGGCTCGGGCAAGGCTGGCAAATGGCGGTGCAGCGCCTCGGTCCACACAGGAATATCGCCATTCGGCAGCCGACCCGTCAGCGTCATGTGAAACCGAAACTCGTCCATCACATAGGGATAACCCCACTCGATCAACAGTGCGTCTTGACGTGGGCTCAGCCTTGCACCGCGCCGCCGCTCAAGTTCAGCCTCATTGGTTGGGGCGCGAAACGGGTCAAGCTCACGTACACAGGCCGCAGCAATTCTTTGCAAGCCGCTAACATCGCCCTGTGGGGTCAAAGCGAGAAACCGGCCCAGCCTCGTCAGACTCAGCCGTTCACAGCTCGAAGGCGCCAGGCCAGCGGCCATCTCAGACGCCGCCGCTTTCAGGGCTTCAAGCGAATAACCTCCGGCAAGTTGAAAGGGTGGTTTCAGCGTTCCGTGAAAGCCGTATTTGCGCGGTGTCATCGTAACGTCATGCAAATCGGGCAGATCGGGCTGAGGCACCTCGCAGCCCTGCACGACATCCCATCCCAGCCAGCGCGCGCCGAACTGTTCCAATGGTCCTTCGGGCGGCACGTAGTAGATTGCAAATCGAGAGTATGACATGAATTCCCCTTTTCCCGCGCCCTCTTTGGCAAAGGCTTGTGACAGCGATATGTCAGATAATCTGTGCCTTGCGAATGCCCAGCTTGTGATGCCCGATCGGGTAGTAACCGGTTCGGTGACAATCGAACAGGGCGTCATTTCCGAGATCACCGAAGGGGATCATGTTCCGACCGGCGCAGTCGATTGTGCAGGTGATTACATCCTTCCGGGACTGGTCGAGCTGCACACCGACAATATCGAACGTCATATCGAGCCTCGCCCGGAAGTGGACTGGCCTCATCTTCCGGCCCTGATCGCGCATGATAGCGAGCTGGCCTCGACCGGAATCACAACCGTGTTCGACGCCATGCGAGTAGGTTCCATTCACAGCGGCAAGGGCCGTTACATCGATTATGCCCGCAAACTGGCGGACGAACTGTTGTCGGCGCGCGCCGCAGGCTTTTTCAAGATCAGCCATTTCCTTCACCTGCGAGCCGAGATCTGCTCGGAGACACTGCTTGAGGAATTGGCGACCTTCGGGCCGGAAGACAGGGTTGGCATTGTCAGTCTGATGGACCACACGCCGGGTCAACGTCAATTCAGCGATCTGAGTGCATTGAAGACCTATGTCGCCAAAAAGCGCGGTATGACCGATGCCGATTTCGTTGCACATGTCGAGAACCTGCGTGGTCTACAGCAGCGTTTCGGAGAAAAGCACGAAGCCGGTGCAGTGATCGAGGCCACCCGTCTTGGCGCCGCGCTGGCCAGCCATGACGATACCACGGCGCGGCATGTCGAAAAATCGTCCGAAAATGGTGTGGCTTTCGCCGAATTCCCAACCACGTTCGAGGCGGCCGAGGCCTGCCGTACCCGCAACATCGCCGTCATGATGGGTGCCCCGAATCTGATCCGTGGCGGCTCGCATTCCGGCAATGTCGCGGCTGAAGATCTTGCAAAGGCCGATCTTCTGGAAATTGTGTCTTCCGACTATGTGCCTTCTGCGCTACTGCTGTCGGCTTTTCATCTTGCCAGTGTTTGGGACGACCTGCCACGTGCTGTGGCCACGGTTACACGTAATCCTGCAATGGCTGTCGGTCTTGATGACCGTGGCATCCTGAAAGTAGGTCTGCGCGGTGACGTTCTGCGTGTGCGTCGCATGGGTCAAACACCAGTTTTGCGCGGTGTCTGGAGCCAAGGCAACAAGGTTGGATGAGTTGTGATTGGTTGAATCAAACTTGCCAAACAGAACATGGCTGGCGGTCGAAAGCTCGCGGATTACCAGATGGGATTTGCGCCCTTGCTCCGCTTGATTTTTCTGGACCCGCATCTTGATAAACTGATGTCGTGCCAGAACATTAAACTCGTAAAGAATATGGTTACTTTTTTACCGCACTTTCTCCTGTAACGCAAAATGCGGGCAGCAAGTTCCACGATTAACTGACTGGAAATTTGTTGCTTATCTCAGAGTTGAAATCAGGAGCTTTAGCGGGATGAGGGCATGGTTGTCGGTTGTGATAGCCACTATTATTTTGGCGGGCTGCAGTCAGGATTTACAGGGAACCAAGTCCTTTGATCCCGGGGCGACACCAGCTCTCGCCCCCTTATCGGGGGGGAATAATCTGAAGGGAAATGTCGCACGCACTGAATTCGCTGAGTTGGTGCGAAGGTCTGTCGCGACATCGCCCACCACCGCAGCCGGAGCCGCCAGCGTTCTGGCTTCGAAATCCCGCATTGATGCCGAGCAAGGCGCGTTCCTGCCGCAGATCGAGGCCGAGACATCCCTGACGTCCGATGGGGATACAGTACCGATCCTGCGGCTTAGCCAGATCATCTATGATGGTGGCAAAGTCTCGGGTCGTGTGGGTTTGCGTCAGATTGAAGCCCGGCAGACCTGGTTAAACGAATTGTCAGAGCTGAGCGCGCTGAGCTTCGAGGCCATCGAAACCATAATTGATCTGGATCGAAATCGCCGCCTCGAAGAACTAGCCCAGCAGAATCTGGATCGTACGGACGTTTTGGTCAGCGACCTCCAGTCCCGTTTTGATGCCGGGGCCGGGTCGGTGGCAGATTTGCTGGCGGGGCAGGGGCGGAAGTCTAACGCCGAGACAGAATTAGCGCAGGCTCAGACGGATGTGGAACTGGCGACGGCAACATGGGTCGAAGTCTTCGGAACGCGACCCGGTGCTATTCCGACCATCCCCCCCGCACCCATTCTGGCAGCGGCCACCTCGCAGCAAATGGTTGCACGCAGCCCGCGTCTGCGTACTCAGGTCGCCTTCAGTCAAGTGCGTGCGCAAGAGGTTGTGGTTGCCGAACGAGCGACCCGCCCAACACTCTCTGCGATTCTTGAGACAGATTTCGACCAGGGCAGTATCGACGACGGTGTGCAGGCCCGATTGGGTGTAACGGTCCCGATTTACCAAGGGGGATCCGCGCGCGCCAATGTCGAAACCGCAAGGGCGAATCTTCAACAAAGCCGGGCTGATGAAGAAGAATTGCGGCGCGAGTTGCAACGTAATCTCTCCCAGGCCTTGGAAGAGACCAATTCAATCCAGCGACGGCTCGCCACAGCCCGGCGCGCTGTCGAGATCAATGAGCAAGCGCTGGATGCAGCTCGTGGACAGTTTGATATCGGGCGCAGCACGCTGGTACAGATATTGGATGCGTTGCGCGAGTTGAATCTTGCGCAGGTTCGGGTGATCCAGCTTGAGGCTCAGGCACGTCGTGCAGAATATGCCGTGCTGGCGGTCACGGGCGATATCCTGGACGCGTTGGGGGTTGCACAGCCGACCGATCCAACCTTGTGATATCCGTCGTGAACCCGACTGCGACTAACCCGCTGAATACGCACCTCCGACTTCTGACCGAGCATTTGGGTTCCGGTTTGTCCGAGGTGGATATCTTTCGGGTGTTCTAGGGCATTGAAGTCGCATATGCGGTCAGCGCAGTGGAAGCGGTGGGCTACAGTCAGGTTTTGGGAAAGCGCGGTTACTGAAACTGGACCTGAACTTGTTTCTGGTCCTGGCATTTGCCCCAGATGTTCAACCTTTAGTGGTTCTGGATCGAGAAGACACCGACGCTTTCTTGTGATCGATGCCAGCAGCGGATTCAGCGAACCTCAGATCTGGCGGCGACAGGAAACACGACTGCGCAAGACGCGCAGGATATTGCGTGCATAATGCTCGCGCCGCTGGAACGAGAATCGTTTAGGCCGCAAGGTCATCGGTTTTGGTCCGCGTTCAGCGATCTGCGCGGGGTCTACATTCAGATCATATTGGCCGCGATGGTGACAAGCGTGCTTGGGCTGGTGACGTCGCGATTCACCATGGTCGTTCAAGACCCCAATCTGCCAAACGAATTGGTTGATAGCTTGCTGGCTCTAGTCGTCGGGGTTGGCCTTGCACTGTTGTTCGATTTCCTGATCAAGAAATTGCGGACACGGTTCATCGATGCAGCGGGAAAACAGGCGGACCTGAAGATCACCGAGCGGCTGTTCAATCAGTTGATGGCGCTTATAATGAAAGCCCGGGGCGGGCAGAATGGACGCATGGCCTCGATCCTTCAGGACTTTGAAGTCGTGAGGGATTTCTTTACGTCTGCCTCGCTGGTTGCTTTGGTCGATCTGCCCTTCCCTTTCGTATTCGTGGCGTGATCTAGGCGATTGGCAGGCCGCGACAGGCGATTGCGATCGCGTCGCGCGCGAGACTTGAGGCTCAGATATCCGGACAAGAATTTGATCTTCCCGACCGTACAGGTGTGGAGGCGGCGTTTCTGGAGGAATAGATTGGCGTGATCCAACCTCTGGTCGAGCGCGGCATCGAAAGTTCGCTGGCGATGATTGACTTGCGCCGGCAGCTTAGCCGCCAAATTGGACAGCTTAGAGAGGCCGGTAGCCGAATACTGATGACTTTGTTGGAACGATGAGCGGAGAACTCTGTCTGATTTCAGCCTGGCCAAAACCAACTCCCAACCAGGCTGTTGATTGAGTCAAAGGCACTCAGACAGTGTTTTGGCCAGATTGCGGATGAGTTGCGGGTACAGATTTACTCCGGGTTCCAGATCAGATCCCAGCGGGTCCATGATGCCGGTTTTAGCTTCGGTGCCGTCGAGAACGGTTGCGACAATTCCGGGGTTGAACTGGGGTTCAGCCATGACACAATCCACACCTTCGTCGCGGATACGCCCCTGAATTTCGGCGATCCTTGCCGGGCTTGGATCGGTCGCATCGCTGAGGGAAATTGCACCCGAGGCCGGGAAGCCAAAGGCATCTTCGAAATATTGATAGGCATCGTGGAACACGATGAAGCTGCCACCTTTGACCGGCGCCAGCGTTTCGGCCACTTCCGCTGACAAAGCAGCCATTTCTTCACGCGCAGCTGCCGCATTTGCAAAATAAGCACCTGCGTTGTCTGGGTCAGCCGAAGAAAGCTGCGCCGCGATCGTTTTCAGCCAGATTTCTGCGTTGACCGGAGAGAGCCAGGCGTGCGGATCATGTTCGCCATGCGCATGGCCCTCATGGTCGTCATGTCCGGCGTGGTCCTCATGATCATCGTGGTCATGCTCATCCGCATGCTCTTCGTCATGATTATGATCATCATGCTCTTTGTCCTCGGCATGATCCTCGTGATCGTGGTCATCGTCTTTTGCATGATCGTCGTGGTCGTCGTGATCATGACCATCATCCTCAGCATGGTCGTGATCGTCATGATCGTCATCCCCATGATCTTCGTCGTCGCTATGGTCATGCGCTTCGAACAAAGCACTTTCACGGAAATCGAGCAGAACCGTTCCGTCCGACTCAAGCAACACCGTAACAGTCGCCCCGTCGCTGAGCGTCTCGACAGCGCCTTCCATCCACGGGGTCAGGTCCTCGCCAATCCAGAATACCAGATCTGCCTCTTGCAGTGCGGCTGCTTCTGACGGACGAAGGTTGTATTCGTGTGGCGAGGCACCGGGCTGCACTATCAATTCAGGCGTTCCTACCCCCTCCATCACCCGGGCCACGAGTGAGTGAACGGGTGCGATGTCAACCGCAACCTTGGGTGCATCCGCCATGGCGGTTCCGCCCATCAATGCAGCGGTAATCGATAGTGGGAGCAGCTTTCTGGACATCAGACCCTCTGTGTGATTTTATAACGTTACGAGCGGCATATATGATATGGTATAACATGACAAGTGAGATGCACCCCATTTCGGTTGGTGAAGATGCGCCGGTAGGATTTCAGGAGCATGATCACAAGAATTGCGTCGAAACGGCGTTGGCCACAGCGGATGCTCGGTGCAGGGAAGAAGGGTTGCGGCTAACCCCTGTGCGGCGAAAAGTTCTTGAAATGCTGTTGCAAGACCACAAGTCGCTCGGGGCATACGCTATTCTGGACCGTTTGCGCGAAGCCGGTTTTGGTTCGCAGCCGCCGGTGGCTTATCGCGCGCTGGATTTTCTGGTCCAGTACGGGTTCGTCCATAAGATTGAACGTTTGAACGCCTTTGTGGCCTGCTCTCATCCCGGAGAGGTCCATTCCCCGGCCTTCATGATCTGCAGAAAATGCGACGCTGTCGCCGAAGCTCAGTCGGCACCGTCCAATGGCGTCCTCGGCGCAGCCGCGCGCGCGGCGGGTTTCGAAATCGAGCGAACCGTTGTAGAAGCCGAGGGACTCTGCCCAGACTGCACCGAGAAGGCGTAGACATGACCCTGATCACCGTTGAAAATCTCAGCGTGCGTTATGGCGCGAATACCGTTCTGCGCCATGTCGGCATGACGATTGAGGCTGGTGAAATCGTGACGATCGTTGGTCCAAACGGATCGGGAAAGACTAGCCTGTTGCGGGCCGTTATAGGCGCGACCAAGCCTGCGGAAGGTAAGGTTACGCTGAAGCCTGGGCTAAAAATCGGGTATGTCCCCCAAAAACTGCACATTGATCCGACCCTGCCGATATCAGTCGAAAGATTCATGCGTCTGACGGATCGTGTCTCTAGGCTTCAATGTACAGAAGCGCTTGAAACTGCTGGGGTGCCGGATCTGCTAAAGCGCCAAATGTCGCAATTGTCAGGCGGACAGTTTCAGCGCGTTTTGCTGGCGCGGGCGTTGATCAATCGGCCCGACGTTCTGCTTTTGGACGAAGCCACTCAGGGTCTCGACCAACCGGGTTCTGCGGCGTTTTATCGTCAGATCGAAGAGGTCCGGCGTGAAACCGGATGCGCCATACTGATGATCAGCCATGAATTGCACGTGGTCATGAGCGCGTCGGACAGGGTGATCTGTCTCAATGGTCATGTGTGCTGCCAAGGGTCCCCCGCAGTCGTAGCTTCGGCCCCGGAATATCGGGCCCTGTTCGGAACGGGTACCGGAGGCGCACTGGCCCTCTATCGCCATGATCACGACCATGATCACGATCACGATCACGGTCACTGTGAAACCTCTCAGGAAGCCGCAGAATAATGCTGGATGATTTCATGACGCGCGCGACGCTTGCAGGTGTTGGCGTTGCTTTTGCTGCGGCACCACTGGGGTGTTTTGTTGTCTGGCGCCGAATGGCCTATTTCGGGGATGCCACCGCCCATGCGGCAATCCTGGGTGTCGCTTTGTCGCTGACGTTTCAGTTGTCCGTCTTTACTGGGGCGCTAGCTGTTGCACTTGCGATGGCACTTACCGTGACACTGTTGTCCGGACGTGGTTACGCGATGGATACACTGCTGGGCGTTCTAGCACACTCTGCACTTGCCTTCGGTCTAGTCGCCGTATCTTTCCTGTCCGGTGTTCGCATCGACCTGATGGCCTATCTCTTCGGTGATATTCTGGCCGTGTCACGCACCGATCTGGTTGTGATCTGGGGGGGCGCAGCGCTTGTCGTGGCCCTGATCGTATGGCGCTGGTCGCAGCTATTGACAGCGACCATGAATGAAGAGCTGGCCTATGCCAGCGGCTTTGACCCCAAGCGAGAGCAGTTGATCCTGACGCTGTCTCTGGCAGTTACAGTGGCCGTGGCGATAAAGGTCGTAGGTGTTCTACTGATTGCTGCAATGCTGATCATCCCGGCGGCGGCTGCGCGCAGTTTGGCCAGATCTCCGGAAGCGATGGCATTGATTGCGGCGGCGATTGGCGCATTCTCCGCAATCGCCGGGCTACGGGCTGCTTACATGTTTGATACGCCTGCAGGGCCATCCATTGTTTGTGTTGCTGCAGTAGTGTTTGCATGTTTCAGCCTGATCGGATGGCAAACGCGGCGCGGAACCTAGGGCATCTGCGAAGATCAATGCGGTCGCGTCGACACGGTCACGAATTCAATTTCGTCTGACAGGATGTCCCGCACCCCATGTGGGAGCTTGGCGTCGAAGCTGAGCGTGTCACCTTCTGACATCTCGAACTCTTCGGTCCCACAGCCATAGATGGCACTGCCTTCAATCATGTAGATGAAGACGTAGCCTTCGTGCTGATAGTTAGGCAACTTGCGTTGGTCTTGTTTTGAGATGCGGATGCGTGCGGATTGGAATGACCCGCTAGGCCCGCTGTGTTTGCCGAGCAGTAGATAGTCATGGGCATGGTCTGGTGTGATACGCCGCGACGGCAACCCGGTTCCCGCCTGAACGTGATGCACATCCGAGGTCGTGTCGGTATGGCTGAACATCGCCATCAGAGAGACAGATAGTGCATCTGCCAACGCGTGCAAGGTACTAAGGGACGGCGAAACATGACCATTTTCGATTCGGCTGATCATGGGCGCGGAAACCTTTGACTGCGCAGCAAGTTCGGTCACCGTGAGCTGACGTTCCTGTCGCAAACGCTGCAGGGTGCGCCCGATCTCAAGTTCTGGTTCTGTTTTCTTGTCCTGCATCGGGCCGCTTTGACATTCCTTCTTCCAGTTAAAGTAGCTGTGGCCTGAATTGCAGGATAGTAAAAGTGTGTTCTGACAAAAAACAAGCTTAGCTGAGCGATTGGCGCAAAACTGCGCCAATGCGATGAAGGCAGCGGTGTTTTGAACTTATTTTCCTTTCCAGACCGGATCACGCTTTTCAGCGAAGGCCTTTGCGCCTTCAAGCTGATCCTCGCTGGAATAGAGGATATCGACGGTGCGCAGCTGGCGCTTGGTGATGCGGTTCATGGCGTCCTGAAATTTGCTGTCTTCAGCTTCGCGCACGACCTCTTTGATCGCAGCATAAACCAGCGGAGGACCCGAGGCGAGCAGACGCGCCAATTCCCAGGCACGATCCATCAGTTGATCGGCGGGCAGGACTTCATTGACCAAGCCCCAGCGCTGACCTTCTTCGGCATCGAACCAGCGTCCAGTCAGCAATAGCTCCATCGCGATGTGGTAGGGAATGCGTTTGGGTAGCTTGACGCTCGCCGCATCTGCAACGGTTCCGGATCGAATCTCAGGCAGGGCAAAAGTTGCGTGTTCAGCGGCCAGGATCATATCGGCTGAAATCGCAAGCTCGAGCCCGCCACCACAGGCAATACCATTGATGGCCGCGATGACCGGTTTGTTCAGATCGCGTAACTCCTGCAAACCACCAAAGCCACCGACACCATAATCCCCATCCACGGCGTCGCCTTCGGCTGCGGCTTTCAGGTCCCAGCCAGGGCAAAAGAACTTCTCGCCTGCTCCGGTCAAGATAGCGACGCGCAGCTCGGGATCATCGCGAAATTCGGCAAATACCTGCCCCATGATCCGGCTGGTTGCCAGATCGATGGCATTGGCTTTTGGCCGATCCAGCGTCACTTCGAGAATTGCGGCGTCACGGCGGGTCTTGATCGGGTCCATTTCTCAGGCCTTTCTGATAAGCGCATCCACCGCCACCGCCCGGGTGGGCGTGCAGAGAAGCGGGTTGATTTCGACCTCGCCGAGCGTTTCGGCATTTTGCATTACATAGTCTTGAACGGCCTGAATGGCGGCAACGATTTCATCCATATCAGCCGCTGGTTGGCCGCGATAGCCTGTCAGCAATGACGCGATCTTTAGTTCGCCGAGAGCAGCGCGAATACTGTCGGATGTTGCCGGGACCAGAAGAGAGGTGGTATCGCGCAATACTTCGGTCAAGACACCACCGGCCCCTATTGTCAGCACAAAGCCATGGGCAGGGTCCCGCACCACACCGACGAGGATTTCAGCCACCGCACCCGTGATCATCTCTTCGATCAGAATCTCATCAGTTCCAATGTCCGCTGCCACACCTGTCACATCGGCAGCCTGAACCCTCAATCGTACAGCGGAATGTTCGGACTTGTGGGCAAGGCCGACACCTTTGACGGCAAAGGGCGCTTCCATCTCGCGCGTCGCGCTTAGGGCTTCTTCGGCGCCTCGGACAGACCTGTTCTGAGGAATGCGCAAGCCATGCGCGGCCAGAGCCTGCTTCGCCTCGGCTTCGGTCAGCGTCTGCGTGGCATCTAATGTGCCCGGCAGGCAGATTGGCGTGTCCGAAGGCGCGGCGACTTGAGCCGCCGCGCGTGTAGCGGCAAGCGCTTCACGAAGGCCCATGAAGGGAACTACACCGCCTTCTACCAGGGATTGCGCAGTGTTTTTAGGGAACAATTCGGGCAGTGTAGAAACCACTGCGAAGCGCGCGCCCGTTTCTGCCCGCACCTTTAGTGCCGTGCGCGTCGCGGCAGCCCAATCCGTTGGATCGGTGGTCGGGTAGTCGACGATCGAGAAGGTCAGATCCAGATCGTCGCCTGTCATCCCGGCCCAAGCTTTCGCCATCGCATCTTCATCGCGCCAGATATAGGTGTGGTAATCGAGTGGATTGCTTAGTGCGACCATCGGACCAAGCGCATCGCGCAATCGGGTTTGCTTGTCTCTGGACAG
The DNA here is from genome assembly GCF_056537585.1 of Ruegeria sp. C9. Taxonomy (NCBI): domain Bacteria; kingdom Pseudomonadati; phylum Pseudomonadota; class Alphaproteobacteria; order Rhodobacterales; family Roseobacteraceae; genus Ruegeria; species Ruegeria sp. C9. The sequence continues at coordinate 635,330 of NZ_JBQFRU010000001.1, forward strand.
TTCTGGAAATCTGAGGTCAGTGCCGATCGCCATATCTGCGATCAGGCTGGCCTCGCCGCCCGAGCAGCTGATCGAAGCAATGTTGCCCCCCGGCAAAGGCCCATAACAATGCAACAATTTCAGGGTTTCCAGAAACTCGGGCAGCGAGGACAGGCGCGGGATGCCCAGCCGGTTTAGCAAAGCCTGCGCACCCGCATCGCTCCCAGCCAGTGAGGCGGTATGAGAAACTGTTGCTGCCTGCGCCTGTTCGGATGCGCCCACCTTAAGTGCGATCAGAGGCACGCCTTTCCGATGTGCCTTGGCAGCAAGGGCCTCCCATTCGCGGATATCCTTGAAACCCTCGATATGTAAACCGACGGCAGTGACCCGTGGATCATCGATCAGCGACATGGCGATCTCAGCCTGACTGGTCTGCGCCATGTTCCCGCAAGTCACCATATAGGCAATCGGCAGAGCTCGTTTCTGCATAGTCAGGTTGATCGAGATGTTGGAGCTCTGGGTCAGAATGGCAACGCCTCGATCTACCCGAGCGGCTCCATGCTGATCGGGCCACAATAGCGCACCATCAAGCGCATTGATAAAGCCATAGCAGTTTGGCCCAAGAATGGGCATGCTGCCTGCTGCATTGATCAACTCTGATTGCAGATCTCCTCCTGCCTGGTCCTCGGCTGCAGCTTCCGAGAAGCCAGAGGCAAAGCAAACTGCTCCGCCGCTGCCCATGTCTGACAGAACCTGAACTGCCTCAACGGTGGCGTGACGATTGATGCCAACAAAGGCCGCGTCCGGGGACGATGGCAGGTCCTCAATCCGTGCGTAGGCCTTGTGCCCGGCAATTTCATCCGCCTTGGGATGGACAGGCCAGATTTTCCCTGCGTAGCCCATGCGTTCCGACTGCAGGATAACCTGCTGGCACCACGCGCCGCCGCCGATCACCGCGATGGATTCGGGGCGTAGAAGACGGGAGATATCTTTGCTCATTCGGTCCTCAGGCACCCAGAGGCCGCAGCAGATCACGACTGATGATATGCCGCTGGATTTCACTCGTACCATCCCAGATACGTTCTACGCGCGCATCCCGCCAGAACCGTTCGATCGGGAAGTCGTCCATCAGACCCATGCCACCATAGATTTGTAGCGTCGTATCCGTGACCTTAGCCAGCATTTCCGAAGCGTAAAGCTTGGCCGAGGCGATCTCGCGATTTGAGGGCAAGTCCTGATCCAGACGCCATGCGGCCGCGAGCGTCAGCCAGTCAGCAGCGTCGATCTCGGTGATCATGTCGGCGATCTGAAAGCCGACACCCTGAAACTTGCCGATCGGCTGGCCGAATTGCTTGCGCTCAGCCGCGTAGTTCAGTGCGTAATCAAAACAGCGCCGCGCGCGCCCGACCGAAAAAGCAGCAACCGTCAGGCGCGTTGCATAGAGCCACTCGTTCATCACGGCGAAACCGCCATCGACCTCGCCCAGAACCTGTGCGTCGGGCAGGCGGCAATTGTCAAAATACAGGATATAGTTCTTGTAGCCTTTGTGGCTGACTGAGTTGTACCCCTCGCGCACTTCAAAACCCGGCGTGCCACGATCTACGAGGAATGTAGTGATCCGTTTTTTGGGGCCTTTCGGAGTTTCATCCACACCTGTTGCGATGAACACGATGAAGAAATCCGCGTGCTCCGCGCCCGAGATGAAGTGTTTCGAACCGTTGACGACCCAGTCACCGCCATCGCGAACGGCCTGACATTTCATGCCCCGAACATCTGACCCCGCGTCAGGTTCGGTCATAGCCAGAGCATCCATCTTTTCGCCACGCACGGCAGGCAACAAATAGCGTTCACGCTGGTCGGCGTTGCAGGCCATCAGGATATTCTGCGGGCGACCGAAGAAATGGGTCAATGCCATCGAACCTCGGCCGAGCTCGCGTTCGACAAGAGTGAAATCAAGATGCGAGAGACCTGCGCCACCAACTTCTTCGGGGAAGTTACAGGCATAAAACCCCAGTTCGATGCATTTCCGCTTGATTTCGTCGCCCAGCTCTTGCGGCACCTGTCCGGTGCGTTCGACCTCAGCTTCGTGGGGGTAAATCTCGTTCTCAACAAAGCTCCGCACTGTTGAGACGATCATTTCCTGTTCTTCGGTTAAGCCAAATTGCATGACGCGTTCCCCTGATGTCTGATTGGCAATGAAACGTAATTGCCTGACACGATGACATGCAGTAATCGTACGATATCATGCCGAGTTAGAAAAATTTGACACAGATCTATAACTTTTTGCTGTTCAACGGGTTCTCGAACCTTTGCCTCGCCAACATGGTTGAGCCATTGCGCGCGGCAAATACATTGGCGGGTCAGCATCTCTATGCCTGGCAGTTCTATTCACCCCATGGTGCGCCTGTCCAAAGTTCCAGCGGGTTGCAGGTCGCGCCGCATGGAGCGATGGGCATTGAGGCGGGTGATGCTTTGGTTGTCATGCCGTCTTATGGGTATCTGGAACACTCGGTTCCCGATACTCATCGCGCTTTGCGCAGGGCCGCAACCCGTCATCGCAATTTGGCTGGTCTGGACACAGGGAGTTGGTTGCTCGCGCGTGCGGGACTGTTGGAAGGGCATCGCGCGACCATTCACTGGGATGAACTTTCCCGGTTCGAAGAAACTTTTACCGATGTCGAGGTCGTGCAGGAACGTTTTGTGATCGACCGGGACCGGATCACCTGCTCAGGCGCGATGGCTGCTTATGATCTGGCGACTGCGCTGATTCTTGCGGATCACGGGCCGCTGTTGTCGATGGAGGTGGCGCATCTTCTGATGAACCGTGGTGAACCAAGTGCTGCTTCACCACAGATGAAATCCGAAGACAGGCTGGTGAATCGGGTGCTGGGCGTCATGCAGGGCACGTTGGATGCGCCAGTAATGATAAAGGATATCGCTCGTCAGCTCGGGTGCTCTCAAAAGAAGATTGAGACCCGGGTTTTGTCCGAGCTGGGTGTAACACCGCAGGCGCTCTATCGTCGCCTGCGTCTGAATTTGGCGCGTAAACTTGCGGTCGAGACCCAGCAGTCCGTGGCCGAGATCGCCAGCCGCTGCGGGTATGAGAACCCAAGCGCAATGACGCGGGCGTTCCGGATGCAATTCGGGCAGACACCAACAGCCTATCGAAACGGGGAGTAACTTTGGGATTAGCCTCGCACGCGTGAGAGGTCCGGGTCATACGGGGACGGCGCAATCACCTCGGCCGCGATCATTTCTCCGCACAGGTCAAGTTGCATTCGGCTGCCGGGTTCGGAAAATTCCGGATTCACAAAGCCGTAAGCAAGGTTTAGCCCTGTTCTGTGGCCCCAGTCACCTGACGTGATTGTGCCAATAACCATGTCGTCCAACATCAGGGAGGCTCCACCATGCGCCGGTGCTTTGGTTGCATCGATTTTCAGGCTTACCAGTTTCTTCTTCGGACCGCTCTCAAGGCGTCTCTGCAACGCATTTCGGCCAATGAAATCGCCTTTGGTCAGTTTCACGAACCGATTCAAACCGGTCTCAAACGGGTCGAACTCTGTGAGCAGATCGGCTTTCCAGTGCAAGAACCCTTTCTCCATCCGCATGGACTCGACGGCGCGAGCACCAAATAATTTCAAGTCATGCGTCTCGCCAGCTTTTCTGAGCGCCAGATAGGTCGCGTATAGTGAGGCGTTCGGGACATGTATCTCGTAGGCCAGTTCCCCTGAGAAGCTGATATTCAATACAGTTGCTGGCGCGAACCCGACAAAGCACTCGCGAACTGACAGCCAGGGAAAAGCTTCTCGCGACCAGTCTCCTCGAGCACAAGCGGACAGCACGTCGCGCGATTTGGGTCCGGCCAGCACTAATATTGTCTGATCATTGGTGAGTGAGCGGATTTGCACATCTTCGCCATCATGCAGATGCGCCTTTAGCCAGTCCATATCATGGTATTCGCTGGCGGCGGCGGACCCGTACCAGACCCGTGCCGGGCCGCGATCACTCGCGGGAAGGTTGGCGATGGTGGCCTCGGCTTTGACCATCCCGTGGTGGTTCAGCAGATAACCAAGGCCGACCCGCCCGTCGCGTTTTGTCACCGCGCCGCACATCATCCGATCCAGAAACCGATGCCGATCGGTTCCAGTGATTTCCAGCCGGTTGAAGCCGTTCACTTCGGCCAGTCCGACATTTTCTTGAAGGTTTCTGATTTCCGCTGCCACGACGTCAAAGGTCTCATCAAAACTGAAACTCAGCGTTGGGTGAAAATCTGGTGCAGGCTTGATGTAGTCGACCCGCTCCCAACCGTTGACCACTGTAAATTCAGCCCCTTCTGCTGTGAGGATCGGGGTCAGCGGTGTGGTTTTGGCGGGGCGACCGGCAGGCCGGTGTTCGTGCGGGAAATGAAAGCGGAATTCATTCTGGTAATCTTCGATGGCTTTCAGCGCGGTCAGCTCCACATTTGTGTGGCCGGTAAACCGACGCGGATCAAGGCACCAGGTGTCATAGCAGGCCTCGCCGTGAACGATCTGTTGGGCCAGCAGCCAGCCGTGGCCTCCTCCTTCACCTAGACCTGCGCGTAGGCCGATGATGCAGAAAGCATTGCGCTTTCCTGGGATTGGCCCGACCAAAGGTGCGCCGTCAATTGTGTAGGTGATCGGACCATTCACCACTGTATGAATGCCGACATCCATCAGTGCAGGCATGCGTGCGAAGGCACCTTCCAGCACATCCGTCACGCGGTCCAGATCGTCAGGGCACAGCGCGTTCACAAAATTCGGATCGATCCCGTCCATGCCCCAGGTTTTGCAATCCTGCTCGTAGAAGCCGACCAGCAAGCCGTTCTTCTCCTGCCGACAATAATAGTCGCTGATCGGACAGCGCAGCAGGGGCATCCGATGGCCTGCGTCGCGGATCGTTGCGATTTCTTCTGTCAGAAAATACTGATGCTCCATCGAAGCGACAGGGTGGTGCACGCCCATCATCGCGCCCACTTCGTTGACCCGATAACCACAAGCGTTAACTACGATATCGCAATCAATATCGCCGTGTTCCGTGCGAACCGTCCAGGTATCGTCCTTGTGCTGTGTCAGTCCTGTGACCGGAGTATTGCGATAAACCTCGGCCCCGGCTTTGCGAGCACGGCGCGCCAGAGCTTGGCACAGTTGAGCCGGATCGATGTCGCCATCTAGCGGATCCCATAGCCCACCGAGAAGGTTGTCGGTGGAAATCAACGGGTGCCGGCGGGCGCATTCCTCTGCATCTATGACCTCGAAATGCACATCCATTCCGCGCGCCATAGACGCAAAATGATGGTACCCCTGCATCTGCTCAGGCGTATTTGCAAGCCGGATGCCGCCGTCACCGTGGTGGTAGTTGATAGGATAGTCCGGATCCTCGGCCAGTTCCTTGTACAGGTTGATCGAGTGGGTCTTCAGACCAACCATGGTCTGGTTCATGCCAAAATTGGTCACCTGCGCGGCCGAATGCCAAGTTGTGCCGCTGGTCAACTCATCGCGCTCGACCAGCACCACATCGGACCAACCTTCACGGGTCAAGTGATACAGAGTCGAGCAGCCGGCGATACCGCCGCCAATGACGACCACTTTAGTGCGCGATTTCATCAAGGACCCTCCGGTAGGTAGTCTTTTGGGGATTAGCCTGTTCTGTCAGTTGGTTCACAAGCGGTTGGATATTGTTACGTAAAAAATCGAAAATAAAAGCTCATTAACTCGTAGTAATTCGAATGCGGTTGAAATTGGCTTTAGGCGTTTAGTTGAATTGATCCACCTGATGCGGTTGGAGGATCACAAATGGCTGCGCCGCAGGCGAAAAGGTCCGGTCGAAAAGGACGTATCGCACAGCGGGCTGAAAAGCCTGCGCTCGACCCCTGTCCGCCAGGTCAACCGGGAGGCGCTTACAAACCCTTGACTGGGGTTGAGCTTGAGCGGATTTACAACACAGCTCTGGATCTTCTTGAGAAGCTGGGGATCGGCGAGGTGCCGGATCGCTTGCGTTCTGATTTGTTGGCGGTTGGGGCGCAAGATAGCGGGGAGGGGAGGATACTTTTTTCGCCTCAACTTGTGGAACAGGCGATTGATCAGGCCGCCAAGACCTTCGTTCTGCACGGGCGTGATCCAGCCCGATCCATCGAAGTTGGCGGTAATCGCGTCTATTTCGGAACCGGAGGGGCGGCGGTTCAGACGCTTGATCTGCGCAGTGGTCGCTATCGGCCTTCAACCTTGCAGGACTTGCATGATTTCACGCGTCTTCAAGATGTCTTGCCAAATGTCAGCTGGTTCACCCGCTGTTGCGTTGCAACCGATCTGGAGGAAACCTTCGATCTGGATGTGAACACCGTCTATGCGCTGTTGAAGAATACCTCCAAGCCCACCGCGACGTCTTTTACATTGGCGCAGCACGTTGCGCCAATTGTTGAGATATTGGATATCGCAGCCGGGGGACCCGGTGAATTCGCAAAACGCCCGTTCATGAAAGCACATATAAGCCCGGTGATCTCGCCGATGCGCTACGGCGAAGACGCGGTGGATGTGGTCTACGCCTGCATCGAACACAATATTCCGATTTCTTGCATCACCGCTGCTCAGGCCGGCGCGACTGCACCAGCGACCTTGGCTGGTTTTCTGGCGCAGTCATTGGCAGAAACTCTTGCGAGTCTAGTAATGGTCCACGCGATCCAGCCCGGGTTTCCTATGGTCTTTTCGAATTGGCCACTGGTGATTGACCTTCGGACCGGCGCGTTCTCAGGTGGCAGCGGAGAGACGGCTGTCCTGAATGCAGCATCAGCACAATTATCAAATTGGCTTGGGCTGCCTTCAGGTGTGGCCTGTTCGATGTCTGATGCCAAGGCGATCGACGCTCAATACGGGATGGAAAAGGGACTGACCTCAATGGCGGCAGCGCTGGCAGGTGGTAATCTGATCTATGAAAGCTCGGGCATGACGGCCTCGTTGCTGGGTGCAAGTTTTGAGGCGTTCGTGCTGGATGATGAGATGCACTCGTACACCTACCGCGCTTTGAGGGGCATAGAGGTGACACACGAGAATCTGGGCTTTGACGCGATCTGCGAAGCAGTTCTGGGCGAGGGCCATTTTCTGGTTGGTCAGCATACTTTTGCGGCCATGGAACGGGATTACTTTTATCCCTCACTCGCAGACAGGGACGAGCCGCGAACCTGGGCAGAAAACGGAGCGCAAGATGCCTGGAGCCGCGCGCGACATCGGGCGCAAGAAATTTTGCAGACCCATACGCCAAGATACCTGTCAGACGAACAGGATCGGCAAATCCGAGATCGCTTCAACATTCTTTGAAGGCTGATCCAGTGCTATTCGATAAGTTTGAAACTATCCGTCAGCCACGGGATATCATCGCGCAGTGGGGAAATGATGCGGTCATTGATCAGTGATCGGGTTTTGGCATCCACAAGCTCAATCACTGATCTTGAACAATCCGGCGTCGCGACCAGCGCCAGTGTGCGTGCAAAGCTCTTGCCCGGAAACGGGTGCATGCACAGCTTTGATTGGAACCGCTTTGCCCGAGAATACAGCAGCGGCGTCGTGATGGTCCAACCCGCACCGGAGGACACCATCGACATCAGCGTCTGATTGTTGCTGCATTCAAACCTGTGAGAGGACGAAATCCCCATCCGGCGTAATTGGGACTCGATCTGGCGCGCGATGATCAGATTGCTGGAATATCTTAGAAACGGCAATTTGGTTCGACCCTCAACAATGTCTTGCAAAGAATTGTCACTCACCGCAGGCAAAACGATCACAAATGGATCGCGCAGAAGGGGGCGATCCTGCAGATCGCGCATTCGTTCGCTAGGAGTAGTGGAAATCCCCAGATCCAACTGCCTGTCGCGCAGCATGTCGATAATCGCGTGGCTGGAATCCGTGTGGTACATGAAATCACAGGCGGGCATATTCGCGTAAAGATAGACCGCCAGCTCTGGAATGATGTCGCTGTCGAAGTCTTCGATCGTGCCGAAACGCAGATAGCTGGCCTCGGTGATGCTTCCTGCAGACGCTTCGGCCTTGGCCTTTCGGATCAGGTGTAGCGCATCGTCGATATTGCGCAGGAAGACCCGGCCCTTTGGGGTCAGAACCATGGGTCTACGGGTGTGGTTGAACAGCTCAACGCCCAGATGGTCTTCGAGATTGCGCAGGTGATGGGAAACGGTGCTTATCGTCAGCCCTGTTTCCTTTGAGGCCGCCTGCAGCGACCCTTTCTGCGCGCATATCTGAAACAGTTCCAGCCATTTGAGGCTGAGATCTTTCGGAGTAGACTGACGCGGCATTCCGGTGCTTTCGTGAGATCAGGGCATTCCCGGCAAATCTACGCAGATAATGAGAGCTTTGATATCAGAATCTTGGAATTCTGGCTCAATTGCCGAGCAATCAGGTTTCAGAGCGTTCCAAAAAGCCGCGCGCGGTCTGTGCAGCATCCGCGATATGGCTTTCGACTGCTTTTCGGGCTTTGGCAGGATCACCACTGAGGATGGCATCATGGATGGCAGTCATGTGGCTCATCCCAGAACGCTCTCGATTCCGCGCTGCGAGGGTCAAGGCCCGTAGGCGGCTGATCCGGCCGTTCAGACGTTGCACGACATCCCAGGCGATGCTGTGCCCAGCCTGTAGAAAAATCAGTTCATAGAAGCGAGTTGTGGCCTGTAGCAGATTTGACCATTCGGTGTCATTCTGCGCCGCGCCCACTGCTTTCAATGCCTTGCCCAGATCGTTTGCGAAACCTGTCTCATGCGCTTGTGCACAGGCGGCGGCGGCTGAGCCTTCTAGCTGTAAGCGGATGTCATAGATTTGCCGCGCTTGGTCCCAGCTGAGGGTCGAGACGATTGGCCCGCGGTTGGGGATAATCTCAACCAAACCTTCGGCTTCCAGAAACCGGATCGTCTCGCGGATGACGGTGCGGCTGACACCAAGCTGATCGCAAAGCGGGCGTTCAACAAGCCGCTCACCGGGGGCAAAATGCCCGGCGATGATCGCTTCGCGCAGGCGCGCTTGCACGATATCCCGCAATGTTTGCGGTGCTTTTTCGATCTTTTGTAGGGTGGAGTCGGTGTTCATCATCGACGCTTTCATATCTGTGGTACGGATCCGGAACAAGTATGATTGACATATCGTATTATGGTATACCATATTCTCGACCAAAGGCTTGCCAAAGGAATCACCATGTCCGCCGAAATTCGAAAAACGCTTCTGCATGTCGAAGACACTCTGATCGAGGGTGGTAAGTTGGCGGACACTCCGCTGAAGCTAATTGCCGCAATAGCTGTCATTCGGAACCCTTGGGCTGGTCAGGGTTTTGTCGAAGATCTTGGCCCCGCGATCCGCGATTGCGCCCCCGGATTGGGGGAGTTGCTGACCAAATTGATTTTGGATGCTTCAGGTGGCGGCGACCGGGTCGAAGCCTATGGAAAATCCGCGATTGTGGGCTTGAACGGAGAGGTCGAGCATGCGTCGGCCCTGATCCACACGCTGCATTTTGGCAATCATTATCGCAAAGCAGTCGGCGCGAAATCCTACCTTTCCTTCTGCAATACGCGCGGCCCTGCCAATGCGCCGCTGCTGATCCCCTTGATGGACAAGCATGATGGGGGTCGTCGCTCTCACTACCTTACGATCCAGACTTCGGTCGCAGATGCACCTGCGGCAGATGAGATTCTGATTGCACTGGGTGCATCGATTGGAGGGCGGCCGCACCACCGGATCGGGGATCGCTATCAGGACATCGAGGAACTTGGTCATGACGTTGACAACCCTGCGGCTGTCTAACTCGGGCCGATCAGTCGCGTTCAGAGAGGCGGGCGAAGGGCAACCGGTCTTTATGATCCATGGCGTAGGCATGCAATCTGCGGCCTGGGGCCCTCAGTTTGACACGCTGAGCCAGCATTGCCGTGTAATTGCGGTTGATCTGCCGGGGCATGGAGGCAGTGACCGTCTGCTATCTGGAAGCCAATTGCCGGATTTTGTCGGCTGGATGCATGATGTTGTCGACGCATTGGATCTGGCTCCGGTCGCAATCATCGGTCATTCAATGGGGGCACTGATTGCCGCCGGCTTTGCGGCAGAGTACCCCGATATCACTAGCCGTGTTGCTATGTTGAACGGCGTCTTCTGTCGCGATGCCTCAGCCCGCGCCGCAGTCATCCAACGGGCCGCTGACATCAGCGCGGGTCGAGTTGATCTGGAAACGCCGTTGTCGCGCTGGTTTGGTGACAGTCCGGGTGATCTGGCTGCCCGTGCGCAGGTGGCGTCGTGGCTTGGGTCTGTGGATCAACGAGGCTACGCCATCGCCTATTCCGCTTTTGCGCGGGGCGATGCCACTTACGCCAGCAAGATGAATCTGATTTCGTGCCCGTTTCTGGCGCTCACCGGCGACCGAGACTCGAACTCAACCCCGGCTATGTCACAAGCTATGGCCGCAGCAGTTCAAAACGGTCGGGCCGTTGTGATCCAAGGCCACCGACATATGGTGAACTTGACAGCACCCGATGAAGTAACAGCGCATCTGGTTGAATGGCTCGGCCAGCCGGCCGAAGAAAGGATTGCGCAATGACCTCGCTTGATCCCCGCACGCTGCGAAATGCATTTGGAGCGTTCATGACGGGCGTCACCGTGGTTACGTCGCATGATACCCAAGGTAACCCGATCGGGTTTACCGCGAACTCGTTCACATCCGTCTCACTAGACCCGCCGCTTGTGCTGGTTTGTCTCGCCAACAGTTCAAAGAACTATGACGCATTGATTGCCGCAGACGGGTTTGCCGTCAATATCCTGTCAGAGACACAGATCGAGGTATCCAATACCTTTGCCCGGCCCGTCGAAGACCGGTTTGCCAGCGTCGAGTGGCGGCGTGGACCTGCGGGATCGCCGTTGATCGATGGGTCGTCGGCCTGGTTTGACTGCGCTATGCACAAAACCGTCGAAGCGGGGGATCATGTGATCCTGATCGGCGAGGTCAAAGCCTTCGACAATACTCCGGCACCCGGTCTCGGATATGTCAGGGGGGCCTATGTAACACCATCAACAGCTGCTGGTGCCTTGATGCAGGACACCGGCCTGATCGTCTCAGCCTTGATCGAACGCGCAGGTGAGGTTCTGTTGATCGATGCTGGTGACGGCGCGCTTGCACCGCCCGAGGCAGTGGTTGGGTCAGAAGGTGTTTCAGCGGCATTGGAACAATTGATTGAGGCCACCGGACTGACCGCAGAGCCTGGCTTTGTTTATTCGGTTTACGAGGATGCAGAGAAAAAGCGTCAACACATCGCGTTTCTGTGTCAGGCCGCAGATGGTGAGCCGAAGAAAGGTAATTTCGTCCCGCTGGATGTCGTATCCTTTGGCACTGTAACCGACACGGCGACCCGAACCATGCTGGAACGATTGTCCGAGGAATCCCGGCTGGGAGATTTTGGCATTTACTACGGAAACAAGAACAGCGGCGAGGTTCGCCCGATTACACGAGGAGGTCACTGACATGCGGTTTTCGCTTTTCGTTCATATGGAACGCACCTCTCCCGATCAGGACCAGCAGGAGCTGTATGAAAACTTCATAGAACTGGCCAAGATCGCTGATGCGGGTGGTATGCATGCGGTCTGGACCGGCGAACATCACGGGATGGATTTCACCATCTCGCCGAACCCGTTCCTGAATATCGTCGATCTGGCACGCCAGACCAACAATGTGCGTCTGGGAACCGGAACCGTTATCGCTCCGTTCTGGCATCCGATCCGGCTGGCCGGAGAGGCCGCAATGACGGACATGATCACGAATGGCCGTTTGGATCTGGGCATCGCGCGTGGCGCCTACAGCTATGAATACGAGCGGATGGTGCCGGGGCTGGACGCCTGGGAGGCAGGCCAGCGTATGCGCGAGCTTGTTCCGGCAGTGCGGGGTCTTTGGGAAGGCGATCATGCGCTGGACGGAGAGTTTCATTCTTTCCCGGCAACCACATCTTCACCCAAGCCTCTGCAACAAAACGGTCCACCGATCTGGGTTGCCGCGCGCGATCCCAACAGTCATGAGTTTGCGGTATCAAACGGTTGTCACGTGCAGGTCACCCCTTTGTGGCAGGGCGACGAAGAGATCACCCGGCTGATGGATACGTTCAACGCAGCCTGCGCCAAATTCCATGACGTCCCGCGCCCCGAAATCATGCTTTTGAACCACACCTACATCGCCTCGGACGAGGCGGATGCCCGTCGCGCGGCGGAAGAGATCAATCGCTTTTATTGCTATTTCGGCGCGTGGTTCAAAAACGAACGCCCTGTGTCGCAGGGACTGATCCAGGCGCTGAGCGATGACGACATCGCTAACCATCCCTTCTATTCGCCCGAGGCGATGATCCGGGACAACGTGATCGCCACGCCCGACAAAGCAATCGAACGCATCAAGGGCTATAGCGATCTTGGATATGATGAGTATTCTTTCTGGATCGACAGTGGGATGAGCTTTGAGCGCAAGAAAGCCTCGCTAGAGCGGTTCATCGCGGACGTCATGCCCGCCTTCGCCTAAGGAGAGAAAATGCGGCAGTTTCAGCACTATATCGGCGGCACGTTTTCGGATGGGACCGCGCATTTCGACAGCCTTGATCCCGCGACGGGCACCGTTTGGGCGAAAATGCCTGAGGCCAGAACACATGATGTGAACGCCGCGGTTGAGGCTGCGTGTTCAGCGCTGAATGCCCCCGAATGGGCGACCATGACAGCAACGGCGCGTGGTAAACTGTTGTACCGGCTGGCCGATCTGGTCGCCGAAAATGCTCAGACCTTAGCCGAGCTTGAAACGCGCGATACCGGCAAGATCATTCGCGAAACCTCTGCTCAGATCGCCTATGTCGCGGACTACTACCGTTACTATGCCGGATTGGCGGACAAAATCGAAGGGGCGCACCTGCCGATCGACAAGCCCGACATGGAGGTTTGGCTGCGCCGCGAACCAGTTGGTGTGGTGGCCGCCATCGTGCCGTGGAATTCGCAACTGTTCCTGTCTGCGGTCAAGATTGGCCCGGCGCTTGCCGCCGGTTGCACAATCGTTCTGAAAGCATCCGAAGATGGTCCGGCCCCGATGCTGGAATTCGCGCGTATTTTCGATCAGGCAGGCTTCCCGCCCGGAGTTCTGAACGTCATCACCGGCTTCGGGCCGGAATGCGGCGCCGTTCTGACCAGTCACCCGGATGTCGATCATGTTGCCTTTACAGGCGGCCCGGAAACCGCGCGCCATATCGTGCGCAACTCGGCTGAAAACCTCGCTTCGACTTCGTTGGAACTGGGCGGAAAATCCCCGTTCATCGTGTTCGAAGATGCCGATATCGAAAGTGCTGTGAACGCGCAGGTTTCGGGGATCTTTGCTGCTACCGGGCAAAGCTGCGTGGCGGGATCGCGATTGGTAATCTCTGACAAGATCAAAGATGAGTTTCTGGCCCGGCTCATCGAAAAAGCGGGTGAGATCGTGATCGGGGCGCCCGATGACCTAAAGACCGAGGTTGGCCCGCTGTGCACTCAGGCTCAGCTTGTGACTGCTGCAGATCTGGTTGCTGAATCCGTCTCGGCAGGGGCTACCGTGATAGCGGGTGGGCAACCTTTGGACCGTGAGGGGCACTATTTTCCACCGACAATCATTGATTGTACGGACGCGCCTGATGCGCCCTGTCTGACGCGCGAAGCCTTTGGTCCGATCCTCTCGGTCGTCAGTTTCGGGACCGAAGCGGAAGCGATACAAATAGCCAACAACACCGCGTTTGGGCTGGCGTCGGGTGTCTTTACCAAAGACTTGACCCGCGCACATCGAATGATCCGCAGAATTCGGGCTGGCATTGTCTGGGTTAACACATATCGCGCTGTCAGCCCGATTGCTCCATTCGGAGGTCATGGACTGTCGGGCCACGGGCGCGAAGGGGGCCTACAGGCGGCGCTTGATTACACGCGGGTCAAATCGGTCTGGTTGCGCACAAGCGACGATCCGATCCCCGATCCGTTCGTGATGCGGTGAATCTGACCAATCAACAGGATCCTTGGGCCAGATTTAGCACACTTTAGACAATCGCATCTCTGCCGCGCGTGCGTGGCCTTCCATGCCTTCCATCCGACTGATCCTGGCAGTGCGTTCAGCAAGCTCGTGCGAGGCTTGCGCTGTGCAGCGCTGCCAAGTCACCGTTTTGGTGAATTTATGCACTGACAGACCGCCGGTATATCGGGCCGCTCCGCTTGTTGGCAAAACATGATTTGGCCCGGACGTCTTGTCGCCGAAGGGCACTGTTGTTTCGGCACCCAGAAACAGCGATCCATAGGTGGTCAGTTGGTCCAGCCACCAATCCAGGTCCTCGGCGATCACCTGCAGATGTTCGGGCGCGTAGTTGTTGGCGACCCTGGCAGCCTCGTCGCGGCTGTCGCAAAGAATAATCTCGGCCCGGTCGCGCCATGCCGTGCGCGCTGCACTAGCGTTTGGCTCGGGAAGACTTTCGATCAGGGCATCGGCGCGTGCGATAACGCCCTGGGCCAGAGCTTTATCAGTGCTGACCAGCCAGACAGGGCTATCGACGCCGTGCTCGGCTTGGCTCACCAGATCCCAGGCGACGGTCTCGATCGATGCTGTGTGATCGGCAATGACCAAGGTATCGGTTGGACCTGCAAACATGTCGATGCCAACCTTACCAAACAGCATCCGTTTCGCCTCGGCGACATAGGAATTTCCCGGACCGACAAGAATGTCGGCAGGACGCGCACCAAAAAAGCCATGGGCCATCGCAGCAATCCCCTGAACTCCGCCCAAATTCAGGATCAGATCTGCACCGCTAAGGTCCATCGCATAAACTATTGCATCAGGGATGCCCGCACCGGGACGCGGTGGCGAGACCGCCGTGATGTGGGACACCCCAGCCACCTTTGCCGTGGTAATCGTCATCAACGCACTTGCGATATGGCTATACCGACCACCAGGAACGTAGCATCCCGCGCTCGAGATCGGGATTTGTTTCTGACCTGCAATCAGGCCGGGCATCACCTCGATCTCGCATTCGCTCACCGTAGTCATCTGCGCTTCGGCGAATCGACGGATATTGGCATGGGCAAAGCGGATGTCGTCTTTGACCTGTTCAGGCACGCGGTCACATGCGGCTTTGCGCGCTTCATCAGTCAACACGAACTCTCCCGTCCAGCCATCGAGCGTTCCGGCATAGCGCCGAACGGCCTCTTCGCCCTCGAGCTCGATATTGGAGAGCATGATTGCGACGATATCGCGGATATCCGAATTTTCTGCATCGGGGCGGGGCAGGGCGGTTTTCAGATATGAGACGGCCATGGGAAACCTCAACGCGTCAGAGAGTGGGAGTGGATAGCGCCCGCCAGAACATCGACGGTGTCGATGATCGGAACGCTTTTGGGTAAGTCGCGGGTGAGCAGAGAGAATTCGGAGCAGGCCACAAACAAAAGTGCGGCACCCCGGCCCGAAAGGGCGTTAGCAGCGTCGGAAAGTGTGCTGAGTGCAGCGCCGGTTGGCCCTTCAGATTTGATGTGGCGGATCGTGCCGAGCATCCTATCTTCATCCTCGGGCCAGATTGCGGTAAATCCAGCGCGGTTCAGGGGGGCGTCAAAAATTCCGACCTTTCGCAGCGCTGGTGAGGCAAGAATTCCGACCTGGCTGCCAGAAGGCAGGAGCCGCGACGCTTGATCCACGGACAGGTCTACCATGTTCAGAAAGGGGATCGAGACGGCGTCCTCTATCTGCGCCGCATAGTGGTGTGCGGTGTTACAAGGCATCGCAAGCGCGGTTGCCCCTGATTGCTCCAATCCTCTCGCCATATCGGCCAGAACCGGCCCGGGATCAGACCCGTTGCCCTCGATCAGGTGCGCGATGCGGGAAGGCACCTGTGGGTTCATGTCAATCAGTAGTGGCAGGTGATCGGCATCATCCGCCGCCTGTACCGTGGATAACACGCGCTGCTGCAACAGAATTGTCGCCTCGGGGCCCATTCCGCCCAATATGCCGGTGACGCGGGGTTTCATGCGAAGACCTGCTTGCTGGAACTTATCACCGTGATTTACAGATTGACCCAGCGGTCGGTGTGATCGAAAGCGAAATCATAACCGAACAGGCCAACCGAGCCTCCGGTATGCAAGAACACCACACGCTCATCCTTAAACGAGCCCTTGCGCGCCAGATCGATCAGACCGGCGGCCCCTTTGGCGGAATAGACCGGGTCGAGCAGAATGCCTTCCAGTTCGGCAAACATGCGGATCGCCTCAATGCCGCTTTCGGTCGGCAAGCCGTAGCCGTCGCCTACATAGTCGGTATTGGCCATCACTTCCTCGCGCCGCACCACGCCTGGGCAACCCAATTTCTCAGCCGTGTTGCGGGCTAGATCATAGACCATCTGCTCTTGCTTGGGCTGCGGTGCGCGGGTGCCAATGCCAAGAACCGGAATGCCCGTATTCATGGCGCAAAGCCCGGTGACCAGCCCGGCTTGCGTGCCCGAGGAGCCCGTCGCATGCACCACGCGATCGATTTTGAGACCGGCGTTATTGGCCTGGCTCACAAGCTCTAGCGCGCAGTTTACATAGCCAAGCGCTCCGATCGGGTTCGAACCTCCGCCCGGAATGACATAGACGTTGTGACCTTCTTCACGCTTCTTCGCGGCCGAACGCTCCATCTCGGCGGGCATGTCGTGGCCGCCGGGAAACTTCTCGGTGGTTGCGCCATGCAAATGATCCAGCAGAACGTTGCCGTTGTTGTTGTAGTTGGCGTTGTTATAGCTGGTGCGGTCTTCCAGTAGGATATGACATTTCAAACCCAGCCGGGCAGCGAATGCAGCGGTTTGACGCGCATGGTTCGATTGCGTTGCCCCTTGTGTCATCACCATGTCTGCGCCTTGTTCGAGCGCTTCGCCGAACAGAAACTCTAGTTTGCGGGTCTTGTTGCCACCCGTCGACATGCCGGTGCAGTCGTCTCGCTTGATCCACAGATCGATTCCCAGAGCCTCGGACATACGATCCATCCGTTCAAGCGGTGTTGGCAGATGGGCAAGAAAAACACGGGGAAAACGGGAAAGATGCATCAAGCTGTCCTGATCTGGGCCCGGCACATGGTTCAAGACCGGTAGGTCTTGCCAACACGGGCCGCTGGGTAGGTTTCTGGGTTTAGAATGCCGCCTGTATTCAAGCCGCAAGGTCAGGCCTAATCACAGCGGATGGGGCGCGTCGGTCAAGCGCACTGTACCCGGTTTCGAAAAAGCCGGAAAATAACTTCGATATTGCGCTCAGATTACCTGGTTGCTCATTCGGGGGGTGCGGGAATGGTTCGAAAGTCGTCATTCAACCACGGAAACCGCGAATTCATAGGCTCGGTCACATGACGACGGATCAGGTTTTGCAGTGTGTTGTGGATCAGTCGTGTGGTTGTCGACGGATAGATATTGGTCGTGAACAACGATACGGTACGCGCAAAGCTTTTGCCCGGGAAAGGTAATGCGCGTGTATCTTTGTGGAATCGCCGTGCGCGATAGTAGCTGGCGGCAGTCGTGATCGTCCAACCACTGCCCCCGGCGACAAGTCCGATAATTGACTGATTACATTCAAGTTCGAACCGGTTGGGTAGGTTAATCTTGCTGCGGGTTAGCTGAATTTCGATGAGTCTGCCTATGGTGTGATCACGCGAATATCGTAAAAGCGGAAGCGGACTGTCTGATTTGGTCAGTTCCTCGACCGGTCCGTCATATGCAGGCGGAAGAATGACGATAAACGGATCTCGAAGTAGCGGGAATTCGATTAACCCCTCAAAGTGCTCAGGAGGTCGGGTCGCAACGCCTGCATCCAGCTTTTGAGACTGCAGTTTGTCAAGAATCTCATGGCTGGGGCGGGTAAAGTGGCGAAAATTGCACCGCGGCAGGCTTGCAGAGAGATGACGGAAGAGTTCTGGCGCGACCCGGCTGTCAAAATCGTCAATCAGGCCCAGACGCAAATCTGTTGCATGTTGCCAACTGCCCGAGCGAAGCTCGGCCTCGCCCCGTTTCAAGGCGATCAGGCCGTCATGCACATGTCGTGAGAACACCGTGCCTGCGGGTGTCAGACCCATGGGTCTGCGGCTGTGGTCCACCAAATCCACATCCAGCGCCTTTTCAAGACTGCGCAAGTGATTGGAGACCGTACTGATTGACAAACCGGTTTCAGCTGACACCTTTTGGATTGAACCCAACTTGGAAATAAGTTGGAAGACCTCCAGCCACCTGAGACTGAGTGCTTTCTTTGTCATCGGGGGCTCCCAAACCAGCGAACTATCAGTCAAAAGCGAAACAAAGTTTCGCTTTTTACGCAACCAGTATTTTGATTTACTAATTCAACGCGTAAGGACTATGGTTTTTCTACTGTTCCAGAGTTCGGACGTTTCAAGAGCCGACAAGTGGAACCAGCAGGGAGAAAATAGTCAAAATGATCAAGAAATATCTGCTCACAACAGCATATGCCGGGATTGCGGCCGTTACCGCTTCACAAGCCGCCGCGCTTGATGAACTGACGGTTGCATATTTCCTCGAATGGCCGATGCCGTTCCAGTATGCGAAAGCAAACGGAACCTACGAAGAAGAACTGGGCGTCAAGATCAACTGGGTGTCTTTCGACACCGGTACCGCCATGTCAGCTGCGATGGCCTCGGGTGATGTACAGATCGCGGTCAGCCAAGGGGTACCACCGTTTGTGGTAACCACTTCGGCCGGTCAGGACATCCAGATCGTCGATGTGGCGGTTAGCTATTCAGACAACGACAACTGCGTTGTTGCCGAAGCGCTTGAAATCGACAAGGGCAACGCGGGTGAACTGAACGGCAAGAAGGTCGGTGTTCCGATCGGTACAGCTGCGCATTACGGTTTCCTGTCGCAAATGTCTCACTTTGGTGTCGACATCGGTTCAATGGAAATTGTTGACATGGCTCCGGCCGATGGCGCCGCGGCATTTGCGCAGGGCAACCTCGACATGGTTTGCGGCTGGGGTGGCGCGCTTCGTCGTATGACTGAGCATGGCAACATCCTGCTGACCGGTGCTGAAAAAGAAGAGATCGGTATCCTGGTGTTCGACGTCACAAGCGCTCCGGCAAGCTTCATCGAAGAAGAGCCCGAGCTTCTGTCGAAGTTCCTTAAGGTTACCGCAGATGCCAACGCCAAGTGGAACGCAGGCGACAGCAAAGATGAAATGCTGCCGGTGATTGCAAAGGATGCTGGTATGGATCCTGCAGACGCTGAAGCCACAATCGCGACTTTCACCTTCCCGTCAGTTGAAGACCAGCTGTCCGAGAAGTGGCTGGGAGGTGGCGCGCAAGACTTCATGCAGGGTGTTGCAAACGTGTTCGTGTCGGCAGGCAGCATCGAATCCGCTCTGGATTCGTATGATGGTGCCGTTAATGCAGGCCCGCTGACAGCTGCGAATAACTAATCACGCAGGACATTTCATGCGACCGGCCCCGGTTTCGGGCCGGTCGACAGCTATGAAAGCAGGAAGGAGGCAGGATGCCTGAACTGGACATCGTAGAATTGTCCATGCGCTTTGACTTACCCAACGGCTCCTCAGTACAGGCCCTACAAGATGTTTCACTCAGCCTTAAAGAGGGTGAGCTGATGTCTGTCCTTGGCCCGTCGGGCTGTGGTAAAACGACGTTGCTGAACATCGTTGCAGGATTTCTGGCGCCGACATCTGGCAAGATTGAACTGAACGGCCATCTGGTCAAAGGCCCTGATGCTGAACGCGGGATGGTGTTTCAGAAGGGCGCGTTGTTCGAATGGATGAACGTGCGGGAAAATGTCGAGTTTGGCCCGCGTATGAAAGGCATGCCCAAAGCCGAGCGTGACCAGATTTCCGACCATCTGCTTGAGGTCGTGGGGCTGCAGGATTTCAAGGACAAGGCGGTTTATGAACTATCGGGCGGGATGCAGCAGCGTGTTGCGTTGGCGCGGTGCCTGGCAAACGAGCCGGACGTCATCCTGATGGACGAACCGCTGGGTGCTTTGGATGCGCTGACCCGTGAGAAAATGCAGGGCCTTGTCCTGAAGCTTTGGAAAGAAACGGGCAAGACGATCATCCTGATCACCCACTCGGTCGAAGAGGCCTTGTTGCTGGGTGAGCGTTTGATTGTCATGGCCCCCAGACCGGGGCGCATTCACCGCGAATACAATCTGCCTTTTGCTGAACGCGGTGTGAATGCCGATCTGCGTGATGTGAAGAAATCCGAAGGTTTTGCGGAAAAGCGCGATGAGATCCTCTCGATGATCTGGGAGATGGAAGAAGAAATTATGGGTCGGACGGAGCAGGCATCATGATTGTACTTCTCTTCTATATCGGCCTGTTCGGTGGCGCGTTTTTCATCGTCTACGCGTTACGCCGCGGTTTGCAATCGCGTCAGGATTTCACAAGCTTGAAAACTGTGACTTTCGGCGACGAAAGTGCCGTACGAGCGGATAGGGCTGCATCGATAATCTCAGTTCTCGTGATCTTTGTAATCTGGGCGGCTTTCACCGGCTCGAAGTTGTTTCCGATCCATGTGCCGGGCCCATTTGTAGGTGATACGCAATTCACCTATACGCTCGAAAACGCGGATGGCAGCACGGATGAAGCCACGATTTTTGTTCGCGTTCCAGCCTTCGGTGAGGAAGCAGAGAAATTCGAGGTCGAGCCCGGCGGCGGATTTGCCAAAGACGATGCGGTTGCCGCTGCTGCGGGCCGCTCATCGACGATCCTGTTCGACAAGAACGATGATGCCAAACGTAATGAGGGTGCAAAGATCGTCGCGATCAACGGCACACCTATAGGTGAAGGCCAAAAGGTTGATACAGGCGATGGTACTGTAACGCTGACCGGTAAAGGGGCGATCAGTTTCACCCCCAAACAGGGCTTGCAGATGAACCCCATCTGGCTTCCAGCCCCTGAAACCGTTGTGGCCCGGTTCTTTGAGATTGCGAATGAAGGCTACCAGAACTTCTCGCTTTGGGAGCATCTGGGCTGGTCGCTGTTGCGCGTGATTGCTGGGTTTATCGCAGGTGCGCTTGTGGGGATTCCGCTGGGTTATGCAATGGGCCTATCCGGTTGGTTCCGAGGCTGGTTCGATCCGATTGTCGAGTTCATGCGACCGGTGCCGCCACTTGCGCTGATCCCACTGGTGATCATCTGGTTCGGCATCTGGGAGACCGGCAAGATCGTTCTGCTGTTCCTTGCGGCCCTTTGGATCATGACCATCGCCGCGCGGGCTGGTGTGTCCGGTGTGAACATCTCGAAAATCCACGCAGCGTATTCTCTGGGGGCGTCGAAATGGCAGATCATGCGCCATGTGATCGTGCCCAACTCGCTGCCCGAGATTTTCACCGGTGCACGTGTGGCTATGGGTGTCTGTTGGGGAACTGTTGTTGCGGCTGAACTGGTTGCCGCACAAAAGGGCGCCGGCATGATGATCATCGCCGCATCCAAATTCCAGCTGACCGACATTGTCATCATGGGGATCGTCCTTATCGGGGTGATCGGATATGGAATCGATATCCTGATGCGCAAGGCCGAGAATTGGCTGGTGCCATGGAAAGGCCGCAGCTGATCGGTCTTTCCGATACTGTGGTAACAAAGCGGCCCCCGAGCAATCTCGGGGGCCTTTTGTTTCAGCTGCGATTAAGAACGCGGCGTTGGACCCTGCTGCTAACTTAGCTTGAACACGGCATCGGTCTGTATACCTTCAGAGCTCCTGTGCCCAAGGCGGGTTTGCCCCCGCTCGGGATACGGTGACGGCAGCGACCTTTGCACCGTATTCAAGCGCGTCGCGAAGACTGCTTGTGGGCAAAGTGCGCAAGGCGGGCTTGTTGAGATGACCGGTTTGGCTTAGCGCAGCCAGCACACCTGCGTTGAACGTATCGCCAGCACCAACAGTATCCACGACCTTAACCTTCTGGACGGGCACGGAAACGTCCGTTCCATCAGAAAGATAGCCTGTCGCGCCATCCCCCCCTTTGGTCACGATTGCGATCGCTGGTCCTGCACGAAGCAGCAGTGGAATTTTCTCGGCATGGCTTTCGGGGCCCGGTATAATCCAATCAAGGTCTTCATCGGAAACTTTAATGATGTCGGTCTTTGCGATCATACGGTTCAAGCGGGTCCGGTATCGCGTCTGATCCTTGATAAAGCTGGGTCGAATATTGGGATCCAACATCACTGCATGATCCGCGCCATGACGATCAAGTGCGGCCGCGTACGCATCAGCGCATGGTTCGCAAGCCAGGCTGATCCCTCCGAAATACAGTGCGGAAACGCCCGGTAGTTGATCCGGCATGTCTTCGGGCCGCAGCATCCGGCCCGCCGTATTCTCATCGACAAAACTGTATGTGGCGTGCCCATCCCTCAACTGCACGAATGCAAGTGTCGTAGGACGGTCCGAGCGGATAACGTGCGAGGTCGCGACATGGCTGATCTGCAAGGCGGCGATCAACTGCTCTCCGAACATGTCGGTAGATAGCCCTGACAGCAGCCCCGTTTGTATGCCCAGACGACCCAGTGCAATTGCTGTATTGAAGATCGCGCCGCCGGAATGTGGGACAAACCCTTTGCTGCCAGAAACCGTTGGTTCGGCGATCATATCGATCAGAGCTTCTCCACAGCACAGGATCATTCCGCTACCCTTCGATCTGCCTAAAAATGCACGGCCAAATTACCGTGCCAAGGCATTCTTACAGAAATTGTTAGCGCCAACAATGCCAAACTCATTCTGCTCCGACACATACAGGTTCATTGATCGCCGCAGTTCATCAAACCGACCTCCTGCGTTGAAGGCACGCAGAAAATCCTGACCAAACAGCCAGCGGTTCTTTTCGGCCACCCCGCCAACAAGAAACACACCTCCGAAGGGGATAAGAGCAACAGCAAGATCGCCCATTATGGCGCCCAGATGCTCGGTGAACATTCGCGCCGCCTTAACAGCGCAGGCATCCGAGCCGTCCTGAGCATCCTGCAGAATGTCTTTTGCCGAACGTATCATGCCGTTGGGCTGACCTTCGGCCATTCCGATCGCCTGATAGAGAACCGGTAGGCCAGTTCCGCTCAGGAACATCTCGGCCTCGATGGTGAGCGTATCGTCAAAAAAGCACTCGGGTATGATCTTGCGCGCTGCGCGGAAAACCTCGACCTCGTCAAGATGGCGCGGGGACAATCCAACATGGCCGCCCTCGCCGGAAACGGTGTGAAAATGTCCTTCAGAGTAGAGCAGGGCGCCCACGCCCAGCCCGGTTCCCGGCCCGACAACTAGCCGTGTCCCCAATGGTGGAGCGGCTGAGCCCTGCAATACCTCAACATCATTCTCGGTAATCTCGGCGACTGACCATGCGGCAGCAGTGAAATCATTGATGACATAGGTATGGTGCGCGCCGGTCGCTCGGGCCAGAGCGTCTTCGGAAAGA
This sequence comes from Ruegeria sp. C9, assembly GCF_056537585.1. NCBI lineage: Bacteria > Pseudomonadati > Pseudomonadota > Alphaproteobacteria > Rhodobacterales > Roseobacteraceae > Ruegeria > Ruegeria sp. C9. Next base: position 658,752 of record NZ_JBQFRU010000001.1, read on the forward strand.
TCAAGATTGGCATTGGTCAGGCGAATGGTGCCGTTCTGAACCGGCCCCGCCCCGGCCGCGACCACAGCGCGCGGCTGTGTCCCGACCTCGTCGCATAAACTGTGTAATGCGTCTTGCAGGTCGCTTACAGTGCCCGTGGGGCGTTTGCGAAGATCGGTCAGCGCCCCCTCGGTTACGACGCCCAATCTTGTATTAGTGCCGCCGATATCGGCCACCAGATTCCAATGTGCGTGTAACCCTCCCTTGGGTCTAACCCATGGGGCCGGCTGGGCGTCACTTGTTTGGATTGTCTGCAACGCCTCGACGTCGGTCCCGGACTGAACGAAAATGCCGTGTACCAAGGTGTCGGATTCAAGCGCGTCATGCACGCGCGCCAGCGAATGCACCAAGTCATGACCCGCATCGGCGGCTACGGTCACGAATGAAGGCAGAGATTGCTCATGTGTTGTGCGCATGAGTATGTCTATGTCAGCGCCCTCTTTCACGACTACGCTGCACCAATCAATCGGCTCGGCGATGATGGAAAAATCATCCCGCCAATTTTCGGGAAAGTGGCGGGCCAATCGATCCAGCAAAGACTGCGGGTATTGCCCGTTGGTTATCGTATCAAGGATGAACGGAACGACCTCTACACCCAGATTGGCCATCCCATAGCTCCGCATTTCCTGACGCGCCGCGCCTTGTGCAAGCAGCTTATGGTGCAGGCTGCGGGCTTGGGTGCGAGGATCGAAGTCGCTTTCGACGAACGGGTTTATGGTAGAGATGTTGAATATCCGGTCACCCATTCGGGCGACGATCGCCTCGGAAAACGCAGCAAAATAGTCGGCCATTACTCGATTGCGCCACCCGCCGATATCCTCCAGCGCTGGGGGGATATCGTTGTGATCCAGCACGATGCATGGCCGAATGCTGTGTGCCAAAAGCTGATCAATCCGCTGCTCGCACTGATCCAATGCGCTTGCATCAGGAATGCGACCGTCTGGCATGATGTGCTGCCAACGAACTGTAAAGCGGTGCATGTCTAGCCCAGTTGCCGGTTCTGCAGGGGAAGCCGCACCAAACAGAAAGCCATTGGGAAAGTCAGAACGGGTATATCTCATTGTCGCAACCTGTTGGAGCCATGACCAGCGTCACGCCATCTAACAGGTTATGTTAGCGGTATCTAGATTAACGTTTATATGAACCGCGCGTCCTGAACAGGACATCACATCCTTCGATCTGCTGGCCGTCCCATGTCACTGAATGCGCATTATAGTTGATCAGCACTTCGTGCGACTGCGTCTCGCGCCGTCGCAGCCCTTCGGGCATCGGATGGAGCGCCAGACCCGTTTTCTGGGCTGCCATGGCTATGACGCGATCCCAAAGGGCCCCATCGGGGAACCCTGCTAGGTACCAAAGACCAGCACCGCCATGCAACGCCGCAGTGCCATCTGCGAAAGAGAGCAAATTTTGGGCAGAGCCTGACAAGCGCTCAACCCAATGTTCCGCAGCACCACCCCCTTCGACAATACGGGTTGCGCCGGGTGGCAAAGTTTCGATCAGATCGACATGGCTGCTGAGGCCATCAAGACCTGGGCGCCCCGAATCAGGGATCTGAAAATCTGCGGTGATTGCCCCGCTGCGCGGTCCCAGAACAGCAAGATTACACCCTTGTATTAGCCTTTGTTCAAGATCGCCTAAGGCAGCCAGGCCCGGTGCTAGGATCAGATTATAGTGCTCCTTGCCGACCTCGTCCTGAGGCACGAAATCTACCGACAACCCAGCGCGCCGCAACGCGCGGTAGGCAGAGAATACGAGCCGGAAATAATCGAACCCCGCGCCCTGAGGCTGCGTTGTCCAGGCCCAATCAGATGCATAATCGAAGACGATAGCAACCTGCGCATGGATAGGCTGAACCGTGTCTATCGCGGCCAGATCATCGGCGGTCTGACGCGCCTCTGCCAAACCGGGTGCTTCGTCGCCATGCGGGGTAAGTAGACCGGCATGCATCTGTTCCTGCCCAAATGGCGCTTGCCGCCAGCGGAAATAGCTGACCACTTCGGCGCCATGGGCCACCGCCTCAAGTGACCAGAGGCGCACCATGCCGGGCAGGGGCGCTGGATTGTAGGGGGCCCAGTTCACCGGGCCGGGCTGCTGTTCCATGACCCACCAACGGCCTCGACCGACGGCGCGGTATAGGTCGTGGTGAAAGGCCTGCATGTCCGGATCACCCTGCTGCAGAAATGCAGTCTTGTGCGGCTCGTCCACTTCCAACCGATCCGACAGGAAGCCAATCGGATAGCTGTCCCACGTCGCGATGTCCAAATCCCTGCCTACATCGAAATGATCGAATTCCAGCACGCGCCCCATGTAATTGTGCAGCAATGGTTGATCCGTCAGCGGCCGCAGCGCATCGACCTGGGCCTTGTTGAACGCCACCACCTGATCCGAACTGAACCTGCGAAACGCCAAGACGTGTGCCGGGTTGGGCTCGGTCACGGTCTGGTTCGGCAGCTCGATGTGATCGAAGCTGTTATATTCCATCGACCAGAACACATTCCCCCAGGCATTGTTCAACGCGTCGATCGAGTTGTATCGGTTCGCCAGCCAGCGGTGAAAAGCATACAACGCCGCAGCACTATAGCTGAGCGTCGTATCGTGACAGCCATATTCGTTATCGATTTGCCAAGCAGCGATATGCGGGTTGCGGCCATAGCGCTGACCCATGATCTTCGTGATCCGCTTGCATTCGTCGATATAGCCGGTGTGACTAAAGCAATAATGTCTGCGTGAGCCGAACTTGCGTAGATTGCCATCAGCATCCACAGCCAGCATGTCGGGATGCTTGTCCAGCATCCATCGCGGAGGTGTTGCCGTCGGGGTGCCCAGCACAATCTTCAGCCCTGCCGCACCCAAGGTTTCAATCGCGCGATCCAACCAGTAGAATTGCAGGTCTCCAGCAGTGGGTTCCATTCGGCTCCAGGCGAATTCGCCGATCCTGACCCATTTCAAGCCAGTCTCGACCATGCGCGCGGCGTCCTGAGCCCAGTTTTCTTCGGGCCAATGTTCAGGGTAATAGCAAACGCCAAGTTCCGGCTTCATAGTATAACTCTGTGTTCAGCTTGACCTTGCGCCACATTTGGCGCGGTGAGTGTCATGCCATTCGTCGGCGTTCTTACAAGAGTGTCCGCGTCCAGCCCTTGGCGGGCGGTGGTGCAGAACAGTGTAGTCAGGTCATCACCACCAAAACTTGGGCACGAAGTGTGTTTGGCATCGAAACCAACCGCTCTCAGGAATTGACCGCCGGGCGTATAGGCTGCAACCCGGCTGGCACCCCATTGGGCGATCCAGATGTTTCCGTCGTGATCAACCACGGCACCGTCCGGGTTCAGATCTTCGCTTTGCAGGTCAAGGAAGACCGCCGCTTTTCCTATGGGCCAGCCTGTCTGCGCGTCCAGTTCCCAACGCATGACCAGCTTGGTGGCGGTATCGCTGTAATAGGCGCAGGATCGGTCCGGCGCAAAGCAAATTGCATTTGAGATGGTGATATCTCGGACCAATGGCCGTAGCTCGCCATTCCAATAGCGATAGATCGAACCTGCGCCTACTTCTGCCTGTTTGCCCATGGTGCCAATCCAGAACCCGCCCCAAGGATCGGCGCGCCCATCATTGGATCGAGTCACCGGATTGTCGACCTCAAGCGGGGCGATCAAATCTTTGGCTCGACTCTCAAGCCCAAATCGCCACAGGCCGGTTTCCGACGCGATCAGCAAAGTGTCACGGTCTACCCATCCTGCGGCTGAGACATGTTCATCGAACGCCCAGCTATGCGCTTGTTCATTTTCTCGCGTCATCAATCGCTTGCCGATGATATCGAACCAGAAAAGCTGTTGCCGTTTAGGGTGCCACAATGGCCCCTCGCCCAATTCGCAGGGGCGGTCGTCATAGACCTGACTCATCCAACGGCCTCATCATAGGCAGCAACGATTTGCCGGGCACGGTTTGCTATATCTCCAACTGACATTCCGGGCTTATACAGCGCAGATCCAATTCCGAAGCCGTCGGCGCTGGCCTCGATCCAGGCTCCAAAGTTCTCGGGGCCTGCACCGCCCACGGCAAAGACCTGAGCACCCGGCGGCAAAACAGGGCGCAGCGCAGCCAACCCTGCAAGACCGGCAAGCGAACCGGGGAAAAGTTTTAACCCTGTAGCCCCGGCCTGGAGCGCTGCGAAGGCTTCGGTCGGGGTGAACACACCCGGCCAGCTTTGCAGCCCAAGTGCGACAGAGCGTTGGATCACGGACACATCGCAATTTGGCGAAACGATCAGTTTGCCCCCGACATCGGCAACCGCGTCAACCTGATCGGGGGTTAATACAGTGCCCGCTCCGATAAGCGCGCGGTCCCCAATCTCCGAGGCGAGAACTCGGATACTTTCCAGCGGATCGGGAGAGTTCAGCGGAACCTCAATCCGGTCAATTCCCGCTTCCAGCAGGGCGTAACCGACCGGTAGCGCCTCGTCAGAGGTTAACCCACGCAGAATGGCGATGATTGGGCGGCTCATGCGGTTTGCCTCGTTAATGTTCGGGCCTGAGACAGACCTGCAAGGGTTGCGATCATGGCGTCCGCGGTTTCGACCATTGCGCCTTGTTGTTGCAAGGCGGTTGCGTAGGCGTTGGATAAGCTTTCCGAGCCGATGATCGCCAATTGCTGACCCAGCCAATAGGGCCGCGATGCGGCAAGCTCGGCGCCAATCAGGAACCCTGAAAGACGGGCGCGTGCAACGCTCTTGCTTTGACCGTGCAGCAAATCAGCGGCCCGAAGCCCGAATAGGCGCGCTGCCAGCTGCTCGGGTTTCGACAGCATGTCGGCAACCGCTTCGGTAAAACTCGCGTCGTCCCAGCCCTCGTCAATTGAATGCTGCAGAACGGATTGCCCGCGCAGCAGATCAAACAACTCGCCGGTCATGAAGGTTCGGAAACTGACCACCTCTCCGGCACTGATCTGGGCCCACTTCGTATGAGTACCGGGCAGGCAAATCACACCGTCCCAATTCTGATGCGTGCTGAGGAACCCCGCGATCTGCGTCTCTTCCCCGCGCATCACATCGGGGGGGCTGTTCTGTCTCAGCCCAGGAACGACGAAGGCCCGAATACGCGGATCGGTGTTTGGAACGCGGAAGGGTACGACCGGAATAGGCTCGGATGGAACCGCAGAATACGGGGCCTCGACCCAACCCTGTCGTGCCCCGACCATTCCGCAGGCGATCACATCTACCGGTAGCCCGGGCAGCCAATCTTCGATCAAAGCCAGCAGGGCTGCCTGAAATCCTCCGCCGGCTGTGCGGGACATACCATCCTGCGACGCGGCCTGTGCCAGAATGCTGTCCCCTTGCATGGCCCATGCCCGCAGATGAGATGTTCCCCAGTCAACAGCGATCCACTCGACATTCATAGCATCACCCCGTTCCTACCACGCCGCCGTCAACCACCATGCACTGCCCGGTCATTGCACGGCTTGCGCTTGAAGCCAGAAACAGGGTTGGTGCGATCATGTCTTCGGGCGTCAGATGCTCTTTCAGGCTCTGACGATCCATATGCGCAGCCAGATCTTCGGGTGTGGCCCACATGTCCAGCTGTTTCTGTGTCAGAACCCATCCCGGTGCCAGCGCGTTGACGCGAATTTTATGTGGCCCAAGTTCACGCGCCAACGAGCGTGTCATGCCGGTGATTGCCGCATTTGAACTGGTATAGATTGGATAACCTGCGTTCCCCATCAGGTAACTGATCGAACTGAAATTGATGATCGAACCGCCTTTGTCCTTCATCTGTCGCGCGGCTTCCTGACAGGCAAAATAGTAGGCCTTTAGGTTGACTTCGATCATCCAGTCCCAGAACTCGGTTGTAGATTCTTCAAGTGAGTGCCGCTTGTCATTCGCGGCGTTGTTGACCAGCACTTTGATCGGGCCATGGGCTTCAGCTGCTTTGGCCATGGTGGCGTGCAACAGCTCGGTATCAGTCATGTCACCCTGCAGGAACAAGGGGACGCGGCCGTGCTTGTCACGCATCTGTTCGACAAATTCACCGGCATCTGACCGACCGATAAAGGCAACTTTAGCCCCTTGGGCCATGAACCCGTCAGTCAACGCTGCACCAACGCCCGAACCGCCGCCGGTGATATAAACAGAGGCTCCGTTGAGGTCTTGAAATGTAGCAGGTTGATTCATCAGTGGCTCTCTCTCGTCACTAGGCGCGTGTCTTTGCCCACAAGGAAATCAAGGTCCGCGCCGCGATCAGCCTGCAACACGTGGTCGATATAAAGCTTCGCATACCCGCGCGAGTAATGCGGATCGTCCGGTTGCCACAGGGCGCGGCGGGCGTCCAGTTCCTTTTCGTCGACCAGCAGCTGCAGCTCGCCCTTGCTGGCGGACACGCGAATACGGTCACCGGTTTTGACCAACGCCAACGTACCACCAGCCTGAGCCTCAGGGCTGACATGCAGGATAACTGTCCCGAATGCAGTACCAGACATACGCGCGTCCGAGATCCGGATCATGTCGCGTACGCCGTCTTTGACCAGCTTGGCCGGGATCGGCATGTTCCCAACCTCGGGCATCCCTGGATAGCCCTTGGGCCCACAACCTTTGAGGACCAGAATGGTCTCAGGTGTTACTGGTAAGTCGTCGCGGTCGATATTGGCTTTCAGATCTTCGATGCTCTCAAAAACGTATGCTTCGGCCTCGGTTTCCAGCAGTGCATCTGTGGCCGCCGAAGGCTTCACGATTGCCCCGTTGGGCGCAAGATTGCCGTGCAGAACCCGCAGGCCTGCGGCGGGTTTTACCGGATCGTCAAATGGGCGGATGACGTCTGTGTTGAAACACTCAGCCCCTTCACAGTGGGCCGAGATGTCCTTGTTCAGAACTGTTCTTGCCGGGCGCAGGAAAGGTTTGAGTTCGCTCAGAACCACTGGCACACCGCCTGCATAACAGAAATCCTCCATCAGGTATTTGCCAGAAGGCATGCAATTGACCAGCAGGGGGATTTCCGATCCGATTTCAAAGTCTTTCAACGTCAAGTCGACACCCACGCGACCTGCAAGTGCCAACAGGTGGACCACTGCGTTTGTCGATCCTCCGACGGCTGCATTGGCGAGGATGGCATTCTCAAACGCCTCCTTGGTCAGGATATCTGATGGTTTGAGGTCCTCGTCCACCATCTCGACAATGCGCTTGCCGGTCAGATGCGCCAGTGCCATGCGGCGGGCATCAACGGCAGGCAGGGCGGCGTTGGTGGGCAGCGATATGCCCATCGCCTCAACCAATGAGGCCATGGTACTAGCGGTGCCCATAGTCATGCACACACCCGCGCTACGCGACATGCCTGATTCAGCGTTCATGAAATCCTGAAGTGTCATTTCTCCGGCACGAACAGCTTCGGAAAACTTCCAGACATCAGTGCCCGAGCCGATATCCTGACCCCGGTATTTGCCGTTCAGCATCGGGCCAGAGCTAACCACGATGGACGGCAAATCGACCGAGGCTGCACCCATCAGCTGCCCCGGGGTGGTCTTGTCGCATCCACCCAGCAGGACAACGCCGTCGATACCATAGGCGCGGATCGATTCCTCGACATCCATCGCCAGCAGGTTGCGAAACAGCATGGCGGTGGGTTTCATCTGGGTCTCGCCCAGCGACATAACGGGGAATTCCACTGGAAAGCCGCCCGCCTCCCACACGCCCCGTTTCACGCCTTCGGCTAGATCACGAAGGCCCGAATTGCAGGGCGTCAGTTCCGACCATGTGTTGCAGATGCCGATGATGGGGCGCCCGTCAAAAGCGTGATCCGGAAAGCCCTGGTTTTTCATCCAGGACCGGTGAATGAACCCGTCCTTATCGAGTTTTCCGTACCAATGCTGTGAACGGCGTTTCTTGGTCATTATTGGCTCTGTCTGTCTGGCGTTGGAATTGAGTGTTTTTTGAGAAGACGAAGATTAAGCTGCGCGGGCGGGGCGGCACCAATCTGGCAGCCAATCGCCATGGGCAGAAAGCAGATCGGTGACGAGGCCGCGAATTTGGCGCAGATCCAGCTCGGCCGCAGTATGGGGATCCATCATTGCGGCGTGATAGATGTATTCGGGGTTTTCTTCGGTCAGCGCGCGAACCGTTAGCTCTTGTACGTTGATCTGGGTCCGCATCAACGCGATCAGTTGTGGCGGGATATCCGTGACCACGGAAGGCTGGACGCCATTCGAGTCAACCAGACACGGCGTTTCAACCGCTGCACCTAGCGGTAGTTGCGGAATCTGACCCGTATTTGGCAGGTTGCCGTAGGCTGTGTACGGTGTGTCTGTCACGATTGCGTTCATAAGGTCGGCGGCGAATTCATGGCTTCGGGTTACTTCGATGTTCCGACCATCTGTCAGGGTCTTTGCCTGTTCCTTCCAATTGGCCACCTGCTCGACACAGCGGGTCGGGTATTCGTCCAGCGGTATGCTGAACTGTTCGATCAGGTCATTGCGACCGTCTTTGATGAACCAAGGAACGTATTCTGCAAAATGCTCGGAACTTTCGGTGCAGAAGTATCCAAGATGGTCCATCACTTCGTACCGGACTTTGTTTGGACAGCGCGGCATTAGCAGCGGAGGCTTGGGTAAATGCCCGGCGCGATAGCCCTGACGCAAAGCCGGATACAGATCGCGGCCTTCATGCTCGAGCTTGAGGAAGAACGCGACGTGATTGATACCGGCAACTTTGTAGCGAAAGTCCGCCTTGGGCAGGTCTAGATCATGCGCCAGTTCTTCGACCGTGTTCTGGACAGAATGGCACAGGCCGACATGTTTCAGATTAGGGAAGCGCTCAGCCAGAGACCAGGTGTTGATGGCCATCGGATTCACGTATTGCAGCAGCGTTGCATTGGGGCACAACTGCATCATGTCCTGCGCGACGCCCCACAGAACGGGTACAGTGCGCAGGCCGCGCATAATGCCACCAACACCCAGCGTATCGGCGATAGTCTGACGCAGGCCATATTGTTTTGGGATTTCAAAATCTGTCACCGTGCAAGGCTCATACCCGCCAACCTGAAAGGCAGTGATCACGAAATCTGCGCCGTCCAGCGCCGCGCGACGATCCGTGTGGGTTGAGACGGTTGCAGCCGTGCCGACTGAGCGGATCATGGCCTTGGCCACAGCCTCGCTTTCAGCCAAGCGCACCGGATCGATATCCATCAGCGCAAAGTGGCTGTCTGCAAGGGCAGGGGTGAGCAGGGCGTCGCCCACGATGTTCTGCATGAAGATCGTGGAACCTGCACCTACAAAGGTGATCTTGGTCATGAGGTAAACCTCTGGTTTGACGTTATTTTACGGCACCGAGGGTCAGGCCCGCGATGAAGTGTTTCTGCATCAGGAAGAACATGGCAACCGGCGGCAGGGCTGCCACTATAGAACCGGCACTCATCAACTGATAAGCAGCGCGAAATTGCGCGTTAAAGCTGGTGATCCCGGCTGTCACGGGCTGGCTTTCGGCCCCTTGGGTCAGAACAACAGCCCAGAAATAGTCGTTCCAGATGAAGGTGAAAATCAGGACACTGAGTGCGGCGATGGCCGGTTTCATCAGTGGTAGAACGACGTACCAGAAGATTCGCCATTCGCTAATGCCCTCGACCCGTGCGGCCTCGATCAGTTCGAATGGCAGGGCGCGGATGAAGTTGCGCATGAAGAGCGTGCAGAACCCGGTCTGGAAGGCGATGTGGAATAGCACAAGCCCTGTTTTGGTGTTGTAAAGGCCCAACTCCAGCGTGAGATCGCGCACAGGGACCATCAGGATCTGGAAGGGTACGAAATTGCCCGCCACAAACATGAAGAAGATCCAGAGGTTCGATTTGAATTTGTAGATCCCCAGCGCGAAGCCTGTCATGCAACTGAGCGCAACGGCCCCGATTACCGTTGGTACGGTGATCAGGAACGAGTTCATCAAGTAACGTGGCATATCCGAATTGAAAAAGACCTGACCATAGTTGAACGCGCCCTCAAAACTGGACGGCATCCCCCAGTAATTCGCATTGGTGAAGTCTGCGGCTGGTTTGACCGAGAAAAGTGCGACCGCCAAAAGGGGCCCCAGCCATAGTAGCAGTGCCAGAGGCAACATCGCCTGATAAGTGATCTGTGCCGCACGGGGTTGTTTTTCGATCGGTTTGGGAAACATCTCAGTGCCCCCTTTCTTCGCGGTACATCGACCACAGGAAGTAGGCGATGAAGCAGAGCATAATCAGGAACAGGATCACAGCGATAGCTGCGCCATATCCCATGCGGAAGCCGTATTCGGACAGCGCGACCTCGAACATGTAGTAGGCCAGCACGCGGGACGAGCCAAAAGGACCGCCCTGTGTCATGATCGAGATCAGGTCAAAGCTGCGCAGCGCGCCGATGATTGTCACAACGAATGCGATGAATGTTGCCGGGCGCAGCTGCGGCAGAATAATGTGCCACAGCATTCGCCCACCTTTTGCGCCGTCCAGACGCCCGGCTTCGATCTGTTCGGGGTCGACGGCGTTCAGGCCGGTGAGGTAGAGGATCATGCAATAGGCCGTTTGTGGCCATAGACCTGCGAAGATGATGCCGTAGGTTACGAAGCGCTCATCCCCCAGCACGTTCAGTGGACCTAGGCCAAAGAGGCTTAGGAATTCGTTTAGAAGGCCAAAGGTTGGGTCGTAGAACCATGTGAATACTAGCCCAACGACGACCTGAGAGATGACGAAGGGGAAGAAGAACAAAGACTTGTAGAGGCGGATGCCCCAGACCGTCTGGTTCAGGAACAGTGCGATAAACAAGCCTGCAGGGATTGCGGCCAGATACAGTATCAGCCAGATCAGGTTGTTCTTGAGCGAGATGTAGAAAGCGTCGCGGTCCACCCATTCCCAATACAGATCTTCATAGTTGCGAAAGCCGACATATTCAGCTGCACCTAAACCGTCCCATTCATAAAGAGACAGATTGAAAGATTGAAAAACCGGGATGATCACATAGACCATGAAGAACAACAGACCCGGAGCCAAAAACAGCCAGGGCGCGATGCGCTGTTGGTTTCTGTGGAACCAGCTTTCTTGCTCGGGGGCGTCAACGGCAGCGGTCATGGGCATCTCGGATCTGGTGGGTGAAGGCGGGCTGAAGCCCGCCCTACTATTGTGCAAGGTGTAGGCCGGGCTTCAGCCCGACCCTGGACAAGATTTAGTTGTCGTAGATGCGCTCGCGCGCACGTTCCAGCTTGGCCAGAATCTTGTCAGCGTTGTCCGGCTTGACCATGAATTCCTGGAAGCCTTCCATCGACACTTTTGCCATTTCCGCTGGTGCGTCGCGGTCCCAGAACTGTGCAACACCGCCGGGGCTGTTAGACGATAGCATGACAAAGCCCTGCTGCAGGAACTTGTCGTCGTCCACTGCAGATTGCGCGTTCACAGGCAACTGGCCGAGGTTTGCACCGTTGTTGATTTCGGTCTGTTCGTCCGCAGAGACTGCGAAACGCAGGAACTCACGCGCGGCTTCCTTGTTCGAGGCATTGGCCGGGATATGGAACGTATCGGTCGGCGCGTCTTCAGCCAGTTCAACATCGGGGTTGATGGCGACAAACTGATAGAAGTCCAACTGATCGTCGGTTAGGCCTGCTTCACGCAGCGGAGCCACAGCGAAGTTACCCATCAGATAGGCGGCGGCCTCACCGTTGACCATAAAGGGCAGGGCTTCTTGCCAGCTATAGGTCTGGTGGTTGTCAATGAATGCGCCCATGTCGATCAGCTGTTTCCAGTTGGCGAAGGTCTGCTTAACCCGGTCGTCTTCCCAGCTGATCTCGCCATTTGCGAGTTGATTGTGAAAGTCGAACCCGTTGGTGCGCATGTTCAGGTAGTCAAACCAGCCACCTGCTGTCCACAGGAATTTGGTGCCGATGGTATAACAGGCGCGGCCGGAATCGACGATCTTCTGGCAATTGGCCAGTTCTTCTTCCCAAGTGGTCGGCTCGGTCAGACCCAGCTCATCAAAGATGTCTTTGCGGTAATAAACGCCCCATTGATAGTAGGTGTACGGAACACCCCACTGTTTGCCATCAATGGTCATCGCACCTTTGGTCGAGGCCAGATTGTCGGCGATTTCAGGTTCAGCCCACAGGTCCGAGACGTCTTCGAAAAGACCCGCTTCAACATAAGGCTTCATCCGGTTGGCTGCATACCAGGTGGCAACGTCTGGCGTGTCAGCCGTCAGGAAGTTGCGAATCTGGGTCTTGTAGGCCTCACGGTCGATCACGGTGGTTTCGATTTCCAGACCGGGATGTTCGGCCGCGAATCGCTCGATCATCGCTTCCATCGTCGCGCGCGGCGCCGGGTTGGACGTATCGAGGAAGATTCGCAGCTCGCCGGTCAGCTCTGCCGCGACGGGCGCAGCAAGTGCCACACTGGCAGCCAAAGCAGCCGCTGTGCGCTTGAACATGGAATGCATAGTTTCCTCCCTTAAGCTTCCATATTGGTCTCAAATATTGAAACCTTGTTTTATATATTGAAAACTACACATCGACTCGGCTACTCTTGTCAAGACCCTCGTGCCCAAAGCCGAGGGAAAGTGGAGGAGAACAGGCACCCGTGGCAGGTGACGGAACAATAGGAAAAGCATGTGACGTGCTGGAACAGGTCGCGGCCTTCGAACGCCCGGTGCGGTTCGGGGAATTGCTGGAACGCAGTGAATTTCCCAAGGCGACGCTATACCGTTTTCTGCAGTCGCTAACCAATCAGGGCATGCTGCACTACGAACCGGAACGGCAGACCTATTCGCCAGGTATGCGATTGGTGCGACTGGCGCATTCGGCATGGACGCATAGCTCATTAGCTCCAATTGCGCGGCCTTTCCTGGACGCTCTCAGCGCCGAGACAGGGGAGACCGTGCACTTGGCGCAACTTGATTCCGGGCAGGTGCTTTATGTGGATAAGCGCAACGCGCAACGACCAATTGAGATGTATTCTGAGGCCGGCAAGGTCGGCCCGGCCTATTGCACAGGCGTTGGCAAAGCGATGATGGCCTATTTGGACGAGGCACAGTTGGAAAAGACGATCTCGCAACAAAGCTTTCATCGGTTCACTGACAAGACCTTGGCCTCGGAAAAGGCATTGCGGGCTGATCTCGTTAAGATCCGCAGCCGTGGTTACGCAGTTGATGATGAAGAGCATGAGCCCGGCATCATCTGCATTGCCTGCCCGATTCTGACTAACGGGGGCCGCATGTTGGGGGCCCTTTCGGTGACAGGATCGACGGGGCGAATGGATTTCGAGCAATTGCAATCTTGGGTGCCGCGCGTCCGGCGCGTCGCTGAACAGATCGGCACAGAAGCACAGGCGTGGCGGTTCCCCGAGGGCCAACAGAATAGGATGCAAGCAACATGACAGGTGTAACCCTGAAAGGCGCGATCAAACGGTATGGCCAGACGCAGGTCATTCACGGGATTGATCTGCAGATTGAAGATGGTGAGTTTTGCGTGTTCGTGGGCCCCTCGGGCTGCGGTAAGTCCACGCTGTTGAGGATGATCGCGGGTTTGGAAGAAACCTCGGACGGGGAAATCCATATCGGCGCACGTGAAGTCACGCATGTGGATCCGGCCAAACGCGGAGTGGCGATGGTTTTTCAAACCTATGCGCTCTATCCCCATATGACCGTGGCCGAGAACATGGGATTTGGTCTGCGGATGAACGGTGTTGCCAAGGCCGAGATCGATCAGAAGGTTCAGGAAGCGTCAAATATTCTGAAGCTCGACCAATATCTGAAACGCAAACCCAAAGCGTTGTCCGGCGGTCAGCGTCAGCGGGTCGCGATCGGGCGTGCCATTGTGCGCGGCCCCGAGGTGTTCCTGTTCGACGAACCGCTCTCGAATCTGGATGCAGAACTTCGCGTGGAAATGCGGGTTGAAATTGCGCGGCTTCATCAGGAAATCGGCGCGACGATGATCTACGTTACGCACGATCAGGTCGAGGCGATGACCATGGCCGACAAGATTGTGGTATTGCGCGACGGTCGGATTGAGCAAGTGGGAGCCCCTATGGACCTGTATCGCGACCCCGACAATAAGTTCGTGGCGGGTTTCATCGGGTCTCCTGCAATGAACTTCCTTGAGTGCGATATCGTGGACGGCATGGTGCGGCACCCTGCACTTACTGATGATGTCCCGGTCACCGAGAGCGTTCCCAAAGGAGCGACGAAAGTAACATTGGGTATTCGCCCCGAGCATATTCAGGTGGATCGAAACGGTGACACCTGCACAGTTGATCTGACCGAAGCTCTCGGTGGTGTTTCATATTCTTATCTGCTGACGCCAAATGGCGATAAGCTGATTGTGGAAGAACGGGAAGACCAACGCAGTACGACCGGTGACCGCATCGGGCTTTCGGTTCGTCCTGAGCGTGCGATGCTGTTCGATCCCGAGACGGGTCAGCGGCTGCGATAGGGCTTGCCAGACCGGATCTGTTTTGCATGACTGCGCATTATCCATCGGCTTTCCGGAGGCTTTATGCGCAGTTCCAAAACCATCCATGTGATCTCGGCCCATGCTGAAGGCGAAGTGGGCGACGTTATCGTCGGCGGCGTCGCTCCGCCTCCGGGAGAGACGGTATGGGACCAAAGGACCTTTATCGCTGAAGACCAGACATTGCGGGATTTCATGCTGAATGAACCTCGCGGCGGTGTCTTTCGCCATGTGAATCTTCTGGTTCCACCAAAAAAAACCGAGGCCGATGCAGCGTTCATCATCATGGAACCGGAAGACACGCCACCGATGTCAGGCTCCAACTCGATTTGTGTCTCAACGGTTCTGTTGGACAGTGGCATTCTTCCGATGCACGAGCCTGAAACCCATCTGACATTGGAAGCCCCAGGAGGGTTGATCCGCGTCCGCGCCGAATGCCGAAATGGCAAGGCCGAACGTATCTTTGTGCATAATGTGCCAAGTTTCGTCGACAAGCTGGATGCCCGGATCGAGGTTGAGGGCATCGGGACGTTGCGCGTGGATACCGCGTTTGGTGGCGACAGTTTTGCAATTGTAGATGCCGCCGATCTGGGTTTCGAGCTTACCCCTGATGAAGGGGCTGATCTTGCAAGGACTGGCGCGCGTATCACCGATGCCGCCAATGAGCAGCTTGGCTTCGATCACCCTACTAAAGACTGGAGCCACATTTCGTTCTGCCAGATTGCAGGCCCGCTCGATCGTCAGGGCGATATTCTCATCGGACGTAATACTGTCGCCATCAAACCGGGTAAGCTGGATCGTTCACCTTGTGGCACCGGTGCTTCAGCCCGGATGGCGGTTTTGCTGGCCAAGGGAGAAATGACGATGACCGATCGCTACCACGCGCGTTCAGTCATCAACAGTGAATTTCGCTGCCGTATCGTAGAGCGGCATGATCTGAACGGCCGCGTGGCGATCACCCCGGAAATCTCGGGGCGAGGCTGGATTACGGGTACGCACCAGCACATGCTGGACCCCGATGACCCATGGCCTGGCGGCTATCGCCTAAGCGACACTTGGGGGGCATAAGCCGGGGCCAAATTCGACCCCGTACTTTTCTTAGGTTTCAGCCTTCGAGACTGAACATCAATCGTGCGGTCACCGGTACGGTGCGGGTGATGCTGGGTAGTTGTGCCAACTCCATCAGCTTGTCTACGCCTGCCGAAACGCCCGCATCCTCGGTGCTGATGAACACCATGTCGTTGGTTGAAACCATGACGGCATCTTCGGCCACACGCAGGACAAACATATCGGTGTAGAATTCCACCTCGGTCCCCGCCAGAGCCAGCTTCGCATCCACCTCAATCGTATTACTGGCACCCACATCCAGCTTCGACACTTGGTCCATATCAATATTCGCGCTCAAGGTTGCGGTCGCGGCTTTGCGAAACACATACTCGATCATCCGTTCGTTACGGATGTCGATATTCGTTTCGACCGACGACAGATCGATATCGATACTAACCTTGCCATCTTCGCTGACATGACCCGAAAGGTTGGTGAAAGAATTGACCTCTCCAACATCATCGATCTTGACCGTTCCATAAGCCAGATGAGACGCATCCGGGTTTAGTGTCCAATCTGCAGCCAGACCCGGGCCTGCAATAATAGCCGACGCAATCGTGATTGTTTTGAACAGAAGTTTCATTTCTTTCCTCCAGGATCTATGACAGTTCTGACCAAGCGGGCCCGGTCCCATGTCAAAGCAAACACACACAGGTCGCGTTTTATTCGATGAGTGTTGAGATGAGCACCGAACAAGCCGTGCGCGGCGCGATCCAGACCCACTCGAAACGGGTCTGGCGGTTTGGGCTGGCTTTGTCGGGGGCGTCGGATGTTGCAGATGATCTGTTGCAGGCGACGGCGTTGAGGGCGTTGGAGAAGCACCACCAGGTCACCTCGTATGAACGGCTGGACAGTTGGCTGATGACGATCTGCCGTTCAATATGGCTGAACGAGATACGGGCGCGATCCGTAAGAAAGGCACAGGCGCTTTCAGTCACGCCCGAGGCGGAATTAGTCGCGACAGGGCCTGATTCAGAAACGAATATTTTCGCCGCTCAGGTGTTTACTCAAGTGATGCAGCTGCCAGAGGCGCAACGTGAAACGGTGATGCTTGTGTTTGTCGAAGGCTACAGCTACCGCGAAGCTGCGGATATGCTGGACGTACCCATCGGCACAATCATGAGCCGGCTTTCCAATGCCCGGCAGAAACTGAAAACCGTTATGCAGCACGATGCGGCTGACACCGTGCAACGGAGTGGCAAATGAAGTTTTCCGACGAAACACTTCTGGCCTATCTGGAAGGCAGCCTCGATGAGGCCGAAGCCCGCGCCATCGAAGACGCGGTGGCCGAGGATTCTGCACTCGAACACCGACTCATGGCGCTCGACCCATTTGCCCAGGTTGTGCAGCAGGCTTTTGAAGGCATTCCAACTGAGGCGCCTTCGATCGATCTGCCCATTCCGAGCGCTCAACAATCCAATGCCGGACCGCTCCGTTTGCTGGCGGTCGCAGCCTCAGTTGCTGTTATTGCTGCGTCTGCAACATTCTGGGCCACGCGACCACAGGCATTGGGCTGGGCGGAGCAGGCTGCGATCTATCAATCGCTTTATTCACCGGACACGATTGCCGATCTGGACAATTCTCAGCAAACCCTGGACGCGCAGTTTGTTCAGGCCGAGGCTCAGTTGGGTCGTTCACTGAACCGGGACGTGTTGGAAACTCTGCCGGGCCTTGATCTGAAACGTGCTCAGGTACTGTCGTTCAAAGGTAAACCTTTGGTGCAGGTGGTCTTTGCTGACGCCCAGGGCAATCCGGTGGCGTTTTGTGTGATCCGGCAAGGCGCGGGAGCACCGGTCAAGGATGTGAACCTTGCGGTGCTCAGTGGTCTTGCGACAGCGACATGGGCGAATGATGGCTACGGCTATATGCTGTTGGGTGGAGATGCGCAAACAGACCTGAGTGGAGAACTAAGTGTTTTGACCGAGGCGTTCTCAGGCTGAGCGACAAGAATCCGCAAAACCACTTGTGAACCGCGGTAAATGCCCGAAGAATACCCGACATGAAGCCGAACCCTCAGATACCGGACCCGGATGATGAGGCCTTGGAAGAAGGGCCGCGCAGCATCTATGACGCCGATCCGCCGGAAGACGACGATTTGTGGTTCCTTCCGCCCAACGGCGAAGAAGACCCGGGAGAATTTCTGCCCTCTGTACCGAGACCGGACCAGCGTTTGCTGTTTGACCCAAGGGACTGGCGTGCGGCCCAATCCGAGTTATCGGCTGAACTTGCCGATCTGGCCGTCACATTTGGAGCTCTGGATGAACGTTTGCGCGCGGGTCCCAAGGGGTGGGGTCACCGTCTGGCCCTGATGGAGGTCTCGGATCTGGGCTGGTGGACGGGCGACCGGATCAGCGTCGACCGCCTTGCGCTTTGGACCGGTTTGCGGATCGGAGCAACCGGTGATGATGTGCAGGCTTTGTATCGGGCGGGATGGGCAGTGAGGCGGCTGTCGTCGGGTGCTGCGCCATCAGAGGGCGGCTGGGATGCGGGGCTGACCGCTTTTCTAGACCGTCAGGCCCAAGGTTTCGAAGATACACCCGAAGCAGTGATTGATCTGGCGGAAACCATGCGAAATGTCGCCGGTTTGCACCCGGTTACCCAGGCCGCCATCGGATTTCACGCGTGGCGCGCGTTGTCTCCTGGCATTGGACAAGATACCGAGGCCGCTGTCATCGCGGCCCGTCATGCCTCCGCGATGGGTCGAGGTGGCGCATTGTTCATGCCGCTTTCTCTGTCGGGCCCAGGTGCATTGCGGGGGGCAGGATCGTTGGACGAGAAACTTTCGGCTTGGATTCAGGGGGCAGGCCAGGCCTCACTTGCGGCTTTGCTGCATTTGGACCGGATCAGCGCTTGGGAAGGGCGCGCCCGCGACGCTATTTCGGACCTAAGCGGTCGTACCCCACCCGTGCTGATTGATGCATTGACGGCTTGGCCGATGGTTTCCGCCCCGCTGGCCGAAGAACTGACCCATGCCTCGCGTGCAGCGGCACAGCGAAATTTGGACAAATTCAGCGATAGGGGGCTGATCCGCGAAGTAACCGGGCAGGGTCGATATCGCGTATGGACGGCGGCCTTGTAACTGGCCTTGATCTGCCACTTTCACAAAGAGTGAAATGATAGGGTTGTTAGCTGGGTTCCTAGTATCGATCTTGGGTACAGGATAAGATAGATCTTTGCGTGTTGTCTGGATCGGTCAGAAACCAATTTGCAAGAACGATAACCGTCCGGGCGATGGCCCGAACGGTCTTTATTCAGTACCAACGTCCGACTGCGATCACTGTTGGCGCTATACTGGTAGCGTCCAAGGATGGAGCCATCACCTGATAAGTCGCTTGAGTTTCTGAAGGTGCATCAAACCCCATAAATCGGCCAATACCGCCGCCGTTCCCGCTGAGAGCGGGATAACTGCTGTCAGCAAAGGCAATAGGGAAATCCCAATTGGCGGTACCGCTGGCGAACATACTACCAGTTGCGGTCGTGCAGGCCACAGCACTTAGAACGGCGGTGCAAATCTGGGTTCCATCGGCAAAGCGCGTGTAGTCACCATTTGCATTGCCGCCCCTCTCGATCACCGCTCCGCTGGGTACGCCGCTGCTTTCGGATACGGTGCCCAGCACATTGCCCGGTCCGTACCCGTAATCTGCCCGCATCAGGCGACCCGAGGTGGTGTCATCGGCGCTGCTTTGCACAGCCGCTCCGCTGGCTGTTCCGGTTGTGGCGTCAAACCGCAAAGCATCGACCCAGCTTCCGCCATCCTGCGAGACCTTGATTGAAAAATTTGTATCGCCGGATAGGCCCATTTCGGCATGGCCGGTCCAGTTCGATTGAAACAGCAGCGAGGCAGTATCACCGGCACCAGCCTTGTTGATCTTGAGTTGGTGGCCAGCGCCCTCATGCGTCAACAAGGTGGCAGGGCTACGTACTGCCAGACGGTTTGTGCTGTCTGATCCGGTTGCGACGCCGATCCCGGAAAGGTTCTGTGTATTGACCGGCTGGTCGATCCACGCCGACCCGTCCCAGACTTTCAACAGCCCTGCATTTTGATCCCAAGCCCGCCAGCCCATGTCGGGCGTCAAGAAATGCCACCCGTTGTCCAACCAAGCCGCCAGTTTTCCACCCTGTCCGGACCATGCCCCGGTCGGAGACGTGCCCAATGCATAGGTTTCACCCTGATCAGGAGCAGCTGGTGGGATCGTCGCGTTAACGGACGCAACGCTTAGCTGCACCACCAGATCTAGCGCACGCAGCGCTTCGTTATGGGTCACATGTTTTTGGGCCTGCGCGGGTTGCAGATAGGGCAGATTTAGACGGGGAGAGTTCTGTGGCATGGGCATCCTCCTGTGGTGTCGGTCCGATGATGATTGCGCGCCACACTGCCGTGATGTGCGTAAATCCCGCCTGACCCAGCCGAACTCCCAGGTTTCGAATTTTTAAGATTTGGTCTCAGATATATGGAGACATCTGCCTTGCAGATGCCCCAAACTTGGATCAGTTCTTGAAATCAGATCTCAGTCACGCGCGTAGACATCTTCGTAGCGAATAATGTCATCTTCACCCAAATAGGTCCCGGTCTGCACCTCGATAAGAACCATTGGCACTTTGCCTGGGTTTACCATCCGGTGCACGGCCCCGAGCGGCACATAGACGGATTCATTCTCAGACACGAGCTGTACCTTGTCGTCAATAGTCACCTCGGCGGTGCCTTCCACGACAATCCAATGCTCGGACCGATGGTGATGCGATTGCAAGCTCAGCGAAGCGCCGGGATGGACGTGAATGCGTTTGACCTGAAACCGATCGCCGATGACGAGGCTTTCGAACCATCCCCAAGGGCGATGATCAACGGGCAATGCTTCCGCCTGCTTGGCGCCTTTTGCCTTCAATGCTGCGACGGCCTGCTTGACGTCTTGCGCCCGGTCCATGCTGGCGACCAAAACTGCGTCAGGCATAGCCACGGTGATTACGTTCTCTAACCCCATTGCAACAACTTCTTGCGCGGGCGATTCAGAACGCACCAGCACGTTGCGACAATCTATGGCGGTCACTTCGCCGGCAGTTGCAACGCCGTCCGTATCGGGGTTGCTCAGCTCTTGTACGGCAGACCAGCTGCCCACGTCTGACCACCCGGCGGCATAAGGGACAACGCTGAGATTGTCGGCCTTCTCCATAACCGCATAGTCGATAGAGATGTCCTGAACCGTCGCCCAGGCCTCGGGATCTAACCGCAGGAAGCCCAGATCACACTGCGCCTGTTCAACCGCCTTCTTAACGGGCGTTATTAGATCATGTGCATGCTGGTCGAACGCCTCAAGGATATCTCGGACCGCGAACAAAAAGATGCCCGAGTTCCAAAGATAACTCCCTTCAGCCACCATTGCCTTGGCGTTTTCAAGATCGGGTTTTTCAACGAACCGGTCAAGTTGCACAGAAGCGCCTGACGAGTCCGGTGCTTGGGCGAGCTTAAGGTAGCCATATCCGGTTTCGGGTCGGTCGGGTGTGATCCCAAACGTCACCAGATCTCCACGCTCGGCTATTGTGCGGACCCCTTCTGCGACGGCCGCATGAAAGGCCGCACTGTCTGGAATGACGTGATCCGACGCGGCCACCAGCATCATCGCGTCGGGGTCAGTGGATGAAAGGTGCAGGGCAGCGGCCAGCACTGCAGGTGCAGTATTGCGTCCTTCGGGTTCGATCAAGATCGGACCCGGATCGACTCCGATGGCCATCAACTGTTCAGGGACAACAAAGCGGAAAGCCTCGTTGGTCAGGATCAGAGGTTTGGCGTAAGGCGTGTCGGTCGGGCCTTTCAACCGCTCGGCACATTGCTGCAGCAGGCTGGTTTCACCAATCAGCGGAACAAACTGTTTGGGGTAGCTTTTACGCGACAACGGCCAAAGCCGAGTGCCGGAACCGCCACATAAAATTACAGGATAGACCATGCTCACGGTGCCTGCCCCTTTTGAACCTTTTAGCTTAAACTATTGAATTGAAATCGGAATAGCTGACACAACTAGGCCTACTGCGCGGCCCGATCAGAGGCCACGACTTCATGCAGATATTGGTTTAGGTCGTCGCGCAGATCATCGCGAGCCAATGCGAACGAGACCGTTGCCTGCAGAAAGCCAGCCTTTGAACCACAATCGAACCGCTGTCCGTCAAACTTGTAGCCAAAGACAGGGACACCATTGCCAATATCCTCAGCAATTGCGTCGGTCAGTTGGATTTCGCCGCCACTTCCCTTCTTTTTCTGGTTCAGATTGTACAGAACCGAAGGACCTAAGATGTAACGACCGATCACCGCTAGATTGGATGGCGCGTCCTCGGGTTTCGGTTTTTCAACCATTCCTTTGGCACGGACAACCGTTCCAACATTCTGGCCGGTATCCAGAATACCGTAGGAGCTGGTTTTTTCGTTGGGAACTTCCATCGCGGCGACCATGTTGCCGCCGGTTTCCTCATAGGCTTCGACCATCTGCTGTAGGCAGGGTTTGTCGGCGGCAATCACATCGTCGGGCAGCATCACGGCAAAGGGTTCATCCCCGATCAGTCGACGGGCGCACCAGACCGCATGCCCCAATCCCAAAGCCTTGTGTTGACGGATATAGGCAATCGCTCCGCTTTCCATATTGGTTGCGTTCAAGACTTCAAGCAGTTCGTCTTTGCCCTTAGACTTGAGGTCCTGCTCCAGCACGAGATTGTGATCGAAATAGTCCTCAAGTGCTGATTTTCCGCGTGATGTCACGAAGATGAATTCAGTGATCCCGGCCGCACGCGCTTCGTCGATGGCATATTGGACCAGCGGACGATCAACCAATGTCATGATTTCCTTTGGCACCGACTTTGTCGCCGGAAGAAACCGAGTGCCCATTCCCGCTACGGGAAATATCGCCTTGGTGACTTTGCGTACCATATTACCTCACTAATTCTATATATTGCCGACGACTCTCGGTGATGCCGGAGCCCCCACATATAATCTAAAATCCTACCAATCAATCACACCCGGCTGGTCTGCTACGGGTTCGCTGGAATCTGCCATTAACTTAAGGGCAGAGTCAAAACGAAACACGACCGAAAGCGGGATCACCGAACCAATCCACTAATCACTTGTTCTATGAAGTTTAAAACGCGCCCCTTAGATCGGGGCGCGTAAGATTATGCATTGGCCATAATCGCCTCAAGCGGATCGTGTTCGGCGACGAAGTGATCCGGGGCAATCTCACTGAGTTGAGGTACATAGTCGGTCTCACCCATAGACAATCTGCTGGGCAAAAAGCGCAAAGCTGCTTTCGGATCCATGGGAGAAGGCAATTCTCCCGGTAGTTTAAGCCTTTGGCGGCTGCGCTCGACATCCGGATCAGGGATCGGAACCGCCGAAATCAGGGACTGAGTGTAAGGATGTTTCGGTTCGGAACAGATCACTTCACCATCGCCCAATTCAACGATGCGGCCCAGATATAGAACCATGATCCGGTTCGAAACCGCGCGTACCACAGACAAATCGTGGCTGATGAAGATCATCGATAGGCCAAACTCTTGTTGCAGTTCACGCAACAATCCTACGATCTGGGCTTGAATGGACACATCCAGCGCAGAAACTGCCTCGTCACAGATAATCAGTTTTGGTTTGTTGATCATGGCACGCGCGATTCCAACACGCTGGTTTTGCCCCCCGGACAGCTCGTGCGGATACCGGTTGATCATATTGGCCTTCAAGCCAACACGCTCCATCATCTCTGCGACCAGCTCTTTGCGTTCCCGCTCGGTCAGATCCGGGCGATAGGTTTTCAGCGGTTCTGCGATCGAGGCCGAGATCGTCATCCGTGGATCAAGACTCGCCAGCGGGTCCTGAAACACGATCTGCAGGTCCTTGCGGTACTTGTTCAACTCGGCCCGTTTCAGCCCGACGATCGGATGCCCCAGCCAGCTGACATTGCCCGCGCTGGGTTCGATCAGTTGCAGCACAGCCCGGGCCAGCGTGGATTTGCCACAGCCGGATTCTCCAACAACACCCAGGGTCTCGCCCTTTCGGATGTCGAAACTCACGCCATCAACGGCTTTTAGGGGTACCTTGTGCCCAAAAAGACCACCCGAGACATGGATCGGGAAATGCACCTTGACGTCATCCACTTTCAGTAACGGTTCTTCCGTCTGCGTAAGAGCCTTCGGAGCATCGCCCGCATCAATTCGCGGCATAGCCTCAAGTAGCGTTCGGGTATAATCATGCTGAGGAGAACGAAAGACTTCGCGCGTGTCACCGGCCTCCACAAACTCACCCATACGCATGACTTGAATATTGTCGCACATGCGCGCAACAACGCCCATGTCATGGGTGATCAGAGCTATGGCCGTACCTTCATCCTTTTGCAACCGTACCATCAGGTCCAAAATGTCGGCCTGAACGGTCACATCCAACGCAGTAGTCGGCTCATCCGCGATCAAAAGTTTGGGATTACACAGCATCGACATGGCGATCATCACACGCTGACGCATGCCGCCAGACAATTCATGTGGATATTGATCCAGCCGCCGTTTCGCTTCGGGGATGCGAACGCGATTCAGCCAGTCAAGGCAACGTTGGCGGGCAGCCGAGCCTTGCAAACCTTCGTGAACCTGTAGCACTTCGCGCATCTGCTGGCCGACTCGCAGATGTGGGGTCAGGGCGGTCAGCGGATCCTGAAAAATCATGCCGACGTCTGAGCCACGAATCTTGTTGATTTTGTTCACAGGTAGATTCAGGATTTCCTGACCATTCAGCAAAGCAGAGCCAGACGCATGGCCAGCGGAGGGCAACAGCCCCATCGCTGCCATGAACGTCTGGCTTTTGCCCGAGCCACTTTCGCCGACGATGCCCAGACATTCGCCGGGATTGATGTCGAAACTGATGCCTTTTACAGCCTCAACCACGCCATCGGGCGTATCAAATCGGACGCTCAGGTCCTTAACGGAAAACAGACTCATATCAGCGATCCTTCGGGTCCAAAGCGTCACGCAAACCGTCACCGATGAAGAACATGGTGATGATGATGGCGACGTAAAAAGTAAGAGGGAACATCAGCTGCCAGAGCGTACCATACGCCATGGTGCCAGCCCCTTCGGCGATCAGGCGGCCCAACGATGTGTAGGGTTCTGAGATTCCGAGGCCGAGGAACGAGATGAAGCTTTCGGTCAGGATCATCTCAGGCACCAGTAACGAAGCGTACACGATCACAACGCCTAACAGGTTGGGCAGAATGTGACGGTACATGATGGTAAATTCGCTGACACCGGCGGCGCGCGCGGCTTCGATAAATTCGCGGTTCTTCAAGGTCAGGGTTTGCCCCCGAACAATCCGTGCCATCGTCAGCCAACCAACAGCGCCCAAGGCGATGAACAGCATGAAAAAGGATCGTCCCGCCACGACAAGCAGCAAAATGATGATCAGTGTTGCCGGAATTGCCAGCAGGATGTCCACGAACCGCATCATGGCGCTGTCGGTGCGCCCGCCAATATATCCAGCGGTGATGCCATAGCAGGTGCCGACGATCAGAGCGGTCGCGGCCCCGATCAAACCGACCAGCAGCGATGTGGTGGTGGCCTGAATGACACGGCTGTATAGGTCGCGCCCCAGATCATCGACGCCGAAATAGTGTCCGGTTTCGATGGATGGCATCCCCATGCCGCGCACGTCCCCCATGACGTTCCAATCGATCTCTTCATTGTTCCAGACCGCGAAGTAAGGCCCAACAATCGTGAACAACACGATCAGACCCAAAATGAAAACGCTGGCCATTGCGGCCTTGTTGCGGACAAAACGTATCCGTGCGTCCTGCCAAAGCGAGCGCCCCTGAATGACCGTGTAATCAGTGATTTCCTCGGCCAGATGGGCGGCTTTTTGTGATTTTCCAAGCATTGCCTGCCCCTCAGTATCGGATTTTTGGATCGAACCAGGCATAGGCCAGGTCGGTCAGAAGGTTCACAACCACGGTCAACGCGCCGTAAAGGATGGTGACCCCTAGCAGCACAGCATAGTCGCGAGACAAAGCCGAGCCGACATAGGCCTGCCCCAGACCACCGGTTGAGAAATAGATGTCGACAAAAACCGAACCGGTCAGAACGTAGACAAAAACCGGCCCGAGGTACGAGACAACGGGAAGCAATGTCGGCTTAAGCGCATGGCGCCAGATCACGGTTCTTGTCGGCAATCCCTTGGCCCGTGCAGTTCGAATGAAGTTCGAGTTCAGAACCTCCAGCATCGATGACCGCGTAATCCTTGCGATTGAGCCCATGTAGGAGGTCGCCAACGCAATCACCGGCATCACCAGATACTGCCATTGACCGCCATGCCAGCCGCCACCCGGCAGCCACCCCAACCACAGGGTAAAGGTCAGGATCAGGATCGGCCCCATGATGAAGTTCGGAAGCGCCTGAGCGGCGATACCCAGACCCACCGCAAAGTAGTCAATCCAGCTGTTGTGTTTGATTGCAGCGGCAATTCCCAGCGCGACGCCAACGGATGTTGCCACCAGAAAGGACAACGAACCATAGGTTAGCGAAATCGGGAAACCCTGCGCGATGATGTCGTTCACATCCCGATCCTTGAATTTGAAGGACGGTCCGAAATCAAAATGCACCACGATGTTGTACAGATAGTCCC
This sequence comes from Ruegeria sp. C9, assembly GCF_056537585.1. NCBI lineage: Bacteria > Pseudomonadati > Pseudomonadota > Alphaproteobacteria > Rhodobacterales > Roseobacteraceae > Ruegeria > Ruegeria sp. C9. The sequence continues at coordinate 684,956 of NZ_JBQFRU010000001.1, forward strand.
AAAGCTGTTTCCACAGCGGTTGGTCCAATCCATAACGCGCCTCGATATTGGCCAGAACCTGCGGCGGCAATGGCCGTTCCGAGGTGAATGGCCCGCCAGGCGCGATGTGCATGAGGAAAAAGCAGGCGACGATCAGTAACAGGATCGTCGGAATAGCGACCAGCAGCCGCTTTATACTGTAGGCAAGCATTTCATGCCCCCGTGTTTATTGGCCCTGCCCCGGATGTCTCCGGGGCAGGGCGTGGTTCAAAGACGATTATTCAGCGAGCTTGTAGAGGTTCTTCGAGTACCAGTTCTGCTCGACGTTGTTCACCGGCCAGTTGCCTACATCGCTGTCCATCATATAGACGCCTGCGTAGTGATAGATCGGGATCACAGGCGTTTCTTGGGCGATGATGCGTTCAACTTCGGTGTAAAGCGGAGCCGGATCGTCCGAGGTTTTGGCCTCGGCCAGCAGCTCATCAACGCGCGCGTTGGCATATTTGCCGTCATTATAGCCCGAGTCCGACTGCAGCAGGTCCAGGAAGGTCGACGCTTCGTTATAGTCTCCGCACCAAGCACCACGTGCCAGCTCAAAGTTTTGGTTGCCGCGCTCCTCGAGGAAGACTTTCCACTCCATATTTGCCAGTTCGGCGTTCACGCCAAGCTTCTGCTTCCACATCTGGCTCAGCGCAACGGCGACCTTCTTGTGGTTTTCCGCGGTGTTATAAACCATCTGGAAGCTCAGAGGGTTGTCAGGCCCATAACCTGCTTCTGCTAGAAGCTCCTTCGCCAACTCGTCGCGTTCGGCTTGGGACATGGATGCCATTTCAACGGCCGGTACGGTGAAGCCTGCGGTTGCTTCGGGGGCGAAAGTGTAGGCTTCGGGCTGACCGCCTGCCATCACTTTTTCGGTGATAATCGCACGATCAACGGCCAGTGACAGGGCTTGGCGGACGTTCGGGTCCTTGAAAGCCTCGGGGCCACCATCAGATAGGTTGAAGGTGTAATAATAGTTGCACAGGCGTGGGAAGCTGATGGCTTCTACAGGGTGCTCTTCCTTCAGTCGTGGGTACTGGCCGGCTGGAATTTCGGTGCGGTCCAGTTCGCCAGCCAAATAGCGGGTCAGGGCGACGTTTTCATCATTGATGACCAGCGCCACGACCTTGTCGATGATGGTGTTATCGTTGTCCCAATAGGCGGTGTTGCGTTCACGTACCGAGCGTTCCTGCGGCAGGTGCTCGGTCAGAACATATGCGCCGTTCGAGACGATGTTTTCCGGTTTGGTCCAGGCGTCACCAAATTCTTCGATCACTTTCTGCGGTGCCGGGAAGGTTGTCGAATGTGTGGTCATCTGCGGGAAATAGGGCAGGGGGGCGCTCAGGCGGACTTCCAGCGTTTTGTCGTCGATGGCTTTGACACCCAACTCATCTACCGGTTTTTCGCCCGCGATGATCTCGGCAGCGTTTTCGATCGACATCAGTTCCATGAACCACGCATAGGGCGACGACAGTTCGGGATCGACGGCGCGCTTCCAGGCATACACAAAGTCACCTGCGGTCACCGGATCACCATTCGACCACTTCGCTTCATCGCGCAGGGTAAAGGTGTAAACGTCCTTGGTATCGTTGACCGAGAATTCGGTGGCGACACCAGGAACCAGGTTACCGTCCTCATCCTGATTCATCAGGCCTTCAAACAGATCGCGAACAATTTCTGCACCCGACACATCTTCTACGACTTGCGGGTCGACCGAGCTGTGTTCATCGAGAATCCGATAGGTGAAGGTCTGATCGTCGGCCAGGGCTTCTCCGGTTTCGGGATGTGTACCGGCAGCAATTGCAGCACCGGCAATGATGGTCGAGGACAACAGTCCTGCCAAAGAGGTTCTGATTATTTTGTTCATGTGTTTACTCCCATTTTGTATGGTTTCGAACGTCCAAACCGCATTCGCGGTGGGCGCTTGTCTGCCATTTTGTCTCCGGCAATTGTCTGGACTTTACCTTGATCTAGATCGTGCCAAGATCGATAATTTCGGCATTCATGCATCAGGCAATGTCGGAGATCCGAATGCGAAAGCTATCTTTCACTGCCCATGAACCTGTCAGTTTTGAAGCAAAGGTAAAGGGTTTTGCGGTGGGTGAAGACCACAAAGGCTGATTAGAACCGCAGCCGGCGGAGGTGTTAAAATTTTATTTTGAAACGCTTCGTGGCAGTGACATTTTCGTGAAGCTCAACATATCACCGTGGGTGAATGTGTTCGCAGTGATGCTCGTAAATGGCGAATCAGTACGCTGCTACGGCTTCAGAACGGCCTTCAATGAGGCATCGGGGAAGCAGGTTGGTGTGCTTCCAGAAGCCTCTTGCCAGCGCCCGATCGAGCGTCGGGTTTTGTATCCGGGCAGGCCATCGACGCCACCGACGTCATGACCCTGTTGAACAAGCACCTGCTGCATGCTGGCGACATCTGAACGATAGAGATTGCCGACATCGCCCCAACGACCCCGAAAATCGCCAACTCCGTATTGGATGCGATCACCGACATGTCCCACAAACAGCGCATAAAGGTCGCTGGTGTTATAATCTTTGAGGACATAGAAATTGGGCGTTACGATAAAGGCCGGACCGCTACGACCGGCAGGCATCATAAGATAGCCCTCGGCAGCAAGTTCATGTGCAGGAAAAGGTTTGCCGGAAACGCGATTTACGCCCATGGCGACCCAATCGCGGATCAACCGCCCCTGATCAGGGCCCTCCAATGCGCAAGAAACGGTCGTGGGTAGGATAACTTCGAACCCCCAGTCGCGGCCTGTCACCCATCCGTGCTCGTCAAGATACGCGCCGATCGATGCAATCGTGTCCGAGGCTGAGCCCCAGATATCAGTTCGGCCATCGCCATCGCCATCGCGCGCGTAAGTCAGAAAATTTGTGGGCATAAACTGAGGCTGCCCCAAGGCACCCGCCCAACTGCTTTTCAGTGCGTGGCCTTGGCCGTGACCGGATTCAGCGATCTGTAGCGCAGCAATCAGTTCAGCCGTGAAATACTCTGCCCGTGTGCTCATGAACCCTTTGGTGCCCAGCACCTGAAACGCATTATGGCGGATCGGGACTTGTCCGTATCCGCTTTCGCGGCCCCAGATGGCCAGTATGATACGGGCGGGTACACCGGTTTCTGCCTCGACACGCGCCAGTGTACCCGCATGGCGCCTAGCCATCTTGCGACCGACGGAGGTGGCACCCTGGACTGATCCGGCATTAAAATAACGACCAGGTGAGCCGAACTCGGCCTGCCGTTGTTGCTTGGGTGTCTTTTTGGGGCTTCCCGGCGGAACCAGGTCAGGAAGGTCCCAGTTCAGCGTCACCCCGTCAAAGGCACTTTGGAATGTGCGTTTCGAAACGCCCTTTGCTTTTGCCTGAGGCCATATGGCTTGTTGCAGCCAGTTCTGGAATTGACGTTCAACCTCAGCGCGATCTTGCGCTACCGAGGGGGCGGCAAGACAAACCAGGGAGACTATAGCAAGAACCAAACGCATATGATTGGTCTCGCGCGCGCTTGACCTCATGTCAACAGCGGCGCCGCAGGGTGATTTTGGAAAAGTTCTTGAGAAAATCCGTGACTCTGCCGATAGTTGCCGGGAAACCCCGCCGCAAGAGGATCATCAGGTGTGACCTTGTCTCGGATACATTCAGTCGCTGTGCCAGCCTTGGTGATCTTTGTTGCTCTGTTGTTGACGGCTGAGGCTGCCGGGGCGAGTGATAGCTTCATGGACCCCCAAGGCCCGATTGCAGCGGTGCAAAAGACACACCTTTTGCGCGCGACGGCTCTTATCCTGATCGCCGTGATACCGGTTCTGGCTCTGGTGCCGCTGATTGCCCTGCGTTATCGCCGACGTAAGGGTGGAAATGCTGCATACACGCCGCATTGGGATTTTTCGGCGAAGCTTGAATTTGTGATGTGGGGCGTCCCGGTCGTGATCGTGATGATCCTGTCTTTCTATCTCTGGAAAGCGACACATCGTCTTGACCCTTATTCGGCCCCTTTTGGAAAAGAGCCTGCCCTAAATGTGCAGGTGGTTGGCCTCGATTGGAAATGGCTGTTCATCTATCCAGATCATGGCATCGCAACGGTGGGAGAACTGGGCATACCGATCAAACAGCAAGTTGCGATGACGCTGACCACAGACACGGTGATGCAGTCGTTCATGATCCCGGCGCTGGCAGGGCAAATCTATGCCATGCCGGGGATGACGACTCGGCTACACCTGGTGGCAGACTCGCCTGAAACGATGCAAGGCGAGAACACACAGTATAATGGCCGAGGATTCACAAAGCAGAAATTCCTGGCGCAAGCGATGCAGCCCGAGGATTTTCAGGCATGGGTCGCCAGTGTTAAAGCGCATGGCATACCGTTGACCGAAGGCACCTATCGGACGTTGGCGATGCGTACGGATCGGGATGAGGTACAGGCGGCATTGGGCACCGAACTCATGCCGCTGAATGCGCTTTATTTCACGCTGGAAGAGGGCGACCTGTTCCATTCGATCCTGCGTCGTTATCACAGCGGAGAGCCTCTGCAGTTGGATCAGCAACCCGGAACGGCTGAATACGGGCAGGAGGCAAGCCAATGACAAATGCCGAGACCGGTTTCTTCGGTCGCCTGAGCTGGGATGCCTTTCCCATCGCTGGACTGATCCAGTATCCTGGCGCAAATGAGATCATTGCAAACGCTGCTGCTGCTATTGTGATCGTGGGCGTAGTGGTAGTGATTGGCATCCTGACGTGGTTCCGGTTGTGGGGGCCGCTCTGGCGCGATTGGCTGACCAGCGCTGATCACAAGAAGATCGGCATCATGTACATTGTCTTCGCCATCGTCATGCTGGCGCGGGGCGTCCTGGAAGGCGTGGTGATGCGGGCCCAACAGGCGGCGGGACCGGGGGACGGATTTCTGGAACCCGAGCATTTCGCGGAACTGTTTAGCACTCATGGCACCATAATGGTGTTCTTCGTCGCGGTACCTTTTGTCTTTGGCGTCGCTAATTACATAATTCCGCTCATGATAGGCGCGCGCGACGTGGCCTTTCCGGTGATGAACCAGATCGGGCTTGGTCTGACCGTCTCGGCCGGGCTGATGCTGATGGTCTCGCTGGTGGTGGGCGAATTCTCAACAGGTGGTTGGACCGCCTATCCGCCCTATACCGGGGCCGCGTTCAATCCTGGCGTTGGGCCGGATTATTGGATCTGGGCCATCGTGGTCTCTGGCGTGGGCACAACACTGACTGGCATCAACTTTGCCGTCACGATCTACAAGCTGCGTGCGCCGGGGATGAAGTTCATGCGGTTGCCCATGTATTGCTGGACGATCATTTGCAGCTCGATCCTGATCATCTTTGCTATGCCGCCCCTAGGCGTTGCCGCGCTGCTGCTGGCCGCGGATCGCTATCTGGATTTTCACTTCTTCACCAATGACCTTGGCGGCAACATGATGAACTATGCCAACCTGTTCTGGCTGTTCGGTCACCCCGAGGTCTACCTGCTGGTCCTGCCCGCCTACGGCATCTATTCCGAGGTCTTTGCCACCTTTTCGGCCAAGCGTCTCTATGGTTACAACTCACTGGTCATCGCAACAATGTCGATTGCGGTCATGTCCTTCACGGTTTGGTTGCATCATTTCTTCACCATGGGGCAAAGCGCTCTGATCAACGCGGTGTTCGGGATTGCCACGATGCTGATCGCCATTCCGACCGGGGTTAAGGTCTATGACTGGATGGCGACTCTGTACCGTGGGCGCATTCGATTCTCGGTCCCGATGCTTTATGGCCTTGCGTTCTTGATGTTGTTCGTCATCGGCGGCCTCAGCGGAGTGGTTCTTGCCAATCCAACCGTCGACTATCAGGTCCATAATACGCTGTTTCTGGTTGCGCATTTCCACAACGCGTTGCTACCCGGTGTGCTGTTCGGGTTGCTCGCCGGCTATAACTACTGGTTCCCCAAGGCCTTTGGGTTCCGTCTAAACGAGTTCTGGGGCCGCGTTTCGGTTTTCTGCTGGACGGTTGGGTTTCTGCTGACCTTCATGCCGCTCTACTTCGTTGGTCTGATGGGCATGCCCCGCCGGTCGTTCAGTTGGGAGGATCCCAGCTTTCACCCCTACATGATCACCGCCGCCATAGGATCGCTGGTGATTACTTGCGGGTTGCTTTCGATCCTGGTCCAATTGTGGGTCAGTATACGCGACCGAGAACAGACCCGCGCACCGATCGGTGATCCTTGGGACGGGCGCACGCTGGAATGGTCGATCCCGTCTCCGCCGCCGCCCTACAACTTCGCTATTATTCCGCAGGTTAGTGACCGCGATGACTTTGCTGCAGCTAAGGAGCGCGGACAAGCCTATCCTGCACCCGCGGCCTACGAAGATATCGAGATGCCGCGCAACACCGGCATCGGGTTTATCCTCTGCGTGCTCAGTGGCATCTGGATGTTCTCTCTGGTCTGGTGGATCTGGTGGCTGGCAGCACTGATGACCATCGCGATGATCCTCGCCATTATCATCTGGAGTTTCGACACCAGCACCGAGGTCATCATCCCCGCCGAAGAGGTCTGCAAAGAACACGAGGCGTGGTTGGCGCTGGTCCACAGCACCGCCGCTGTGGATCGCGATCATGAAAGTACACCGGAAAATCGCGGCCTCGCCCGCCCGGATATGGGGGCCGTGACATGAGGCGCGCACCCAAGCACAGCTATCCGGGGATAAACCTCGGCGAGGACCACGCCAGCGCCCACAAGGCGACCGAGGTCGTCACTTTCGGCTTCTGGGTCTTCCTGATGAGCGATCTGGTCTATTTCGGCCTGATGTTCGCGATCTATATCACCATGATAGACGCGCAGGCCGGCGGTCCAGGCCCGCATGAGCTGTTCGACCTGAAAAGCATCTTTGCCCAGACTCTCATTCTGCTGACCAGCAGTTTGACCGTCGGGTTGGCGATGTTGGCGCTGAAATACAACCTGCCTCGGGCACGGATCGTGCTGTGGTTCGGAGTGACTCTGTTGCTGGGGCTCAGTTTTCTGGTTTTGGAAATCCGTGATTTCATGAACATGGCAGCCCAAGGCGGTATCCCACAGCGTAGCGGGTTTTTGTCGGCCTTCTATGGTCTCGTACCGCTCCACGGCTTGCATGTTGCAGCCGGGTGTCTGTGGCTAATCGTGCTGGGTATTCAGCTGCGTATGTTCGGGCTGACCGATCTGCTGATGTCGCGTATGGTGCGGTTGGCGCTATTCTGGCATTTCCTCGATCTTATCTGGATCGGCATAATAACCATCGTGTATTTCGGAGGGCTGGCCTATGGATAAACGATCCGAGATGCATCACCGCGAACGGCGGCGTTACGTGATTGGCTATGGTGGGTCACTGCTGCTCACGCTGGTGGTATTTGTGATCGCCTATCATTTCGGTATTGAAACACCAAGCGTCTATATGACCATAGGCCTTCTGGGGTTGGCACAACTGGTTGTTCAACTGATCTATTTTCTACACATCGACCGCCGCCGCAGCAGCCGAGAGGATCTGGACCTGGTTCTGTTCTCGACACTTGTTCTGCTGATTATCATCGGCGGGACAGTTTGGATTCTGGGCAATCTGGCCATGCGCATGCATATGCAGGTGATGTGAGGTCGCTCGCTTAGGCACCAAAAAGGAAGCTGCTTATGAAGTCATTCAAGGCAATTGCCGCCGCAGGGATCCTGGTCACGATTGCTGTTGGATTGTTCCTTTTCTGGCGGCATGAAGAGCGGTATCCGTCAACAAAAGACGCCTATATCGGCGCGAATATCATCTATGTGGCCGCACAGGTGACCGGGCAGGTTTCAGACGTTGCGGTGGTCGAAAACCAGCCGGTCAATGCAGGCGATTTGCTGTTCTCGATTGATCCGACACAGTTCCAAGCCTCGGTCGATCAGGCCAAAGCTAATCTGGACAGTGCCATTCAGCAGGCTGACTCCTTCTCGAACCAGATCACCGCTGCACAGGCCGCTGTCGAAAGCGCCAACTCGTTCTACGAAACCGCTCAGAGCAATCTTGAACGCGCCCGAGCTTTGTTTTCGGACGGGGACCTCGCGCAGGCCTCGCTGGACCAAACTACGTCCGAATTCGCACAGGCTTCGGCCCGGTTGACCACCAGCCGGTCCGAGCTTTCTGCGTTGCAAAGTGGCCTCGCGGCCCGGCAGGACAATGTGTTGTCCTCGCAGGCTGCGTTGGAAATCGCGCAGGCCGATCTTGTCTGGACCAAGGTCTATGCCGCGGCCGATGGCTGGATCGTAAATCTGACGCTGCGGCCAGGGTCGTCTGTCTCGGCCAATGCGCCGCAATTTTCCATTGTCGAGTCGTCTGACTGGTGGGTCGATGCAAATTTCAAGGAAACATCACTGCCACGCATCCGACCCGGTCAGCCGGTCACAGTGCAGGTGGATATGCTTCCAGACACGACCCTGACCGGAAAGGTTGCGTCGATCGGTCGAGGCTCGGGCGATACGTTTTCGTTGTTGCCGTCCGAAAACTCCAGCGGCAACTGGGTTAAGGTCACTCGTCGTTTCCCGGTGCGGATTGAGCTTGATCCAACTGATGCTCCGCTGCGTGTAGGAGGCAGCAGCAAAGTTACGGTGGATACAACCGGAACCAGCCAATGACTGATGCCGGCCATATCAATCGCGTGATTGTCGTGGCCGTCGTGCTCAGTGCTATTCTCGAAGTTCTGGACAGTACCATCGTCAATGTTGCGTTGCCGCATATTCAGGCGGCTTTTGGGGCCACAACCGATCAGGCGACATGGATCTTAACCAGCTATATCGTCTCAGCCGTTGTGGTCATGCCGCTGACCGGGTTTGTCGCGCGTCGGGTCGGGCGGCGCAGGCTGATCCTGACTGCGGTCACGGGTTTTGCCACAATGTCTGTCATGTGCGGCCTGTCATGGAGTCTTCAGACTATCGTCGCGTTCCGCCTGGCGCAGGGGATGTTCGGCGCGTTCCTGATCCCGTTGTCGCAGTCCATCCTGTTTGATGCCTTTCCGCGCGAAAAACGGGGGCAGGCCATGGCGGTCTTTGGCTTGGGCGTGGTGGTCGCACCAGTGTTGGGCCCAACTGTAGGCGCAGTCCTGACAGAGTATTTTTCGTGGCGAATGGTGTTTTTCGTCAACCTTCCGGTCGCTGCCATGGCCCTGCTGCTTTTGGCGGGCGAGTTGCCGGACGACAAAACCGAAGAGGTGCGCATCGACTGGAAAGGCCTGGCGCTGCTGGCAGTTGGCATTGGATGCCTTCAATTCATTCTTGACCAAGGTGAGACCAAGGACTGGCTGTCATCGAGGATGATACAGCTGGCGCTGATCGCTTCGGTTCTTGGGGCGCTGGGGTTCATCGTCCATTCTCTGACATCCCGGCATTCTGTCGTTGATTTGCGCCTTTTTGCGGATCGCAACTTTGCCCTGTGCAACCTAGTGATAGCGGGGTTCGCGATCTCATTGTTTGGCGGGATCGCCATACTGCCAACCTTTGTGCAAAGCCTGCTCGATTACCCCGTGATCGAATCCGGTCATTTGTTCATACCGCGCGGGATCGCCGCAGGTGCATCGATGGTGCTGACCGGGGCCGTACTGGTCACCCGGTTTGATCCACGAGTTTTAGCCGGGTTGGGGATGCTGTTGACAGCACTGGGGAATTTCATGTTAGGCACGCTCAACCTCGACGCCGGTTTCTGGCAACTGGCTTGGCCGGGCTTTGTCAGTGGTCTGGGGATGGGGCTGGTGTTTGTGCCGATGTCTATTCTGGCATTCGAGAGCATCAGTAAATCAAGGCAGGATGAGGCCTCGGGCCTATTCAACGTCACCAGGCAGCTTGGCTCTTCGGTAGGTATTTCATTAGTGGGGACTTGGGTCGTGCGAGGCCTGCAAACCAATACGGCAGTGCTCAGCCAGAATGTGACACCCTACAATCCTGCTGCACAGGCTTATCTTGCGCCGCTGGGGCTGACACCCGATAGCGCTCAGGGCGCCGCCATTCTGGGGCAAGAGATCGCACGGCAGGCCGAGATGATCTCGTACCTTACTGTATTCAACAATCTTGGACTGCTGGCGTTGGCCACGATCCCACTGTTGTTCTTCTGCCGCGCGCCCAGGCCCGACCAAAGGGCTGCAGCACCCGTTCACTAGCGCGTCAGAACAAGGCCCAGCCATAGCGCGAACCAGCACAATGCGAGGCTGAGAGCGATGTTCCCGGCGGCAAATACGATCGTCCGTTCACGGTGCAATTGCAGCGATTGATAGGCGAAGCTTGAGAATGTGGTGAAGCCGCCGCAAAACCCGAATACAAGGCGTTTTTCCTCTTCGCCCATTTCTGCAGAGCCACCCAGATAACCAATCCATAGACCCAGCAGAAGGCTGCCCAGAACATTCACGATCAGGGTCGAGTACGGCAGATCATGCGTCACCCGAAGTGCCAGCCAATGCCGCAGTACAGCCCCCAATCCTCCGCCCAATGCGAACATGGCATGCAGATACAAGGTCGTCATTCCGATGTTTCCCGGGAATGATGCCGCCGACCCAGCGCTTCCCCAAGAACCGCCGCCGTAAGACCAAATGCGATCTCCGCGCTTACGGCGATAACCACAAACCAATTCCCGGTTTCTGCCAGTCTTTCCAGCTCGGCAACGAATGAGGAAAACGTCGATAGCCCACCGCAAAATCCGACGGCCCCTAGATGCAGGACGTGGGCGTGGACACGATTTCGAATGGCATAGAGCCAACCTAGAACGAAACAGGCCGCAACATTGATGCCGAAAGTCGCGGTCAGGAACGGAGCGCCGGGGATCTCCAGCGAAAATAGCTCGCGCAGCAACGACCCTGCAGCACCCCCCACAAAGACGGCTGTATACATCAGGGCGCGATGCCCGAATGCAGGCGCTGTTTTCGACACTGCGGTTGATCCTGCTCTGACCAGCGTTTCATTTTGCATACAGGCTGCTTTTGCTTGGTTCAACCGGCCTCGCTAACCCAACCGTTATCTTTGTTTGATTAGCAAGGGCTTGCGCAAACAGGTCAATTTGTTCCACGTTCTGGATGAAGAGCAGGGTCATGGACCCAATGTCCATTCAAGGTCACGCTGTCACAGCGCTACTCAGGGAGATAGGAAATGATTGTTCGCAGGCTTTACTATTTCCTCAGCTATGTCTGCTTGCCTTTGACTTTGCTTTGGGGTTTTTTCTGGCCACCCGCCCACTGGTTGCTGATCATACTGATCCCCTATGCGGTTGTCGGTCTCTACGATATGCTGACAACAAAGCATAATGTGCTGAACAACTACCCGGTACTGGGTCACTTCCGATATATGTTGGAGTTTGTCAGCCCTGAAATCCGGCAGTATTTCGTTGAAACCAATGAGAGCGGGCGGCCCTATAATCGGATTATCCGCAGTCTGGTCTATTCCCGCGCCAAGGGGCAGGTGGATACTCAGGCGTTTGGCACTCAGTACGATATCATGACGGTAGGTTATCACCGCGCTGATCACTCGCTATCCCCCAAGCACGTTGAAGAGAGCGAAGAACGGGTGATACTGGGCGGCCCTCAGTGCGACAAACCCTACAATGCGTCGCGTCTGAACGTATCAGCAATGAGTTTCGGTGCACTCAGCGCCAACGCAATCCGTGCTTTGAATGGCGGTGCAAAAGATGGGGGTTTTGCGCATAACACGGGCGAAGGCGGACTGTCCCCCCACCATCTGGCAGAAGGTGGAGACATCATCTGGCAAATCGGAACAGGATATTTTGGATGCCGCACGCCTGAAGGTGGGTTCGATAAGGACCTGTTTGCCGAAAAGGCCAAGAAAGACGTCGTCAAGGCGATCGAGATCAAACTATCGCAAGGGGCGAAGCCGTCTCATGGCGGGGTCCTACCGGCGGCAAAGGTGGATGAAGAAATCGCCGAGATTCGTGGGGTTCCAGTACATCAGGATGTGATTTCCCCACCTATTCATTCGGCTTTTGATGGACCGACTGGATTGATGCATTTCGTTCAGCATCTGCGAGAGATGTCAGGTGGCAAGCCCGTAGGCTTCAAACTGTGCATCGGTCGTCGATCCGAGTTTATGGCGATTTGCAAAGCGATGTTGGAAACTGAGATTCTGCCTGACTTCATCACGGTGGACGGCGCGGAAGGGGGCACTGGCGCTGCCCCGGTCGAGTTTACCAACCGATTGGGGATGCCGCTTAACGAGGCGCTGATCTTTGTGAACAACTGCCTGCGCGGTATTGGAGTCCGCGACAAGGTTCGGGTGATCTGTTCGGGCAAAGTGGCCACCGGATTTGATATGGTCGAGAAATTTGCTCTGGGTGCGGATATGTGTAACGCGGCGCGGGCAATGATGTTTGCGGTGGGGTGCATTCAGGCGCTGCATTGCAACACCAACAGGTGCCCTTCGGGGGTGGCAACGCAAGATCCGATCCGTGGGCGGGCGGTGAATGTGCCACAGAAACGACAGCGCGTGCATCGGTTTCATGACGCGACGCTTGAAAGCTTCCGCGAGATATTAGGGGCTATGGGCAAAGCAAAAGTTTCCGACCTGCGCCCTGCTGACATCCGGCGCCGAAATGCGGATGAACGAGAGCGGTCTTATGCCGAGCTATACAGCTTTCTGGATGACGGCTCTCTGTTGGGCAAGACCATCCCTGAAGAGTTCGCCGCTGACTGGGAAGTCGCCTCAGCGAGCCAGTTCTAGTGACCGCTAGCTAGGTGTTGATCGCGGGTTATTGAGCGTATGCGTATGGATTTTGCGGATGCTCCATTCCACGGCATCCCGCATTGTCTTGCCCAAGGCGATATCAAAGGCCTCAACCAGTTCGGGTGTTTTATCGCTGGTCGCCAGCACTGCTTCCTGGAATGAGCTTGAAGCGATGATCTTGTCCTCATACTCATCGATAATCTTGATATTGATGCGCACTTCTACGCGGACCGTCTTCGTGTCTTCGGTTTCGCTGATGACGATGCCCTGAAATTCGCGCAGATCAGGCGCGATCACATAGTCCGCTCTCAGGCCAACGGTCGAACGTCCTACGGCCGCGACCTTGCCGGAATTTTCGTAACTTTCTACCATCAGCGCCTGCACAATTAACGGCGCGCGATCCACCCATCGGGCCCGCGGCAGATACTGAACCTGAAGCAAGGTGGGCTGCACGGCGATCTGATCGGTGTTCACGGCCGCCGTCGCTGTGGGCTCTTCGACAACGATCTGTTTTTGGATACGCGGCAGCGATGACGAGAACGTGCTTTTGGGTGTCAGCAAATACAAATCATTGGGCTTAGAAGCCTGCCGCAGCGTGCCCAAGCCCGTGCAGCCCGTCAAAGCGGCCAAAACCAGAGTCAATATTAAGGGCCGTATCATTGACGAAACTCCGATGCTTGGGTGCCTAACAAAAAGCGGGCCGGGTCGCGTTCGACCTTGTCGACCAATCTATCCAGACTGATGACCAGACGCTGTGATTCCTCGATGAACCGGATGAACTGAGGCAACCCAACGCGCAAGAAGTCCGAAACCTGACGGCGGTTGTCCTGAACGATCCCGTCGATGGTTCCCAGCAGATCCGACGCCGATTGGGAGGCGCTGAGAACATCGTCGGAAATCTTGTCAATCTTTTCGGTGATATTCGAGACGGTTTCCGCAACCTGATTAGCCGCCTTACTCACATCTTCAGCGACAGGTGAGATATCCTCGTCCATCACCCGGTTTGCCGAGTCAAACGCCCTCTCTGCTGAATCGAGCGCCCCTTTGGCTGAATCCATAGTCGATGTAACCGACTCAAGGGTGGTGTTTGCATTCAGAACAGTCTCGCTGATTACTTCAAGCGTAACGCTGCCTTCATCTGACAGCCGAGTCAGCCTTTCGGCCAGGATTGACCCGCGTTCGATAAAGGGCCGGATATCTTCCTGAATCACGCTTTCAGCACTGGCAATGGCGTTATTTGCAGTCTCTAGCGTTGTTTTGGCGGATTCTGAGGTCTCTTTGATGCTCTTCAGCGTGTCCGTTCCTGTGCTCAACGTCGTCTCGGCCGTATTCGCCAACGTATCCAGTCTCTTGGTAAATTCTCCAACGTCTTTGGCCGCACCGCCCAAATCGGACGAGAGCGACTGGAAATCCGTCAGAGTTTTATCCAGCTTGCCCGACGCTTCTGCCAGATTGTTCAGGATATCCGACACCGCCTTTCGGTTTTTGTCATCAACAACCGAATTGAGGTTCTCCAACAGGGTGACCGCCTTTTCCAGAACCTCTGGCGCACCCTCAAGCAAGGATTGAATCGAACTGCGCTTGCTTGGGATGACACTATTCTGGGCCAGCCTTTCTGCGGTTGGGGACCCGCCGGAAAGCTCAACATAAGCAACCCCTGTCACACCCAGAGATTGCAACTGTGCGATGGTTTCTTTGGTAACAGGGATGTCGGCATCAACCTCAAGCCGCACTCGCACCTTTGACGGGTCATCTTTGTCCAAGTCCAAGGAAACCACCTGACCCACGGGCAAGCCGTTGTAATTTACGCCACCTGCAGCCGACAGGCCCGAGACATTGTCGAACAACACATCATAATAGGCGTATTGCCGGGTCACTTCGAATTTGGCGAGCCACAGAAAGAACCCGAAGGCACCAAGGATGCCCGCCAGGGTGAACGCACCGATCAGGATGTAATTCGCTCGGGTCTCCATCGCCTCTACCTGTCCTGCCCCTTCTGTTGTGCCGCACGGGCGCGGGGGCCTGTGAAATATTCCTGAACCCAAGGATGGTCGACCTTGGTCATCTCTTCTATCGGACCTTCAACCAGCACGCGTTTTTCCGCAAGTACCGCGACGCGATCACATATGGCATAAAGGCTGTCCAGATCATGCGTTACCATGAACACGGTCAGCCCCAACGTGTGCTGAAGTTCCCCGATCAGTTCATCATATGCGGCGGCCCCGATCGGGTCCAACCCGGCAGTTGGTTCGTCCAGAAAAACGATTTCGGGGTCCAGCGACAGGGCGCGGGCCAACGCAGCGCGTTTGCGCATTCCACCGGACAGTTCCGAGGGGAACTTGCTGCAACTTAGTTGAGGCAAGCCAACGAGACTGATCTTCAGCCCACCTAGTGCGGCCATCAATTTTTCACTGATACCCGTGTGCTCGCGCAGAGGCGCCATCACGTTCTGCAATACAGTCAGTGAGGAAAACAGCGCACCGTCCTGAAATGCCACGCCCCAGCTTCTTTCGATCCGCTGACGTTCTTCTTCGGGGCCATTAAGAACATCGACGCCAAGAACCTCAATACTTCCCGACTTGGGCTTGTTCAGCCCGACGATCGTACGCAAAAGCACGGACTTCCCAGTGCCCGATCCACCGACAACACCCAGCACTTCACCGCGCCAGACATCGAGGTTGAGGTTGTCGTGGACCACTTGCTCGCCGAACTGGTTGGTTAAATTGCGCACACGAATAACGGCCTCGCGTTTCGTGTCGGATTGGGGCTTGTCCTGAAGCGCGGCTCCATCCATGTCAGATCCCCAACTCTGAGAAGAAGATCGAAAACAGGGCGTCGATGGCGATGACCATAAAGATCGATTGCACGACCGAGGCCGTCGTCCGCTGACCAACGCTTTCGGATGAACCTTTGACCTGCATAGCCTGCCAGCAGGCAATGACACCGATCACCAGTGCAAAGAACGGTGCCTTGATCATCCCGACGGCAAGCTGTGCGACGCCGGTATTTTCCTTCAACCGGGTCAGGAACATGCCGGGGCTGACACCGAGGTCGATCCAACTCATCAACGCTCCGCCGATCAGGCCAGCCATATCGGCAACAAAGCCAAGAATGGGCAACATGATCAACAGCGCCAGAACACGGGGAATGACCAGAACTTCAATCGGATCCAACCCCAGGGTGCGCATCGCATCAATCTCTTCCTGCACCTTCATCGAGCCAATCGAAGCCGTAAAAGCCGAACCGGAGCGACCAGCGACGATGATCGCTGTCAGCAGGATACCAAGCTCACGCAGGATCGAGATGGAGATCAATTCGACAACAAAGATCTCAGCCCCGAACTGTTTCAACTGCGTCGCGCCCTGAAAGGCCAGAACGACGCCGATCAGGAAACCCATCAAGGACACAATCGGCAGCGCCTTGAAGCCGACTTGCTCCATCTGTGACACCAAGGCAGCACGACGCAGTCGCCATGGCATGATCAGAGTCCGGACCAATCGATGCAGAGTAAGGCCAAGAAAGCCGATGATTGATAATGTGTCCTGCCAGGCGCCAAAAGTTTTTTGCCCAATCCGGGCAACCCAATTCACAAAGCCATGCGGCGGCAGTTCTTCTCCTGTAACCTCGGATATGTTGTGCGATACTGTTTCGATCAATGACGAATGCGCAGGGGCCAACCCTTCGAGCTGGACCTGAGCGCCCTCGCTTCCCATCCGCTGCACCAGATTGGCGACTAGCCAGGCCCCTCCGGTATCCAGCGATTCCACCTGTGACATGTCCACAATGACATCTTGGCCGTTGGGCTTTTGGGCAGCAAAACCCGCTTCGACACGATCCAACGATTGAGTGCGCAGATCTCCGGCAAGGCGGATACAAACGCCGGTTGCGCTGGTCTCGGAAATAATCGTCGGCCGTGTCATAGCGGTATGTGATGGCAAACACCGGGTTGCTGCAATGGATTTGTTCGAACCCCTCAGGATTTTGCACCCGCGCATTGCGGTAGAGCGACAGTGAAGCCCATGGTTCCGGTTCTGGAGCAGGCAGAGCGGGCGAGCCATGCGTTTCGCGTGTTTGCATTGTGGCGCAGGCTCAGTCGGGGTGTTCTGAATGAGGGCGGACAAGCAGAACTATTAATATTCAGATAATTATAGACAAATGTCCTTTGTAAGGTATCGTGAGGCCGAAGTTTTCCTGTTGCGGTTGTGTGTTCGAACAGGCGGCTTGGTCGGGCAGCAAGTGGGCCAATTGGGCGCTTCTTCACCTTGTCTCCGGCTTTTGCCTCAAATGCCTGTCAGGCGCGGATTGAGAGGTGATTGATGGTCGATTGGCTGGTGCATATTCTTCAAAACTACCCTGAATTGGCGGTGTTCCTGTCCATCGGTATCGGCTTTCTCGTTGGTCCCTGGAAACTGATGGGGTTCAGTCTGGGCACGGTCACGGCAACGTTGTTGGCGGCGGTGGTGATCGGGCAGGCCCAGATTGAAATCGACTCGGCGGTCAAATCGACTTTCTTCATCTTGTTCATCTTTGCTGTGGGCTACGGTGTCGGACCTCAGTTCATCCGCGGCCTGAAAGCAGACGGCGCGCGCGAGGTGTTCTTTGCGCTCAGCGTGCTCGCACTTTGCCTTGTAATCCCGATCATCGCAGCCAAGGTCGCGGGTCTGGAACTTGGCTATGCCGCGGGGCTTTATGCCGGATCGCAGACGATTTCAGCGGCGATCGGCGTTGCCACCGACCAAATCGGCCAGCTGGGCCTGTCGGCGGAACAGGCCAAAACCTATGCGAACCAGATTCCGATTGCCTATGCGGTGACCTATATTTACGGCACAATCGGGTCGGCCATCATTCTGGCCAAGATCGGCCCGCGTCTGATTGGCGTCGATCTGGTCGCGGCCTGCAAGGAATATGAGGCTAAGCTGGGTGGCACGACGTCGGTTGAAACCGGTGATGGCATCGTCTCGGCATATCGCGCGATCGAGGCGCGGGCCTTTGAGATCCCAGAAGGTAGCGATTTGCTAGGGCAACCGGTCAAAGATCTGATGCCCGGTATCCGCATCTATGCCGAACGCCTGAGACGCGACGGGAAGATCATAGAGGTAGATGATAACACCGTATTGCAGGCCGGAGATGTTGTGATGTTCTCAGGCCGCCGCGCTGATCTGGTGAGTTTGCTTGAGACCAATCTTACAGAAGCTGACGCGCCTGATCTGCTGAGCATACCGTCGGAAAAACTGGATGTTCTGATCACCAGCAAAGAGGTTCATAACAAGACGCTTGAAGAGCTAAGCAAACTGTCGATCGCGCGGGGCATTTATGTCTCGAAACTGATGCGAAACATGCAGGATTTGCCGCTGCTACCCGGGACAGTCGTGCATCGTGGTGACATCGTCACAATTCAGGGTAGCAAGCGTCATGTCGAGGCCGCAGTTGCCCAGATTGGCTATGCCGACCGCCCGGTAGACACCACGGATCTGGCCTTTGTAGGCTGGGGGATTTTCATCGGCGGCATCATTGGAACACTGTCAGTCATGATGGGTGGTTTCCCGATCAGCCTTTCCACCACCGGAGGCGCGCTGCTGGCTGGGCTGGTGCTGGGTTGGCTGCGTACGGTGCACCCGACCTTTGGGCGCATCCCGGGTCCGGCGCTTTGGTTGATGAACACTCTGGGTCTGAACGTGTTTATCGCGGTGATAGGGATCACCGCAGGGCCGGGATTTGTCGCGGGACTGCAACAGGCCGGTATTGCGCTGCTGCTATGGGGAATCGTCGCGACTTCGCTACCAATGATCTTTGCAGTTTACGTCGGGCATTACGTGTTCAAATTCCACCCGGCCATTCTGTTTGGTGCCTGCGCAGGTGCGCGCACCACGACAGCGGCGTTGGGTATGATCCAGGAAGCCGCGCAAAGTCGCATCCCGGCGCTTGGCTACGGAATGCCGTATGCGATTGGAAATACATTATTGACCATCTTCGGGATGGTCGTTGTTTTGATCCTAAGCTGATTTGGAGAGGTTCACGTTATGGATAGAGTAACGCTGCACGATTACGAAGCACTCAGCCCGTTTCAGATCAAGGATGAGCTGATCAAACTGGCCTCGGCCGAGGCGCGTAAGGCCAATAGCGCTTTCCTGAACGCGGGGCGTGGCAATCCTAACTGGGTTGCCACCCGTCCGCGTGAAGCGTTCTTTGCCCTTGGTCAATTTGCCATAACTGAATCCAAACGTGTGATGGATCACCCCGCTGGTTTAGGCGGAATGCCGGCGCAAAAAGGTTGCCATGGGCGGCTGCAAAGCTGGGCGTCTGATAATTCCGAAACGCCGGGCGTCGATACGCTGCTTGAGCTCGTGGCGCATGCCATATCCGCATTTGATTTCGATGCGGACGAGTTTGTGCATGAACTGACGGATTCGATCATCGGTGATAACTATCCGGTGCCTGACCGCATCCTGAAACACAATGCCACCATTGCCCATGAATACCTGATGTGGTCCATGTGTCGGGGCCACCGGCCTGACGCTCAGTTCGATCTGTTCGCAGTCGAAGGCGGCACGGCGGCGATGTGCTACATCTTCAAGACGCTCAAAGCCAACCGATTGCTGAACCCGGGTGACACGATAGCTCTGTGCACTCCGATCTTCACGCCTTACTTGGAAATGCCTGAGTTGGAGGATTACAGCCTTGAATCCGTGCATGTGGAAACCGATGAAGAGGATGGTTTTCAACTGACCGACCAAGCAGTGGAAAAGTTGAAAGATCCCAATGTAAAAGCGTTCTTCCTAGTCAATCCCGGCAATCCGTCTTCGGTCGCGCTCAGTACCGCGTCACTTCGCAAACTAGCGGATTTGGTGGAGAATCACCGGCCTGATCTGATCGTGCTAACGGATGATGTTTACGGCACCTTTGTGCACGATTTTACCTCGGTCATGGGCCATCTGCCGCGCAACACAATCGGTGTGTATTCCTACTCGAAGTATTTTGGCTGCACCGGCTGGCGTCTCGGCGTGATTGCCGTGGCGCAAGATAACATCTTCGATCTCAAGCTGGCGGATCATCCGGATGAGATCAAACAGTCCCTGGACAAGCGCTATGGCACGCTTAGCCTGACACCACGTGACATTCGCTTTATCGACCGGCTTGTGGCCGATAGCCGCGATGTGGCCCTGAACCACACAGCAGGCCTGTCGCTGCCGCAGCAGGTGATGATGACGCTGTTTTCACTCAGTGAATTGGTCGACAGCAAGAAAATCTATCAGACCGCCTGCATGGAGCTGGTTCATCGCCGTTTCAAACTGCTGACCGAAGCGATGGGCATCGAGGTGCAGGCAGGTGAGCATTACGACGCCTATTACGGTATCATCGATTTCGAATACTGGTTGCGAAAATATGTCGGTGAAGATGTCGTGGCTTGGATCAAGCAGAATGTTCACCCATTGGATATTGCGTTCAAATTGGCGGAAGACTATGGGATAGTTCTACTGAACGGCAGCGGATTTGATGCTCCGGGCTGGTCGGCTCGCGTGTCCTTTGCGAATCTGCCGGACGAGGCATATTCGCAGATCGGAACAGCCGTTCGATCAGTGGCACGCGGCTATGTTCAAGCCTACCGTGCCGCGAACAATTTGCCGCTGCACGGATAGGTAAATCTCCCTACACCTGCGCCTGAACTGGTGATACCCATGGGCGCAGGGGAGGACGAATTTGGACATTTCCGAACAGCGCATCAAGGCGATGACCACGGCTGGCCTGAACCTGATCGGTCAGGCGCTGTCAATTTATGACAGCCAATTGCGTCTCGTTGTCAGCAACCTGCGGTTTCAGGAAATGTTCGACCTGCCAAACGAACTTGTCGAGCCGGGGGCTCTGTTTCGCGACACAATTTATTTTCTCGCTAGCCGCGGGGAATACGGTTCGGTCGGCGATGTTGACGAGATGGTCGAGCTACGCGTTTCACAGGCCCTCGCGTTCGAGCCGCATTATATGGAGCGCACACGGCCCAATGGTCAGGTGATCTCGGTCGAAGGTGCACCTTTGCCCAATGGGGGTTGGGTGGCCGTCTATACCGACATAACTCGCACGAAGCGGGTAGAAGATTTGCTGCGTGCCCGTTCAGAAGAACTGTCTGGCCAACTTCTGAGCCATGCCGAAGAGCTTTCCGCAACCAACCGCAAACTGGCGGCAACCATCACCGCGCTGGAAGAAGCCAAGCGTCAGCTGACCGAGATCGAGGCCCGCACGCGGATGACGACCGAGATGATGCCGGCTCATATCGCGCATCTGGATGCCGATGGACGATACGATTACTCAAACCGCCGCCTCAGTTCGGTCATGCCCGGCCGTCCGTCTGACATTCTGGGCCTTCATATATCAAAGGCTTTGGGGTCATCTGCCTATGACCGGGTAAAGCCACATCTGGAACAGGCCTATGGAGGCCAACCTTCGGTTTTCGAGTTTACCGAAGATCAGGATTCACGCCGCATTCGGGTATCATTCACCCCGGATAAAGCGGGTGGTGTTTATGTCATGTCGGTGGATATCACCGAAGAAACTCAAGCCCGTGTCGCCCTTCAGCAAACGCGGCGCAGAGCCATGGCGGCGCAGATGACAAGCGGGCTTGCCCATGACTTTTCTAATTTGCTGACCATTATTCTGGGCATGCAGGCGCGATTAGAGAGGATGGATCTACCCGAGGAAGCCGATCAGCTAGTCACGGCTACGCAACAAACTGCCCGACGCGGGGGGCAACTGCTGAATCGCATCGCAGACATGACCGGCAATCGCACGCCTCAACCTCAGGCGACGGATATGCGCGGTTTACTTGAGGATTTGCGAATCCTTGCCACCCCGTCCTTGCCGCGGGGCATGGGGTTGTCGGTGGTCAATACTCTACCCGACAAGGCGCTGATGCTCGATCCCGGCATGGTTCAGGATGCACTGCTGAACCTGGTTCTGAATGCGCGGGATGCTTGCGGCACATCGGGCCAGATCACGATCACTGCGCATGCAATCGGGACAATATGGGTTGAGATCACGGTGTCGGACACTGGCCCGGGGTTTACCGGGGAAGCATTAAAGAAGGCGTTAAACCCATTCTTTTCCACCAAAGGCAGCGATGGCTCGGGGTTGGGACTTCCAATGGTCTACGACACGGTAAAGCTGGCGGGCGGTGACCTTAATTTGCGCAACACGCCTTCTGGTGCTTCGGTCGTGATACGTTTGCCCTACCGTCCTGCCCCGTCCGCGCAAGCGGGTCTCGTATTGTTGGTTGAAGACAGCGATGAACTGCGCAGTCAGTTCCGGGACATGCTGATCGATTTGGGGTGTTCGGTGATCGAGGCAAGCTCGGTCGATGAAGCTTTGACCTTGACGTCGGAAATCGGTGATATCGCGCTGGTTCTATCAGATATTAAGCTAGAGGGCGAAGGCACTGGGATCGACATTGTCGACCGCCTGAATGGTGCGTTGCCCTGTATACTGATGACGTCGCTGCCGCTAAATGACCCGCTACATCATCAGGCATTGACCCGTGCACCTGTCCTAAGCAAACCATTCACATTGTCGCAATTGTCGGCGTTGATCCGAACCGAGGCCGCCTGAATGACACAACCTTTGGTGACCATTCTCGATGACGAACCTGAAATCCGCCGTATCCTAACGGAAGCGCTGGAAGATGCCGGGTTTCAAACTCAAAGCTTTTCACGTGCCCGTGAATTTGAAGCTTCGCTGAAAAGGGTCACTCCGGATCTGTGTTTGGTGGATTTATCATTGCCGGATACCGACGGTCTTGCACTTGTGCACAAACTTGCGCTTGAGCAAGGTGCTGCCGTCATCATCATTTCAGGCCGCGCTCAGGTACAGGACCGGGTAACGGGATTGGAGCTTGGCGCAGATGATTACATCACCAAACCATTTGATCCAGCCGAAGTAATTGCTCGGGTCCGCGCCCGGCTACGCTCTACTGGACCAGCAACGCCGAATTCAGACATAGCCGAATTCAATGGTTGGACCGCACAGTTTGATCGATATGTCTTGATCAATGCCGATGGCGTCGAGACACCTTTCAGTCATGCCGAAGGTGAGGTTCTGCGATTGTTTCTTGAAAGTCCCAAACGCCTGATCAGCCGCGCGCGCATGCAGGACATGTTGGGTGGCGGGGCAGGTGACAGCTTTGACCGCGCTATGGATGTTCGGATTTCCCGCTTGCGAACGAAGCTGGGCGAAGATCCCAAAAACCCGCGCCTTATTAAAACGATATATGGTGCGGGATATATCTTTCTTGGTGACGTGACCTGGTCTTAGTCGTCGGTCCCCCCCGACGCCTAAGATGTCTATCGGCTGGTGCTTTGCTATCTGCTGCCCATCTGTCGTTCTCTTCAATCGCGCAGCGCCTCGTCTTTTATCTTCAGAACAGGTTGGATCAGATAATCCAGAACTGACTTTCGGCCTGACAGAATATCGACCTGAGCGATCATTCCTGGGATGATTTCAACCGCTGTACCACCCGCATCCAACATCGTGTCTGACGTCTGAATTTCGACGACGAAAACCTCTTCTTCACTTCGTTCCGAGCGAGTGATGGTGTCGGCACCGATTCGAACGATCTCACCATCCAGACTGCCGTACCGCGAAAAATCGTAGGCCGTGATCTTGATTTTGACCTTTTGCTCTGGGTGCAGGAAGGCGATGTCCTTGGGCCGGACATAGGCTTCCACCAACAATCTGTCGTCCAACGGAACAATCTCAATCAGTTCCTCACCGCTTCGGGCCATCCCGCCGATCGTCGTCCGGTGAATCCGGTTTACGACACCCCGTACGGGGGCCCGGATCAGCGCGCGAGACGCACGGTCACGCAAAGAGGGCAGGGCAGGTTGCAAGGCGGCAAGCTCTGCCGAAACCAAAGCCAGATCAGTTAGTGCGGCACTACGAAACCGACTGCGCGTCGCGCGGACCTTGTCATCCACTTCATCCAGCCCGGCCTTCAACCGGTTGATCATCGCCTCTGCTCTGACCTTGCGGCCTTTCCATTCCGCCTCGCTGCGGCGCAGGGCCAAAAGGGTTGTTGCCGGTTCCATCTTCTGTTCGACCAACGGCACCATCATAGCGCGCTCATCGGCCAACACATTCAGGGTCTCGGTTGACGTGACCTGGTCAACCAATCCCTCTTCGTACTCGCGTTGCCGCTGTTCGCGCTGTCGAGAGAGAATTGCAATCTCAGCTTCAAGTTCTGCTTGCCGACCGTGGTACAGCGCAGTCTCCGACCGCACGACATCTGGCGCGCCAGTCAGAAGATCGTCGTCGAACTCAAGCTCAGCCCCATCGATTTCGGCACGTAGTCGTTGTGCGCGGGCCATCAAACCAAAGGCACGCTGTTGCTCTTGGCTCAACTCTCGTTCGATCTGAGTAGTATTCAGCTCCATCAGCAATGTACCAGCCTCAACCACCAGACCCTCGCGCACGTGAACGGACCGCAAAACACCGGGTTCGGTCGCTTCGATCACCTGAATATCGCCGGATGGCACGATACGCCCATCTGCCCTCACGACATCGTCGAGTTCAGTTAAATGAGCCCAGGCGACGGCGCTTATCAAACAACTGAGTATCAGGAGCAGCAGCAATGATCCCCGCAGCGGTGACCCGCCACGCATTTCACAGGCGAGGCTTTCCAGATCAGGATGCCGCGACATTCAGATGCCTCCCGGGTTTGCGAACTGTCTGCGTCAGGATGTTTTTGGGTCCATCCATCGCAATTTTGCCATCCTCAATCACTATGACCCGATCAACCAGTTCCAGCAGGCTGGTTCGGTGCGTCACAATGATCATCGTGGTATCTGGCGTGGTCTTTTTAAGGCGGCGTATAATTTCGGATTCGGATTTGACGTCCATCGCACTCGTAGGCTCATCCAGCAGCAGGACAGGAGGATGCCCGATAAGCGCCCGGGCCAATGCAATCGCCTGCCTTTGACCACCTGACAATCCTTCTCCTCGTTCGGCTACAGGCTGATCATAGCCCCGTGGGTGCCGCGCGATAAAATCTTCGACACCTGCAATGCGCCCTGCACGGATCAGTTCATCATCACGCGGGCGCACCGACCCGCTGGCAATGTTTTCCCGGACGGTACCGGAAAACAGCCAGATGTCTTGCAAGACTGAACCAATATTTCGCCGCAAGTCGCCGGGATCAATCTGGCGAATGTCCAGCCCGTCCAACATCACCGAGCCCACGCGCGGTTGGTAGAGGCCCAACAGCAGTCGCGCAATCGTACTCTTGCCCGACCCAATCTGGCCCAGGACAGCGACTTTTTCACCGGGTTCGATTGTAAATGAAACACCTTTCATCGCGTCTTCCGTTTGATCAGGATATGCGAAATGAACATTGTTAAACGTTATCCGCCCGGAAAACTCGGATCTGCTGATCCAAGATTTGCCTTCAGGCCGCTCATTGCTCGCCTGCATTAACGTGTCCAGATTGCGGTAGGCACTGCGTGCCTGATTGACACGTGTCAGGGTTTGCGCCAATTGTCCCAGCGGTGCCAGGGCACGGCCGGTCAGCATCACCGACGCAACAAGTGCCCCCATGCTCGTCTGGCCATCCGTGATCAGAAATACACCATAAAAGACGATAAGAACTTGCGCGGCCTGCTGAGTAAATCCAGTTAGGTTCAGGGCAAATTGAGTAACGGCCCTGCTGCGTGATCCGTAGTTTGACTGGCGTGCAATTGCACCTTCCCACCGCATTCGCATCTGCCGACTGGCGGCGGTTGTCTTGATGGTTTCCAAGCCTGATACAGCCTCAACCAGAACAGATTGCTTGGATTGTCCGTCTGCAAAACTTTGTTCAGCAAGACGCGACAGGATCGGTTGAACAGCCAGTCCGCTGAGAAGAACGACTGGTACAGCGAGTGCTGGAACAAGCGCCAGCGGGCCGCCCACCATATAGATCGCGAATATGAATACCGCGATGAATGGCAAGTCTACGACAGCGACGAGTGTGGCAGAAGTGAAGAATTCACGCAAAGTTTCGAATTCGCGGATGGTACTGGCCATTGCACCCGTTGAGCCCGTTCGGGACGACATGCGAATATTCAGCACCTGGTCAAATACTCGCCGTCCCATGGACATGTCAGCATTCTGGCCGGCGCGATCTATGAACCCCGCGCGAAGGAGCTTCAGCGCGAAGTCAAAAAGAAGCGCCAACCCCACGCCAAGCGTCAAAGCTATCAGCGACTCGGTCGCCTCGTTGGGCAAAACCCGGTCGTAGACGATCATGATAAAGACTGAGGTCGTAAGCCCCAGAACGTTTGCCATCGCCGCAGCCAGCGCCACCTGAACGTAAGACCAGCGGTTTGCGGAAAGTGCCGACCAGAACCAATGACCCCGCTGATCCGCTTGATCTGCGTTAACCTCGTCGCGGTGCAAGGGTCGAAACAACAATGCATAGCCCGTGTAGACTTCGCCCACGCCGCTTTCGGGAACCTCTCCGATACCGTCATCCAAAGCGGGGTCGTAAAGCAATAGATCGCCATTGCGCGTGCGCCCGTGGTACACAACGGCGCGATCGCCTTCCAACAACAAGATCGCAGGTGCCAGCGATGCATCAAATGCCGACAGCTTTCGCGCACCAAACCCGACCTGCAGGCCTGCTCGTTGTGCCGCGTGCATCGCATCGCGCGCGGTCAACTCACCTGTATCACCAGATTGGCAGGCGTTCAGTGCTGCCACTGTCAACGGTCGCTCAAGTGTCGCCGCGACATTCAACAAGCAAGCTTCCAGTTCGGTCAGAGTTGCACGATCAACATTCATAGCGACTTATCCAGCGCGTCCATCGTGAACCTCGGAAAATCCAGAATGCGCTCAGTTAGGCTCAATGAGGCGTAATTGGCCAAAGCGAAGTTCTGTTCTGCCAGAATCAGCCGTTCCCGTAGCTGCATGTCGTTGCGTTTCTTACCCGACACTCGGGATTTCGCGGTCAATACACCCATTCTAGATTCATGACCGTTTGATACCCGCAAGTAAGACGGCACTTCACTACTAATGGAGTTCGTCTGAACGGGCCGTGCTATCAACCCCAATAAAGCCTGAGCCAAAAATGCACCGCCAGCGGCATTCTGGTAAGCTTGGATTGTCCTTGTTTTGGACCCACTTCGTGCCACAATCGAACTGCTCTGAACAGCCTGTCGCACTTGTTGGTCAAAAGCGTTCTTTGAAAGTTCTTTTGATCGCGCTGTTGCGCTTGCTCCGGTCGTTCCTCGCGTTAAAGGTGTCTCGACATCGGCAAGGTTGGGCGTTGAGGTGCAGGCTGAAACTGACAGTAACCCCGCTGTTATGCCAAGGATTCCAAGCCCGAACTTAACCCATTGCATGGATCGCGCCCTCCTTGCATTGTCCGTGCCGAACCTCTTCAGCAAGTGCAGTCATGAATCCGCCAAAGGTGTCGTTGTGTTCTGAACTCCTCGTGCCTGATTGGCTCTGCGCACTGGACAGCCACATGCAATGCGACAGGGATACTTGATGAGCGTGAATCAGCCGTAGCGCGCCGCTGGAAAGCAGGGCCAATTTATTAGACTCGGGCAATCGTTCCAGCAGAATTGGGTCAACGCCCCAGTAACCCTTGGTCAATGTGATGCCATTCTGTTCGTCCAGTGGTACAAGCAGACCCATCTCAGCGATCAAAGAGCAGACTTGGTCCGTTTTGTTTGCCGAAGCCAGGCGATTTTGCAGAAAGCGGCGCACACCGCAGAGATCCTGCGTCAAAAGTCCGTCCACTGTAAAAAATGGTTGGTCTTTAGGGTCATGTGTAACCAACCCTGAATCCTCGTCGACAAACAGACGTGACCGAGAGTCGCCCTTTTTCATAGCTTCTGCCTGGAATGGAAAGCAACGCAACGCTGAGGGCACATAAGGCGCAAGCCAGCGACCGTTTTGGTCGACGAAGGGCGGTGCCATTTCCGGGATGACTGAGAATAGTGCGACGGGAGAAAAACCTGTTTGGTTTGACAGGAACACAATCGGAAAAGATGTGGCAATTTGCGGAACTTCTGAGATGACGATGGGACAGGCGTCCATCTCTGCAACAAATTGGTATGATGTGAACCGGCGCCAGAATCGATTCCTGCGCCGTACAAGGCTGACTGGGAAAAGGCCGTTCTCTGCCATGTGATCCTCTTGTTCTGAAGAGGCGAGGCTACATTTGTGCATCGCCCCAAGCTACGAGCGCCGTTTAGGCTGAAGCGCCAGTTGGGTCAGTGATCAGGATGTTGTCGTCGGACAAACTGCTCAGATCGGAAAGGCCATCGAACTGTGCAAGCGCTTCGACCGACGCCGAATCTGGGCCAGAGTAGTCAACCTTGACCAGAATGCTGTCAGTGCCGTCCGTTGCCAGCAGATACATCTCATCACCTGATTGAGCTCCATTCAGGTTTTCGGCTGCGCTAGTGATTGTATCCAGATCAAGGTCCGAAAGCGTGGTCTCCAGCCCGACGAACCCGGTGTTGGCACCAATTGTGCTGCCGGCCACCAAGGTCTCGACACCGGTCCCGTCGCCGCGAAGCGATGTGGTATTCAACCCTTGGAACATCAAGGCGTCAGAAACGCTGGCTGCTGGGCCCAGTGTGAAACCATTGATCGTATCAATGCCATTTGAAGATGGGTCAGCTTCGAAAACGATGACGTCTCGACCCGCCCCGGACACATCTATGGTGTCGTCGCCCTGGTTGCCGCGGATGACATCATCAACATCCGAGCCCGTAATGGTATCATTCCCACTGGTGCCGAGATGGAGCTGTGATGGCCCTCCGTCTGGAGTGGTCAACGTCAAGACGATGGGTTGGTTCGCGTCCTGAACTGTCATAGTAAATGTCACCACAGGCTGCGATAAATCCCCATAGCTCGTGGCCGCGCCCGCGAAACTGATTGCGGAACCTCCATTCGGGTTAGCCAGAAAGAGATTGAAGTCAGGGTTTTCTGTCTCGGAGCCGCTATCGTAGGTCGCCGCCGTAGGATCGAACCCCAGCTCGGCGGTAAAGGCCAGACCGCTTGAGATATCGCGATCGGAATCTGCGTAGACCTCGAACGTCACTGTCGTTCCGCTGCGACCGGCTTCAACGATGGTGTAGGCCGCCGGAACATGAGCAATTGCCTGTTCGGACACCGGATCAGGATCGGGGCCGCCTGCGACTGTCGCCTGTGCCGCGAAATCGAGGGCGTCTCCCGCTTCAATCGAGGCAAAGCTTGCAGCAGGCGCGGACAGGGTCCAGCTCCCATCGGCTGCAACTGTGGCCGAACCAAGCGAGACCGAGTTAAGCGTGACATCGACCGCTTGTCCGGCAGACAGGCCTGCGGAACTGCCTGATACGGTCATTCCAGTGTTTTGTGCATCGATCAGCGACACGGCACTATTGGCACCCACATCATTGATGTAGAGGATAGGTTTGAAATCCGTGGCCAACATGGTTGTCGCATCGGTTGCCGGGTTTCCTGCGGCGTCTTGAACCGATGCCGTGACCGCAAAATTGCCTCCATCGGCCAAACTGGCCAAATCCGCCGAAGGAATGCTTGTGCTCCACAAGCCACCAGAAACCACCGCACTGTAGGTCTGACTATTAAGGCTAATCGTTACAATCTGCCCGTCCTCGGCATTTGTTGTCCCCGACACATTGAGGTCTGTTACCTGTTCAACGATATCCAGAACCGATCCAACCGAAAGCGGGTTCAATGCAATTGTTGGTGCGCTGAGGTCGGTGCTGAAACTGGTCGTCGCAGCATTCGTGTTGCCAGCCGCATCCGTGATTGAGGCGTTCACGTCATACGTTTGCCCGTCCTGCAGGCTGCTCAAATCGGCAGCAGCCGCTGTGAATGTCCAGATGCCACCATTTACAGTGGCGGTTCCGCCGGTCAGAACCGCACCTCCGGATTGGATGATCTGTACCGAAACTTGCGTACCATTGGCCGCATCAGAAGTTCCCGAGACCACCAGATCCGTTGCTTGTTCGGTCAGGTTGACTACTGCTCCATCTGACAGTGATGATATGGCGAGCGACGGGGCGGAGAAGTCCGTGTCAAAGCTGTTGGTCGCCTGTATCGCCGGATTGCCGGCGGCATCCGATACATCCGCTATCACGCTGATCGTAGCTCCATCGGGTAGCGCCGCCAAATCCGCCGAGGGGACACTCACCGACCACCCCCCGGTTGAGGCCTGTCCAGTGTAGGATTGGCCGTTCAGATTTACGGTGATTGTCTGACCATCTTCGGCGGATGTAGTGCCCGTAATGGTCAAGTCCGTACCACGTTCCGCAGCATTCAAAACCGCTCCGCCCGAAAAACTGTCGATACTCAGAGTTGGGGCGGTGACATCTTTGGATAAGTTGACGCTGACTTGCGGGGCGACAAGGCCGTCGGCGTCCGTCACGTCGCCCGTGATATTGAAGTCTCCACCATCGGCAAGCGCTATGAGATCGGCGCTGGGGATTGTCACACTCCAACTGCCGCCCGAGACCGAGTCGGTATAAGTCTGCCCATCAAGGGTTACTGTTACCTGCTGCCCGTCGGTTACGTTCCCTGTTGTCCCGCTTACGACCAGGTCAGATCCGGTTTCGACCGCATTCAGGATAGCCCCGACCGACAAGGGAGTGATTGCAATTGATGGGCCCGTGAGATCGACCGGAACGGATACCGATATCGGTGTTGCCGAATTGCCTGCTGTGTCGCTGACGGCAACTGAAACGGATGCGGGCACACCGGTAGTCAAACCAGACAAATCGGCATTCGGGATCGTCACTGACCAACTGCCGCCCGATACAGACCCCGTGTAATCCTGACCGTCGAAAGATACATTGACCGCCTGGCCGTTTTCAGCTGTGGTCGTACCCGACAAGACAAGATCCCCAACGACATTGGCCAGATCTATTGAACCGCCACCCACTGGGTTTAGTGTCAGATCAGGCGCGGTCAGATCAGTGTCAAAACTTCCATTGGCCTGAGCTGCTGGGTTCCCAGCGCGATCCGATACATCAGCCGTCACCGTGACGCTTGACCCGTCTGGCAGCGTGGTAAGATCTGAAGCGGGCACCGAAACGCTCCAGCCGCCGCCCGAAACGGTGCCACTATAGGATTGCCCACCAATCGCTACCGTTACGGTCTGCCCATTCTCGGCATCCGTTGTGCCAGAGATTTCGAGATTTGTACCTTGTTCTGCAGCATTCATTACCGCACCCGCCGAGAATGTATCGATGGTCAGGACCGGCGGAATGGTATCAACGTCGAACCTTGCGGTTTCAGCCGATAGCTCCATCCCGCTACCATCCAGATGGCGCACGGAAACATCCGAGATCCCCTGAGGCAGGGCCGCTGCCTCGGCCTGCGTCAGTGAAACGCTCCAGCTTCCGTCGCCTGCAGGAGTGACTGATTTTGTCACCGATCCGATGGTAACTTCGACAGTCGTTGTTCCATCCGGCGCTGTTGTTTGGCTGCTGAGATTGCCCAATGCGTTTGATTGCAGCTCAGCCAGGTTCAGGCTGGGCGGTCGAGGAGGTGAGGGGGTAACGGTGGGTTCGGCATCAGTTTCATCGTCGCTGTCTCCACCGCCGCCGCCTCCGCCACCGGCAGCTGCAGCACCGGCTATTCCCAACCCGCCCAAGGCCAGCCCGGCACCGCTTACGCCACCTGCGGTCGCTGCGGTCGCACCTGCGGCCTCTGCGGCTAGACCTAATTGTGCAATTTCGCCGACGATTTCATCTGCAACCATTATGGTGCCGTTTTCCAGAATCTGTACGTTCTCGGCAGAGACAACAATCGTCCGCCCATCTGTCAGTTTCAGCTGCACGTCGCCATTCGAAAGCAGCTTTGCCACCCGAACGCCCGGAATTGACTCAGCAAACTGATGAGACGCAAGCTGTTCATCGGTGGCCTGCGCAAGAGCTGGTAATGCGAATAGTGTCGAGCCAAGGCCGCCAGCAACCCCGCGTCCTACCCATCGCTGAAGTTTTTTGTCGAACCATTTGCGGATATGGCGCGTACGTTGCGCATCGGGCCCGGCGTCCGTGGTCGATTTATTGGTCGAAACGGTATCTTTGGTCATTTTGCCCTCTCATTAGATGGACGCTGGTCGTTGCGTGATATGCTGTTTTCGGCCGATCTGGTCTGTGGTTTGATCTTCTGAGCCATTCGACCGCTGCGAAAAATTTGAGTTAATCTGGAACTGAAGTCCTTGTTTTCACCACATTTCTGTTCTGGTTCAGAACCGAACATCGCTTCATCCTGTATGTGTTGCCAGGGGTGGCAGGGGGTAACGGGCGATGATGCTTCAGTTCGAAAGAGTGGTGGCAACGGGGACCGCAGCGCTCGATTCAGGTATCGGCGATACGGCTTTAAAAACGTTTAACGGGGAAACGTATCTTTACAGCACGAGCGGATCCGGGGGAGGGCTCGTGTCTTGGCGCCTTGTGGAGGGGGCTGGCCCACAAGAACAGGACCAACAATATTTCGATGCCTCGATTGCCCATCAGGTCGGGCACAGCGGAACCCCGATTCATCTGGCGGGCAATGATCAACTGGTCCTCGACGTCGATACTGCCACAGGGCTTGTGGGTTATGAACTAAACGCGGATGGCACTATCGGTGCCTTGCAAGAAACCAATGCCTTGTCGGGCGGCGGGGATATCGCTGCAGCGGTCCAGGTAACGATTGGGGCTGGCGACTTGCTTGCGCTTGCGCATGAGGACACAGGCCAGATCGGCACCTATAGTATCAATGGTGATGGATCGCTGAGCCCGGCGCATAGCATCAACGCGTCTGCCAGTACGCTTCAGACCCTGCAATCGGGGTCGAATCATTTCATTGTCGGCGCAGATGCAACCAGTGGAACAATCTCGTCATATTCGATCGATCAAGGCAGTGGCGTGCTCTCTGAGGTTGCCGGTAATGACGATATCCAAACGCTGGGCATCAGTTCTCCTACGGCGGTTGAGACAATTCAAGCCTATGGAAAGTCATGGATTGTTATGGCCGGATCGCAAAGCAATTCGCTAAGCGTTATGGAATTGGGCGCCAGCGGGCAGTTAAAACCGACGGATCATATTCTGGACACCCTGCATACCCGGTTTGGGGCCGTACAGGATCTTTCAGTCCTTGAGGTTGATGGTCGGGTTTTCGTGGTGGCTGGGGGCGGGGATGATGGGATCACGCTGTTTACAATGACGCCGGACGGGCAGCTCATCCATATGGATAGTTTTGCTGATACCCTGGACAGTGGATTGCAAAATGTTCAAACGATCAGCGTTGCGCATATGGGGGATGAACTGCAGATATTTGTATCATCTCAACACGATGCAGGGCTCACTCAGCTGAGTATATCGATTGCCGACCTTGGAATTGTTGCCGAAGGATTCGGAACAGTAACCGGGACCGCGCAGGACGACATGCTAAAAGGCGGCATACTGGACACTATTCTGGACGGCGGAGCAGGGGACGATATGCTGATTACGGGCACCAGTTCCACGACCATGACGGGTGGTGCTGGCGCGGACATCTTTGTGATCCGTCAAACAAGCGGCCCGACTTTGATCACGGACTTTCAGGCTGGCACCGATCGTTTGGATCTGACCGATTATCCTTTTCTGCGCACCCCAGCGCAGTTGGATTTCACTTCCACCGCTCAAGGCGCCCAAATCGCTTATCGCGACGAAACGATAGAACTTGTTTCAGCTAATGGCACGTCCCTGACAACTGAGCAGGTATTCGGCGCAGGGTTTGGGGGTCCCGATCATATTCCTGTCAATTTGGGTAGCGGGCCGGATAACAACTCATCAGACGGGGTAGCTGGTGGGTTCACGCTGAATTCGACGACTCCAAACGCAGCGTTGGGAAATGCTGAAATCCGGTTCACCCCAGACGGAGGGTCTGCAGTTGTTGCGCAGGCAAATGCACAAGGTGAATTTGATCTGGATCTACCAGACGGCGCGTTTTCCGGCCAATTGGACATCATTAAATCGTATTCAACGGCAAGCAGCGAGATAACAGCGCTGGATGCATTGCAGGTTTTGCGCATGTCGGTTGGACTTGATCCCACATGGGGTCCGGCAACGGTCGAAAATTACATTGCGGCCGATATCACCCGGGATGGATCGGTAAACGCGTTGGATGCACTGGCAATTCTTCAGGTTGCAGTAGGCCAGCCTTCTGCGCACAACGCTGAGTGGGTTTTTCTGGATGCAAATGCGGATCTATCCGGAATTTCACGCAGCAACGTCACCTACGAAACCGGAGCAGAGGTCACAATTGTTGATAGTGATCTGTCGGTCGACATGACCTCAATACTGCTTGGCAATATCGAGGCAGTTTGAATGAGACTGCGTGACCGGTGCTATTCTCGAAACGCGCGGTAGAAGTAATCTGCCAAGGGTTTGACCAGGTAAGAAAGCGGAGTGCGTTCATCAGTTTTGATCATGGCTTCGACAGGCATACCCGGCAACAGTTCCTGGCCATTCAAACGGTCCAGTTGTCCTTCGTCAGGCACAACTTCAGCACGGTAGAAGGTAAAGCCGCTTGTCTCATCTGTGAATGAATCTGCTGAGACATTGATCACACGGCCATTCAGCTCGGGCGTGTCGCGTTGATTGAATGCGGGAAAGCGCAGGGCGACTTCCTGTCCGCGATGCAACTGATCCACATGCAACGCATCCACCCGTGCTGCGACCAACAAGGGCGTATCCTGCGGCACTACATACATCATCGGCTCACCCGGCTGGATCACAGACTGGATGGCAAAAACCTGACTGTCGTAAACTGTGCCAGCGACGGGTGCACGGATGTCTAGACGCGACAAACGCTCGGAAAGGGAAAGACGACGTTCTGCCAGTTCTACAACGCGAGACTGCACATCCCGAAGCTCGGTGATGGCTTCTTCGCGCCGCGTGGCCTGCAATTCAACAATTTGAATCTCGGTCGTGGCGATCTGGCCTGTCAGTCGCGCAACTGTGGATTCGAGGCTGCCGATTTGCCCTGTTAGATTTGCCTCTTCCCGCTGCAATGCAGAAACGCGGCTGGCCTGTGTCAGGCCGCGATCAAGCAAACCTTGCTGATCTTCGAGCTCCGTTCTGATCAATTCGACCTGAGTATTCAGTGACGCCAATTGCGCCTGCGTCCCCTCAATCTCGTTCTGGATCTGTATCTTCTGTTTCCCAAGCTGGTCGATCTGCTGGGTCAGCGTTTCCAACCTGGCGTTGAACAGACGTTGTTGGCCTTCCAACAGATCGTCGTCGATCGATTCGCGGGTTTTGAGCTCTTGCAGATTTTTCTTCAACGTATCTGCGTTCGCACCATCCCGTTCAGCCTCTAGCCGGGTCTTTCGGGCAAGTAACTCAAATAGCTGAGATTCCACGATCGTTTGTTCCGAGGCCAAAAACGTATCGTCGAGCCGCAGCATCATGTCCCCACGCGCCACTGCATCACCGTCACGTACGAATATCTCGCCTACAACGCCACCATCGGGGTGTTCGATGACCTGACGATTGCTCTGAACTTCGATCACACCTTGCGAGATAATAGCACCGGCCAGCTCAGTGCGGACGCTCCATAATCCCAGTCCCAGGATCAAAGCTGCCAGAGCCAAAAGGCCGACAAAAGCGGGCGCTTTAATACTCCAAACGGGACGTGAACTCTTGTCTGCCATTATTCACCCACCTTGTTCAGGTGCCTTTTGATAACGTTGGCGTTTTGGACCATCGTGTTCAAAACTTCATCGCGCCCACCGGATTTGACGATCTGGCCTTTCTCGACAACGACAAGATCGTCGCATTCCGAGATCGCTTGAGGCCGGTGCGTCATGATAATCGTGGATTTGCCCGCGCTCTTGAGCTCGCGGACCGCGTTGTTCAGGGCGAGGGTTCCGTCTGCATCCAGGGCCGAGTTTGGCTCATCCAATATCAACAATACCGGATTACCATAGAGAGCGCGCGCCAATGCGATCCGCTGTTTCTGCCCACCGGAAAGCTGGCTGTCATTGCCCTCAAGGAACGTATCGTATCCTTTCTCAAGCCCCAGAATCAGCTCATGCGCATTGGCTGTTTTCGCTGCGGCAACTACAGCTTCGGGATCAGGGGTTTGTGACATCCGGGCGATGTTTTCAGCAACCGTTCCGTTAAAGAGGGTCACTTGCTGGGGCAAATAGCCAATATGTTGCCCAAGATCATCAGGGTCGTATTGATCAAGTGTAGCGCCGGCCAAACGGATTTCCCCTGCCGCCGGTTGCCAAAGGCCCAACAACGCTTTGGCTAGGGTCGTTTTGCCAGACCCACTTTTACCAATCACACCCAGAGCTGTGCCGGGGCGCAACTCAAGTGCCGCATTCCGTAGTGTCGGTGTCTTCGCGCCCGGAGGGATCACCGTCAGGCCCTTTGCGACAAGATGTGCTTTCGGAACGGGCAATTTGGTGCGCGACGCCTCGGGGGGCGTTGAATCAAGAAATGTGTTCAGGTTAATCCATGCCGTGCGCGCGCGTTCGATCATCGACCATTGACCCACCGCCATTTCGACCGGAGCCAAAGCGCGACCCAGAAGGATCGTGCCAGCAATCATAGCGCCGGGCGTCATTTCGTTGCGCAGAACCAGCAACGCGCCAAGCGCCAGCATGGCGGATTGCAAAAACAGCCGCAGAGACTTAGTTAACGAAGTAAAGCTGCCGGTCCAGTCGCTTGCGGATATGGATTGAGAAAGCGCCTCGGTGCGTTGGTTCAACCAGCGTTTTGAGACATCTTCCTGCATGCCCTGAGATCTGACGACCTCGGCAGCTTGTCTGGCGTGTTCAGAAAATGCATTTGCTTTGGCAGAGGCGATTTGAGCATCTGCCACTTTGCGATGGGTCAACGCTTGGTTTAGTAGGGCGATAACAACCAGAAGCGTTCCGCCTGCGACGGCCAACCAGCCTAGCAACGGGTGGAACAGGAAAATTGCAGCCACAAAGATTGGAGTCCAAGGGATGTCCATTACCGCCAACAAAACGGGCGAGGCACATAATGCAC
This sequence comes from Ruegeria sp. C9, assembly GCF_056537585.1. Taxonomy (NCBI): domain Bacteria; kingdom Pseudomonadati; phylum Pseudomonadota; class Alphaproteobacteria; order Rhodobacterales; family Roseobacteraceae; genus Ruegeria; species Ruegeria sp. C9. The sequence goes on from NZ_JBQFRU010000001.1 coordinate 721,696, forward strand.
GGATCGATTCTAGATCTCGCAATGCAGTCGCAGGTGCTGATCGAACCTGTGGGAACAATGCGCGTCGCATGGTCCCTTCAAACACGCGTTCATCGAGTGCTGATTGAAATCGCGCTCCGAACCGAGCCACAATTCGGCCGCGCGCATAGTCCAACATCGCCATCAGCGCATAAAGCAGCGCGACAAGCAGAAATAGCGCTGATAAAGTCTCGACCGAGCGTGACCCAAGGACCCGATCATACACTTGCAGCATGAACAGCGGTCCGGTCAGCATAAGCAGATTGACAAAAACGCTGAAAATGAAGGCAAGCGCCAGGAAACTGTTCCCCTGATTACGCACCTTTCGCAGCTCATGGCGCTGAGGCGGGGTGTTGCGGTTTTTCAAGCTCACGCGTTTTGGCCCTTGATTGCTCACAATTGGAACTCGTCAACAGCCAATCTTCCTGTACCCGAAGGCGGCCTGACATTTCCCGTAACTATATCTGCCTACCTGCACCGGAACAACGCGCGTTTCAGGCGCCGCCAGTTGTTTAGGCGGTGTTCGTACCTATGAATTGATTGGAATGGCAGGAAAGTGCCGACATTTTTGCCTTGCGGGTCCAATACTCAGCGCATTCATCCAGCGCTTAGGACACCGTCAAACCATTCAGAGTTTTGGTCCCGCGTAAGCGGTCATACGAGCGACAGCCGTTCCTAAGTACCATCCGCCAGGTGTTCCTGCCCTGCTCGGCAAAGCCGGTCACGATTTCATTTAAGCACGAACAATATTTTGCTCAGAGGTACGGTATTTACCGCGGGTGTCAATGAGGAGTTTCGAGTGTTTTTTGATCAACTCATAATCAAAGGCATCGTGATTGGTAGCCAGAATAACTGCATCCTGCTCCGACAGAACCTCAGGGGTAAGGGTCTCAGATGACAATTCGAAGAAGTGTTCCCGCATCGTGGGAAACTCGGGCACATGGGGGTCCGAGTAGCTGAGGTCTCCGCCATTGTCTCGGATCAGCTCCATCAAGCTGACAGAAGGGCTCTCACGCATGTCGTCGACATTTTTTTTGTACGCGATGCCCAAAACCATAATTTTACTGCCACGAATCGCTTTGCTGCGATCATTCAGCGCATTGGCGAGTTTGCCAAACACATATTCCGGCATCGCCGTGTTCACTTCACCGGCCAATTCGATGAAGCGTGTGTTGATGCCGTATTCACGTGCTTTCCAGGTCAGGTAAAATGGATCGATAGGGATGCAGTGCCCTCCAAGTCCCGGACCCGGATAGTAAGGCGTGAACCCGAAGGGTTTGGTCGCGGCCGCGTCGATGACCTCAAAAATATCGATCCCCATGCGGTCAGCAACGATTTTCATCTCGTTCACGAGGCCAATGTTTACCGCCCGGTGGATATTTTCCAGAAGCTTTGTCATCTCGGCAGTTTCAGTCGAGCTGACTGGTACGAGTTTATCAATTGCGTGTTCATAAAGCGCGATACCCGCTTTCAGGCAGGCGCCTGTATGCCCGCCGACAACCTTTGGAATGGTATTGGTGGTAAAATCCGGGTTGGCTGGGTCTTCCCGTTCAGGTGAGTAGACCGCAAAAATATCCTCGCCGACCTTGAGGCCGTTCTTCTCAAGCCGAGGCAAAACTTCTTCTTTGGTTGTGCCTGGATAAGTTGTGCTTTCCAGCGCAATAACCTGACCCGGACGCAAATGATCTGCTATCTGATCGCACGTGTCGGTGACAAAGCTCAGATCTGGCTCGCGATATTTGTTGAGTGGCGTTGGCACGCAAAGCATAATGCCATCCGCCTCAGCGATACGCGAAAAATCCGTGGTAGCCTCGAACCCATTTTCCCGTGCCGCTGTGATGCGGGCATCGTCGATATGCTCAATCGAACTGTGACCGGAGTTTAAGTCCTGCACCTTTGTGGCATCCAGATCGAAGCCAATGACCCGGTATCCAATTTCGGTATATCTGAGGGCCAGGGGTTGACCGACATATCCCAGTCCAACAATCCCGATCACAGCCTGCTTCGCATTAAGTTTGTGTAGCAGGTTGTCCAGTGATGTCTGTGTCATGACAAAATCGCTCATTATCTAAGTCTGCGCAGGAAAGTCAGAGGGGGCCCGAATACGAAGTCGCGTCTCTACTAGTTGCTTTGGTGGAAAAGGCAATGGGTATTTGCTTTGCAAACAGTTTTGGCCATTGTAACTTCGTCAAGTTCGGAAGCCATTGACTTGCAGCTTTCACTTTTTTCCCGATTGGAAAATTGAACTGAAATCATGATTGAGTTCATCGGCTGGCTGACGCGCAGATAGCACGCCTAGACCCTTCATCCCGAAGTCGCCTAGAAAGCCCCGGTTCGACGATAGGTGTGTACTGAGAGAAATAGTCTTTTTCATTCACAATGATATGCGCAGACGTGCCGCTCCTGCCGATTATGGTCCGCGCAAGACCCCGGTCAAATATGACAAGCGTCGGTACAGACGGCAAAACCGCGTCGAGATCATGTCCGGCAGGCTCAAGGGTCTAATGCGCGTTGCGACGCGCTTTGACCGCTGTCTGTCTCTCAGCCATCGCTCTCGCGGGAACCGCCATCCATCGGTTGGAAGGCCTGACGATGCGGGCAGTTCACTGCAATCGCCTTTGGTGCGTAAAGTGGCTTGGACTGTGCAATTCAATACAATAGGCTTTTAGGATCCTACCCCCAAGTTCGACATGTTTGATGCAAAGATCTTCACTGTCATACCCTTGTTGTGAAAAGCATCCAGAACACGCGTCGATCCACAAACCTGAGAGGTGCCTTATGTCCTATTCCAATCGTAGTTTGATTTCGCGCCGTCAGTTTCTTGCCACTACGACCGCCAGCGCTGCTGCCATCACCTTGCATCCCTTTTCGGCGGCGGCGGCCAACAATCAGGCGCATCTGAGGATCATGGAAACCACTGACATCCATGTTCACGTGTTCCCATACGATTACTATGCGGACAAACCGCGCGATACTGTCGGGCTGTCGCGGACCGCTTCGATCATCAATGAGATTCGTTCCGAGGCGACAAATTCGCTGCTCGTCGATAATGGAGATTTTCTGCAAGGCAATCCGATGGGCGATTACATCGCCTATGAGCGTGGCATGAAAGAAGGCGACAGCCATCCGATCATCACTGCCTTCAATACTGTTGGTTATGACGCTGCCACTTTGGGCAATCACGAGTTCAACTATGGCCTAGATTTCCTTGAAAAAGCGCTTGCTGGTGCAGAATTCCCCGTGGTTCTGGCCAATGTTGCAAAAGAGACTGGGGCGTCCCCCCGCGATGATACGACTCTGGTGAAGCCCTATGCCATCCTTGAGCGTGAGATTGAAATGGGGGATGGCAGCAAGCATCCGATCAAGGTTGGTGTCATCGGATTTACTCCGCCTCAGATCATGAACTGGGATCGCAAGCATCTGGAAGGCAACGTGCAGGCGCGTGACATTGTCGAAACTGCGCAGGCTTACGTCCCCGAGATGCAAGAGCAGGGTTGCGACCTGGTCATCGCCCTGTCGCATTCCGGCATTGGGGATGCGGATCACGCTGATGGAATGGAAAATGCTTCAGTCGTTTTGGCAGGGGTCGATGGCATCGACGCGCTGGTGACCGGGCACAATCACCTCGTATTCCCGTCCGCTACCTTTGCTGATCGTCCCGGCATTGATGTCGACAAGGGGACCTTGATGGGCAAACCGGCGGTCATGGGCGGATTTTGGGGGTCACATCTTGGCCTGCTGGACCTGCTGCTTGAGCGCGACGGGAACGAATGGCGGGTTGTGACGACAACGTCTGAGGCGCGCCCGATTTCAAAGCGCAACGAAGATCGTTCAATCACAGCACTTGTTGGCGACGATCAGAAGGTGCTGGACTCGGTCGCGAAAGACCATGACGAAACACTGGCCTATGTACGCCGTGCGGTCGGCAAGACTTCGGCTCCGCTGCACAGCTACTTCGCGTTAGTTGCGGATGACCCATCGGTGCAAATCGTCTCGATCGCGCAGAAATGGTACGTCGAAGAGATGATGAAGGGCACCGAACATGAGGGTCTGCCCATTCTATCGGCTGCAGCGCCGTTCAAGGCCGGGGGTCGCGGCGGCCCGGACTATTACACAGATGTTCCGGTGGGCGATGTTGCGATCAAAAACGTGGCTGATCTTTACCTGTATCCCAATACCGTGCGCGCGGTGCGGGTGAACGGTGCACAGGTTCGGGGTTGGTTGGAACGCTCGGCGGGTATGTTCAACCAGATCGAGGCGGGATCCGAGGATGCGATTTTGCTAAACCCGGACTTCCCGTCTTACAATTTCGACGTGATGGACGGTGTGACCTACCAGATCGACTTATCGCAACCGTCGCGCTTTGGACCCAAGGGGGAAGAGATCAACCCGGATGCAGCCCGTATCGTAGATTTGGCCTTCAACGGTGAGGCGGTCACGGATGACATGGAGTTCATCATTGCCACCAACAACTATCGTGCTTCGGGCGGCGGCTCTTTCCCGGGCGCAATGGGTGATACCGTCGTGTTCGAAGCCCCTGACACCAACCGCGACGTGATCGTGCGGTATATCGTCGAGCAAGGAACAATCGATCCCAAGGCCGATGCAAACTGGTCGTTTGCGCCGCTTTCTGACACCACCGTGTTGTTTGAAACTGGTCCAAAAGCGCGCGACTACATGGGCGAAGTCAAAGGCGTCACCATCGAGGACGCCGGTGAAGGCGCTGATGGGTTTGCGGCATTCCGCATCAGGCTCTAGCAAGGGTAAGGTCCAAATTATAGTGTGAGCGGCCGTCTTAGATCATTCATCTGACGGCCGTTCGAAGGTGCTATGTCGCTGGGCACCGTTCAGTCTTCATCTTGAAGCGGAAGCCTATCGCGCACGAGATTTGCCCAGTATTCCGCGCCGATCGGCAGTAACGCATCGTTGAAGTCGTAGTCGTTCGAATGCAGCGGTTGACCGTTGGAGCCGGATTCACCGTTGCCCAATAGGATAAAGCAGCCGGGTACGGCTTTGCAAAAATGCGCGAAATCCTCTGAAAAGCTCATCGGTTGACGATTGGGAAGTGTGTCCAGCCCGGATAGCTGCGCGACGCGGATGGCAGCCTCGGTCGGGATCGGTGCGTTGACTGTTTCGATGAATTCGGTTTTGAAATCCACTTGGACTTCGACGCCATGCGCGGATGCGATGCCATGCGCAATCTTGCGCATGTGTTCTTCAATCATATTTCGATCTTCAGGGCTGCGAGCCCGCGCATCACCCTTTAGCGTTGCAGTTCCAGGTAGAACGTTGCGCTGCCCGTCGGTCAGAAACTCGGTCACTGACACAACCGCCCCGGCGCCCGGGGCCAGCTTGCGCGCGACAATTGTCTGAAGCGCCAGAACGATTTCTGACCCAACGGTTAGCGCATCACGTCCAGACTGCGGCATGGATGCATGGCCGCCTTGTCCATTGATCGTAATTTCGAAAAGGCTTTCTGATGTGCATATTAAACCGGTTCGGGTCGACATCTGCCCGACGGGTGCCCCAGGCAGGTTATGTATGGCGTAGACTTCTTCGATTGGAAATCGCGTCAAGACATTCTCGTCCAGCATTGCTTTAGCCCCAAGGCCAAGCTCTTCATTCGGTTGAAACAGGAACACCACCGTGCCGCTGAAACCGGGATCCGAGGACAAAGTCTTTGCTGCGCCCAACAGCATCGTCATGTGACCATCATGGCCACAGGCGTGCATAATGCCGGGATTTTGCGACACGTAATCATGATCGCTGGCTTCCTGAATGGGTAGCGCGTCCATATCTGCGCGTAATCCGATCGCGCGGTTGCCTTGACCGGCCCTGAGGATACCCACTACGCCCACGCCTTCATGAACTTCAAGCCCGTATTGACGCAGCAGCGCCGCAACTTTGGCTTTGGTTTTCGTTTCATTGAAGCCCAATTCGGGGTGTCTGTGGAATGACCGCCTAAGTTGGCGCAGTTCGGTTTGGTTCAATTCCATGGCGGTTAATGTTCCCAGATTACAGGTGCTATCCGAGCGGGGCGAACTCAGACTCTAGCCCTGATTGGTAGAGTACGATGGCAGACGGGTCCACCGGCACGGCATCTCTCAATCGTTCTGTCCCGACCAGCCCCGCCTGAATGAAGTCGGCGCTGCGCCGTATCGTTTCTTGAACCGAACTGTCAGTTGGGTCGCGCTGCCAAAACCCGTGGCGGCCGCAATTTCAGCAACGGTCATTTCTGTTTCGCTTAGCAACGCGTAAGCGCGCGCCACACGCAACTCGATGTAGAATTGTACCGGGGAAACCTCGACATATTTTTGAAACAGCCGCTCCAACTGTCGGCGAGAAATCTGAACGATCTTGGCGATCTCAGAGATATCCAGAGGCTCTTCCAGATTCTCATGCATGATCTGGATGGCGTTGATCAGGTATTGGTTTCGGCTACCCAACGCGACAGAAAACGCGGATTTCTGGAGCGTTTTTTGATTGTTGGATCGTGAGTGGATGCACATGTCCGAGACGATAATGGCCAGATCCTTTCCGAAGTCGGTTTCAATCATGTCCAGTACCATGTCGGTTGCCGCGTTACCTCCACCGCAGGTCATCAGATCATTGTCAATCTCATACAGGTTAGCCGATGGTGTCAGGTGTTCGAAGTGTTCAACAAAGGCGGGTTGGTTTTCCCAATGCAGTGTGAACCTCTTGCCGGTCAGCATACCTGCCTTGGCCAGCGTAAATGCGCCGGTACAAATTCCACCAAGCTTGCAGCCAAACGCTTTCTGACGGCTGATCCACGAAAGGATCGTTGAATTAATGCTTTCCGATGGTTCGATCCCTGAACACACAAACAATCTGGATGATCGCGGCAAATTATGCAGAGCCAAGTCAGCTGCTATTTCGACTCCATTGGAGCATCGAACAGGGTTCCCATCCTCGGAGATCAGAAACCACTTGTAGAGCTCTTTGTTGGTGACCTGATTGGCGATCCTCAGCGGTTCAACCGCTGCGCTAAAGGCAAGCATGGTGAGTTTCGGCAGCAACAGAAAATAGATCTCGTTGGATGATCCGTCATAATCGATGTCGAACGTCGCAGCCCCTTTCGGAACGAAATTCCTAGGTTTCATGCTCTCTTTTCCCAGTGCGGACCTGGATGGATAACCGACCCGTACAAAATCGCATCGATCGAAACACCAGCGTATCAACTTCGCAGATCACAAGCGAGAGGTCCCACGACAACAATTAGCCAGCGCGTAGCTGCGAGCCTGTCTGAAAGACGGCAACTGAGGATTTAGCCGGGCCAATATTTGGGCCGGTGGCAAAGCATTGTTAACTGGACTAACAATCGTATCTGTCGTCAACCTCATGAATGGTGAATGCCAAAAGGTCAGGCCCAGTGCGGTATCAACCGCATTCGACTGCGCTGTCGATTCACACGATCAAGCTAAACAGCCTGAGTTTTGCCTGCAAATCGCCGATTTCGTACACTTTCGGGCGATGCATCATAGTGATCCCGGAACGCACGCACCAATGCACTTGTGGAAGAAAAGCCCGTAGCGGTCGCCACTTCAAGATAGGTCATCTCGGTAAATTGAAGCAGGCCATAGGCCCGTTCTAGGCGAAGTTCCCGATACGTTGTCAGCAGTTTCACACCCGTTCTGTCCAGAAACCGCCGCTGTAACTGGCGCGTTGATGTACCAAGCGCCATCGCAAGTTCCGGTATCCTAAGCGGATCCTCCAGATTGTTCTGCATCTTTTCAACAACCTGTCGCACCATTGGGTCGGCTTTTGAACGTCTGATCAATCGAGCTGCCAGTTGGCTTGCGCATGTAGTTTGCCTGTCGGCCAACCCGATATAGCTGCGTACTGACTCGGCCAGATGCTCGCCGTGATCAAAGGCAACAAAATCGGACAACAAACGCAACGTGCCCAATCTGGTTGATGCGCTATGGGTGCGGCTATCCGAGGACCAGTATGTACCCGAACCGACGTCGATCAGTCCAACCTCTTGCGCTGCGGCAGAAAAGTTGGGGTGAACCGATGCAATCCGCTTGGTTGCGCGACTAGTCTGGGCGAGAAGAAACACTGCACCGCCAACGAGAATTGATCGGTAGGACAGGTTCAATACTTGGGCGATCCAGGTTTTGTCCGACGGTGTCAGAGGCCAGCTTTTATAGATATCCCCCCAGAAAATCGCGGTTCGCCCGGCCCAGTGCAAGGGTCCGCCCGCAGCACCGTCGGCAATGGTGCGGATATTTGTAATGTATGTATGGCCTTCGTTCAGTTCATTCAGGGCACGATAGAAATCAACCAGCATATCTGCCGATGCTTCCGCTCCGCCCTCGCAAAGAATGATCTCGATCTGATGATCTCGTTTGGATCTTGCCAACGTGGTTTCGGTCAAATGCGCATGGTCATTTACAGGGACATAATGCTTCATTTCTCCTCCACCTTCTTTAGCACTTCGGCCGCGAGCAGTCGTTCCCGAATTCGGATTGAAACCCCCGCCAGTTGGCGGGGGTTTATTGATTGAGGTTTACTCTGCTGCGTCCATGTATTCGGTCATTGGCGGGCATGTGCAGATGAGGTTTCTGTCGCCGTATGCGTTGTCGACGCGGTTGACGGGGGACCAGTATTTGTCGACGCCCATGGAGCCCGGGGGGAAGCAGGCCTGTTCACGGGTGTAGGGGCGGTCCCAGTCGCCGACCAGATCGCGCACCGTGTGGGGGGCGTTTTTCAGCGGGTTGTTTTCCGCGTCGATCTTGCCGTCGATGATGTCCTGTGCCTCGGAGCGGATGGACAGCATGGCGTCGCAGAAGCGGTCCAGCTCGTCCATGGGTTCCGATTCCGTGGGCTCGACCATCAGGGTGCCGGCCACCGGCCAGGACATGGTGGGCGCGTGGAAGCCGCTGTCCACCAGACGTTTGGCAATGTCATCGACGCTGACATGGGCCGCCTCGTCCAGCGGGCGGGTGTCGAGGATGCATTCATGCGCCACGCGACCCGTTTCCGAGGTGTAGAGGATCGGGTAGGCATCCTTGAGCCGCGCCGCGATGTAGTTGGCGTTCAGGATCGCCACCTTGGTCGCCTGCGTCAGACCCGCGCCGCCCATAAGCAGCACATAGGCCCAGCTAACCGGCAGGATGGACGGAGACCCAAAGGGCGCCGCCGAGACCGGACCCACGGCAGTGCCGTATTCCGGGTGGCCGGGCAGATGCTCGGTCAGATGCGCTTTGACGCCGATCGGACCCATGCCGGGGCCGCCGCCGCCATGGGGGATGCAGAAGGTCTTGTGCAGGTTCAGGTGGCTGACGTCACCGCCGATGTCTCCGGGACGCGACAGGCCGACCATGGCGTTCATGTTGGCGCCGTCGATATAGACCTGACCGCCGTGATCATGAGTGATCTGGCAGACCTCCTGCACGGTGGTCTCGAACACGCCATGGGTCGAGGGGTAGGTGATCATGCAGGCGGCCAGATGGTCCGAGTGCTTTTCGGCCTTGGCGCGGAAGTCATTCAGATCAATGTTGCCATTCTCATCCGCCTGCACCGGCACAACCTGCCAGCCCACCATCTGGGCCGAGGCCGGGTTGGTCCCATGCGCCGAGGTCGGGATCAGGCAGACATTGCGCTGCCCTTCGCCCCGGGCGAAGTGATAGTTGCGGATGGTCAAGAGGCCTGCGTACTCACCCTGCGCGCCCGAGTTGGGCTGCTGGCTGATCGCGTCATAGCCGGTGATCTGGCACAACTTGTCGTTCAGATCATCGATCATCTCATGATAGCCCTGCGCCTGATCTTCGGGGCAGAACGGGTGCAGGTTGCCGAACTCGGGCCAGGTGACCGGGATCATCTCGATCGTGGCGTTCAGCTTCATGGTGCACGAGCCCAGCGGGATCATCGCCCGGTCCAGCGCCAGGTCGCGGTCGGCCAGACGGCGCATGTAGCGCGTGATCTCGGCCTCGGCCCGGTTCTTGTGGAAGATCGGGTGGGTTAGGTACTCGCTTTCGCGCAGCGCGTAATCCGGCAGGCGATAGGCCACGTTCGAGCTGTCATCCTTGCGGTCGATGCCGAAGGCCCCCCAGACCGCCTCGATGGTCTCGGGGCGGGTCTGTTCGTCCAGGCTGATGCCCACTTTCGTGTCGCCGACCTTACGCAGGTTGACGCCCCGGGCCACAGCGGCCTCCATGACCGTTTTCTGCAGATGGCCAACCTCAACCGTGATCGTGTCGAAGAACACTTCCGGCTCCACAGCAAAGCCTGCCTCTTCCAGACCGGCGGCCAAACGCGAGGTCTTGCGGTGCACCGATTGCGCGATGGCCTTGATGCCGTCGGGGCCGTGATACACGGCATACATCGAGGCAATCACCGCCAGCAGCGCCTGCGCGGTGCAAACGTTCGAGTTGGCTTTCTCACGCCGGATGTGCTGTTCGCGGGTCTGCAGTGCCAGGCGGTAAGCCTTGTTGCCCCGGCTGTCGATGCTGACACCGATGATCCGGCCCGGCATCGAGCGCTTCAGCTTGTCGGTGGTCGCCATATACGCGGCGTGCGGGCCACCATAGCCCATCGGCACACCAAAGCGCTGGGTCGAGCCGATGGCGATATCCGCGCCCATCTCGCCGGGCGACTTCAGCAGCGCCAGCGACAGGATATCGGCGGCGACGATGGCAATCGCCTTGTGTTCATGCAGGGCCGCAATCTCAGCGGTGAAGTCGCGCACATGGCCATGGGTGCCGGGGTACTGGAAGATGGCGCCAAAGACCGCGCCCGCATCCAGCGTGTCCGGATCAGCCACCTGCACCTCGATGCCCAGAGGCTCGGCGCGCGTTTTAATCACCGCGATGGTCTGCGGGTGGCAGTTCTTGTCGACAAAGAAGGCTGCGTTGTTGGCCTTGGACCGGCCACCGCGCTTGGCCATCGCCATGGCTTCCGCCGCAGCAGTCGCTTCGTCCAGCAAGGACGCGTTGGCCACGTCCAGCCCGGTCAGGTCGCTGACCATGGTCTGGAAGTTCAACAGCGCCTCAAGTCGGCCCTGGCTGATCTCGGGCTGATAAGGCGTGTAGGCCGTGTACCAGGCCGGGTTCTCCAGAATGTTGCGCAGGATCGGCGCCGGCGTGGTGGTGCCATAATAGCCCTGACCGATCAGCGAGGTCAGAACCTTGTTCTTGCTCGCCACCTCTTTCATGTGAAAGAGCGCATCGCGCTCGGTCATCGCCGGACCCCAGTCCAGCGGCTCTTTCTGCCGGATCGCGGGCGGGACGGTGGCGTCGATCAGCTCGTCCAGCGTCTTGAAGCCGATCACCTTGAGCATGTCGCGCATCTCGGTCGGGCTGGGCCCGATATGGCGGCGGTTGGCGAAGTCATAGGCTTCGTAATCGGTCAGTTTGAAGGCCATGTGTGCGCTCCTCAAGGATAGGTCAGGCCCGGCGGAGACGGCAGGAGCCTCCGGCGGAAGTATTTGGAAACAGATGAAGGGGCGGGGCCGCGCACGGACCCGCCGCCTGAGTTAACCGATGAAGGCCTTGTAGCCGGCCTCGTCCATCAGGTCTTCGAGCTGCGAGGCGTCCGCGATCTTGATCTTGTAGATCCAGGCCTCGCCTTCGGGGTCTTCGTTCAGCGCGCCGGGATTGTCGGCCAGTGCCTCGTTCACCTCGGTGATCTCGCCGTCGACCGGTGCGTAAAGCTCGGACGCCGCCTTGACGGATTCAATCACGCCGATCTCGCCGCCTTTTTCGAACTCGTCGCCTGCTTCCTGCTGTTCCACGAACACCACGTCACCCAACTGCTCGGCGGCGTGTTTGGTGATGCCCAGCGTGGCGGTGTCGCCGTCAACGCTCAGCCATTCATGCTCTTCGGAATAATAGGTTGCCATGTCTCTCTCTCCTGACTTCAACGCTTGTAATTCTGTTTGACGAAGGGCAGCGCCACGATCTCAGCCGGTTGCGGCTTGCCCCGGATGATCAGGTTCACCTTCTCGCCCGGCTCGCCATGGCCTTTGCTCACATAGCCCATCGCCACCGGTCCACCCACCGTGGGGCCAAACACGCCCGAGGTGATCTGACCGATGCTGTTGCCCTCAAGGCACTGCACTTCCACGCCCTGACGCGCTGGCGCACGGCCTTCGGGCTTGATGCCCACCAGCTTTTTGGCGGGACCTTCGGCCAGTTCCTTTTGCACGCGGTCCGCCCCCGGAAAGCCGCCCTCTTCCTTGCGGCGTTTCTGGATCGCCCAAGCCAGCGAGGCCTCGATCGGCGAGGTGCTCTGGTCGATGTCATTGCCATAAAGGCACAGACCTGCCTCCAGCCGCAGGCTGTCGCGCGCGCCCAGACCGGCCGCTTCGCAATCCTCATGCGCCAGGAAGGCTTTGGTGATCTCAATCGCCTTGTCCTCGGGGATCGAAATCTCGTAGCCATCCTCGCCGGTATAGCCCAGCCGCGAGATACGGCATTCGACGCCGTTGATATCCGCCACGGTGGTTTCCATGAACTTCAGATCCCGCGCGGCGGGGCACAGTTCGCCCACAACGTTTTCCGCCGCAGGGCCCTGAACGGCCACCAGCGCACGGTCGAAAATCTCGATCACTTCGACGCCTTCGAGGTGCTCACGCATATGCGGAATGTCCTGATGCCGCAGCGCCGCGTTCACCACCACAAAGTAATGATCGCCCGCATTCGACACGATCAGGTCATCCATGATCCCGCCTTCGGCATTGGTGAAAAACCCGTACCGCGCCTTGCCTTCCTTCAGCGTCGCATAAGCCTGCGGGCAAAGCGCTTCCAGCTTCTCACCCACATTCTCACCCCGCAAAATCACCTGACCCATATGGCTCACATCAAACACCGCCGCCTTCTCACGGCACTGCTTATGCTCCCCCATAATCCCCAACGGATACTGAACAGGCATCTCCCAACCCGCAAAATCAACCAACTTACCCCCCAACTCAACATGCAAAGCGTGAAGAGGCGTGCGTTTTAAGGATGAAGTCATGGTGGCCACCTGCTTTGTATCAGTTACCCAGAAACGTTCCTGTCAGTCTGACCCAAGCTGCACAGATTGCAACGATTCAGCCCAGGATTTCAGCGGATCGCCTCGATTACGGCAGAACAGTATACGGGTGCATGCATCAATAATGTTCCTATAGGAAACTTTTTTCCGTTAGGCAACACTCCTTGTTCGGAGTCGGTAAAACTGTGCCGAGCACCCGCCCATAGCTGGTGGACATCCCCGATAGTAACTTGGTTTCGCGTGGAAAATCATGAAATGGTCTTCAACTTACCTTCATTCCTCAAGGGAATGAACTGCGCGATCAAGCACCCTGAGACCTGCAACCAAATCCTCTTCGGCTGTGTCTTCGGCAAAATCGTGGCTGATTCCGTCAATCGACGGGACAAAGAGCATCGCAACCGGCATCAGGCGCGAGACATTGGTGGCATCGTGGAGCGCTCCGGATGGCATATTGCGCCAACGCCCAGGCGCAATGGCCTGCGCGCCGCTTTCCAGCGCACCGCGCAAAACCGGGTCCATGCTGACGGGCTCTAACCCCAGCATCGGGCCGTAGGTTAGTGTTACGCCCTGCTCTTCGGCAATCTGCTGTGCGGTCGCGCGAATGATGTCTTCCATACGCACCAGACGCTCAGGATCGCCGTCGCGCCATTGCATCGAAAACCGCACCCGTCCCGGCACGATAGAGGACGCATTGGGGTGAACATCAACACGCCCGATGGTCCAGACGGTTTGCGGCGTGACCACATTACGGAACCGGTTATTGAGGCGCGTGTTGAACAGCGACAGGGCCTGAAACGCGTCACGTCGCAAATGCATTGGCGTGGTTCCAGCATGGTTTTGCTGGCCTTGGAAGGTGATGACCATATCGCGGATGCCGACGATATCGGTGACAACGCCGATCTGTTCACCGGCTGCATCCAGTGCTGGGCCCTGTTCGATGTGCATTTCGATGAAACCGCTGAACCGAGCAGGATCAACAAAGCCTTGCGACTTCTTTGCCATTTCAGCCCGCGCGCTGCCAAAGGTGACGCCTGAGCCATCAATCAGCACGTCCGCCTGTTCCAAAGATAATCCACCTGACCAGACCGCCGATCCGGTGGTGACGCCGAACCGCCCCTCTTCGTCCTGAAAACTGACGACCGAGATGGGTCGGTCACTGGAGCGCGCGATTTCCAGTGCCGCAATGACGCCCAGCGCTCCGTCCAGCCAACCGCCCTCGGGCTGGCTGTCGGAATGCGTGCCCATCAGCAATGATCGGCCTTCGGCCAACCCGAACATGTTTCCAACCGGATCGACATGCGGGGTCAGCCCAGCCTCGGCCATGCGCGCGGCGAGCCACTGGCGCGCGGCGATGTCAGCTTCGGAATAGGCGGGACGGATGACGCCCTTGCCGACGCCCGAAGCCCCGAATGAACGCAGCGTGTGTAGATCGGTCAGAAACCGTGTGTGATCGACAGCCATGGGTCCTCCTTGTCGGGGTGACCATAGCGGTAAACTTCGCCTGATATAGGAGTTTTTTCGGGCCCGCGTGAAAGCCCTCTGGTCCCGGCCCCGAACCTGCCCTAAGACGTCAACGCAAGAGGGATCATCATGTCACATATCACATTAGTGCGCCACGGGCAGGCCAACACAACCGCACGGGATGAGCTGAGCTATGACCGGCTGAGCGAACTGGGTCACCAACAGGCCCGTTGGCTGGGCGCGCATTTGCGCGATACCCGCCTGCATTACCCTCGGGTTTATTGCGGCACACTCAACCGGCACGTGGAAACTGCGGCTAGCATGGGGCTGCCGCAGCCAACTCGGGATGCGCGGCTGAATGAGATCGAGTATTTCACCCTCGCCCAGTTATTCCAACAGCAGCACGGGGTTGAAATACCAACCGACCGCGAAGGCTTTGTCGAGCACTTGCCCCGCACCTTTGCCGCCTGGTCCCGGGGCGAGATCGAAGATACGCCGGAATCCTTTGAAGAGTTCGAGACTCGCGTTCGCGATGCTCTGCGAGAGATAGGTACCGAAGGCGGTCCGGCAATAGTCGTGACCTCGGGCGGGCTGATCTCGATGGTGGTGCGGCAGGCGATGGGCTTGGATATCCCATCGATGGCGCGGGTGGCGCTTGCCATCATGAACACGTCGATGCATCGTCTGCACCCGATTGGCGCGCAGCTAAGTCCGGTTCTGTTCAACGCAGTGCCCCATCTGGAAGCGCCAGACCGTCAGTTCGCGCAGACCCATCTGTAAGGAGGCTACAATGCAACTTTATTATGCCCCCCGCACAATCTCGGTCGCCGTGGCAATTGCGCTGGAAGAGGCCGGGCTTGAGTATGAGGCCATCCAACTGGACTTTGCCGGAGGTGAGCAAACCAAACCCGCCTATAAGCAGATCAATCCAAAAGGTCGGGTCCCGGCACTGGTTGTGGATGGCGGCATTCTGACCGAAACCGGAGCGTTGTTGGAATACATTGCCGCTAAAGCGCCCGAGGCGGGATTGGTGCCATCAGATTCGGTTATGGCGGCGCGGATGCGAGAGGTGATGTTTTATCTCGCCTCGACCATGCATGTGAACCATGCCCACAAGATGCGCGGGCCCCGTTGGGCAGACAAGAAATCCAGCTGGAAAGACATGAAGGACAAAGTCGCGCAAAACATGACTGAGTCCTGCGCATATATCTCGTCGAACGGGTTGCGTGGGCCGTTTGTTTTGGGCGAGGCGTTCTCGCTGGCCGACGCGTACCTGTACGTGGTTTGCAGCTGGCTGGAGGGCGACGGTGTTGACGTCTCGGCCTTTCCAAAGATCATCGCCTTCCGCGAAGCGATGGAGGCGCGTCCCTCGGTACAGGCGGTACGCGCTGCCGGTATGCTCTGACAAAAGGAATTGGAATGACACATCTCTGGGTCCGGGCAGAACAGCGCCCGAACGAGGAACGGGTCGGGCTGACCCCCGAAGGCACTGCCGCGTTGATCGCGGCAGGCATCCGCGTGACAGTCGAGGAAAGTTCCGTCCGCGCCATTGCAATTGATGGCTACAAGGACGCGGGCTGTGAAATCGCGGCTGAGAATTCCTGGCCCAATGCCCCGCTGGACGCGATCATCTTTGGCCTCAAGGAGCTGCCCGAGGACGGCACGCCCCTGCCCCACCGCCATATCATGTTCGGCCATGCCTATAAGGGGCAACATTCAGGACGCGCGCTTTTGCAGCGGTTCAAGGCTGGCGGCGGCACACTTTATGATCTGGAGTATCTGGTCGAGGAAAACGGCCGCCGGGTTGCCGCTTTCGGCTATTGGGCTGGGTACGCGGGGGCTGCCGTGACGCTCAAGACATGGGCGGCCCAGCAACGAAATGAAGAATGCCCGCCGGTTGGTGTTTATAAGAACAAAGACACGTTGAACGCCGAATTGCTGGCCGAGCTGGACTCCACCGGCGCCGACCGTCCCCGCGCCATCGTCATCGGTGCGTTGGGCCGTGTTGGCACAGGCGCGGCTGATCTCTGCGAGGCAATGGGCGTCAGCGTTACCAAGTGGGACATGGCCGAAACCGCCCGCGGCGGACCATTCCCAGAAATCCTCGATCACGACCTGTTCCTGAACTGTATCTTCGCTCGTCCCGGCACACCGGTCTTTGTCCCACGGTCAGCGCTGACCACCTCGCGGAACCTTACAGCTATCGGCGATGTGGCCTGCGACCCGGATAGCGATTACAACCCGGTGCCGGTCTATGACCGCGCGACCACATGGGATGCCCCCGCCTTGCGCGTGGCCACCGATCCGGTGATGGATGTTATGGCGATCGACAACCTGCCGTCGATGCTGCCTGTCGAAAGTTCCGAGGACTACGCGGCGCAACTACTTCCGTCGTTGTTGACCCTCACCGATCTGGATAGCGGCGTCTGGGGCCGGGCAGAAGCAACTTACAAAACTCATATTGAAGGGATCTGAGCGATGACGATTCACTGGTGCGGCACCGGCCTGTCGGCCATCCCCGGCCTGCGCCGTCTTATTGAAGGCGGGCACAAAGTCACTGTCTGGAACCGGACCATTGAGAAGGCCAAGACAGAGGTTGGTGACCTCACCGACGACATCCGCGCCTTCGACATCGATGCGTTGGGTGAGGTGCTGGGAAAAGGTGACGTCATCGTATCGATGCTGCCTGGTGACTGGCATGTACCTTTGGCAGAGTTGGCAATCACGAAAGAAGCCAACTTTGTCTCTTCCTCATATATCGCACCTGAGATGCGCGCGCTGGACAGCAAGGCCCGCGAGGCCGGAGTAGCGCTGGTTAACGAAGTTGGGTTGGACCCGGGCATCGACCATCTGATGGCGCATGCGCTGGTTGCCGATTACCGCGCCTCGGACGCGTTTGATCCGCAAAACCACCTGAGCTTTATCTCTTATTGCGGAGGCGTTCCCAAGAATCCCAACCCGTTCCGCTACAAATTCAGCTGGTCACCTCTGGGTGTGCTCAAAGCGCTGCGCTCTCCTTCCAAGTCAATCCGGGACTACGCGCCGCTGGATGTCGCCCGACCTTGGGACGCGATCACCAGCTACATCGCACCGCTGCCCACTCCGGAAAGCTTCGAAGTCTACCCGAACCGCGACTCGATCCCCTTCAAGGCCGAGTACCAGTTCGAGGATCACTGGCCGGTCAAGGAATTTGTCCGTGGCACCTTGCGCCTGAACGGCTGGGCTGAGGCTTGGTCGGATGTGTTCACCGAAATCGAAACGCTGTCCGGCCCCGAAGGCGATGCGCGCTTGAAAGAGATGTCGGATCAGTTCTGGGCCGAGAACGCCTATGACGAGGGCGAGCCTGACCGCGTGGTTTTATGTGTGGGCCTAAAGGCGGAAAAGGACGGCGTTGAAGTTTGGCACAAAACCTATGTCATGGATGCCTGGGGCAACGCGCGCGGGACGGCGATGGCGCGGTTGGTTTCGATCCCGGTTTCACTGGCCGTCGAGGCCGTGCTGAACCGCGCTATTCCCGCAGGAGTTCACGCTGCACCCAGCGACCCGAAGCTGGTGCAGGACTGGATGCGCGAGATCGACACGCTGGCGCAGCACCTGCAGATCGTGGACCACACGGCCTAAATCACAAACAGCCGCTCCGGAACCTTCGGAGCGGCTGCGTTCTTAATGCGGCTTAACCCGCTATCGTCAGATGTATTGCGCAATCACCGCTTCCACATCGCAGCGGTTGATGCCCAGTTCTGACAGATCGGAATCAGAAAGCCGATTCAGTTCCTGGGCGGCACAAACGATATCCGCCCTGATCGCGTGAATTCTCATCGCCCGGTCAAACAGCATCAATGCGCTTTTTGAAGGGGTTTGTTTCGGGATTGGGTTGGCATCCAGCATACTCGTTACCTCAGCAAAATTTACAATGGACCGATATCCGTACAGCGCCGGAAAGGCTTAAACGCCGTTCAGATAGGGTATGTTCTGATAGACGTTTCGATATACGCGCCGCCTGATCTCACCACGCGGAATGCCGATATCAAAAAGCTGACGATCGCTGAGTTCTTCAAGCGCCCGGATCGTGTTCTTGTAGACCTTGCGGCGCTGCCATCCTGACTTTGGCACTGTTTGGTTCACAAGTTGGCCAAAAAGCAGATCCCGATGATCTGCTCCGGTTGCATTGACATGTGCCATGACGGTTCCTCCTAGATTCATCGCTGTGTTTGATGAACCTGATCAAAGAACTCGACATTAACCCCGACGGAAGGCCGCATTAATTTTGCTTCATACGCTAGGATAAGCTGACCCGTCGCCAGATCACCGACTACATCAGATCGTTTTCAACGTCCTCGGCTGAAATTCCCAGCGCATCCAAACCGTTTTCCAGATGGTCCGACAAATGCGGTGTTCCGATCAGATAATCCGCGCAAGGCGTCGAGGCTTCGGACTTAGCCGTCGCGATCGCTTCGGCCAAATCCTCGGCAAAAAAGCTTTCTCGACCGATCCACATGACGGCTACCAGCTCTGCTTGCTCATCCTCACCCATACGGTCGATGAATGCGCGCAATTCGCCCTCGGCCCGGTCCAGTTCACGCCCCATCATGGCGACCTGGGCGATCTTTCTTGCCGAGATTTCCAACATCTGTCTCAACTCCTCGTGTTCGCGGTCCAGGCATTTCTGCACGATCCCGCAGGTGACCGTCTTTGATCTTGCGCAAAGCGGAGGGCTTTAGTGCCGCGACCGGGATACAGGCTGATCGGGAACCGGCGCGGTACGAAACGGGCTGAACCGCGCCCGTTTGAACCACAGCTTCACCGCCTGCCAGTGGATCAGAAACACCGCCCGACGCGCGCCGAACGGACGCCGCCAGAGAGACTGAAAAATGATCCGGTTGCTGTACGGCTGGCGCGGACCGGTCAGCGTGGCAATCAAACCGCCTCGGGCACGCCCATAATCGATCCAGACACCAACACGTTCGTCCTGATAGTCAAAGCGGAAGGTATAGGTGCCCTCGATCTTCTGAAACGGAGAGACATGCATCAGCTTGTCCGCAAGTATCCGATCGGTAGGTGCAATCGATGAAAGATCGGGTTTGTGGCACAAGTAGCTATGGCGTGTGCCATAAGTGTTGGTCACCTCGGCCACCACAGCATAAAGCTGGTTATCTTTATCAAAACAGAACCAGAAACTGACCGGATTGAACACATGCCCTAACACACGGGGTTGTGTCAGCAAGGTCATCCTGTCCGGTTGTGGAATATCTTGCGCCTCAAAGCATTCACGCAGCCAGATCGCCCCGCGACCCTGACCAGGTTCACCCCCATGATCGCAATCTTGCCAGCTTGTCAGGTTCGCGCCATTGATCGAAAACAGGGATGGGGTCTTGGGGTGGGCCTCGGGGTCTAGCAAGATGTAATCGACGGAATAGCGAAACGCATTCTCGACCGCACCTTTGCGCCCGTGAAAGGTATGGCCCGCGATATAGTCAATTCTGTTCATAAAACAGATTTCCCGTCCTGCCCGCAAATCATTCAATTGACATGCATTTCCGCATATCTGGTATCTCACAATACGATATTCAGCCGGTTTTGGATGAAATTTATCCAACCGACTGATCCACCTTGGGTGTCCCCACGTATTGTGGTTATGTTTACCGAGACTGACACCGCGACATTGGACGAACCGACGGCAGAAGCTGCTGGAAGAATTGTTTGGCGCGGACCTAAGCGTTTTAAGGGCAACTCGGTGAACGGACAGAATAATACTTGTGGCGCCAGAAAGGATTGGGTGGAACACGTCCGTCGAATCCGAGACGCTCAGGATCAGGCGGCCTTCGCCGAACTGTTTCAGCATTTCGCGCCTCGTATCAAGGCGTTCCTGATCAAGTCCGGTTCGGATGCCGCCCTGGCTGAAGAATGCGCGCAGGAGGTCATGGCGACCTTGTGGCACAAGGCGCATCTGTTTGACCCGACAAGGGCAACGGTTGCGACCTGGGTGTTCACGATCGCAAGGAACAAGCGCATTGACGTATTGCGCAAGCAACGCCGCCCCGAACCCGAAGACCTCGGGTGGGGGCCGGAGGCGGAGCCGGAACAGGAAGTCGTTCTAGCGCTGCAACAGGAAACCGCGCAGCTGCGTGATGCCATGGCGGCATTACCTGAGGCGCAAAGACAGCTGATCGAGAAGGCCTACTTCGGAGATCTGAGCCATCGAGAAATCGCATCCCAGACCGGGTTGCCCTTGGGAACGATCAAATCACGGATACGGCTGGCGCTGGACCGCTTGCGCCACGCGATGAATTGAGATGACGAGCATGAAAAACGAGATTAAACATCACCTGACAGACGACCTGCTGATGGCCTATGCCGCAGGCAATCTGCCCGAAGCGTTTGACCTGATGGTCGCAACGCATCTGTCTCTGTGCGACCACTGCCGCGCCCGCGCTGAAAGCTTTGACGCAGTTGGCGGATGCGTTTTGCAGGAACAAGATGCGTCAGCAAGCATGAGTGACGGTTCACTGGCGGCAACAATGGCATTGATTGCTCAGGGCGCACCAAAGGTGAAACCCGCGCACCCGTCTTGTGCAGTTCTTCCGACACCGCTGCAGGACTATGTCGGCGGCGACGTGAACGCGATCAAATGGAAGCCCGTCGGCATGGGTGTCAAACAGGCAATCCTGCCCACGACCAGCGAAGCCACCGCCCGGTTGTTGTTTATCCCCGCCGGGGCAGCAGTGCCGGATCACAGCCATAAAGGCATAGAACTGACGATGGTCCTGCAGGGTGCATTCTCTGACGAGATCGACCGCTTCGACCGCGGCGATGTCGAAATCGCTGACCAGTCTATCCATCATACCCCTACGGCAGATATCTCTGAAGACTGCATTTGCCTGGCCGTCACTGATGCTCCACTGAAGTTCAGCAAGCTGATGCCGCGCCTGTTCCAACCATTCCTTCGAATCTGATCCGTTGTGGTAGGGTTGTTTATCGACGCTAACTAAATCGGGGTTATAAATGTTCTTAAGGATGGCAGTCACAGCGCTTTTGCTGACTTTTGGAGCCAGCGTTTCCGCACAGATGTCCGCAGACGTTAAATTCCAACCGGGCAATTTCGGCACGATGGTGAATGGGACTGTCACCGGCGACGAGTATTTCGACTATAAACTCGGAGCCAAGGCTGGGCAGGAGATGTTCGCCGACCTTAAGGTCAGTGACACCAATGGCAACGGCGTGATCTATTTCAACATCTTGCCGCCGGATAGCGACGGCGTCGCAATTTACAACGGCTCAATCGATGGAAATACCGCCCGGATCGAGCTTCCCGATGATGGCGACTACACCATACGTGTTTATCTGATGGGTAACGATCGCGACACAGGCAAGACGGTTGGTTACAATTTGGACCTGTCGATCCAATAACGCTTACCCTTCGGTTTTGCCCAGCGGCACGACGTTTGTTTGGTCATCCGGCGCAAGCTCTTCGAAATCGAAATTATCCAACCGTTGCGCCCGGCGACCCGCCTTTTCCGCGCTGATCTTGATTTCCGAGATATCCTTTGCAGCCTGCCCGAAATGACGGTCGAGGTTCGACACCCGGTCGCCTAAACGTTCCACATCCTTATGCAGCAGCCCCAATTCCTTGCGGATCGCACCGGCCTGTTCGCGCATGCGCGCATCTTTAAGGATCGCCCGCATGGTGTTCAGCGTCGCCATGCAAGTTGTGGGTGAAACGATCCAAACGCGTTTCGAGAAACTCTCTTGCACCAATTCAGGGAACTTGGCGTGCAGCTCGGCATAGACTGCCTCAGAGGGTAGAAACATCAGCGCACCATCTGCAGTTTCACCGTCCAGAATGTACTTCTCGGCAATATCGTTGATGTGCTTGCGCACGGTACTGCGGAACATCTGTACCGCTGCTTTCAGCTCCATGTCGTTGGTCGATCCGATCAGCGCCTCATAGGCTTCCAGCGGGAACTTACTGTCGATCACGATCGGTCCGGGAGGGTTCGGCAGGTTGATCAGGCAATCAGCGCGCCGTCCGTTCGATAACGTGGCCTGCAGCTGAAAACTATCTGATGGCAGCGCCTTCGAAACGATATCGTTCAGCTGGATTTCCCCGAATGCCCCGCGCGTCTGCTTGTTCGACAGAATATCCTGCAATGACAGCACGTCGCCTGAAAGCTTGGTGATATTGTCCTGCGCTTTGTCGATGGCTGCCAGACGTTCCTGCAATTGCGTCAGCGAGGTCGCCGTCTGTTTCGACGAACCATGCAGCGATTCCTTCATCCGCTCCTGCATCTCAGCCAGAGCGCGCGCCGATTTCATCGCGTTATCGGCCAGCCGGTCATTCATCTGCTGTTGCACCGATGACAGGCGGGATTCAACGGTCTGGATCACCTGCACCTGCGCGTTGGCTTGCGTGTCCGAGACATGCTGTAGGCCACCCCGCAGTTGTTCCTGCCCCTGGCCCAGTTGCTGCACATGCTGCCCAAGGTGCGCCATCTGCCGGGCCAGCGGCTCCGCCATCCGAGCTGAACGCTGTGACGCTCGAAGTGACAGAAACAGAAGCAGCAGAATCAACACCACCACCCCGCCTGCAATCAGGATGATAGGGTCATTCAATGCATATTGGGTGCCAGCAATCTCGATCATATCGCCTCAGATGTTCTTGTTTTATTCTTCATAGCCCGAGCGGGCCAGCGGTTCAACTGCGGCCGAACAGGCGTTCGATATCGCTCAGCTTCAGTTCCACATAAGTTGGCCGCCCGTGGTTGCACTGCCCGGAATGGGGCGTCGCCTCCATCTCACGCAGCAGGGCATTCATCTCTTCGGCCCGCATCCGACGGCCAGACCGAACCGAGCCATGGCAGGCCACGCGGCTCAGGATCGCCTCGATCCGCGCTTGCACCATCTGGCTTTCGCCCTGATCGGAGAGCTCATCAAGGATATCGAGGATCATCGCGCGGGCATCGACCTCGCCAAGAATGGCCGGAGTTTCGCGCACGGCGATTGCTCCGCCACCAAAGGATTCGATGGTCAATCCAAAGCGCGACAGGTCCTCTGCAACGGCCATCAGACGTGCGCAGTCACCGTCTGTCAGTTCGACGATTTCGGGGATCAACAACGCTTGTGCGGCAACGCCATTTTCGGCCATCTGAGCCTTGAGCTTTTCGTACACCAGCCGTTCATGTGCGGCGTGTTGATCCACGATCACCATGCCGTCTGCCGTTTGGGCGATGATGTAATTCTCGTGCACCTGCCCGCGCGCCGCCCCCAAGGGCAGGTCTTGCGGCTCATCCTCCGGTGCAGTTTCGGGCACCGGTTCCACGATGCGTCCACTATAGTCCTGAGACAGTTCCGCAAAACCCGGAGATTGCGCCCGATAGGCCGCCTGACGCGCCGCGGGTGACGGGCGATCCATTTGATACACCCGCGCCGGGGTTGCGGGTGCGGGCTCGGGCCGCATCGCACCCAAGGTTGCGTTGGCCACGGTCGAAGATGCCCGGTGCCCGGCCTCGGCCAACGCGTGACGCAGGCTGGACACGATCAAGCCACGCGCGAGGCCGGGGTCGCGGAACCGAACCTCGGATTTTGCCGGATGTACATTCACATCCACCAGCGTTGGATCGCAATCTATGAACAGCGCCGCCGCCGGATGCCGGTCGCGGCTGAGGAAATCGAAATAGGCCGCTCGCAGCGCACCGGTCAGCATCTTGTCCCGCACGGGTCGCCCATTGACGAACAGATACTGCGCCACTGCAGCCCCGCGCGAATAGGTCGGCAGCGCGGCATAGCCATAAAGCCTGAGCCCTTCGCGTGTGGCATCGATCTGCAAAGCATTCTCAGCGAACTCACGGCCAAGAACGCGCGCCAATCGGGCATGCAGCGCATCAAACAGATCGCCATTCTCGCGGTCGGCACGAAAGGTCACGCGGCCCTCTCCCCCACCCGAGACATCGCGCAGGGTGAACGCGACCGAAGGCTCTGCCATCGCCAAACGTTTCACAATGTCCGAGATCGCCTGCGCCTCGGCCCGGTCCGTGCGCATGAATTTCAGCCGTGCCGGGGTGGCGTAGAAAAGGTCTCGCAACTCAACCACAGTCCCAGCGCGCAAGGCCGCTGGCTTCACTGCATCCATTTTGCCACCGGACACCTGGATCGAGGCCGCATCAGCACCCGAGACACGGCTGGTGATGGTCAAACGCCCGACCGCCCCCAGCGAGGGCAGTGCTTCACCGCGAAATCCAAAGGTGTGGATATTCAACAGATCTGACCCGTCGATCTTCGATGTCGCATGGCGCGACAGCGCCAGAGGCAAATCCCCCGCTGCGATCCCACACCCATCATCGGTGACACGAATCAGGGTCTTGCCGCCATCCGCGACCTCAATAGCAATACGTGTGGCCCCGGCATCGATGGCGTTTTCGACCAGTTCCTTGACGGCAGAAGCAGGCCGTTCCACGACTTCACCCGCTGCAATCCGGTTGATCGCTGCGTCGTCAAGCTGTCGAATGACCGGCCGATCGTCGCTGATATTGGGGTTAGCATACACCATACCGCTAGACCTAGCATATGTGCACGCGATTCGACCACTGGTTTGAATTGTGAAGAGCGGGCTTTAAACGAGGTATCCGGCCAGTTTGACCGCGCCGTTAAGGGGGTAGCGACTAAGGTCAGAACTGGCCGGATATACCAGAGTGAGTGGTGGTCTTGTGGTTTCCAATTGAAAGTTTGGTATCACCGAAAATGGAATAAATCTTGTTAAGAATTCGTGATTGTTTCCACTTGGCGAAGTTCAGCCGAAACTGCGTGATGGGCGTTGGCGTGAATACGCCAAGTCAAGCCTGACTGGGCGCTCCGCTGCGGGTTCGGCATGGGCCAAAAGCAGCGGTCAGCGCCAGAATCAGGCCTGATATCGTGGCGATCATTCCTGCGGCGCTGACAGCATCCGCAGCCCCCAACCACAATGGGCCATAGCCTGCCAAAACATAACCGGACACGGCGGAAAGGGTTGCGAACAGGACACTCCAGACGATCTGGACTTCCAACCGGTTGGTCATCATCCGTGCCGCAGCTGGCGGGCAGATGAACATTGCAATCACGATGATCGACCCCACTGCATCAAATGCCGCGACAGCAGCAATCGCAGCTATGATCACCAGCGCCATCCCTAACGCACCAGTGCGGATACCAATTGTGCGCGCAAAGCCTTCATCGAAGGTTGATATCTTGAGCGGTCGCCAGAACAACCACGTGAACAGCAAGACCCCCGTCAGTGTCAGCGCAATGCGCGGCAATTCAGGTGGCAACCCTGCCAATGCCTGTAGATCCAGCAGCGATGACCAGTCCGTTGCATCCAGCCAGATCAAGCTTTCCAGATTGCCGTAAAGCGCATGTTCAACGTCCAAATGGACGGTCGAAGTGTCAGTCTGCTCAAGCAGTAGGACACCACCGGCGAACATGGTCGTGAATACGACACCCATCGCTGCCCCCGGCTCGATCTGACCCAATCGCCGGATCGCTTCGATCATAACCACGGCGACCACAGCAGCCCCTGCTGCGCCAAGCATCATCGGCCAAGTTGAAATTGCGCCTGTGAGCAGAAACGCGACGACAATACCGGGCAACACCACATGGCTGATCGCGTCGCCAATCAGCGCCTGTTTGCGCAGCACCAGAAAGTTGCCGGGCAGAGCGCATGCGATGGCCGCGAATGTCCCAATCAACAAAGGCGTCAGCGACAGGGGTACGAACTCTTCTCCGCTCATGGCGTGACCTCCTGCGGGCCGCCGATACGACGATCAATCTCGGCGATCTGATCGCGAGTCAGCACGGTCTCGATATCGCGCAGCCCATCGTACAGCGCCGCAGTGGCCTCATGCGCCTGATCCGCGCGGACGATCTCCCACCGCTTTTCGTCTCGTAGGGCCTTGGCCGCACGCGCCCTCCCTTCCTCTGTTGCAACTCCATCGGCGCGCACAAGGCCGGTGCGGCGTAACAGGCGAATGGTTAGGGGTTCATAGATTTGCTGCCCCTGCGCCAGTGCCAGCAGTCCCTGCCGAATGTGCACTCGACGCTGGAACCGAAGGTGGCTGAGAATAGCTGCCAACACGCCCCGAACCGGCGCGAACAGGAGCGACAGGGCAAAGAACCCAAAACTGACCAGAACGATGATCGGTCCGGTCGGCAGGTTCGGAGCCGAGGCCGAAATACCTGCCCCCAGAAACCCTGCAAGACCTCCGGCCAAACCGGCCAGAACGACCACGCGGTCGGATCGCTCCGTCCAGAACCGCGCTGTCACAGGCGGGATGATCAGCAGAGCAACAATCAGGATCAGACCAACGATCTTTAACCCGACCACGGTCACCGCCATCACGAGCCCCATCATCGCCAGATCAATCCGATGCACGGGCAACCCGCGCGCGGCGGCATATTCAGGATCGAAGGCGACCATCGTCATCGGGCGGCGGATGATCATCACCAGCACCAAAGTTGCCGCGCCCCCGATCGCGATGACCAGAGCATCCGCCCACAGCATCCCCGCAGTAGAACCCAGCAAGAATCCTTCCAATCCTGCCTGGCGTCCAACCCCCATGGTTTGAATAACCGTCAGCAGTACGACACCAAAACCGAAGAACACCGATAACACTGCGCCGATCGCTGCATCTTCTGCCAAACGTGTGCGACTGGTCAGCCAGTTCATACAGAGCAAACCAACCCATGCGGATAATGCCGAACCTGCAAGCAGTCCGATCAAGTTACGCCCATCACCACCGAGGGCCACCAGCACCATGAAGGCAAGGCAAACGCCCGGTAGGGTCGCGTGGCTGATGGCATCGCTAACCAGCGCGCGTTTACGCAGGAATAAGAACGTGCCCGTCACACCTGCTGAAACGCCCAGTAACGTCGCACCAATAGCAACCAGCGTGGCGTTATAGCCAAGCTGTAAGGTCAAAGCCTCCCAAAGCATGATTACCCCAGCGCGCGCGAAATCTGATCGATTTGAGCCGTTGCAAGACGTCCGCCATAAGCGGCCTGCAGCGTTTCAGCGGTAAAGGCCTGCTCCACCGGTCCCTCGGCCACTTTGCGGGTGTTGATCAGGAACACATGGTCGAAATAGTCGGTGACCGTGGCCAGGTCGTGATGCACTACAACAACGGTCTTGCCAGCCTCTTTCAACGATTTCAGCACGGCGATGATCGCCTTTTCAGTCGCGGCGTCCACGCCTGCAAAAGGTTCGTCCAACAAATACATGTCGGCATCCTGTGCCAATGCGCGCGCAAGAAAGACCCTCTGTTGCTGACCACCAGAAAGCTGCCCGATCTGACGGTCAGCAAATTCCCGCATCCCGACACGGTGCAGACAGTCCATGGCACGGGCGGTATGGCGGGCACGAACACGACCCAGCAGGCCCAATTGACGCGACAAGCCCATCAGCACCACATCAATCACGCGCGTCGGGAAATCCCAGTCCACGCTGGCGCGTTGCGGTACATAGGCGATGCGTGCCCGCTGCTCCTCGAGCGGCTGACCAAACACGGTCACCTGACCCGACAACGGAGACACGATCCCCAAAGCAGCCTTTAGCAAGGTTGATTTGCCCGCCCCATTTGGCCCGATAATTGCCGTCATGGCGCCGGGCTGCACCGTCATATCGACCGAGAAGACTGCGGGTTTCTGACCGTACGAGACGGTCAAACCCCGTATGGCGAGAGGACAGAGATCAATGTCCTGCCCTTCGATAGAAACCCCTTGAACTGTGGCGAGTTCAATCATGGCTCAAAACCCCGCCGACAGTTTTCCGTTCATGCCGCGTTCGGGAACATCCGCGCCCAGCGCGCCGGCAATCACGGTAATGTTGTGATCAAGCATGCCGATATAAGTACCCTCATATGTGCCCGGCTCGCCCATTGCGTCGGAATACAGCTCTCCGCCGACACCCACTTTGTGACCTTCGGCCGAAGCACCCTCGATCAAGGCACGCATGGATCGATCTGAAACGGAACTCTCCACAAACACGGCGTTCAGCTGACGCTCTACCAGAGTTTCGACCAACTCACCGATCCGGTTCAACCCTGCCTCGGATTGGGTTGAGATGCCCTGAATACCCAGCACCTCATAGCCATATTCATCACCGAAATAGCCAAATGCATCATGCGCAGTCACCAACACGCGGTTGTTTTCGGGAACGGCCGCCAAAACCTGCTTTCCATAGGCGGCCAGCAGATCGATCTCGGCCAGAAAAACTTGTGCGTTGGCTGCGAACTTATCTGCCGCTTCGGGCCGGGCTTCGGTCAGAGCTTCCTGCACTTCGATCACGACATCGCGCCACAGAACCGGGCTCATCCAGACATGCGGGTCAAATTTGTCAGCGTAATCGTCATGGGCGCGCAGTTTCGATGTGTCGATGCCATCCGCCACGGCAACCACTGTCCGCTTGCGGCCCAGATCGTCAAAGAAACCTTCCATCTGAGCCTCTAGATAGAGGCCGTGCCACAGCACCAGATCAGCGCGGGTCATCGCAACAATATCGGTGCGGGTCTGGCGATAGGCGTGAGGGTCGACACCGGGTCCCATCAAGCCCTTCACGTCGACCTGTTCACCGCCGACCTGGCGCGCAGCGTCTGCAATCATGCCGGTGGTGGCGACGACTTTCAGCGGCGCTTGAGCGATTGCGGCGACGGGCCACACAAGCACGAGAGCCAATGCCGTAAGTAGCGATCGACGAATCATTTCAGACTCCGAACGGTTATCCTGTTAAGTCAAAATATGAGAACCATTCGCAACTAAGTCAATGCAAATGCGAATTACTCGCAAGAAAACGACTATATTTGTCCATTTGGTCAAAAATTTTCTCCTTACGACGCTGGCACACCTTCCCTTTCGCTGCGACCCATGCGATTTTGACGCGAACCTCCAAAAGGACGGAATAATGGAAACGCAGAGCTCAGAAAGCACCGTGCGCACTCCGCATCTGCCGCAAGTGACCGAGCCCCGGAACCCAGGAATGGATCTGGATCTGGATTGGGTGCGGGCCGTGCAGGCCAACACTTCGGCCATCGAGCGCCGCGCAGCGACGCTGCCCGGTCGGCGGTCGGTGAAAAAAGAATACCAGGCCGCATGGCTGCTCAAGGCGATCACAATGATCGACCTGACCACTCTGTCGGGCGATGATACGGTTGGGCGGGTTCGTCGCCTGTGCGCAAAGGCTCGTCAGCCTGTCGCGGCTTCGGTTTTGCAGGCGCTGGACATGCCGCCGATCACAACCGGAGCGGTGTGTGTCTACCATGACATGATCGAAACGGCTGTGGACGCATTGGAAGGCACTGGTATTCCGGTTGCGGCGGTATCCACTGGCTTCCCGGCTGGGCTCTCTCCGTTTCATCTGCGTGTGGCAGAGATCGAAGAAAGCGTGAAGGCCGGAGCCGAGGAGATCGACATCGTCATCTCGCGCCGTCATGTTTTGTCTGGCGACTGGCAGGCCCTGTATGATGAGATGAAGGCCTTCCGCGTCGCCTGCGGCGATGCACATGTCAAAGCCATTTTGGCGACCGGAGAGCTGGGCAGCCTGCGCAACGTCGCGCGTGCTTCGCTGGTGTGCATGATGGCGGGCGCCGATTTCATCAAGACCTCGACCGGCAAAGAAAGCGTCAACGCCACCTTGCCTGTGTCGCTGGTGATGATCCGAGCTATTCGCGACTACTATGACCGCACCGGCTATCGCGTAGGCTACAAGCCTGCGGGTGGGATTTCGAAAGCCAAAGATGCGCTGGTCTACCTGTCGCTGATCAAGGACGAGCTGGGCGACCGCTGGCTGGAACCAGACCTGTTCCGCTTTGGTGCCTCATCACTGCTGGGCGACATTGAGCGGCAATTGGAACACTATGTTACCGGTGCTTATTCTGCCGGTTACCGTCACTCCATGGGCTGAGGACAAAAACAATGACAGTCAAAGAGATTTTCGAGACCATGGACTACGGCCCTGCCCCCGAAAGCGCAGCCGAGGCACTGGCCTGGCTGGTCGATCAGGGCGACAAGTTCGGCCACTACATCGATGGCGCATTCACCAAACCCGGCACAGGGTTTGATAGCCGCAACCCGGCGACCGGCGAAGTTCTGGCCAAGCTGACACAAGCGAAACAGGCTGACGTGGACGCTGCCGTTGCTGCCGCACGCAAGGCGCAACCCAAGTGGGTGAAGCTGGGCGGTGCGGGGCGTGCACGTTATCTCTACGCGATAGCACGCCTGCTGCAGAAGCATTCGCGCCTGTTTGCCGTGCTCGAAAGCCTCGACAACGGTAAGCCGATCCGAGAATCCCGCGACATCGACATTCCCCTGGCACAGCGGCATTTCTACTATCACGCCGGCATGGCGCAGTTGATGGAAAGCGAATTGCCAGATGCCGAAGCACTGGGTGTTTGCGGCCAGATCATCCCGTGGAACTTCCCGCTGCTGATGCTGGCGTGGAAGATCGCGCCTGCAATCGCAATGGGCAACACGGTGGTTCTGAAGCCGGCCGAGTACACCTCGCTGACCGCGCTGCTGTTTGCCGACATCTGCATGCAGGCCGGGTTGCCGAAAGGCGTGGTCAACATCGTCACAGGTGATGGTGCCGTTGGTGAGATGATTGTGTCTTCGGACGTCGACAAAATCGCCTTTACCGGCTCGACCGTCGTGGGCCGTCGCATCCGTGAAGCGACCGCTGGCTCTGGCAAAGAACTGACGTTGGAACTGGGCGGCAAGTCCGCCTACATTGTCTTTGACGACGCCGATATTGATTCAGCGATCGAAGGCTTGGTCGACGCGATCTGGTTCAACCAGGGCCAGGTCTGCTGTGCGGGCTCGCGCCTGCTGGTACAAGAAGGCATCGCAGATCGCTTCCATGACAAGCTGCGTGCCCGTATGGACAAGCTGCGCATCGGCGATCCGCTGGACAAGTGCATCGACGTGGGTGCGGTTGTGGACCCCGTGCAGTTACAGACCATCAAGGGCATGGTCGAAAGCAACACGGTTGGGCATGTTCATCAGGCGGCCTGTGAGCTGCCCCCAAATGGCTGCTACTACCCACCAACGCTGATCTCTGGGCTCGAAACCTCCGATCCGCTGATGCAGGAAGAAATCTTTGGCCCGGTTCTGGTTTCTTCGACCTTCCGCACCCCGGAAGAAGCGGTCGAGTTGGCCAACAACACCCGCTACGGGCTGGCCGCAACTGTTTGGACCGAGAACGTGAACCTCGCGCTGGATATCGCGCCCAAGCTGGTTGCGGGCGTGGTCTGGGTGAACGCAACTAACCTGTTCGACGCTGCTGCCGGGTTCGGCGGTGTACGCGAAAGCGGCTTTGGCCGAGAAGGCGGTTGGGAAGGGCTGACGGCCTATACCAAGCCCAAAGCCAAGGCCAAACCGCTGACGAAGATTGAGGCGGCAATGGGCGAAGGCGCTCCAGTCGATCCTATTGACCGCACCGCCAAGATGTATGTCGGCGGTAAGCAGGCGCGGCCCGATGGCGGCTATTCGAAACCCGTCTGGGGCAAGTCCGGCCTACTTGGCCATGTGGGTCTGGCCAACCGCAAGGACGTGCGCAACGCGGTTGAGGCTGCAGAGGGTGCAAAAGGCTGGTCCAAGACCACCGGCCATCTGCGGGCTCAGATCCTGTATTACATCAGTGAAAACCTCTCGGCACGTGCGGGCGAGTTCGCTGCTCGTATTGATGCGATGACCGGTAAGAAAGACGGCGCGAAAGAGGTTGAGGCCTCGATCCAGCGACTGTTCACCGCCGCCGCCTGGGCGGACAAGTATGATGGTCAAGTACATGGTGTTCCGATCCGGGGCGTCGCCATTGCCATGAAAGAGCCGGTTGGCGTGATCGGCGCCCTGTGTGCGGATGAAGCACCGCTGTTGGGTCTAGTTTCGGCCATGGCACCAGCGATTGCGATGGGCAACCGGGTGGTTCTGGCGGCAAGTGAGCCCTACCCGCTGGCAGCAACGGATTTTTACCAGATCCTAGAAACCTCGGACGTGCCAGCCGGTGTGGTCAACATCCTGACCGGCAGCCACGCAGAGCTGGCAAAGCCGCTGGCCTCACATCTGAACGTGGATGCGGTCTGGTCCTTCTCGTCCACCGATCTGTCTAAAGATATCGAGGTCGTCTCGGCCGGAAATCTGAAGCGGACTTGGGTCAATAACGCGACGGCATTTGACTGGAGCGTGGACCATTCGCGCCGCTTCCTGCAGGCTGCGACCGAAGTGAAAAACATCTGGGTGCCCTACGGAGAGTAAGGCCCCCGTACCACCGGAGGCCTAAATGGATTTTTCAAGTAAGACCGTCATCGTCGTTGGTGGCACCAGCGGTATCAATCGCGGCATTGCCGAGGCCTTTGCCGCCTCGGGTGCTAATCTGGCTGTCGCCAGTCGGTCGCAGGAAAAGGTCGATGATACCGTGGCTGCGTTGAAAGCAGCAGGCGCATCCGACGCGACCGGCGCGGCGTTCGACGTTCGCAATCCAGAGGCCGTAGCCGAAGGCCTTAAGCAATTCCACGACGCTTTTGGAGATTTCGATGTCCTGATTTCTGGTGCTGCCGGCAACTTCCCAGCGCTGGCATCTGAAATGTCGGTCAATGCATTCAAGGCGGTCATAGATATCGATCTGATGGGCACGATCCACGTCATGAAAGGGGCCTACCCCTATCTCAAACGTCCCGGTGCCAGCATTATCAACATTTCGGCCCCGCAATCCTATCTGCCTTACGAAGGGCAGGCCCATGTTTGCGCCGCCAAGGCGGGCGTTGATCAAATCACCCGAACCCTTTCAATGGAATGGGGCGTCGAAGGGATTCGCGTGAATTCGGTCGTTCCGGGTTTTATCGAAGGAACCGAAGGCGCAAAACGGCTGGCCCCTACCGAAAATGCCCATGAAGAGCTGCGTCGGGACGTCCCGCTGGGTCGCTGGGGTCAACCCCAGGATGTGGCAAATGCCTGCCTATTCCTTAGCTCTGATATGGCGAGCTATATCAGCGGAACAGTCATGGCCGTTGACGGGGCTTTGTATCAGCGCGGCTCGGGCAAGTTTGGCCAGATGATGGGTCAGATGCTGCGCGCAGCGAAAAAGGGCCAGGCTTAGGTTAGAACACAGGAATCCGATTGGTGGCAAACTTTTCAGTCGCTGGGCTTTATTTCCAACCCACCAAATTCAAGAGCTTCTGAAATAGATACCCGCTGCTACCAAAAGCGATGTCAGCGTACCGGCCACCACGTAAAGTGCGAAAGCGCTGAGCAGAGATTGACCGACAATCAAAGCGGCAGCAAAGGTTAACAACCCTGCAAGTATTCCCAATCCCATTATCGCAACTATCATGGTGCCGCTATCCGTCCCAAGCCTCGTCTCAGGAGATGTTGATCTTCTGAACCCCATCTCCGTTCCCGACTAACATAGAATTCTCGACATTTCTGGCCAAAGTATGGCCAAGGCGAGTTAACGATTACTTAAGGCGGAGAATTGCCGATCCTCTGTCTGGCGCTGCGCCCTGGAAGAGTTCACAAACTCGTTGTTTCCGCCAGTGGTTCGCATCACCCCCTGCCGTCAATTCCAAGAAAAATTATTCAATAACAACGAAAAATTCTGTTTGGCAGCGGGTAGATGGACGACGTCAGCCGTCCACCCCTTCCGGTTTGCCGACGATGGTGAAATGCAGACCCTCGGGGTCCAGCAGTTCAGACGCCACCCGGTTCACATCCTCCAAGGTCACTGCATTCACCTTGTCGTTGCGAGTCGCAATGTAGTCGATAGGCAGATCTTCCATCTGCATCCCAACCATGATTCCGGCAATCTGGCCATTGCCGTCAAAACGCAGCGGATAGGCCCCGGTCAAATAGGTCTTGGCGTCATCCAATTCTTTCTGCGTCACACCTTCCGCAGCCGCGCGCGCCCATTCCTGTCGGATCACTTCGACCGCTTCGGCGATACGGTCATTGGCAGATGAGACCGAGCCCAGATACACTGACGCCAGATCCTTGGGTACCAGATAGGTCGCCACGCCATAGGTCAAACCACGTTTCTCACGTACTTCCTGCATCAGGCGACTTTCGAAACCGCCGCCGCCCAGAATGTGATTCAGGATATAGGCCGCAAAGAAATCGGGATCATCGCGATCAATGCCACTTTGCCCGAAAAGGGCGACGGATTGCGGAGTGTTGAAGTCCACTACGCTGACACCGCCGTCAATGGTGACCTTCGCCTTCTCTGGAATGGGTTTCCCGGTTGCTGGCAGATCCAACAGCAATTCGTCCAACAGTACGCCCAGCTCTTCTGCCGTGATGTCGCCAACAGCTCCGACATACAGTCTGTCCTTGGCAAAGACATTGTCGTAGGCAGCGACGATGTCGTCGCGGGTCAGGCTTGAAACGCTTTCAATCGTACCTTTACCGTCCGACGCATAAGGATGATCCCCATATGCCATTTCAGCAAAACTGCGTCCGGCAATATCGCTTGGATCAGTCTGGTCGGACTTCAGACCCGAAATCACCTGAGCGCGCACCCGATCGATCGCATCCTCATCGAAACGCGGTTCATGAATCGTGGTCTGCAGCAAATCAATCACTTCATTCCGTTTCTCAGTCAGGAACCGCGCCGAAATGGAGACCGTATCATCTGTTGCCCTGTAGCTGAAGGACGCTGCCAGAGATTCAAGTTC
This sequence comes from Ruegeria sp. C9, assembly GCF_056537585.1. Taxonomy (NCBI): domain Bacteria; kingdom Pseudomonadati; phylum Pseudomonadota; class Alphaproteobacteria; order Rhodobacterales; family Roseobacteraceae; genus Ruegeria; species Ruegeria sp. C9. The sequence goes on from NZ_JBQFRU010000001.1 coordinate 756,846, forward strand.
GCGTGCATAGGTGCGGGCATCCATGTCGCCGGCGCCTTCCTCAATCAGGCCGCTCATCAGATAGACCGCGCCGCGTTTATCGGGATCATCCAGCGACGTTCCTCCACGAAACCGCAGTTCCAGCGCGGTGAAGGGGATCGAATGATCTTGGACCAGCCAAGCGGTAATACCACCGGGCGAGGTTACCTCTTTGATCTTAATCTCGGCCCAGGCGGGAAGGGCAATGATCAGCGCAATCAGCGTTGCGGCAAACCGTTTCATTGTGTCACCTCATCGTCACGCATCAGCCAGCCAGTGACCGAGGTTTCAGGTTGCAGCACTTCACGGGCAGCCGCGATGATCTCGTCACCCGTCACAGCCTGCAGGATGTCGGGCCAGGCCTGCACATCCTCGACCGTCAACCCGCTGGTCAACGCACGACCATAGCGGTTTCCAATACCGTCCACGTTATCGCGCGCATAGGTCTGCGCGGCGCGGAGCTGCATCTTAATGCGCTCCAGGTCTTCATCCTTGACACCTTCCGCGATGAAATCCGCAACGGCCTGATCCATGGCATCCTCCGCATCCTGAAGCGAAACGCCCTCAGCCGGCACAACGATCAGATCAAAGGTCGTGTCATCCAATGAGACCCCCTTGTAGAACGCACCGGTATAGACCACCTTCTGCTGCTCAAATTGCAGCTTTTCATTCAGATATGAGGTTGTGCTTCCTCCCAGCAATTCCGCCAAAAGAAACAGGGCAGCGGCCTTCTCCTGCTCACCGGCGTCCCGTTCAGGGGCCAGATAGCTGCGCTGCACGTAGGGTTGTGCGACACGCGCATCCTTGAAGGTCAGGCGACGTTCGGCAGTCTGGGGTGGTTCTTGCGAGCGTATCCGCTCGGGCAAATCAGGGTTGGCTGGGATAACACCGTAGTACTGATCGGCCAACGCCCTGACTTCGTCGGGGTCAACATCTCCGGTGACGACCAATATGGCGTTATTGGGTGCATAATGGGTCTGGTAGAAGGACAGGGCGTCGTCCATATCCAACGCCTCCATCTCGTGGCGCCAGCCGATAATCGGCGCTCCGTAACGGTGGTTCAAATATTGCGCTGCATTCATCTGTTCTCCGAACAGAGCGCGTGGATTGTTTTCGGTCCGCTGATTACGCTCTTCCAGAACCACGTCGCGTTCGGTGATGATATCATTCTCGGTCAGGCGGATGTTGCGCATACGATCTGCCTCCATCCGCATCATCAGTTCCAGCCGGTCAGCGGCGACGCGCTGAAAATAGGCGGTGTAGTCGTAAGAAGTGAAAGCGTTGTCATTGCCGCCATTGGCCGCGACAGTGGCTGACAACTCGCCCGCTTCCATTGTGTCGGTGGCTTTGAACAGCAGATGTTCCAGGAAATGTGCAACGCCAGAGGATCCGATCGGTTCATCGGCGGATCCGGCCCGGTACCAGACCATATGCTGAACAACAGGCGCGCGATGATCCTCGACCACCACGACGTCCATGCCGTTTTCAAGCGTAAATGTGGTGACAGCCTCTTGCCCCTCTTTCGCGAACAAGGGGGTGGCGGCGATCAGGGCAGCCGACAGTGCCAGGGCCCGAACCATGGGGCATCCTCCGTTTCATTTCTGATATTCAAACTACGGTGGTGCCGCCGGGGTTCAAGGCCAATGACGGAAAGTTAAGAAGAATTCATTCCAGCGGCGGGGCCGACGGCGTTTCGATCCCACGACGACGCGCCGCTTCATTGGTCGCGTTCGCATCGATTGACTGACGTTCATAGACCTGCGAGTACCGATCAACCGGGAACAGGCGCAGGCGGGTCCAGCGACCGCGATTTTTGCGGAAAGCCGCATCCTCTTCGGCCGTTACCTGACGCGTATTGGCAGGAACGCCATATCTGCTTGAGGCCGTCACAAGCGCCGCATCGCTGGCCGGTATTGCGGTATTCGGGTTCAGCGCTGCCTCACTACCACCCAGCGCCACAACGGCATCCGCTTTGGGGTTAGGATCGGTCAGGTTTGCACCGCCGGGAGTCGGCGCTGGAAGAAAGGCGTAGTCCTTGGGCTGGGTCAGCGGCTTGACGGGCAATACCGAAAATTCATCCGGCCCCGCTCCGGGCGGATCAAGATTGCGCAAACCAATATCGGAACAGCCCGCAACGACAACGGCGAGTGTCAGAACAAGAATGGCGCGTGGCATACGCATCAGTGTCTCCAGCCAGTTTCAGGCGCTTTTATCGCATATCGTCCGGCAGGTCACGAGGGCTTTTTGCCATCGAACAGGACCAATCCCAAAGCTCCCGCAAATATGAACACATCCGCCAGATTGAACACAAAAGGGTTGCTGATCCCGCAGCAGGACATGTTCAAAAAGTCGAGAACATAGCCGTAAAGCACCCGGTCCACGACATTTCCCAGCGCACCGCCGATCAGGAGACCGCCGCAGAATTGTTGAAGCTTCGTAGGAGCGATGCGGCCCAGCCAGATCAGGACGCCCAGGCAGATCGCCACGGAAACCCCGATCAGCACCCAGCGGGCGGCGTCACCGTCGCCCTGAAACAGGCCAAAATTGATGCCGCGATTCTCGCCGTATCTGAAAACCAGAAGCGGTGGCAGCACGTCGATATCGCCCTGCGCCACGCGCATGACGTGAATGACCAGATACTTACTGATCTGGTCGATCAAAAACGCCGCCAATCCGGCCCATAGGATGAACGAACCGCGCATCAGTGACGGAAATGCCGCATGCCGGTGAAGACCATTGCCAGACCGGCCTCATCCGCCGCCGCGATCACTTCATCATCACGCATCGAACCGCCGGGCTGAATAACGCATGTTGCGCCTGCCTCGGCGGCCTCCATAAGCCCATCGGGGAAGGGGAAGAATGCATCAGAAGCTACGGCCGAACCGATGGTCAGCGGCTGGGGCAAGCCCAGCGCATCAGCCATACGCTCGGCTTTCTTTGCCGCGATCAGTGCCGAGTCAACGCGGCTCATCTGCCCCGCGCCGACACCCACGGTCGCGCCGTCTTTGACATAGACGATGGCGTTGGATTTGACATGTTTCGCCACTTTCCACGCGAACAGCAGGTCGCGCATCTGTTCCTCAGATGGTGCTTTTTTGGTGACCACCTTCAAGTCATCCATACCAACAAAGCCGTTATCCTTGTCCTGCACCAGCAGGCCACCTGCCACCTGTCGCACAGTTTTACCACCGGCGGTCACATCCGGCAGAGCTTCGGTCGTCAGCAGGCGCAGGTTCTTCTTGGCGGCGAAGATCGCCTTGGCCTCGTCTGACGCCCCCGGAGCGATCACAACCTCGGTGAAAATCCCCGTGATCTCCTGCGCGGTTTCCGCGTCCAGCGATTGATTCAACGCCACGATACCGCCGAATGCCGAAGTCCTGTCGCAGTCGAACGCGGCTTTATAGGCCTCAAGCAACGTCGCACCTTTGGCTACACCACACGGATTGGCATGCTTGATAATCGCACAGGCTGCCCCTTCGGCCGGGTCGAACTCGGCCACCAGTTCAAAGGCGGCATCGGTATCGTTGATGTTGTTATAGCTCAGTTCCTTGCCCTGATGCTGTACCGCCGCCGCCACGCCCGGACGACCCGAGCCATCTACATAGAACGCTGCCGACTGGTGGCTATTCTCGCCATATCGTAAGGTCTGTTTCAGCTCACCGGCAAAGGCGCGGCGTTTGGGGGCCTCAAGCTCCAGCGCATCGGCCATCCAGTTGGACACGGCTGTGTCATAGGCGGCAGTGCGGGCATAGGCCTTTTGCGCCAACCACTGACGGAAGCCCAGAGAAGTCTTACCGTAATTCTCTTCCAGCTGATCCAGCAGCGACGAGTAGTCTTCGACGTCCACAACCACGTTTACAAAAGCATGGTTCTTCGATGCGGCACGGATCATGGCTGGGCCGCCGATATCGATGTTCTCGATACACTCATCATAGGCAGCGCCCTTGGCCACGGTCGCTTCAAAAGGGTAGAGATTTACCACAAGCAGATCAATTGCGCCGATACCATGTTCGTTCATCGCGGCGACATGGGTGTCATTATCGCGCAGAGCCAGCAGCCCGCCATGGACCATCGGGTGGAGCGTCTTGACCCGGCCATCCATCATCTCGGGGAAGCCGGTGATCTCGCTGACATCTTTCACCTCCAACCCCGCATCGCGTAGCGCCTTTGCGGTACCGCCGGTCGAAAGCAGTTCAACCCCGCGTTCGGCCAACGCCGTTCCCAGCTCGATCAGCCCGGTTTTGTCGGAAACGGAAAGCAACGCGCGGCGCACGGGGTGAAGGTCGGTCATGGGTCCAAAGGTCCTTTTGGCGTCAGTCGAAAACGGGCTCGTCCCGGTGCGTATCCCGCACGGCATAGGCTGTATCCTGAGCCTTGCTGAGCGTCCACCGGATGCGCGTCGCATACTCCATTGCGCGCCCAGATAGAACGATCTGTTTTGTCGCGCGTGGCTTCAAACGGCCTTTTTCAAGGTAAACGCTTGGTTCAACTGACAACTTTCCAACGCCATCATGGCGGCAAACCCATATCTCACCGCTTTTGAGCGCCATCGACACCGCAGCGCCACCCAGATCAAGTGCCGCATCAACGTCAGGATGCAGGTGAAACCGGATGTCAAAGGCTATCCCCTGCAGACCTGCCCCGTCCATCGCGCGATCGAACTGCCGTTTGGCTTTGTCGGTTGCGGTCAGCAGAATATCCTCGCCCACCAGCTCACGCCCGTCAAAGCGCAATTCAAGCGTGCGGGCATGGGTCAGGCCAAACACTTTGGCGTAGCCGTCATGTCCCACCATAAAGCGGGTGCCTTCGAATGCATCCTCGAAATCCACGGGCACATCCTGCGGGCCATCCACCAATGCTTCCTGCGACGACCCATTTGCGCCTTCTGCAAGCCGGGCGCTGGAATACCCTTCGACGCATAGGGTCGAATGCGACGGGGTCGCGCGCCCTGCCCTGCGCCATTCCTGCCCAAAACTGCCACCTGATCCACAGTTCACGATCAGAGGACGGCGGCCTGAGGTCAGCTCAAATGCAAGCGAGGATGCATGGGCGTTGAACGACGCAGCACCTTTGGGAGGCGCACTGGCATCCACCAGAACCGTGGTTCTCGAGGCGGCCAATCGTGCATAACCCATTGACAGGTCCGAATGCTGCTGCGGCTTGACACCGCTTTGCGCCAGTGCCTGATCCAGCCGCCCTTCAAGCCCACGCCCGCCCCCGTGAAATCTGGCCAGAGATCCATCTGCATGACGCAGATTTCGCAGAGTAGGTGCAATGCGCTTGATCGCCCCGGTCTGAGAGGCAGGCGTGCCTCGGCCAACTTCACCAAGTGCAGCAGAGGTCCAGGCCAGCAGAGTGAAGACCTCCAGCAATTCCTCAGGGTTGCGGGTGAGAATGCCGCCCTCGGCATCGATCTGGCGGTCGCATTCCCGGGCCAGTGCGCGCAATGCGGGATCAGCCAGTTGCTCCAACCCCTCCAGGGCCAAACCAGCCTGAACCAGCCCTGCGAGCGCTTCGAATCTCGGCAATCCTGGTGTTGCTGCTGTCCAGCGTTTGGAAAGAAACCATGTTTGTTGTGCCAAGGAGCGGAAGAAAGCTCTGCTTTGCGCCTCATCAACGCCGCGTAGCAGAAATTGCGCGTGGTTGATCCAGCGCATCACCCGGCGCCCGGTCAGGTCCGGCGCCCAGCCGGGCCCCTTCCCGCGCCCATGTGCGGTGATCCAGCCCCAGACCCATCGCTGCGCCTTTTCACGGGCGCGCATATCGCCGACGGCTGCCAGATCATCCAGCCAGATGAAACCGTGGCGTTCATCATCAAAATCCGGACTGGGCGCAGCAACATCCCAGAGATCGGTGTCATCCGCCTCGACCAGATATCCAGCGAAAAGGAGATTCCCGGCCACCAGTTGTCGCCCGCGTGCAAACGAACCGACGGTGCGCGGCTCAGGCTGGCTGACGAATCCCGAAACCGCCTTCCGCCTTTGGCTCAGGCGCGCGTAAAGGCGGTTCTGAAACCGCATCCAGCGATTGGCCATTGTGTCCGATTCTGACATGACGCTTGCGACTCTGCCCCTTGCGCTCTGCGGGCGCTTGAACACACGATAGACCGGTCCGCGCGTCAAGTCATCGAAAAGCGTCGCCTCAAGCGGATTTGTTCAGACAGGCGATATAGAACCCGTCCATGCCACCCTTGTCCGCCCAGAAATCCGGGCGCAAACGCAAGCCACCTTCTTCTGTAATCCAGTCTGGTTCAACGCCCGCAATCTCAAGCGCCGCACGGTCAATCTGCATATCCGGGTATTGATCCAGCGCCTCTTCGATCTGCACCTCTCCTTCGTCCGGCAACAAGGAACAGGTGCAATATACCAATCGGCCTCCGGGTTTGAGCAGGGTCCAGGCATGGGCCAGCATCCGGGCCTGTAGTTCGATCAATCCCCCGAATTCCGAGCCATCCTTGGCGAAGGGTAAATCAGGATGGCGGCGAATCGTGCCCGTGGCCGAACACGGCGCGTCGAGCAGGATGGCATCATACTGGCCCTGATGGTCCAGCGCATCACCAGCGATCACCTTGGCCTTCAAACCTGTCCGTTTCAGGTTCTCGCGCACCCGCTCCAACCGTGTTTCGGAGATATCCAGCGCCGTGACCTCTGCCGCTACCACAGCCAATTGCAACGTCTTGCCACCGGGCGCGGCGCAAAGGTCCAATACCTTTTCCCCGGCTTTCGGGGCCAGCACGCGCACAGGCAGCGCCGCTGCCGCATCCTGAACCCACCAGTTTCCACGCTTGTAGCCCGGCAAAGCCGACACCTGCCCCGCATCCTGCAAACGGACTGAGCCGGTGGGCAGGGCTTCTCCGCCCGGCGCCTCAGCGCCCGGTTTCAGCGTCACGTCCAGCGGTGCACCATTGAAATGGGCCTGTTCCATACCCTTTACTGCGTCATCGCCCCACGCCATGATCAGAGGATCGCGCAGCCAGTCGGGCAGACGGGGCACGCGCATCTTGGGCCAAGCATCCGGTCCATCGGCGGCAATCTTGCGCAAGACTGCATTCACCAACCCCTTGAGCCGCCCATGCTTGCGCGAGCGTCCCACGATCTCGACCATCGAATTGACCACGCCATGCGCGGCCTCGCCCTGACACAGCTCGACCGTTCCAAGCCGCAGTGCGTTATGCACCGTTAGCGCTGGTGTCTGCCGCAGGTGATCGGCCAACAGCCGGTCGGCACGCTCAAGCCCTCGCAGGGTTTCAATCGTCAACCGCTGCGCGCGCGCGCGATCCTCGGGTACCAGACGATCCAATGCGCCCGCCGCCAGACATTCAGGTAACAGCCGCCCCTCGCCCAATATCTGATCCAGCAGATAGATTGCACTGCGCCGCGCGGCGGTTGCAGAGTTTGACATGATGCTGAGTGCCTCTCGTGACCTTTGCCGCATTGCCTTGGGCGGACGAGGGCGTATATCAAGGCCCTGAACAGAAAGGAACCCGATGTCATGAGTGACGAGCGCAAAGACCTGCCCCCCGCCGCTCAGCGCGCATTGGCCGAGGCTGAGGAACGTCGCAAAAAGGCCGAAGCGGAAGCCAAGGCGCAGCCCAAGGAACTGGGTGGGCGCGACGGTCCTGATCCGGCCCGCTATGGCGATTGGGAGAAAAAGGGCATCGCCATCGACTTCTGATCAGGCCCCGCCCCGCAGCGCTTGCAGAAAGTCGTCTATCAACGCCCTTTGCCGTTTCGACCTTGCCCGATCCTCGGGCCATGTCAGCCAATAGCCATCCTTTGTCCTAAGCTCGGGCATATCCAATCTGTGTAATTGACCAGTCTTTAAGCTGCCCGAAGCCAACGGTAGTGAACCCAACGCGATCCCCATGCCCTGACGCGCCGCCGTGATCGCGTGACCTACCGAGTCAAAACTGATCCGGCCAGCCGGTAATTCATCAACCCCCGCTACCTGCGCCCAGTCCTTCCAACCGGGGCGTTCTCCGCGCAAATCAATCAGCGGCGCACCCCACTTGATGCCAGATGCGGCCATCGGTGCCAGAACTTCAGGCGCAATAAGCTTTGCCTTTCGTCCAGGCCAAACGCCTCTGCCATAGCGGATCTGCAGCCAGGTACGCTCTTCCTCCAATGAGGCCCGGCGCGCCATGGAATCTGTCATCACACGCACATTGGGCTGCGCCTCAAGGAACGTGGGCAAGGCTGGCAGAACCAGCGCGTGGATGTGCGACGAAAGTCCCGCGACCCGAAGCTCGCGCGGAGTTTTGCCGAAGAGATCCTCAGTATTGCGTTCCAGTGCTTGCAGGCTGTCCTGCACCAATGGCAGATAGCTTTCGCCTTCGATGGTCAGCGAAACACCGCGGGCTTCGCGCACAAACAATGACCGGCCCAGCCAAGCCTCAAGATTGCCTATCCGTTGACTGACCGCCGCCTGCGTCAAACCAAATTCGCGCGCAGCAGCAGAAAAACCACCCAGCCGCCCGGCGGCTTCGAACACACGCAGCCAGTCCAATGGAGGTAGTCCAATCTTCTTCTTATCCATAAGATTTTCCAAGTCTCAGAGGCAATAAGGTTTAATTGTAGTAATGTCACGAAGCGCATATCTCCTCAAGCAAAGCCCGCGCCGAACAGGAGAGACCCCATGCTGCGCTCAGCCACTTTCGACCCATCTGTGGTCACTATCGCGTTTTCCGATGGTACCGAGGCCCGCTTCCACGCCATTTGGCTGCGCGACAATGCGCTGGACCCCGAGACCCGCGCCCCCGGCAACGGGCAGCGCCTGATCACAATCGGCGATATCCCCTCCAATATCTCGGTCAGCGCTGCCGAGATCCGAAATGGCGATCTGAGTGTTACCTTTCAGCCCGAAAACAAATCCGTGATGTTCCCTGCCGATTGGCTGGCCGATCACGTTTATGACCGCGAACAGGCGCAAGACGTTGGCCGCACCGCATCCGGCGTCACCACATGGGAGCGTGGTATCAGCGCCCCCAGCGGTGACTGGGAAATGGTGCACACCGACCCGGAGGCCAAGCGCAGCTGGCTGGCTGCCGTCGCGGAGTACGGCTTTGCCAAGCTGACAGGTGGCCCGACCGAGCCGGAATCGCTGCTGAAAGTGGCCGATCTGTTCGGCTACGTGCGCCAGACAAATTATGGCCCCTATTTCGAGGTTCGGACCGAGGTGAACCCGACCAACCTCGCCTATACCGGGTTGGGGTTGCAGGCCCATACCGACAACCCTTATCGCGACCCGGTACCGACACTGCAAATCCTCTACTGCCTTGAGAATTCGGCCGAAGGCGGCGATTCCATCGTTGTCGATGGTTTCCGCGCGGCTGAGCGTCTGCGCGATCTGAACCCCGAGGGCTTCGCCTTGCTTGCAGGCTATCCGGCACGGTTCGAGTATAAAGGTTCGGACGGGGTCTGTTTGCGGTCACGTCGCCCGATGATCGAGCTTTCCCCCGATGGCGAGTTGATCGGCATTCGCTTCAACAACCGCTCGTCTGCGCCGTTCGTGGATGTACCCTTTGACAAGATGGAAGCCTACTATGCAGCCTATCGCCAGCTGGGCGAGATCATTGACGATCCCGCTATGGGCGTGTCTTTCAAGCTGGAACCGGGCGAAAGTTTCATCGTCGACAACACTCGCGTAATGCATGCACGGCTGGGCTATTCCGGGGCCGGGTCTCGCTGGTTGCAGGGATGCTATGCTGACAAGGATGGGCTGCTTTCGACACTGGCCGCCATGCAGATGACACAACCGGAGGCGGCGGAATGAAACCCGATTTCTCGACCTTAAACCGGGACAATATCGTGGCCTTTATCGGTGACATCTTCGATCGTCGGGGGGGTGAGGAATATCTGGGGGAACCCGTCACCATGGCCCAGCACATGCTGCAGGGTGCCACGATTGCGGAACAGAACGGACAGTCTGAAGAAATCATCGTCGGTGCGCTGTTGCACGACATTGGCCATTTTACGTCGGAATTCGGCACTTACCATCCGGACGATACCGAGGACCGATATCATGAAGATGCAGGTGCAGAGGTGTTGGAGCAGTTCTTTCCGTCGGTCATCACCGATTGCTGCCGGTATCACGTTGCAGCCAAGCGGTATCTCTGCGCCACCAAGCCGGAGTATTTCAATCGCCTGTCCGCAGCCTCGGTCCATACGCTGGAACTGCAGGGTGGTCCGATGAGTGCCAAGGAGATAGCCGAGTTCGAGGCAAATCCGAACCTGAAAGAGATCATTCAGGTCCGTTATCTGGACGAAGCGGGAAAACGCGCTGATATGGAGACCCCGGATTTCGCCCATTTCGCACCGATGGTACAACGGATGGTCGACCGGCACATTCAGGCAAGCTGAGACAGCTTTCATCCGCCCGATCGATAGAGCCAAGAAAATTCGTCGAATTTTCTTGGCTCTTGATCCTGAAGCCTACAGCCCCAGAACATCCACCATGTCATACTGGCCCGGCGCCTTGCCTTGACCCCACAACGCGGCTTTGAGCGCCCCACGGGCAAAGATCGCACGGTCAGTAGCCAGATGGCGCAACACGATACGCTCACCGAGTGCCGCGAACAGGACATCGTGTTCGCCGACAATGTCTCCGCCACGAATCGCGTGGAAGCCGATATCGCCGCGTTTTCGCGCACCGGTAATACCGTCGCGGCCCCGATCGGCCACATCCGCCAACTTGACACCGCGCCCTTCTGCGGCAGCTTCGCCCAGCATCAAAGCCGTGCCTGAAGGCGCATCGACCTTGTGATGGTGATGCCCCTCGATGATCTCGATATCAAAATCCTCATCCAGCGCGGCGGCGACCTTCTTAGTCAGCTGAACCAACAAATTTACCCCGAGGCTCATATTCCCGGCCCGCACAATCACGGCATGGCGCGCGGCAGGTTCCAAAGCTGCGATCTGTTCATCCGTCATTCCGGTGGTGCCAATCACGTGAACGCACCGCGCTTGTGCTGCCAGCGCGGCAAACTCGAGCGTCGCCTCGGGCGCCGTAAAGTCGATAACAGCCTGCGCCTGCGCAAATGCCTCCAGCGGATCGTCAGTGACGGTAACACCGAGCGCCTGCCCGCCCATTGCCTGACCCACATCCTGACCGATCCAGTCATGACCCTTACGCTCGACCACACCAACCAGACGCGCCTGATCGCTCTCAGACACGGTCTTGATCAGCATCTGCCCCATACGGCCCGAAGCCCCTGTGATGACGATCCCCGGAATATGGGTCATTGCGCTGGTCCTTTCTAAAGTCGGCTCAAAGCCTCCTACCCGGTTCGCGCCCGCTTGGCAAAGCCCCGCTTTGGGCTTAGATCGGGGGGCATGGCAAAGAACAAATTCCACGATGGCCCCGGCCCTTCCCAACGACAGCTGCGCGTCGGCGAACTGATCCGCCGCACCCTGTCCGAGATTCTGGCGCGCGGAGATGTCCACGACCCCGACCTGAACCGCATGTCGATCACCGTGGGTGAGGTGCGCACCTCGCCCGATCTGAAGATCGCCACCGCCTATGTGCTGCCCTTGGGCGGCAAGGGGCAGGAGGACGTGATCGAACTGCTCGCTCGAAACAAGGGTGAGCTTCGGCGCGCAGTGGGCAAGAAGGTGGGCCTGAAATTCTCACCCGACCTGCGGTTCCGTTTGGACGACACATTTGATCGACTGGACGACACCCGCCGTATGTTTAATCAGGACGCGGTACGCCGCGATCTGGACGAGTGATCCGTACCCTTGTCATGCTGTGTGCTGTCCTCTGGGCCGCGCAAGTCTCTGCAGTCACTTGCGAGAAGCTGACTCATGAGGATAAGCGATATACGGTTTGCGAGGTAGATACCTCGGAAGATTTGCGCCTGTTTCTGAACGATGAAAATGGCGATCTGCTGGGTCATTTCTCTTCGGTGAATGAGGCGTTGGAGCCTCAGGGGAAAAGGCTCGTCTTTGCGATGAATGCGGGCATGTACCATGACGACCGCTCGCCCGTCGGCCACTATGTCGAAGAGGGGCAAGAGCAGATGCGCGTGATACCGAATGCCGGACCCGGCAATTTCGGACTGCTGCCCAACGGTGTGTTCTGCATCCGTGAAAACCGTGCCGATGTGTTCGAGACTTTGGATTTCGTCGATCAGGCGCCGCAGTGCCGCTTTGCGACACAATCGGGCCCCATGCTAGTGATCAACGGAGAGTTACACCCTCGCTTTCTGCCGGATTCAACCTCGCGCTACACCCGAAACGGGGTGGGCACCAGCGCCGATGGCACGCGTGCGGTGTTTGCGATCTCGGACGATTACGTCACTTTCCACGAATTCGGCAGCCTATTCCGCGATGTATTGAAAACACCGAATGCGCTGTTTCTAGATGGCAACATTTCCCGCATGTATGATCGCGCCAGCAATCGGTCGGATATCGGGTTTTCGCTGGGACCCATCGTGGGTGTCGTCGAGGACGTTCCGGCAAATTGACAGCATCGAAACGATCCGCTAACTCGCGCGCCTCAGCAAGACTCAAGGTGTAGAATGGGACGCAAACGCAAGGGCCGCGACATTTCCGGTTGGCTGGTGGTGGATAAGCCCGCTGGCATGACTTCGACCGCGGTGGTCAACAAGGTGCGTTGGGCGATGGACGCCAAGAAAGCGGGCCATGCGGGCACGCTGGACCCAGAGGCAACCGGCGTTTTGGCCGTTGCGCTGGGTGAGGCAACCAAGACCGTCCCCTACATCACCGATGCGCTGAAGGCCTACACCTTCACCGTGCGGCTGGGGCAGGCCACCAACACCGATGATGCTGAGGGTGAAGTCATCGCTGAGAGCACTGCGCGCCCCTCGGATGAGGATATCAAACAAGCGCTTGGCCCGTTTCTGGGCGATATCAAACAGGTGCCGCCCAAGTTCTCGGCCGTGAAAATCGACGGTCAACGCGCCTATAAGCTGGCCCGAGATGGCGAGGATGTAGAGCTGACCGCCCGCCCTCTTTGGGTAGAGGAACTGGTGCTGATCGACCGCCCCGACGAAGACCACGTCGTGCTGGAGATGACCTGTGGCAAAGGTGGCTATGTCCGTTCCATTGCGCGTGATCTGGGTGAGGCGCTCGGCTGCCACGGCCACGTGAAAAAACTGCGCCGCATCTGGTCCGGCCCGTTTGAGGCCGAGGATGGCCTGACCATCGAACAGATCGACGAGATGGCCAAAACCACCGCTCTGGATGATTATCTGCATCCGCTGGAAACCGGCTTGTCGGACCTACCCGAGCTGAAATGCACCTCTGAAGGAGCCACCCGTCTGCGGAATGGCAATCCGGGCATGGTGCTGGCCTCTGACGTGGAATACGGCGACGAGGCCTGGGCCTCGCTGGATGGCAAGGCCGTGGCCGTAGGAATTTACAAGTCGGGCGAATTGCACCCAAGCCGCGTCTTTGCCGCCAACTGATGACTGTTCAGGCGGCGATACGCAATTTGTGACCCAGTCGAAGTATCTCGGACACCAGTAGATCCAGATCCTGCTTTTGCGTGCGGTGATTGTTGACCGCCACCCGTAGGCAATGCGCCCCCTGAACCGTTGTATCCGATAAAACCGCTGTGCCTTCCTCTTGCAGGCACAACATGATTTCGCTGTTAATCGCACGCAGAGTTTCGGGGCTGAGACCGCCCGGGTCATAGCGGAAACAAACGATGTTTATATTGGTGGGGAACATCAAGGTGAGGTCATCCTCTGCCTCGATCAGCGAAGTCAGATAACGCGCCTTTTCGATATCCTGATCAATGAGCCTGCCGAATTTCTGAACGCCGTGCTCCTTCAAGGACATCCAGACCTTGAGCGCTCGAAACCCACGCGAAGTCTGAATGCCGTAATCGTGCAAAAACGCCGCCCCGGCGACGCCTCGGGATTGCGGTTCCAGGTATTCCGGGGTCAGAGTAAATGTCGCGTGGTGGGCATCATGGCTTCGCACCAACGCGCAACCCACTTCGAAAGGCGCATGTAACCATTTGTGTGGGTCGAGCGCGACGGAATCCGCGCGTTCGATGCCGGACACGCGCCAACTGTTATCATGGGCGATTGCAATTAACGCACCGATACAGCCGTCAACATGAAACCACAGGCCTTCCTTGCGGCAGAAATCGGCAATCGCCGACAAGTCGTCGATGGCGCCTGTGTTCACGGTTCCGGCGGTGGCAATCACACAAGCGGGGTTAAGGCCGTCTGCGCGATCCTGCGCGACCATGCCGGCAAGCGCTTCAAGATCCATCGTCAAATCGTCTTGCGTAGGAATGCGCCGCAGCGCCTTGTTGCCCAGACCCAGTGTTTCGAGCGACTTTTGGTGACAACTGTGCATCTGATCCGATCCGTAATACCGCATCGGCTTATCCATGGCGGCGATGCCCTCTTCGCGCATGTCGATCCCGGATTTGACGTTGCGGGCCACCGTCAGCCCGATCAAGTTTGCCACGCTGCCGCCGCTGACCAATGTCCCACTGGCCCCCTCCGGCAGACCGATCATCTCGCGTAGCCAGTCGACGACTTGTCGGTCGATCAGGGCTGCCGCATGATTCCCACCCCCTAGGTTCGATCCCTGAACCGCCGCCAGAAAATCCGCCATCGCGCCTGTGAAATTGCTCGCGCCCATATACCAGCCCCAGAACCGGGGATGAATATTGCCCATTGGATACTGCATGACCTGAGACTGGACATCATCCATCAAATCACCCAACGGCATACCCTGCTGAGGTGCGGGCGTTTCGAACCCGTTGCGTATGGCAGTCGGCATATCTTTCCAAATCGACCTATCACGCACATCACGCGTATGATCCAACGCCATATCCAGCATCTCATGTGCTAACTTGCGGGTCTGCTCCCAATCCGCCGGATCCAATGTCTCGAATGTCATGTCTTCCCCCAGAATAAGCCGTTCAAATGAAGGCAGGTATAGCACAAGTTAAGAAACAGGACATCGCCCCTTGTAAACGGGCCTAATTCCAGCCAAACCCGACTGCATGATCACCCGTTCTCACACCAAGGGCGACGCGCCCTCGACTGCTATCTACTCCGATTGCGAAAAATACCGCTATAGCCTGACCCGTATCTGGAACCCGGCGGGCCGCAAGGCGTTGTTTGTGATGCTGAATCCGTCGACGGCGACCGAGGTGCAGAACGACCCCACGGTGGAACGTTGCGAGCGTCGCGCACGCACACTGGGTTTCGGAGCTTTTCAGGTCACCAATATCTTTGCCTGGCGCGACACTGATCCGCGCAAGATGCGAGCATCTGCAGATCCGGTGGGGCCTGAGAATGACGCAGCCATCCTAGACGGCGTGGAATGGGCGGATCAGGTCATCGCCGCCTGGGGCACCCATGGCGCACATCTGGAACGCGGCCCCGCAGTTGAGGACTTGCTGCGCGGCACGGGCCAGCCCTTGTTCCACCTTGGGCTGACCAAGGACGGGCATCCGAAGCATCCTCTCTACATTGCGTACACTCAGCAGCCCGAACCCTGGTGATAAAGGATTAACCACGCTCTCAGCTTCGCTTTGACCAAGCCATTGTTTGCATGAGATGTTTTACACTCGGAGCCATTGTGCTTGCGGAGGGTAGATGTGTTTCTGATCGGATTATTCGGAATGGCCGCCATGGGTGGTGCGGCCTACGCAATCAGCGACGTACTTGTGCCAGAAGACAAAGGCGACAACGAGGATGAAGACGATCGCATCGAGGAAACGGTCGACGACGACCTGTCGGAAGGCAATTTGCTTGACGCGGACGAGAATATCGACGAGCCCAGCTCTGCCGAGGAAACCCGCTCTGACACTGGTGAGATTGTGTCCGAGTATGAAGTTGATCTGGTCATTGCGGGCGATGAGGATGCGGATGTTCTGACCGGGCAGGAAGGCAACGATCAGATCAACGGATATGGCGGGGACGACTGGATCGACGGCGGCGCTGGCAACGACGTGTTGTATGGTGGTGGTGGCGGGGACGTCCTGTTTGGCAACCTCGGGAATGATGTGCTCCATGGTGAATATGGTGACGACGCGTTGGACGGAATGTCAGGAAATGACGACCTGTATGGTCATTTCGGAACAGATGATCTGAGCGGCGGTGATGGGAATGACCGGCTTTTTGGTGGTCAGGGCGATGACACGTTAAGCGGCGATGACGGCGACGACGCGCTACAAGGCGGAGATGGCGACGACTACCTTGTTGGGGGTGCCGGTGAAGACGCCCTGTTTGGCGGAGATGGTGATGACATCTTGTCCGGAGAAGATGGCCTGGACGAGCCTGCGCGCGACTTCCTGAACGGGGGCTCTGGGGACGATGTCATTCTTGCCGAAGACGGCGATGTGGTCACAGGTGGAGAGGGTGAGGACGAGATCGTTGTGCAGTCCGACCCCGAGCAGGAAGCCACGACAATCATGGATTTCCAGATCGGTCACGACAAGCTTCTGATCACCTGGGACAACCCGGAAGAACCGGAATTGACGATCGAACAGGACAGTCAAAACAACAGCTTGACCCATGTTCGGGTCAATGGCGAAGACGTCGCTCAGCTTTTTGGCGCAGAGGGTCTGACTGTTGAAGATATTCAGTTTGTGACCGAAGCCCAGTTGGAGCAGTACGCCTTCACTAGTTGAGCCTGCAGAATCCCTTTGCCATTTGCGGTGAATGCGCCTATACGCGCCCATCCGCATCGGAATCGGTGCGGTTTTCTCCATGGGCCTGTGCTGGACGACATCCCGGCCTGCGCCATCAACTCTAACCTTTAAAGGAGACCCCGATGTCGATTACTGCCGCTGATAAAGCACGCGTCATGAAAGAATTCGCAACCAAGGACGGCGACACTGGTTCGCCTGAAGTCCAGGTTGCTATCCTGACCTCGCGCATCAACACCCTGACCGAGCACTTCAAAACCCACAAGAAAGACAACCACGGGCGTCGTGGTCTGCTGAAGATGGTTGCTCAGCGCCGTAAGCTGCTGGACTATCTGAAGGGCAAAGAAGAAGCACGCTATCAGGACCTGATCAAAAAGCTGGGCATCCGCCGCTAAACGCGTTTTGTTCATGTTGTACAGGCGCTGAGGCCCTGTTCGTACAAATTGTACATCTTGTACGCCCGCCATTTGGTGGGCGTATTTGTTTTGGTCACTGTCTAATCTAGTGAACTGTGCGGCGCGCGAATTTCCCGTCATGTTCATGAGAGACGGCACACACATACCTGCGGCCCAAACCTTACCGCTACGCAAAGAAGCGCAAACTTTTTTTAACTTCCTGTGAACCACTTCACTGAACGCGGTCAAAGATTGCGCCATTCTGAGGATGTTAGTGAGTAGGCGCTTCTTTTGTTTCGAGCGTCAGGTTTTTCATAGTCCTCCCTTTTTTACTGGGCGTGCCTGTAGCGGGCGCGCCCATTTTCGTTCGGGACACACTGATGAAACCTACTTGCCTTTGGTATCAAGCGCCTGAACGCCGGGATGGCGAAACAGTTTCGCCATCGCAATCAATGCCAGTACACCGCAGATGACCGCGAGCACGAAAGGCATCCGCAAATTGATAGCCATGAGGGACCCGCTGAGGGCCGTAATGGTCCCGGAGCCCAACGCGTAGATGGCGACTGTCACACCCATGACCCAACCTTGCTCGGTTGGGCCGACGCTCGCGGAAAACAACGAAAGCATGGTCGGGTACATGATCGCGAACGCGATGGTTATCGGAACAATCAGGACATAGGTCAGATCGGCCATGGGGTTCAGCATGAAGGCCAATATCCCAAGTGCCATCGCTGCAATGGAGACATACAGAATCGGAAACTTTTTGTACCGCTCGTGCAGCGGCGCGGTGAGGTAGGCACTGCCAAAGGCCATGGAGCCTCCGAACACGGCGAGGGCCATGCTGTTTTGAAGCGTACTGAACTTGAACCGGGTCAGCAGATACGTGTCGATGAAGAAGAAAAACGCATTCAGGCACATCAGCGAGAACAACATGACGACCGAAAGCCGCAAAACGACCGGGTTCGAGAAGACTTTCCACAGGTTCAAAACAACATCTAAAAGCCCGAAGTCAATTTTTTGTCTTTTGAAACCGGGTTCGGAGAAGAAGAACAGAATCAGTGCCATGTTGATCAGGATCAGGGCAATGGCGACGTAGAAAGGCAGTTCCAGTGACGCAAATGATCCCATCAGGTTTTGGTCGCTGAGCAATCCTGAAATCAGTGGCCCCCCGAGCAGGCCCAGCGCGGATGCCGCAACAATCATCCCGAGGTTTTTTGATTTCTCCTGATCGTCATGGCTGATGTCGATCAATGCGGCCTGCGCAATGGGTTGGTTGGCCGTCGTAAACCCGGAAATGGCGCGCCCCAAAAGTAACAGCCAATAGCTGGACGTCATGATCGCGGCCACAGTCAGAACGTAGCCGATCAGGGCACCGGTAAGGCAGATCATGATGCCTGTTTTACGCCCGATATAGTCCGACAACTTGGCGATGAAGGCCGCCCCGAAAAAGTAGAACAGAAAGAAGACGACAATCAGAATCGTATAGTCGAGCTGGCGGATATTCGTCGCTGTTCCATGTGCGAGGAAAGCCTGGTGTGGATCCAGCAGGATCGTGTTGAAAATCGGCACGATCAATCCAAAACCCATCACGTCAATGAATACGACCAGCAACAGAGACAATCGTGAAAGGTTCATAACAGCATCCTCGTTACGGTCCCGGAAAAATCCAACTTCAAAAACATCGAGGGGGCAGGTCACATCACAAGAAACACGCGCTGCGCCAAGAGTTGCCCGGAGTCAGGGTATGGGCTCTTTTGTTTTCTGTCCAATTTGGCGCGGCGACGGGCGGTATCCGGGTGGCTGACCTTGGGTTTCGAATTGTGACGCCGCGTCGCGAAAGCCGGGCCCTAGGTTAGAAGGTTGACGTAAGCGTAAGCAGTGCCGTGATTTTTTTCCAAGCGGTCAAAAAAATGATGCAAACAGCAGATTTCTTCCCCCTTTCTCGGCACCCCATTTTTCTTACATGGACGGTGTCGCTGCGGGTTCACACTCACGGAAGTTGGTCTTTGAGCCCTTCCCTCAAGTGGCTTGGACCTGACCCGCAGCGGCAAGGATTTGATGACCATATGTTGCGGGAGTTGAATGATGCCATTGAAGACAATTCTGAGCCGGGTGTTTGCAACCAAGATGTCTGAGACGTCCAACGCCACAAATGCGCGGTCGATTTTGAATAATCCCTACGACCATAAGAAGGCAATTTCGAAGGTTGAGACAGCGGCGGTTCTTCGCGGGATCCTAGAAGATGAAAAGATGGAATATCCAACCCAAGGCAATCGCAAGGATTCGCTGCACTGACCGCCGTTTGGTACGCTCCCGACGACTTCTGCATGGGCACGCCCTACAGGGGCCGCTCCGGACCAAAAACGCCCGCCGAATTGGCGGGCGTTTCGTTTTTCTCAGGATAATCCCAGTTACATCTTGGCCTTTTCTGATTTAAGCGCCAGCCACAGGCAGTAGCACATGATCAGAACCACCAAGGTAAACGGAATTCCAGTCGACACCGCTGCCCCTTGCAAGGCAGAGAGACCTCCGCCCAGCAGCAGTGCGATTGCAACAAGGCCTTCAAGCGTGCACCAGAACACGCGTTGCACAACTGGTGCGTCCATCTTGCCGCCTGCCGTGATCGTATCGATCACCAGCGAGCCCGAATCCGACGATGTCACAAAGAACACCACGATCAGGATCAGCGCGATGGGTGCGATGATGCCGTAGAGCGGAAGTTCCTTCAGGAACCCAAACAGCGCGCCTTCTGGGGCGTAGCTGTCGATCACCGTGGCGCGGACGCCTTCTGCGCCGCCTGCGTTCAGCATGTCGATGGCTGCGCCGCCAAAGGTCGACATCCACAAGGCACATACCGCAGTGGGTGCCAACAAAGCGCAGATCACGAACTCACGCACCGTACGACCTTTGGAAATGCGGGCGATGAACATGCCCACGAAAGGTGACCACGCAATCCACCAGGCCCAGTAGAAGGTTGTCCAGCCGTGGAAGTAGCTGGTGTCTTCCCGACCAAACGGATTGGACAGGGCCGGTAGATGGGTCACGTAATCCACCATCACGTTGAAGTACCGTGCAATGGCAGTTCCGACACCGGTAACTACGATGACGAAGATGAACAGTCCTACGGCCATGATCATGTTGATCTCACTCAACCGTTTGACACCTGCATCCATGCCCATCAGGACCGAGCCCAGTGCGATCATCGTAATGCCTATGATCAGCAGGACGGTGACGGTGGGGCTGGGTTCGATGCCAAAAACCTCATACAGCCCGGCGGCCACCTGTTGTGCGCCCAAACCCAATGATGTGGTCAGGCCGAAGAGGGTCGCGAATACTGCCAGAGTATCGATGATGTGGCCCCACCAGCCCCAGACGCGCTCGCCCAGGATCGGATAAAAAGCCGAACGCAGGGTCAATGGTAGCCCGAGATTATAGCTGAAGATTGCAAGCGCCAGACCAACGGCCGCATATACCGCCCAGCCTTCGAGACCCCAATGATGGATCGTGCCGACAATGCCGATATATTCGTTACCCGGCACAGCGATATCGATGCCCAGTGGGCGGGCGTTGCCGTCTTCTGCAAAGTTGTAATAGACCGGCTCCATCACGCCGAAGAACAACAGCCCGATGCCGATCCCGGCCGCGAACATCATCGCGATCCATCCGGCGTAGGAATAGTCGGGTTTGGCGTCCTTGCCGCCGATCCGCACCTTGCCCACCGGCAAGATGATCAACACCAGACAGAACAGGGTGATTGCGTCAACCGACAGCACCAGAAACCAGTCAAACGTGCTGGTCAGCCATGGCCGGAGCCAGCCAAAGAACGTGGCTGCGGATTCCTGATTCGCCAGCGCGATCAGGACGAACGCAAAGATCAGGATACTAGAGATCAAAAAGACCGGGTTATGGATGTCCAGACCGAAAGGCCGGACATTGTCCTGTCCAAGCTCATATTCGGTCTCAAAGTCATAAATCCGGGGATCCGGATCCAGCATTTTCTTGGTTTGTGCCATGCGTCTGCCCTTCTGTTCGCTACGTGCAAACGCCAAGGTATTCGACCGGCGGACGGAGGTGATATTCGTATTCCCTTGGCGCGTTTCCGTCGTTTCGACCGCAGGTATGGTGGTTTCAGCCTATACGGATACTAAATTTTCACCAAATATATTCGATTTCGCGAATAGTTAGGCGGTGGGAGCGACCGAATTAGCTTTCAGAGCTGCAAATATCCTGTTATTCAACCAAATGGTTGACTGAAGCAGAAAAGGCATGTAATTCATCCAAATGGTTGAACGAGAGAATCGCTATGACCTAAGCGCTATATTGAAGGCCGCGTCCGACCCAACCCGCCGCGTCATCCTAACGATGCTCGCGCAGCAGGGCCCCTTGCGGGTGACGGATATTGCACGGCAATTCGATATGAGCCTCAACTCGGTGTCCAAGCACATCAAGGTGCTCGAGAATGCCGGGCTGGTGCGGCGTCGGACGGAATGGCGCGAGCATCTGATCGAGGTGCAGATGGCCCCCTTGTCAGCCGTGGATGACTGGTTCGCCGGGCTGCGTTCGATCTGGGCGCTTCGGCTGGACGCCTTGGAAACTGCTTTGGAGGACCCAGAAGATGACGGAACTGTCCCTTGAAATAACCCGCGCCATTCCGCACCCGCCGGAAAAGGTGTTTGATGCTTGGCTAGACCCGGAAATGCTGGCCAAGTTCATGCTGCCCGGTCCCAACATGTCAGTGCCCGAAGCTTATTCTGACGCCAAGGTAGGGGGCCGGTTCAAGATCATCATGCGCGCGCCCGAGGCCGGGGACCTGCCGCATGAGGGCGAATACAAAGTGATCGACCGGCCCAATCGGCTGCAATTTACTTGGAACTCTCCTTACAGTCAGGACGATTCCACCGTGACGCTGGATTTCACTCCAACCGATAAGGGCACGGAATTGCGCCTGCATCACATCCGTTTCCCTTCGCAAGAAAGCCGCAACAATCACGAAGGTGGCTGGACCCGAATCCTTGAGACGCTGGAGGGTGCGCTGTGATCAACTGGCTCGCCCTTGGCGTGGGTGTGATCGCCGCCTTTCTGCTGGGCTGGCTGGTCTACGGACCCGTCGGCTTTCAGAAACGCTGGGCCGAGGGAACACGGATCGACCCCACCCCGCCCGAATCTCCACCCCTGCCGCAGATGGCGGCCCAGATCGTTTTCCTGATCCTGCTAGCCGCTGTGATCGCGGTGACCGAGACCAACAACAGCCTTGGCGTTGCGGTGCTGGCGATCCTCGCAGTGGCTGCTCAGGCCGCATCGGTCGGGGCATGGGCGCAGAAAAGCGGCTTCGCCATCGCAGTCGACACCGGATATGCGCTGGGCTGCGGCGTGGTGATGATATTGGCGCACGCTATCCTTTGATACATCGGCCCCTGCCCAGCTTGGGCGGGGGTTAGGCAATCCCCTGCCCCCCAAAAACTCCCGACTTTCCAAAGCTTGCAAACTGATGTATGGGCCTGTCATCTGAGACGTTGTGCCCTGACCCCGGCACTCGAATGGAAGATAAAGTGGGGTCGGCGGCAATGGGGCCGCCATGCAAACCGGAGACCCGCAGGGGCGGGAGTGCTCCGTTCTAGGATACGCATATGTTTGATGTAACAAAGAAATCGATTCAGTGGGGCGAAGAGACGCTGACACTGGAAACCGGCAAGGTTGCCCGTCAGGCCGACGGCAGCGTGATTGCCACGCTGGGCGAAACCAGCGTGATGGCAAACGTGACCTTTGCCCGTGCTCAAAAGCCCGGTCAGGATTTTTTCCCGCTGACCGTACACTATCAAGAAAAATACTATGCCGCCGGTAAGGTTCCGGGTGGCTTCTTCAAGCGCGAAGCACGCCCGACCGAGAAAGAGACGCTGACCGCGCGTCTGATCGACCGTCCGATCCGCCCGCTGTTTGTTGACGGCTTCAAAAACGAAGTTCTGGTGATGTGCACCGTGCTGTCCCACGATCTGGTCAACGACCCCGACATCGTTGCGATGATCGCGGCATCCGCTGCTCTGACCATTTCCGGCGCGCCGTTCATGGGTCCGATCGCCGGTGCCCGCGTTGGTTTCGAGGATGGCGAATACGTTCTGAACCCGACCGTCGACGACATGCAGGACCTGCGCCTGAACCCTGAACAGCGTCTGGACCTGGTTGTTGCCGGTACCAAAGACGCCGTGATGATGGTGGAATCGGAAGCTTACGAACTGTCCGAGGCGGAAATGCTGGGCGCGGTAAACTTCGCGCATGAGCAAATTCAGCCCGTGATCGACCTGATCATCTCGCTGGCCGAAGAAGCCGCGAAAGAGCCGTTCGAATTCGTCGCCCCCGATTACTCGGAGCTGTCCGCCGCTGTTTCGGCTGCCGGTGAAGAGAAGATGCGCGCCGCGTTCGCGATCACCGACAAGCAAGAGCGCACCGCCGCTGTTGCCGCGGCCCGTGAAGCGATCAAGGAAGCGCTGACCGAAGAGCAGCTGGAAGACGGCAACCTCGGTTCCGCAATGAAGAAGCTGGAAGCAGGCATACTGCGCGGTGACGTCGTCAAAGGCGGCAGGCGTATCGACGGTCGTTCGACCACCGATATCCGTTCGATCGTCGCAGAAACCTCGATGCTGCCGCGTACACACGGTTCTGCCCTTTTCACCCGTGGTGAGACTCAGGCATTGGCCGTGACCACGCTGGGCACCGGTGACGACGAACAGTTCATCGACGCGCTACACGGCAACTTCAAATCGAACTTCCTGCTGCACTACAACTTCCCTCCCTACTCGGTGGGTGAAGTTGGCCGCGTGGGTGGTCCGGGCCGTCGTGAGATCGGCCACGGCAAGCTGGCATGGCGTGCCCTGCAGGCGGTTCTGCCTGCAGCGACCGACTTCCCCTACACGATCCGCATCGTGTCGGAGATCACCGAATCCAACGGCTCGTCCTCGATGGCGTCGGTTTGCGGTGGTTCGCTTTCGATGATGGATGCGGGCGTTCCGCTGAAAGCACCGGTTGCCGGTGTGGCCATGGGTCTGATCCTGGAAGATGACGGCAACTATGCCATCCTGTCGGACATTCTGGGTGACGAAGACCACCTTGGCGACATGGACTTCAAAGTGGCTGGCACCGAAAACGGCATCACCTCGCTGCAGATGGACATCAAGGTTGCGGGCATCACGCCTGAGATCATGGAGAAAGCCCTGGCGCAAGCCAAGGACGGCCGGATGCACATTCTGGGTGAGATGGGCAAAGCCCTGTCCGAGACCAACGAATTCTCGGTCCACGCCCCGCGCATCGAGACCATGAACATCCCCACCGACAAGATCCGTGAAGTGATCGGTTCGGGCGGTAAGGTCATCCGCGAGATCGTCGAGGTTTCGGGTGCCAAGGTCGACATCAATGACGACGGCGTCATCAAGATCGCGTCGCCCGACGGTGAATCGATCAAGAAGGCCTATGAGATGATCCACTCGATCGTTGCTGAGCCGGAAGAGGGCCAGATCTACACCGGTAAAGTGGTCAAGATCGTCGACTTCGGTGCCTTCGTGAACTTCTTTGGCAAGCGCGACGGACTGGTACACGTGTCCCAGATCGAAAACCGCCGCCTGAACCATCCGTCGGATGTTCTGAAAGAAGGTCAGGAAGTAAAGGTCAAGCTTCTGGGCTTTGACGATCGCGGCAAGGTGCGCCTGTCGATGAAAGTTGTCGATCAGGAAACCGGCGAAGAGATCGTTCCCGAGAAGAAAGAAAAGAAAGAGGAAAGCGCAGAGTAATCTGCCTCTTTTGCAAGAACGAAGGCCCCGGTAATCTGCCGGGGCCTTTTTCTTTGGGCGAATGTCGAGTGCCGAAGCGATACTGTGGAATGTGCCGATCATCAGCTGGTGCTGGGGTAGGCTTCAATTTAGATGAGGATACAGTTTTAATCGCTGAGTGCATTGCCCTGAAACAGAGCCTCGCAACCACTTAAAACGTTGGCTTTACAGCCCCGAGGCATCTACTTGGGCGTTCTTTTCTACTCATTGCCGATAAATGAATGAATTTACGACGATATCCGATCGTTTCTTGGTTTATTTCTTTTCTTCGATCAAAAGCTCTTCTATGAGCGCGCCTAACAGTTGCGTCCTCGATTTGACCTTAGCTTTTTTGTAGATTGAATTGTTCTGGGACTTGATTGTTCCCTCGCTGGTCTCGCGCAGTTTAGCTATTTCTGCGAGGGACAGGCCCTTTACGGTGAGCAGTGCAACATCTCGTTCCGCAGCACTAAGGCCCCAACGGTCGAACTGTAGTTCCAGCATTCGAAAAAACTCGCCTTGAGCCTTTCGCAGGTTCTGTTTGACTTCTTGGTGACGTCGCAAAAACAGCCTGTGGCTTTGCCAAATCAAAAGCCCCCCAAGAATAAACCCAAATAGGGTGATGAGAGCCGTGATTTCATGGACCACCCAACTCGCGGAAAAAATGTAGTATCCTGTTATTTCGCCAATCAATTCGATCACGAACGTCAAAGCAGAGATCGCATATACAGCGATCCCCGCTTTGAACATGGCTTCTTTTTTAAACCATTTGTTCAAACCCCAATCTCGCTTGGGCTCAAGTTGGAAGCTGAATTAATCATCGTCGCCTTCGTCATCCCCTTCGCCATCGTCACCTTCACCGTCGCGCTCGCCATCGTCGCCTTCGCTATCGCGTTCGCCGTCATCGCCTTCGCTATCGCGTTCGCCGTCATCGCCTTCGCTGTCGCGCTCGCCATCGTCGCCCTCGCTGTCGCGCTCACCATCGTCGCCTTCGCTGTCGCGCTCACCATCGTCGCCTTCGCTGTCGCGCTCACCATCGTCGCCTTCGCTATCGTTTTCCCCATCGCCTTCGTCATCGTCACCTTCGTCATCAAATCCTTCGTCGTCATCTTCGTCATCAAAATCTTCGTCGTCATCTTCCTCATCGTCGAACTCATCGTCTCGCTCTGAACGATCCCGAACGATGGTTCCGTCTTTCCCCAGCACCACTTCTCTCTCGATTCCAGGTCCAGTCGCTTCAAAGCGAAGGTTCCCAAACAGCGTGTTGGTTATTTCGATTCGTTGGAAACCTTGTTCTGTGAGTTCGTCGATGATGTCTTGCTTGGTGGTTTGCGAAAGCGCCGTGGTGGCCATCAGAACGAAAGTTGATGTCAGACCGATAGTTTTCTTGTTCATGTTCCCATCCTCAAAGGAATTGCCAATTGAACTAAAACATCGGCGCTTTGCGATGGGAATATAACTTAGGTTGGTTAGGCCAGACTTGAACCAAAGAACTATATCCTCAACGGTACTGGGTAATGCGCGCAATGTACGGGAACGTGGATTTGGAAAGCGCCGAAAAATTTTTCAGGAGCAAATTCCTGAATTTGATCTCGGACCGATCTGAATTTACAGCCATGTAGTTTTTGAAGGTGACACCGAGGATATGCCCGAAGCCAAGAAATTCGAAAAGCTCTTCTCTACTCCAATGATGCGATTTGTGGTGCCTAACAGTGCAGCGCTTAATGCGGCGATTCTGTTTGAGGCCGAAAAGATGCGTGAGGAAGACGAGGGTACCTCAAAATCCAATCGCGGCGGATGGCACTCAAACGGAAACCTCTTTGATCGCGATACGCCCGCTATTCAGAATTTGCGAGACGCGGCCGAAGATGCGGTGTTTCAAATAACACGAAAGGTCTCAGACAAGGTTGAACTGGATAAACTTCGCCTGAAACTGTTCGGGTGGATAAACGACAATCCTTCCGGCGGGTACAATGCGCCGCATACTCATCCCGGCGCGCATTGGTCTGGAGTGTACTATGTTTCTCAACCCGAGATCGAAGAAGGTTCGTCTGGAATGATTGAGTTTCTCGACCCTCGAAACGAGTTGCCTCACTGGCGCATACTTCAGGCGAGTGCGTTTCGGAACAAAAAGAAGCTGCGCCCGGCAGCCGGCGAAATGATCCTTTTTCCATCCTATCTGACTCATTGGGTCCACCCAAACCAAAGTAAAGAAAGCCGCGTCACGGTTGCCTTCAACGCAACCTTTCGACGTCCAAAATCGGATCCCAGTTGATCGCCTCGAGATACGCAGCCTCTGTGGTATCGAACATCATGGCAATGTTTCGCCTGGTCAGCGCAGTCAGCGCGGCTTTCAGTTTCCATCAGAAGATACAATCCTTTGGCAGCGAGACCGCGTTCAACTGACGTATCCGATCCCAACCACCGCCTCGGCAGGCGTGCACACAGTCGATCCAACCATAGCCAATCTGCCTTTTTCGATCAGTGCCGCTTTCGAGCCCTGCGCGTCACGGTAAACGATATGTTAACACTTCTAAGTTGAGTTAGCTCAAAGTTAAGGAAATCCAAATCATCTGGGACGTCGCCGCGCTTTGGCCTCTATCACCATCTTTGAGATCGACGGAGATCCGTTTGGCAACCCCAGTGTGACGGTGACCCAGGGGTTTCAGGTCACCATTACTGATGATGATAATTTTCTCGAAAATCCGGACAACAACGGCAGCCAACAGTTCGATACCCTCCCAATCCCCGGGCTGAACAACTCCGGCAGCTTTCAGATATTTGAAGGCTACAGCGCGACGGTCGGAGTTGCACCAGTCACCTACACACTGCTGCAATTCTCAGGTACGCAATACATCGTTGTGACCTCGGGAAACGTTGCTGTTAACGATGTACTGACAGGCAACTCACTGGCCCAGGGTACTGCACCTGCGGTCGAATATGACAACCTTCCCAGCTTTGTCTGCTTTACTTCGGGGTCACATATTCTGACACCATCGGGCCAGCGTCTGATCGAAGAAGTCAAAGCAGGCGATCATGTGATCACCGCAGATGGCACCGGTCGGGCCGTGCGCTGGGTGGGTCGGCGACGGATGAGTGAGGCGGATCTGAGACAGACCCCTAAGCATTGCCCGATCCGGATCAGTGCGGGCAGTCTTGGGCCGCAGACACCATCGCGAGATCTGCTGCTGTCACCTCAGCATCGGGTTGTCGTGTCCTCACCTGCATTGGAATTGCATCATAGTCACCCGATGATGTTGGCGACGGCCAAGTCTCTGCTCAACGGCAAGTCTATCACGCAAGTACCGCCAAGCGGGGGCGTCGAGTACATTCACATTCTATTCGACCAGCATGAGCTGGTGAATGTCGAAGGATTGTGGTCGGAATCGTTTTATCCCGGCGGATATACGCTGGACGCGATGAGCAGTGCAGTGAAGGAGGAACTATTCGAGCTGTTCCCTGAGCTTCATTCCGACACAGGCGGCTATGGTGATACGGTGCTGCCGGTTCTGAAACCGTACGAAGTGCAGATGCTGCGCCCGGAGCTATCTGCCCCTTGCGGCGCAACCTCGGCGTTTGCGCATTAGAAAAAGCCGGGGGCTTTCGCCCCCTGCCCGTTGATCCGATTACGACGGCGCTTTGGTTTTGCGCAGATAGGGGAAGATCGTCTCGAACTCGCCGAACTTCTCTTTTGCCTCATCGTTGGAGACCGCAGGTGGAATGATCACATCCTCACCCGGCACCCAATTTGCGGGGGTTGCCACGCCCTTGGCGCTCATCTGCAGGCCATCCAGCGCACGCAGAATCTCGGCAAAGTTGCGGCCCACGGTCATCGGGTAGGTCATGGACAGTTTCAACTGCTTATCGGGTCCGATGATAAAGACAGAGCGTACAGTTGCGCTGTCGGCAGGCGTGCGGCCGTCGGGCAGATAGGCCTCGGCCGGCAGCATGTCGAAGGCTTTGGAAACAGCCAGACCGTCATCGGCGATGATCGGGAAGCCGGGGTTGGCGTTGCCATAGGCCTCGATATCTTTTTTCCACTTCTTATGATCTTCGACACCATCGACCGACACGCCGATCACTTTGGTGTTCCGCGCCGCCCATTCATCGTTCAGCTGCGCAACTGCCGAAAACTCGGTCGTGCAAACAGGAGTGAAGTCCTTGGGGTGTGAGAACAGGATGGCCCAGCTATCGCCAATCCAGTCATGAAACTGGACGGTGCCCTGATCTGTCTCTGCGGTGAAATTCGGGACCGTATCATTGATGCGCAAACCCATTGGGAAACTCCTTTCCTGTGAAAAATCGCGAGTCGATTGCTGCCAACCTAATCACTTTGCGCAGAGGTTAAACCATTCATGTTGCGCTGTCAGAAGATTCAGTAGGTAGATAATTTGATCAAATTATGTTTTACCCTTGCCCGACACCCGGGTGGGTGACAGAGTGCGAATGAAAACCGACCGTTCGGTCGATTGATTCCTGATCCGGAGGATGAGCCATGATCGAAAAACGCGATTTCTATATCAACGGCAAATGGGTCGCCCCATCAGAGCCGAATGATTTCGAAGTGATCGACCCGTCGACCGAAGAACCATGCGCGGTGATCTCATTGGGGTCAGAGGCTGACACTAACGCAGCGGTCGCCGCGGCCAAAGCTGCTCTGCCTGGTTGGATGGCAACCCCGGTGGACGAGCGCATCGCTTTGGTAGAGAAACTGGTCGATATTTACGCCACCCGCTCAGAGGATCTGGCCCAGGCGATGTCGATGGAGATGGGTGCACCGATCGAAATGGCGCGCAGCCAGCAATCGGGCGCGGGGATCTATCACCTGAAAAACTTCATCCGTGCCGCCAAGGCGTTCCAATTCGAACGTCCGTTGGGCGATCATGCGCCGAATGACCGGATCATCTATGAAGCGGTGGGTGTGGCAGCCCTGATCACCCCATGGAATTGGCCGATGAATCAGGTCACGCTCAAAGTCGGGGCCGCCGCGATTGCGGGCTGCACGATGGTGCTGAAACCGTCCGAGCAAAGCCCGCTGAACGCGATGATCTTTGCTGAGATGATGGATGAGGCTGGTTTCCCGGCTGGTGTTTTCAACCTGGTAAATGGCGATGGCGTGGGCGTGGGCTCTCAGCTCTCGGGGCACGCAGATGTTGATATGGTCAGCTTCACCGGTTCGACCCGCGCGGGCACGGCGATTTCCAAGAATGCGGCGGATACACTGAAGAAAGTGCATCTGGAACTGGGCGGCAAAGGGGCCAATGTGGTCTTCGCCGATGCCGACGAAAAGGCGGTGAAACGCGGCGTCCTGCACATGATGAACAATACCGGTCAAAGCTGTAACGCGCCCAGCCGGATGCTGGTGCAGCGTCCGATCTATGATCAGGCGGTTGAGACAGCCGCCGAAGTGGCAAACAAGGTCACCGTCGGCAGTGCCACCGAGGAAGGCCGACATATCGGACCGGTGGTGAACGAAGTGCAGTGGACCAAAATTCAGGACCTGATCCAGAAAGGAATTGATGAGGGCGCGCGTCTGGTGGCAGGCGGTACCGGTCGCCCTGAGGGACTGAACAAGGGCTACTATGTGCGTCCTACGGTCTTTGCAGATGCCAACAACCAGATGACCATCGCGCGCGAGGAGATTTTTGGCCCGGTTCTGACCATGATCCCCTTCGACACCGAAGAAGAAGCCATCGAGATTGCCAATGACACACCTTACGGGCTGACCAACTATGTTCAGACCCAAGATGGTGCACGCGCCAACCGAATGGCTCGCGTCTTGCGCTCGGGCATGGTTGAGATGAACGGCCAGTCGCGCAGCGCTGGGTCCCCGTTTGGTGGGATGAAACAGTCCGGCAATGGCCGCGAAGGCGGGGTTTGGGGCTTGGAGGACTTCCTTGAGGTCAAGGCCGTTGGCGGTTGGGCCGCCGAATAGTCAATCTTGGTGCTATCAAAATGTGAGGCACCCTAAGGGTGCCTCGCTTTGTTTCTTAGGCAGGTCGGACGATAAGCTGCGGCTCTCCGTCCGACGTGTGGCGGGTGGATCGACCATCCCAGCCAATCTCACCTGTCACCCGCTGGCGAAGGGACGAAAAACTGTCGAACCGGACCACATCTACGGGCACGTCGAACTGCAGGGTCACCCGGCGATGTCCGCCATCCCCGATCTGGGTCAGACCGCGGATTTCGGCGGTGAAGGGCTGACCCAGATATCGGCCCTCAACCCGGTCACCAACGCGCAACTGCACTCGATTTCCTGCCATCGCGTGCAACGTGTTCCAATCCCGCGCACCGAGTTGATGCGCCAACAGTTCCAGCGCCTCGCTATGCGATAGCTTCACTCCGGCGTCCTGCAGGCGTTTGCGCAGGCGTTTTGCCTGCTCTTTCAGCTCCGCAACCGGAGCGATGTTCTGAATATGTGTCATGGTGTGCCTCGTTTCCTGAAACGGGCGCGAAATCTGGACGGGGTTCGCATTGCCATCCGCGCGCCTGGAAAGGGCAACAGATGTGATTCAATCGGGTTTCACCAAAGCCTAAGGCCGCGAACGGCAGGGGACCCGAACCTGCCGTGCATATGGCAACGACGCGCCAGAATGTCAATCAGGCGTCGGCCTGCGCCGCCTCATAGGCCAGCATGGCGCGCTTGACGGGCAATCCCCAGTGGTAGCCACCCAGGCCGCCCGATTTGCGTAAGGCACGGTGGCAGGGGATCAGCCAACTGACCGGGTTGCGCCCAACTGCGGTGCCCACGGCGCGCACCGCTTGGGGTGAGCCGACCCGCTGCGCGATCTCGGAATAGGTGGTGACCTGCCCCGAAGGGATGTGCATCAGCGCTTCCCATACCTTGATCTGCAGTGGTGAGCCGATCAGGTAGAGCGGGGTCGGCTCCAACCGGTCGCTGGCCGCACCGAAGGCGCTGAGCACCCAAGGCCGCAGGCGAATCGGGTCCTCGACAAAATCAGCATTGGGCCAACGAGAGATCATGTCTTCCATCGCCGCCTCCTCGCCTGTCTCGGCCCCAAAGGCGATTCCACAGACTCCCTTGTCAGTTCCCATAACCAGCGCAGGGCCAAAGGGGCACTCGAACCAGCCCCAGTAGATCGTGAGACCTGCGCCTTTGCGGGCATATTCACCGGGGCTCATGCATTCCCATTTCAGGAACAGGTCATGAAGCCGCCCACTGCCGGACAGCCCCACATTATGAGCGGTTTCCAGCGTGGTGAAACGCTCGTGCAACAGAGCTTTGGCATGGCCGAGAGTCAGGTATTGCTGGTATCGCTTCGGAGAGACCCCGGTCCAGCGTGAGAACAGACGCTGAAAATGGGCAGGGCTCATATCCATCTGGCGAGCCAACTCATCAAGACTGAGACTCTCTCCGCCTTGATCGATCAATTCGATCGCGCGCCGCATGACGTTATAATGATATCCGCTTTCTGCTGTCTGGACGTTCATCGGTCACCTCATCAGTTACAGGAACAGTAACTTGCCCCTGTCGATCTTGCGACCCGGAACCTGCGCTTTATCTTGTCAACTGAGTTGACGAATCAATTCGATTTCTCCTACCATTCAGGTATGGGACACAGGTTGGATCAGCTTTATCAGGCAGTTCAGGCCACCCGGCCTTTGCTGCGGAACATCACGGCAGCGGTTGAGCAGGGCAGCCAGCGCAAAGGCGTGACCGTCGGGCAACGTGCCCTTTTGGAAGGTCTGTCGCTATCTCCCGGCGCGACAGCCCCGGTGCTATGCACCGAGCTGCAGCTGAAACGACAATATGTCTCGCGCATCTTAAAAGAGCTGATGGGCGCACAGCTGATCGAAAGCCAGCCCAATCCCAAACGTGCAGGCACCTACTGCTACCGGCTGACCCCAGCGGGCGAAGAGACGATCACGGCTATCAGAGCGGATGAGATGGCCAAGCTGACACGCTTTGCACAGGATTTTTCTGCGTCAGAGCTTGCCGCCTATCACAAGGTTCAGCTGGCCCTGACCCGCTATTTCGCAGAACTCGCCAAGGAGGCCTGATATGACCGTCCTTTGGATAATGGCAGCAAGCATCATGATCGCCGTGTTGTACATCCTCTTGCAAATCCGAAAGATTGGCACTCCGACAACCGGACCCAAAATAGACCTGGCATCGCGGCCTGAAACGGCGCTGCTGGTGATCGATATGCAAACAGATTTTACCTCGATACCCACCTGGGATGACGCGCAAATTGAGGGTGCCTTGTCGACGATCCGGTCAACGACGGACAGCGCCCGCCAGTCTGACTGGTCCGTGATTGCCATCCGTCATGAATTCAAGGGACGGCTGGCGAACTTGCTGAACGGGTGGTTCAATAAGGGGCGCGGCAACGCAGGTTCCGACGGAGTTGGGTTGGATCCGCGCCTTGCGCTGAATCCCGATGCCGAGTTTGTAAAATCCGTAGGTGACGCCTTTTCTTCGCCGGGCTTTGAACGGTTCCTGCAAGACAATCGGATCGGAACGCTGGTTCTGACAGGGTTGGACGGGTGTCATTGCGTGAATAAGACCGCGCAGGGCGCGCTCAATCGAGGATACCGGGTTCAGATCAATTCGGCAGCCGTTCTGGCGGCTGATCCGAACCGGTGGCAGGGGATCAGGGATCAACTTGCAACGGCGGGGGTGGATTTCCGACTGCAGAAGTGAGGCATAGGGATAAATCGACCAAGACCCGCGCCTGGGCAAAACCAAAACGCACCTTTTCAATTGCGACCGCTTGTCTGGCAGGGCATTAAGGCTCGGATGGCCAAACAACTCGGATACCACAAGATCCGCGAGATCTTTACGCGTTTTCACGACGCCGACCCTGAACCCAAGGGCGAGTTGGAGCATGTAAACGTCTATACTCTGGTCGTTGCCGTCGCACTGTCAGCGCAGGCGACCGATGCCGGCGTCAACAAGGCTACGCGCGCGCTATTCAAGATCGCCGACACGCCGCAGAAGATGCTGGATCTGGGCGAAGAAGGTCTGATCGAACACATCAAGACCATCGGCCTGTTCCGCCAGAAGGCCAAGAACGTAATCAAGCTGAGTCGCATTCTGGTCGAAGACTATGGCGGTGAGGTGCCCAACTCCCGCGCGGCGCTTCAATCGCTACCGGGTGTGGGGCGCAAGACAGCCAATGTTGTCCTAAACATGTGGTGGCGATATCCGGCGCAGGCCGTGGACACGCATATCTTTCGCGTCGGCAACCGCACCGGCATCTGCCCGGGCAAGAATGTGGACGCCGTCGAACGCGCCATCGAAGACAACATACCGACCGACTTTCAGCTGCATGCGCATCACTGGCTGATCCTGCATGGCCGCTATCACTGCAAGGCACGCAAACCGCAGTGCCCTACCTGTATCATCCGCGATCTCTGCGAATTTGAGGACAAGACTCTATGAAAACCTACCAACTGACCGGCATCGGAAACGCCGTTGTGGACGTGATTTCCCAAGCCGATGACAGTTTCCTTGAGCTGATGGGCATCGAAAAGGGCATCATGCAGCTGATCGAACAGGAACGCGGCGAGGTACTGTACGCCTCGATGGAAGGCCGGGTGCAGACTCCGGGTGGCTCGGTTGCCAATACCATTGCGGGTGCGGGTGCACTGGGTCTGGATTCGGCGTTTATCGGGCGGGTGCATGATGATGCGCTGGGCCGTTTCTATGCCGATGCGATGAACGAAGACGGGGTGGATTTTGTGAACCCGCCGGTGCCGGGGGGCGAGCTGCCAACCTCGCGTTCGATGATCTTTGTCTCACCGGATGGCGAGCGGTCGATGAACACCTATCTGGGTATTTCGTCCGAGCTGTCTTCTCGGGATGTCTCGGAAGACGTCGCGGGCAACAGCCAGATCATGTTCCTCGAGGGCTATCTGTTCGACAAGGAAAAGGGCAAAGCCGCGTTCCTTGAAGCCGCGCGCAACTGCCATAAGGGTGGCGGCAAGGCGGGCATCGCCATTTCTGACCCGTTCTGTGTAGAACGGCACCGGGTCGATTTCCTGCTGCTGATCGAGAATGAGCTGGATTTTGTAATCGGCAACGAGGCCGAGATCAAATCGCTGTTCGAAACCGACGATCTTGAGGAGGCGCTGGCGAAAACGGCCGAGATTTGCCCTCTGGTCGTTTGCACCCGGTCGGGCGACGGGGTGACTGTTCTGAACGGCAACGCGCGCATCGATGTACCGGTTGAAAAGGTCGTACCCGTGGACGCGACCGGCGCGGGCGATCAATTCGCCGCCGGATTCCTGTTCGGCATGGCGACGGGCCGCGATTACGAGACCTGCGCAAAAATTGGCAACGTCTGCGCACGCGAAGTCATCAGCCATATCGGCCCCCGGCCCGAGGCGAATATGCAGGAATTGCTGCGGGCTGAGGGATTGCTCTGATCCCGCGAAACGCAACGTAACGCTGGTGCGTCACATTTCGGGATGGCTACCCTTTTTTTTGGATGTAAGGGGGGAGCCAATTCATGTTAGGCAGAGCACTCAGGATCACCGCAGGAACATTGGCGTTGGGGCTTGTGGCCGGCGTTGGGTACCTGCTGATCTCTCCGCCCGACCTGTTGCGAGTCGGGACCAACTATTCGGCCAAGATCGTCTGTTCTAACGTGTTCATCGCCGGGCGGGATGCGCAGGAGATACTGGCGGTTGATGTGCAGGCGCCCGGGCATCCGTTGCTGAAACACGTCTCGGTCTCGGTTGACCCCGAGGCGCAATCAGTATCTGCAAAGCTACTCGGGATCTTCGCCCCTGCGACCAGCCAATATCGCGAGGGGCTTGGATGTGCGAATACGCATGAGGCCCAACCGGTCAACGCCCAGCTAAACACTCTGCCCGCGCTGTCTGATGCACTTTGGCCGGAAGGCACCACCGTGGCCCCAGCGCAGAACTCCAAATTGGCAATGGTTCTGTCGGACCCGACCATTCTGGGAAAGGGCTTCCGCGCCGTAGTTGTGGTGCATGATGGCCGGATCATTGGTGAGGCTTATGCGGATGGGTTCGACGAAAATACCCCTCTTCTGGGCTGGTCAATGACCAAAACCATAACCTCTGGATTGATTGGAACGCTGATAAAATCCGGTCAGATGAAGTTGACGGATACACTGGTCGATTCATTTCCCGATTGGGCAGAGGACAACCGGCAGCACATTACCGTCGAGGATATGTTGACCATGTCAAGCGGCCTGCGATGGAACGAAGGCTATGGTGACGTCTCGGACGTGACTCGGATGTTATATCTGAGCGACGACATGGCGGGGTTTGTCACTTCGCTTGAGGCCGAGGCTGAGCCAAATACTGAATTCAACTATTCGTCGGGCACATCCACCGTCTTGGCGCGGGTCTGGCAGGATCAGGTCAAAGATGACAGCTTGTCCTATCCGCAGCGCGCACTCCTGCTGCCACTGGGCATGACCTCGGCCATACTTGAAACTGATGTTTCTGACACCTTTGTCGGCTCAAGCTATATGTACGCCACAGCGCGGGATTGGGCACGATATGGGCAATTCCTGCTGCAGGGCGGCACATGGGACGGGCAGCAAATTCTGCCCGAAGGGTTCACTGACTGGATGTTCGAACCGGTTGCTGTCTCGGGCGGGGCATATGCCAAAGGTCACTTGTGGCGCGACGTGCCGGGTGGAGAACCCCCGTTCGAAGATGCGGTCTGGATGGCCGGACATGATGGGCAATCGGTCGGGATATTCCCTTCGCGTGATTTGGTGATCGTGCGATTGGGGCTTACACCGTCCGATACCGGTTATTCCCCGCTGCCGCTGGCCAAAGCGGTGATTACGGCGCTTGGTTCCTAACCCGAACTACCCGAGATGCGGCTGAAACGCAGAAAGCACCTGCTGGTAGACGTCCTTTTTGAACGGCACGATCTCATCGACCAGCCGCGTCGTGGTCTGCCATTTCCAGTGGGTGAACTCGGGGTGCTCGGTTGCGATATCGATCTGATCATCCCGGCCTAAGAACCGCATCAGGTACCACTTCTGCTCCTGTCCGCGATACCGGCCCTTCCAGATTTTCGGCACAATGTCATGCGGTAGGTCATAGGGCAGCCAGCCGTCGGTCTCGGCGATGATGTCGACCAGATCGCTGGTTACACCAGTTTCTTCCCAAAGCTCGCGCAGGGCCGCATCGCGCGGGTCTTCGCCCTTGTCCACGCCGCCCTGCGGCATCTGCCAGGCGTCCTTGTGACGATCATTGCGCTGACCGACAAAGATTTTCCCCTCGGCATTCATCAACATCAGTCCCACGCAGGGGCGATAGGGCAGTTTGGCGATTTCATCAGGGGTCATGCGCGGCCTCGTGATTAAGCTTTGCTGCGTCTCTAGCAAGCGCCGCAGTAAAGGCAAAGGGAATGACGTTAGGTTTCGCGTGACAAAGGTGACGCGAAGGTCAATCTGACGGTCAAAGTCGGGAGGGAGAGTTTGCCATGACTGCGTACCCAAACATGTTGGCCCCGCTGGATCTGGGTTTTACCACGTTGAAGAACCGCGTGCTGATGGGCTCGATGCATACCGGTCTGGAAGAGACCGGCGACTGGATCCGTGTCGCCGAGTTCTACGCGGATCGCGCGCGCGGTGGTGTTGCTTTGATGGTGACCGGTGGGATTGGCCCGAACCTTGAGGGCTCGGTGCTGCCCGGGGCCTCGATGATGACCAATGATGAAGAGGTGGCGAACCATTCCATTGTGACCAAACGTGTGCATGAGGCAGGCGGCAAGATCGCGATGCAGATTCTGCATGCGGGGCGCTATGCCTATGGTCCGAAATGCGTGGCCCCCAGCCCGGTGAAATCCCCAATTTCTCCGTTTCCGCCGCATGAGTTGGACGAAGAGGGTATCGAGAAGCAAATCAGCGACATCGTCAACGCGGCTGTTCTGGCCCAGAAGGCGGGCTATGACGGGGTCGAGATCATGGGCTCCGAGGGGTATTTCCTGAACCAGTTCCTCGTGACCCACACCAACAAGCGCGAGGATCGCTGGGGTGGGTCATACGAGAACAGGATGCGTCTGCCTATCGAGGTGGTGCGCCGCACGCGGGAAGCCGTGGGGAGCGATTTCATCATCATCTATCGCCTTTCGATGATTGATCTTGTGCCCAATGGGTCGACCCATGACGAAGTCGTTGAACTTGCGCAGCGGATTGAGCAGGCCGGGGCAACGATCATCAACACCGGTATCGGTTGGCATGAGGCGCGGATTCCGACGATTGCCACCAGCGTTCCCCGTGCAGCGTTTGCGTGGGTTACCAAGAAGCTGATGGGTAAAGTCGGGATTCCGGTGATCACCTCGAACCGGATCAACACGCCTGAGGTTGCCGAAGAAGTTCTGTCGACCGGTTGCGCCGATATGGTGTCTCTGGCGCGGCCGATGCTGGCCGATGCGGATTTCGTGAACAAGGCGATTGCGGATGAGGCCGCGAAGATCGCGCCGTGTATCGCATGCAATCAGGCCTGTCTGGACCACACTTTCAGCGGCAAGCTGACCTCATGCCTGGTCAATCCGCGCGCCTGTCATGAGACCGAATTGGTGATCGGCAAGGCCGAGACACGCAAGACAGTGGCCGTTGTCGGCGCTGGCCCTGCAGGTTTGTCCACAGCGATGACAGCTGCCCAGCGCGGCCATGATGTAACCCTGTTTGATCGCGCCGCCGAGATAGGCGGGCAGTTGAACATGGCCAAACAGGTGCCAGGGAAAGAAGAGTTCTGGGGACTGGTCGACTGGTATCGTACCATGATGGACGACCTAGGCGTGACGGTCGAACTGAACCGCGAAGTCAGCGTAGATGATCTGACCGGTTATGATGAGGTGGTCATCGCCACCGGTGTCACTCCACGTGATCCGCAGATACCCGGGCAGGAACGGGACAATGTGCTCAGCTACATCGACGTGCTGCGCGACAAGGCCGAGGTCGGCAGCACCGTCGCCGTGATCGGGGCCGGAGGCATCGGGTTCGACGTCTCCGAATTCCTGCTGGAAGACGGTCACAGCCCAACCACGGACCTTCCATTGTGGATGAAGGAATGGGGCGTGACCGACCCCGCAGAACACCGCTCGGGCCTGGCCCCCGAGGGCCCGCAGCCCGAAGCACCAGCACGGCAGGTCACGCTGCTGCAGCGCAAGGCGCAGCGTCACGGCAAGGGGCTAGGAAAGACAACGGGCTGGATCCACCGCGCGACATTAAAGATGAAGGACGTCAGTTTCGTTGGTGGTGTGAATTATGAGCGCATCGACGAGGACGGCCTGCATGTCAGCTTTGGTGAAACCCGCGATGATCCAACCGTGATCGCAGCCGAGTCGATCGTCCTATGTGCCGGGCAGGTCTCGGACCGGTCGCTGGCGGATGAGCTGATCGAACGTGGAATCGCCTGCCATGTGATTGGTGGCGCAGATGTGGCAGCTGAGCTGGACGCCAAACGTGCGATCAATCAGGGCACACGTCTGGCGGCAGCGTTCTGACGTTGTAATGCCAGTGCGCTGGAGAAAGCCGCCCCGGAAGAGGCG
Organism: Ruegeria sp. C9; assembly: GCF_056537585.1. Lineage (NCBI taxonomy): Bacteria > Pseudomonadati > Pseudomonadota > Alphaproteobacteria > Rhodobacterales > Roseobacteraceae > Ruegeria > Ruegeria sp. C9. Next base: position 796,211 of record NZ_JBQFRU010000001.1, read on the forward strand.
GCTTTTTTCGTTTTCCTTGACTCAATTGTTATCAATATACATATGTACCACTTGAGTCAGAAAATAGAACGCACCCAAACAGGAATTCGAATCGAGAAGCGGCTTCTGAAAGTTCTCAAAGGGCTGGCAGAATCGCTGGACATGACCCTTGGCGACCTGATTGAGGGCATCGCGCTGCACAGCTTTGAGAACAAGCCAGCCTTCTCTGAAGAGACGCTGAAGAAGATCAAACAACTCAAAAGTGTCTACGACTTCGATTGGACAGCTGAAGACAGCCACCGTTTCAAGGAGGATGAAGAATGAGCGCATCGCGATACGCCGACGTCACCATCGCATTTGAAGCACACGCAATCGACAACGCAACGTTCGGACACGCCGAACATGTGCAAGTCGCTTATGACCTGCTACGCAAGTATGATTTCATCGATGCCGCAGCGATCTACGCCAAGGGAATTCGCACGTTAGCAGCGAACGCAGGCGCACCGAACAAGTTCAATCTGACAATCACCTACGCATTCATGAGCCTGATCGCAGAGCGGCTGGCCAACACGCAAGCTACTGACTTTAAGAGTTTCGCACAGGAAAATTCCGACCTGATGGCCAAGTCAGTACTCAACCAATGGTATTCTGCGGAACGTCTCAACACGCAGCTTGCCCGCGATATATTCCTGCTGCCTGCCGCCGCATAATCGCGTTTTGCGGCGGAGGTGAATTGTTACTCCATTGTGATCGTAATCACCTCGGACACAATGGGCGTCGCATGAGGGACGTGGCCTGCATCCCCAAGCACCAGCTGCAAAGTATGCTCACCCGGAGCAAGTTCCAAAGTCACCTCAGTCTGACCGCCACCGAAATGAATGTGATTGTCGTCTGCGGGCAGACCGTATGACAGTTCGTCCGCACCGTCTTCTCCCTGCCCAAGTGGTGGGCGATCAATCAGGAGGTGATGGTGCCCTGTATTTTCCTTCTCGGTTCCTGCAGGGGCAACGCCCATGCCGCTGAGGCCAAAGACTACGGTCACAGGTGATTGCACGGTGTCCCCGTCAGACAAGTTCACGAAATAGACCTTCGCATCTGGATTCGATGGTGTTTCCCCCCCGGCCCACACGAGGCTGGCGGTCAGACACAGGGTAATGACAGCAAATAGGGCTTTCATAGTCTCCTCCGTGGTCACAAAAATGCCATTCTCATCATAGCACGATTGGAAAAAAGTCCAGAAAACGGGGTTTTGCATCGAAAGGCATGGTCCGCGGCATTTAGGCCCGGGCGTTTCCTAGTTGCAAACGATCCGATTCAAAACCCTGATATTATCCCATGTCTGCCCAGTTCTTGCCCAGATTGATCGCGATAAAGAGACAACGAACGGAAGACCTGGGGAACGAGAATGGATCGACTAACTGAAATGGAGGCCTTTTCCAACGTGGTGGACCAGGGTGGTTTCACCGACGCGGCCAAGAAAATGGGCATCTCCAAATCAGCCGTGTCTAAACACGTCTCGAGCCTCGAGGCGCGGTTGGGGGCAAGGCTATTGAACCGGACAACGCGCCGGGTTTCGCCAACCGAGATCGGGTTGGCCTATTATGATCGCGCCCGTCGCGTGCTGAACGACGCAGGCGAAGCGGATGCGCTGGTGACTTCGATGCAATCTGCGCCTTCTGGTCTGCTGCGGATCTCTGTGGCAACAGATTTTGGCGTCAATCACCTGTCGCCGGTCCTGTCGGACTTCCTGTCGGCCTATCCGGACATCACCGTGAACATGGTTCTGAACAACCGCTATGTTGAGCTGATTTCCGAAGGCTTTGACGTGGCCGTGCGCATTGGCGAGCTGGAAGACAGCACGCTGCGCGCCCGTAAGCTGACCGAAACAGTGAAACGCATGGTCGCGTCGCCGAGATATATCGAGCAGTTCGGACGCCCGCAGAAGATCGACGATCTGAACGAACACAAACTGCTGCATTACTCCAGCCAATCCTCGGGCAGCGTGTGGAAGCTGACGGCGCCTTCGGGCGAGAAGCGTCAGGTCCGCACTGCTGGCTGGCTGAGCGTGAATGACGGGCAGTCGCTGCTGAACGCCGCGATCTCGGGGCTTGGGATCGCGCATCTGCCCAGCTATCTATATGCCGAAGCACTGAAATCGGGCGAGGTGGTAGACGCCATGCCATCGCTACCGGATGAGGTTCAGGGCGTCTATGCGGTCTACCCGCCGGGCCGGTTCACCCAGCCCAAGGTGCGGGCGTTCATTGATTTTCTTGTCGAGTCCTTTGCTGAAAAGGGTCCGATGGATTGGTAGAATTCTCCCTGTGGCACCTAAACGGCCCGTGCTGAATGGCACGGGTCTTTTTTTGTCTAGCGATGCATCAGTTAGTCTCTGGTGATACGGCCCGCTGATACAGGTGCCACGTGGTATGGCCCAGGATCGGCAGCGTGAAAATCAGCCCCAGAAACGCCGGAACCAGCGACAACAGCATGGTGACCGAGATGATCGCCGCCCAACTGAGCATTACCACCGGGCTTTCAGCGACCACGCGAATGGACGTGAGCATGGCGGAAACAAAGTTGGTTTCCCGATCCAGAAGCATGGGCATGGCCACCACAGTCACCGAGAACAGGACCGCCGACAAAAAAGCGCCGATACAGGTGCCGACCGCCAGAAAGGTCCAGCCTTGCGGTGTGAAGAAGATGGTGTTCATGAACCCTTCGAAATCCGAGAAGGACGCCTTTTGCAGGATGATCGCCAGCCAAAGGCGGATTTGGTAGGTCCATACCCAGAAAATGAACAGGGTGACAAAGGCCATCCAACCCATCTCGCGCTTGCGTTGATGGGCCATGACGCTGAGGATTTCGGACCAACCGAAGCTTTCTCCTTTCTGCATCCTACGGGACATTTCATAAAGCCCGGCGGCCGCAAATGGGGCAACCAGCGGAAAGCCTACGGCGGCAGGAATGATCATCCAGATCTTGCCAAGCCCGACCAGGCACCAAACGAACAGGATGCCGAAAACCGCGTAGAACAGGCCGAAAAAGCCGCTCATGACCGGGTGTGCGAGGAAGTCGGAAAACCCGGCCTTCAGCGATGCGGTAATATCCTCGGCCGTCAGCCTGTTAACCTCGGGCATGGATTGCTGTGGGACCGTGTTATCCGGCGGAGTGGTATCTTCGGTTTTGGATGCCATGACGCATTCCTCCCAAAGCATGGTGACTGGTGGGACTGACTGCCAACAGGCCTGATGGCAAGACAGACGCACCGATTAGCTGCAAGTGTGCATCAGGCCGCGCCCTCAGGGCAAGGGGGACACAGGGCGTCCGCGGTGCTCGCGCCTGCTAGTTGACCAGCAACACCGCCTCGACCCGGCGATTGAGATCGCGGCCCTCGGGCGTAGCGTTAGAGGTAATGGGCGCAAGATAGCCTACGCCCTGCGCCTCGATCCGGTCGGCGGCAACACCGTGCGCTTCGATCAGGCGCGCACGCACGGCTTCCGCCCGTTTGGTGCTGACCGCAATATTGGCCTGCAATGCGCCCGTATCATCCGTGTGCCCTACCAGCGCCAAACGGGTCGAAGGATTGTCGGCCAGATAGCCCGCAAGCAGCGCAAGCGAGGCAAACGACCCTTCGCCCAGCGCGACTTCGCCGGTGCGAAAGTGCAGGTCATCAAGGATGACATGTCCGGTACTGCTGAGATCGTTTAGCAACCCGGCAGGGCCCTCAACAGTTTCCTCGATCACAAGTGGCTGCGCAGGCTGCGTACCTTGCGGGGTCACCCGGATCATCTGCACATAGCCATCCGGCGGGTTGCGGCTGACCAGCAGGCTCAGCGCTTCGTCACCGCGGGAGGCGGATAGAAAACGGTAATCGTGGATCGCCACATACATGTCAGGCGTCGGCACCACCTCGGTGCCGAAGCGGAAATCGAACCCGCCACAGGAGCGCGCCTCGCATTCGAAGGCGATTTCGAAGCCCTGTTCCTGCAACTGATCCCGTAGCGGCGCGAGAATTTGCAGCGTTGTGCTGGATCCAGCCTGTAGTCGCCATGTCAGCCGCTCAACACGCCCTTCGACGGTGCGCGACGGAACCGAGCCATCGGCAAACTCACCGGTCGGCAAATCATAGCTGTCCAGCGCGCTGGTGCGGTCAGATATCTGCCGGGCGTTGGCAGGCAGCGTCAGTTCCTGCGCCTGCACAGGCACAGCCAGAAGGAGGCTAAGAAACAGGAAACGGATCATCGGAACTGGGCGTGATACTCGGGATTAGGGACCATCGCAGTGGCGCTGGCGACGCGATTGGTCATGTTGAAGAAACCGGTGACATTGGCAATGTCCCAGATGTCGCGATCCGAGAACCCGGCGTCGCGCAATTGCTGGCGATCGGGCTCTTCGATTGTGGTGCTGGCGGTGGTCATCTTGGCGGCGAAATCCAGCATTGCACGTTGGCGCGCGTCCAATTTGGTGACGCGGTAGTTCATGACCAGCATCTCACCCAGCTGCGGATCGCTCGAAAGCTGCCGCACCGCTGCGCCATGAGCCACGAGGCAGTAGAAGCATTTGTTGATCGAGGACACCACGACCGCAATCATCTCGCGTTCCAGCTTGGTCAGCCCGCTATCGGCCAGCATCAGATCATTATACATCGAAGTGAAGGCATTCAGCTTGTCGATATCGAAGGCATAGGCGCGCAGGACATTCGGCACCATTCCCAGTTTCTCAACACAGATATCAAAGTATTTCTGCGTCTCTGACGGTAGTGGGTCCACCATTGGCAGATCCAGGGCAGTGGGCATGTCCTGTTTGGTCAATTCGTCCTCCTCAGACGCGCTGGCGATAGTGGTATTCTCCGACGATCTTCATCCCAAGCGAGTGGTAGAGGCCATTGGCCCCCGCGTTCGCCTTGGTACAGATCACGCTAAGCGTCTGCGCGCCATTGTCCAGCGCCCAAAAGGCCGCGGCGCGCATGGCCCACTGGCCCAACCCCTTGCGGCGGTGATCCGGTAGGATTTCCAGCGCGTGAACCATCGCGATACCTTCATGGATCGCCACGAAGCCGGTTCCTGCGGGCTGATCGCTGTGGCGCAACAAAAGGCCGGTCTTTGGGCCCGGTGCCCGGTACATGATCGCAATCCGTTCGGGGCCGATACCGCCCTGCGCCCAGATCTCACGCATGATGGCCAGCGGTTCCCAGATGTTGAAAACAGTCACGCGCGGGATCGGGATATCGGTCAACTGCTGCGCCGGGCAGGAATAGATACTAACCGGATCAAGGATGTCGTAGCCGCGTTGCGCAAGCATTGCATCCAGCGCCTCATCTCCGGGCCGCAGGCAGAAGATGCGTTTTTGACCCATCGCCTGCATGGCGCTTTCGGCCGCATCGATATCGGCGCTGGTGACGTCCCCGGTGCGATTGGCGGCAGAAACGCGTGAACCTCCGCCCTGTCCTTGCCGCAGTCGAAATGGGCCTTGCGTTTGATAGCCGGCGGCAGGCCATGTGCCATCGACAACGGCGGCCCAATCGGGATTCAAAGCTCGATCTCTTTCGCAAGGCGGGTCATGGCGGCATCGATCCGTCCACCCTCGGTGCCGCGCACGACGACGTTGGCTCCGAAGACGCCATTCGTCTGAAACGGATAACAGCCGATCGAAAGATCGCCGAAGTCTTTGGCCAGTGCGGCCAAAGTTGCTGCAATATCGCCTTCACCCCGATCCACACGCAGCGTCTGCGACAAAAGCGGGCTACCTCCGATGAGCGAAGGCAGAACACTCGCAACCATGGCCTGAAAAACCAAAGGCACCCCGGCCATGACATGGACGTTGTTGATGGTAAAGCCGGGCGCGGTCGAGACCGGGTTGTCGATCAATTCGGCCCCTTCCGGAATACGCGCCATGCGCAGGCGAGCGTCGTTCAGTTCCAGCCCGGATTTCTCGTAATGCGCCTCAAGCAATGCACGCGCGTCGTCGCGAACATCGATATGCACGCCAAAGGCACGGGCGATGCAATCGGCAGTGATATCATCATGGGTCGGGCCGATGCCGCCGCTGGTGAACACATGGTCATGGGCATCGGACAGTGCCTTGACCGCCGCCTCAATCGCGGGCGCGTCATCGCTGACAATGCGCACCTCTTTCAGGTCAATGCCGTGTTTGGTCAGCTCTCCGGCAAGATAGTGCATATTGGCATCGCGGGTGCGGCCCGAGAGGATCTCATCCCCGATCACCAACATTGCAGCGGTTGGATTGGCCATGACGCGCCCTCCCTCTTGATCGACCGTTAGGGCAGGTATAGGCCCTTGGCCATGCGATTTGAAACCCCCCTTGTCCCCGCTCGACTGATCCGCCGCTACAAACGCTTTCTGGCAGACTGCAGGCTGGAAGACGGGCGCGAGGTGACAGCCCATTGCGCCAATCCGGGCTCAATGATGGGGCTGGCAGAACCGGGTGAGAAAATCTGGCTGGAGCCCAACGACGATCCGAAGAAAAAGCTGAAATACGGCTGGCGGCTGGTCGATCATGAGAACGGGCATTTCACAGGGGTCGACACATCAGTCCCCAACAAGGCGCTTCGGGTGGCGCTCGAGGCGCGTGAAATCCCCGAGCTGGCCGCCTATGAAACCGTGCGCCCCGAGGTCAAATACGGTGAAAACAGCCGTATCGATTTCCTGCTGACTGGGCCGGGCCTACCCGATGCTTATGTCGAGGTCAAAAGCGTCACCCTCTCACGCCAAGCGGGCCTCGCCGAGTTTCCCGACAGCGTCACCGCACGCGGCACCAAACATTTGGGCGAACTGGCAAAGATGGCCGTACAGGGCCACCGGGCGATCATGCTTTATTTGGTGCAAAGGACCGATTGCAATCGGTTTGCACTGGCCGATGATATTGACCCAGCCTATGCGGCGGCGTTTGAGGCGGCGATAGGGGTTGAACGCTTTGTCGTTGGAACTCGGATCACGCCCGAAGGCGTCTGGGTTGAGCCCGCTCGGCAATGGGGCACGGGCTAGAAACTTCTTTGATAGACCCTATTTACTAGTTGAAAACCGAGCCCTCTGGTACTTTCTGCACAAGCAGCGTAAAAGAAGTGCTGCGTGAAATATTTGGAGTCCCGCACCGATGAAAGAACATCGTGGCCGTCTGACCAAAGACGGTATCCGCATCTATGAACAGAGTGACTTTGCCGGCATGCATGCGGCAGGGGCGCTGGCTGCGCGGATATTGGATGACATTGCTAAACATGTTTTTGTCGGCCAGACCACCGGTGCGATTGACGGGCTGATCACTCAGATGGTCGAGGATGCAGGTGCGGAATCGGCAACCATTGGCTACAAGGGTTATCAGCACGCCAGCTGCATCAGCGTGAACCACGTGGTGTGTCACGGCATTCCGGGTGACAAAAAGCTGAAGGATGGCGACATTCTGAATATCGACGTGACCGTCATCGTTGATGGCTGGTTCGGTGATACGTCGCGCATGTATGTGGCGGGTAAATTGCCGCGCAAGGCCGAACGGCTGATTCAGGTGACCCACGACGCACTGTTCAAAGGTATCGAGATGGTCAAGCCGGGCAATACGTTCGGCGATATCGGCCACGCCATTCAGGCCTATGTCGAGGCGCATCGGATGAGCGTTGTACGCGATTTCTGCGGCCACGGTCTGGGCCGGGTGTTCCACGCGCCACCAAATGTCCTGCACTATGGTCGTCCGGGTACCGGAGCTGTGTTGGAAGAGGGCATGTTCTTTACCATCGAGCCGATGGTCAATCTGGGGCGTCCCGAAACCAAGACACTGTCCGATGACTGGACTGCCGTGACCCGCGACAAATCGCTGTCGGCGCAGTTCGAGCATTCGGTCGGTGTGACCGCAGATGGGGTTGAGATTTTCACCTTGTCACCGGGCGGCAAATATCACCCGACCTATTCGTCCTGATCGGTCGCCTGATCGCGTAATAGCTTCAGCAGTAAGGTTTCATCCCGCCACGGGATGACCGCGTCGTGAATGAACACCGGCGCGCGCATCGGTTTGGGCGGAGGCCCAGTTGTGGTGTCGGCGTCTTTCGAAAAAGCCCAGAGCGGAGGTGTGATAGCGCGGTCCATGGACCAAGCATAACACGTTTATGGCTCAAAGTCCCAAAAGCTTGGGCGCATGTAACATGTCGGAGAACACTTCGGCCCCTAGTTCTTCCAATCGCGCACCATCATCATGGGCCGCGTAGCCCAGGCAGCGCATATTGGCGCGGATTGCTGCGGTGACACCGTTTTCGCTGTCTTCGATCACAACCGGCACCGTTGCGCCGAAATGCTGTGCAGCGGTCAGGAACAGGGTCGGGTCGGGCTTGCCCGTTCCAAGCACCTGCGCCGAAAACATCACATCTTGAAAACGCTCCCAAAGACCATTCTGGCCCAAAGTAATCTTCATTTTCTCAGGCCGCCCATTTGAGGCGACACAGTAGGGAATGTCGCTTGCATCCAGTTGCGCCAGCAATTCACGGATACCCGCGACCAGAGGCGTGCCTGCTTTCAGCGTCTCGTAGATTTCCGCATAGATTTGATCAGTCCAGTCATCCGGCAGATCAGCCCCCAGCTCGCGCGCCTTGTCGCGCACACCGGTCATGGTGCCGCCAACAAACAGGGACATGCATTCGGCTAAGGACAAGTGCAGGCCATGGCCAGCGAGATTGTCGACCATGACCTGATTGGACAAAACCTCGCTATCGACCAGAACGCCGTCGCAATCAAAGATAACCAGATCGTGCATCTCAGCCCCCTGTGCGCCACATCAGCGAGATATGCGTGTCGCCATATTTCCGCGCGTCGTGCAGCGTGAAGCCCTCGGGCGCGAGCATGGGGGTGCTTTCTTCCCAGACGATCAGAGCGTCATCAGACAACCAACCACCTTGGGTAGCCGCGGCCAGTGCCCTTTGACCCAGAGCTTTTCCGTAAGGCGGATCCAGAAAAACCAGATCACAGACAGCGCCCGGGTTTTCGCCCAAACGGGTCGCATCCCGCCGGATCAAAGTGGTCTGGCTGGCGCTTCCGGTCAGGGCGATATTCTTGCGGATCAGACCCTGCGCGACCCTCCCATCATCGACAAACGTGACGTGGGACGCGCCGCGAGACAGCGCTTCAAGTCCCAATGCACCGGTGCCCGCAAACAGGTCGAGAACCTGCAAGCCGTCGAAGTCGATCTGATGATTTAAAACGTTGAACAGGCTTTCCCTTACCCGGTCAGTGGTCGGGCGAAGATGCGCACCGGCATCGCCTTTGCCAACCGAAGTCAGAGCCCGGCCCCGGAAGTCTCCGGCGATGATCCTCACGCTTTGAGCAGCGGTTTCAGGTCCGCTTCTGGGTCGGCAACAACAGCCGGATCAGCGGTCTTGCCCGCATCAATCAGGCGTTTGCCGACCATATAAGCGCGCGGGTCATTCATCGCGTCGACCGCGATCAGCTGATCGCCCTTGTAGTACCAGAAGGACACCGTCGCGCCCTCACCCTTGCGAGTCACCACACGGTCATAGCCGGTATTCAGCCCGGCGATCTGCAGCTTGACGTCATACTGATCGGACCAGAACCATGGCGTTGCAGTGTAATCCTTAGCCGCGCCCAACATGTTCTGGGCCACGATCTCGGCCTGATCAATGGCGTTCGGCACGCTTTCCAGGCGGATACGGCCTTCGCCATGCGGGAACGACGCGCAATCGCCCGCCGCCCAGATCGACGGATCTGAGGTGCGGCCATGGGCGTCGGTCTTGATGCCGTTATCCAGCTCTAACCCGGCTATTTCAGCCAATTGAATCGACGGCGCGATGCCGACGCCAACCACGACGAAATCCACCTCAAGCTCGGTGCCGTCGGTCAGAATAGCACCCTTCACTTTGCCGTTTTCACCAACCAGACGATCCAACCCGACGCCCTCACGAATGTCGGCCCCGTATTCGGTGTGCAGCGTGCGAAAGTAGTCGCTTGTCTCTTTGGCCGCGACACGCTGAAGGATGCGGTCGGCCATCTCGACCAAGGTCACCTTGACCCCGCGCTTGGCACAAACGGCGGCGGCTTCAAGCCCGATATAGCCGCCACCAACGATCAGCGCGCGGGCGCCATCCGATACCCGAGGTTCCATCTCGTCGATATGGGCGAGATCTCGCACCACATGGACACCCTCAAGATCGCCCCCGATCGCTGCGGGCAGGCGGCGTGGGTCGGACCCAGTGGTCAGCGCCAGTTCATCATAGGTGATCACCTCATCGCCGAGGGTCACCGTCTTGGCCTCTGGATCAATCGCCGTCACACGTAGACCCAACCGTAGGGTGATGTTGTTTTCGGCATAGAAGCTCTCAGGCCGCAGGAACAGGCGCTCCAGCTCCATCTCGCCCAACAGGTAAGCCTTGGACAAGGGCGGGCGTTGGTAGGGCAAATGCGGCTCGGCACCGATCAGGGTGATGTCACCTTCGAACCCGTCCTTGCGCAGCCGTGCTACCAAAGAAGCACCGGCCTGCCCTGCCCCGATCACGACAATATGGCTCATGTTTCGCTCACCCTGCAGAATTCACGTGGTTACTTTGTTTCGACCACCTATATTGCGGCAAAGCCCGACTCTGCAAATCCAAATGACAGGAGCGTAAAAATGATTGCAACAGGTGACATGCTGCCCGAGGCCACGCTGATCCAGATGGGTGCCGAAGGCCCCGAGGAGGTTCGGATTTCAGACAAGACCAAAGGGCGCAAGGTTGTGATCTTCGCTGTACCCGGTGCGTTCACCGGAACCTGCACAACCGCTCATGTACCAAGCTTCATGCGGACCAAGGACCAGTTCGATGCCAAGGGTGTAGAGGAAATCATCTGTATCTCAGTCAACGACCCTTTCGTGATGGGCGCCTGGGGAGAAAGCACCGGTGCAACAGCGGCCGGGCTGACCATGCTGGCCGATGCGGCGTCCGAGTTTACCAAGGCGATCGGCATGGATTTCGACGCCCCGCCCGTAGGCCTGATTGCACGCTCCAAACGCTATGCAATGCTGGTTGAAGACGGCAAGGTTGTGGCGATGAATCTGGAAGAAAACCCCGGTGTCTGTGAGGTCTCGGCTGGTGAAGGCCTGCTTGATAGTATCTGATCCCTGTCGGCCCCGGTTTGACCGGGGCCACGTGAAACGCATTTAACTTGATGCAACGCCCCGATGCGCCAATACTTGGCCCATACAACTGGGGAGTTCATTGATGCGACTGAAATTTCTTACATTGTTTCTTGGCACCGCCGGGGCCCTGGCGGCGTGCGGACCTGCACCCACACCCCAACAACAGGCTGCGCGACAGCACGAGATCGCCTGCCTGAGTGGTACCATAGGCGGCGCCCTGATCGGTGGAGTGATCGGCAATCAATTTGGCGGTGGTTCAGGAAAGACCATCCTGACGGCGGCGGGCGCCGCTGCGGGTGGCGTGTCTGGCGAACGTTACGCGTGCTGAGGAGATTTGAGATGAAACGAGTATTGATTATCACCACCGCATTCCTGATGGCTGCTGCTGCAAACGCCGAGACTGTCGCAGAACTGCACGAGGCCGAGTTGAATAACATCGACACCAACAATGACGGCTTCCTGTCCAAGGACGAATTCAACGCCTTCTCGGACTATGCATTTCAGGCAATGGACGAAGACAAGAACGGCACTCTGGGCCTGAGCGAAGCAAAACCGTTCTTGGATATCAAACAGTTCGAAGCCGTTGACCGGGATGGCGACAGTCTTATCTCAAAGGCAGAGTATGTCAGCCAGATGCAGAACGATTTTGACGCTGCGGATAAGGATGGCAACGGTCTCTTAGATTAAACGCCAACTTGGTTGGCAGGAGCGTGTCATGAATAAATGGATCTGCCTCGGTAGCCTGGTGGCTTTGGCCGCATGTGACGTACAGCAATCCCCGGTGATCAGCGGCCCTGATGGTCAGGTGCAGATTCAGATCAATACCAGCGGTCTGACCTGTTATGAAAATCGGTGCCTCGACATCAATCCGGCGGCCCGCAGCGTGCGGTCCGTCGGCACCCGTACGATCAGAATTCCGGGCAATATCAATGTCAGCGACGGCACGATCACCCCGGCAGAATTCAAGCAGCTGGGAACGGCAACATTGCTGGCCGGTGGGACGGGTTCACGCGGAGACCGTTAGCAGGCTGTCCATCTTACGCGCCAGCTTGGCGTCTTGTGCAGACAGACCGCCAACATCATGGGTCGACAGGACCACCTCGACCGTGCGGTAGACATTCGACCATTCGGGGTGGTGGTTCCATTTCTCGGCCCAGATCGCCACCTGCGTCATCCAGCCAAAGGCGGCGACAAAATTATCGAAGATGAAGGTCTTGGTGATCGCATCGCGGTCTTCGACCATGGTCCAGCCATTTCTGAACAGCGGGTCCAGCAGCGGGCCGCGGGTCTCGGTTGACAGAAGTTCGGTCATTGCTGTTCCTCCGGGTTCGATTTCCTGAACGGACCAAAATCCGTCAGAATCTCGATCTCTTCTCCCACTGCGTGGGACTCGGCGTCCAGATATTTCTGAACCGCATCAGCAAAACCCGGATCGCCAACCCAGTGCAAGCTATGCGTGCGGGTTGGCAGATAGCCGCGCGCCAGCTTGTGCTCGCCCTGCGCACCGGCCTCAACCCGCGCCAGACCTTCCGCAATGGCAAAGTCGATCGCCCTATAATAGCACAGTTCGAAATGCAGGCAGGGGTGATGTTCGACACAGCCCCAATACCGGCCATACAGCGTTTCCCGCCCGACAAAATTTAACGCACCGGCGACGGGGTATCCATTGCGTTCGGCCAGCACCAAAGCGATGTCATCCGTCATGGTTTCCTGAGCGATATCAAAGAATTGTCGCGTCAGGTAGGGCGAGCCCCATTTTCGCGCGCCAGTATCCTGATAGAACCGCCAGAACGCGTCCCAATGCTCGGGTCGCAGATCATCGCCGGTGATTGTTCGAATCTGCCCACCGAAATCACAGGCCTGCGTGCGTTCCTTCTTGATATTCTTGCGTTTGCGCGAGGACAGCGCAGCCAGAAACTCGTCAAAATCGGCGTAATCATCATTGAGCCAGTGAAACTGCTGCGAGTGGCGGACCATCAGGCCCATCTGCTCACCTGCCAGCGCTTCGGCCTCGGTGCAGAACGTAGCGTGCAGCGATGAAATTCGATTCTCGGCGGCCAGTTGCACCGCTCCTTGCACCAGCGCCGAGATCCCGACAGCATCGTAGCCGGGTCGCACCAAAAAACGCCTGCCAGTCGCGGGTGTGAAGGGCACCGCGATCTGCAGCTTGGGATAATATCGCCCGCCCGCGCTTTCATAGGCATGAGCCCAGCTATGGTCGAAGATGTATTCACCCTGGGAGTGCGACTTGGCAAACATCGGGGCTGCCGCAATCAGCATCCCGTCCAGATAGGCCGTCAGGTATTGCGGCTGCCAGCCAGTACCGCGCCCGACCGAGCCGCTTTCTTCCAGGGCATGCAAAAACCGATGTGTCGTGAACGGATCAAACGGTCGCCCGTCATCGGCAACCTCGGGGCAGGCGCAACTGTCCCAGTCGCTCGCGGAAATCTGCGAGACCGATGTCAGAACCCGAACCTCAATCTTTGCCTGATCCATATCCCCTCCGCGCTGCACCTTTATCTGTGATCGCGCGCGCCGGGATCAAGCGGGATGTTCGGCCAGATAGCCTTCGAACGTAACATTATCGGCAACCTTGCGTGCCTCTGCTTCTTGTTCAAGCGAGCGCACGGTCCAGCACAGGATCGGCACACCCTGTGCCTTCAACTCAGCGACCCGGGGGCGGTCAAGATCGATGACTTCATGGCTGATAAAGCTGGCTCCAACGCGGTCGAAATCCGGGATGTTGCGCAGATGATCGCAGACGGCTTGCGGCAGAAGCTCGACTTCGGGCTCGTAAGAGCTGGTAACGAGACCGCGCGGCAAATGTGGCGCAAGGCGTGCAATCTCTGCGACTGAATGCGGGTTGAACGACATCAGCGCGACCGGGCCTTCATAGTCTTTCAGTGCGCTTACAACATCTGCTTCCAAAGCGCCGATATCGGGGCCCATTGCACCATCTTGATCCTTCAGCTCGATGAGCAAGGGCACCCGTCCTGCAACAATGGCCAGCACCTCTTCCAGCGAGGGGATACCTTCACCGTCAGAATGCAGAAGCGTCTGGGCCCGCGCTTGTGTCTCGGTGATCTGTTGGATCGGTCCGGGCTGCCCGGTCAGACGTGTCATGTCATAGTCGTGAAACACCATGGCCCGATTGTCACGGGTGCGTTGCAGATCAATCTCGACCCCATAACCGGCGTCTATTGCGGCACGAATGGCGGCCCGGCTATTCTCGGGCCGCTGATCAGAAATGTCATGCAGCGCGCGATGTGCTATCGGGCGCTGCAGGAACTCAGACGGAAGGGACGGTTTCATTGAACCTCGAAAATACCCTCGATTTCGACGGCAACACCCAAAGGCAATGAGGCTGCGCTGACGGCCGAGCGCGAATGACGACCGGCATCGCCCAGCGCTTCGACCAGGAAGTCGGAGGCCCCGTTGATCACCTTCGGCTGTTCTGTGAAATCAGCGGTCGAGTTTACAAAACCGGTCAGCTTGATCACGCGCACCAGCTTGTCGATATCGCCACCACAGGCCGCTTTGACCTGAGCCAGTAGGTTGATGGCGCAGACTTTGGCTGCAGCGGCGCCTGCCTCAACATCCATATCATCACCGAGCTTACCAGTGATCAGATCATCCGCCTTTGAGATCTGGCCCGACACGTAGACAATGTTGCCGATGCGCACGAAAGGAACGTAGTTCGCTGCCGGAGCAGGTGCGTCCGACAGGCTGATACCCAGGCTGTCCAGTTTTGCTGCGATGCTCATGTGGATTATCCTCATCTCATAGTGATTCCGCGCGGACGCTAACCGGGAAAACCTGTTTCCGAAAGCGTGAAAGCGGGATTTTTCCCATTGCCTGCAAACTGGGCAGGTCTTCTCTTATTCAGGAAGTGTTGAATTCGTGTCACTTTACGTCGCCCCATCGGCTGAGGTAAACGCGAGTTGTTGTTTCAAATCCTGCGCGAAACCTCTATGTGAGACCAATTGCGCCACCAAGGGTGCATAGGCTGTATTGATTGAAGGCCCAGATACCGCTGGGCAATTTTCGGAGTAACGAAGACAGTGCCAAGTTACATTCGTCTGAAGCACCTGATCATACTCGGCATCCTGACGGTCCTATCGGCATGCGCGACGCAGCCTCAGGACGCAGCGGCGCGGGGTGAGATTTTTGACCCCTATGAAGGGACCAACCGGGGCATTCACAAGTTCAATCTGGGTGTAGACCGATTCCTGTTCCGACCGGCCTCGAAAGGCTATGTGAAGATCGTACCAGATCCGATGGTTACCAGTTTCAATCACTTTGCCGAAAACCTGACGATGCCCGGGCAGGCGCTGGACTATCTGCTGCAAGGCAATCTGAAACAGTCCGGCAATGCGCTGCTGCGCTTTCTGATCAACTCGACCGTGGGCGGCTTTGGCCTGTCAGCCCCGGCGGATGAGCTGAACCTGCCGCCTGTTGACACTGATTTCGGCGAAACCCTGCATGTCTGGGGCGTGGGCGAAGGTGCTTATGTGGAACTGCCCTTCTATGGCCCGTCCACTGCGCGCGATGCGGTCGGCGTCGTGGTCAACCTGTTCTCGAATCCGATCAACTTTAGCCCGACCCGCCCGGTCGACAATATTGGTGTCTATGCCGAGGTCGTGCGGCGGATGGGAGATCGCGGTCGGTTCTCGGATACAGTTGATTCGATTCTGTACGAAAGTGCAGACAGTTACGCGCAGGCGCGTACGATCTACCTGCAAAATCGCCGCTTTGAACTGGCAAGGGATGATGAAGACGCCTATCTGGGTCTGTATGACGATCCCTACGCCACCACCGGGACCGACCCTGTCAGAGACCCCTATCTTGACCCGTACGAGGACCCCTATGCCGAATAACCTGTTGAACCGACGCCGTTTTGTGGCCACCGCCCTGACCGGGATGACAGTTGCCGCATTGCCTCTGCCCGCGTTCGCGCTGACCGAAGCGCAGGCCAAACAGCTGGTCAACAGCGTTGTGGCCGATATCACGCGTATCATTGACTCGGGTAAATCCGAAAATGCCATGCTGCGTGATTTTCAAAAGATCTTTGTGCAATACGGTGATGTGCCGATCATGGCCCGCTATGCGCTGGGGGCGGATGCACGCACAGCCTCATCCGCACAGCTGCGTCAGTTCACCAAAGCGTTCGAAGGCTATATTTCGCGCAAATATGGTCGCCGGTTCCGCGAGTTCATCGGCGGTGAGGTCACCGTGCGTAACGCGCGCAAGATCAAGACCGGATACGAGGTCAGAACCTCGGTCAAATTGCGCGGCTCATCCCCGTTCGAAGTGACATTCCTGGTGTCCGACAAATCGGGCCGTGGCAAGTTCTACAACATGTTCATCGAAGGTGTAAATTTGTTGCTGACCGAGCGCACAGAGATTGGCGCAATGCTGGATGCGCGCGGCGGCGACCTGAATCGCCTGATCAAAGATCTGAAAAAGACTGGCTGATCAGAGGTATTACCCTACGCCGGCCACCGCTCGACCCGTTCGCGCGGTGGCTTTTTTGTTCAGGTTGCAGGCTTGCGCGCGATCTGGCTGACATAAGACATGTAGCCAAAAAACGTGTTTGCAGACACACGCGCCCGGGCCTCGGATTTCAGCGCCTGTGCCGTTTCAGGCGCCAACAACCCGGTCTCGGCCATTCGATCCGCACCACGGTCGATAACGGTCAGAAAGTAAGTCGCCTCTCCTTCGGCTACATAACCGTGTCCCCGGCGACGGCCCAGCTCAAAACCTGCCTGAGAGAGTACACCGCCAATCTGGCGCATGATCCAAAGGTTTGTGACGTTCTGATTGATCATGAACCGAATGAGTTGATCCAGAGGATCAAAATCGGCAATCTGCGCTGTGGCGGTATCGTAGTCCCCATCGCAAATCGCGAATATCCCGCCCGGTTTCAGTATCCGAAAGGCCTCGGAAACCACATCGTCGGGGCCGGGTACATGGCACAACAGTGTATGCGCCAGAACAAGGTCTGCTGAGCTATCTTCAAGCCTGGTTGCCTTTGCATCGCCGGTTTCAAAAACAAGATTGCTCTCGCTGGCGAAGCTGTTTCTCGCACGTTTGACCATAACCGGTGAGGGCTCAATGCCGAGCGCGCGCTCCACCCCGCCAACTGACAGCAGCTCTTGCGTGATGTGCCCGGTGCCTGAACCCAGCTCAACCGCGAACCCGCCCTCAGGGACAATCAGATCACTTAGATAGCTATCCCTGATCTCTTTCTGCGCCGGCTCCAGACACCGCGCTTCCATAGCTTCGGCGATACGCTCTTGGACCGAGATATCCTGCCCGGCCAGATCGGAATACGGATCGGACATAGCGCGCCTCCCTTCGCTACGTCCCAAGATAGCATATTTCAAATTAACCGGCCAAAACCGACCGTGATTGCTATGGCCCACCCCGGGTTGGTGCGGGCCAACGGCAACTTAATTCAGCCGTTCACCCGTTTCCTTGGCAAAGTAGGACACCTTGCTCATGTCGAACGCCAAGTTCAGCAATTGACCAGCCTGCGCGCTGGTTTCAGCATGCAGCCGCGCCGTGACCTGCTTGCCACCCAATTCCGACACCACATAGGTATCTGCCCCTGCGGGTTCGACCATATCGACCATGCAGGCGGCTTCCTGCACGCCTGCGCCAGCGCGGAACCCCGCCTCGGCGATATCTTCAGGGCGTAGACCAAGGATGACATCCTGCGGCAGAGACAAGTCGCGTGCATCGTTCAGAACCAGCGTTTCACCGGATTCGCGCGCGATCGAGATTTGCGTTCCCGAGCCATTGTTCGATGCCTGTGCCGGGATCAGGTTCATCGCAGGTGAGCCCATGAAATCCGCCACAAACAGGTTGGCCGGGTTGTTGTAGATCTCGGCCGGAGTACCGATCTGCTGCACGACCCCGCCTTTCAGGACTACGATCTTGGTGGCCAGCGTCATCGCTTCGATCTGGTCGTGGGTAACATAAACTATGGATGCGTCCAGTGTCTGGTGCAGCTTCTTGATCTCGGTCCGCATCTCGACCCGCAGCTTGGCGTCAAGGTTCGACAGCGGTTCATCGAACAGGAACAGCTTGGGGTCGCGCACCAACGCCCGGCCCATCGCGACCCGCTGACGCTGACCACCCGACAGTTGGCTGGGGCGGCGGTTCAGCAATGGCTCGATCTGCAGCAAGGAGGCGACGTCTTTCAGCTTGGCTTCCTGCGTGGCCTGATCGACCCCGCGCACTTTCATGCCGAAGGTGATGTTCTTGGCCACCGACATGGTCGGGTACAAAGCGTAAGACTGGAACACCATCGCGATGTCGCGATCCTTGGGGCTGACATGGGTCATGTCGTTGCCGCCGATGGACAATGTGCCACCGGTGATCTCTTCCAGTCCCGCAATGCAGTTCAGCAGCGTAGACTTACCGCAGCCCGAGGGGCCGACAAGCACCAGGAAGTCGCCCGGTTCAATCGAGATGTTGATGTCTTTCAGAATCTCGGTCGCGCCGTAATTCTTGTAGAGTTTGTTGATATCAAGGATGGGAGCCATGGGTCTTATCCCTTCACAGAGCCAGCGGTCAGGCCGCGGATGAAATACTTACCGGCGACGACATAGACGAGCAGCGTCGGCAGCCCCGCGATGATCGCGGCAGCCATGTCGACGTTGTACTCTTTGACGCCGGTGGTGGAGTTTACGATGTTGTTGAGCGCCACGGTCACGGGCTGTGTGCCCGCCTGGCTGAACGACACGCCGAACAGGAAGTCATTCCAGATCTGCGTGAACTGCCAGATGACGGTCACCACGATGATCGGCAGCGACAGCGGCAGGAAGATCGACCAGAAGATCCGCATGAACCCGGCCCCATCGACACGCGCCGCCTTGGTCAGCTCGGCCGGAATGGTGACATAGTAGTTGCGGAAGAACAGCGTGGTGAAGCCCAACCCATATATCACGTGGACAAAGATCAGACCCGGAATGGTTCCTGCGATTCCCATGATGCCTAGAAGGCGCGCCATGGGCAGCAGAACCACCTGGAACGGGATGAAGCAACCAAACAGCATCAGCGAGAAGATGATGTTCGCGCCTTTGAACCGCCACTGCGCCACGACGTAGCCGTTCAGCGCTCCCAGAAGGGTCGAGATGGCCACCGCAGGGACCGCAATCAGGACCGAGTTCCAGAAGTATGGCCGCAGACCTTCGCACTGGATACCGGTACAAGCGCCGGACCATGCGGTTTTCCAGGCGTCAAAGCTGACCTCTCGCGGCAGCGAAATCAGGCTGCCCGTCCGGATTTCCTCAAGGCTTTTCAGCGAGGTGGTCAGCATCACGAACAGCGGCATCAGGTAATATAGTGCGAACAGGCCCAGCAGGACGTAAAGCAGCCAACGCAGGGCAATCTTGCCCGTAGCGCTTTGGGTGCGGGTTTGTGTTTGGGGCATCGACAGATCAGTCATTTTTCGCCCTCAGCTCTGAGTAAAGATAGGGAACCACGATGGCAAAGACGACCAGCATCATGATCATCGCGGACGAGGCCGCTTGACCAATATCGCCGCGCGAAAAGGCCATGGCGTACATGTAAGTAGCGGGCAGATCGGTTGCGTAGCCCGGACCGCCACCAGTCAGGGCGATGACAAGGTCGAAGCTTTTGATTGCGAGGTGCGCCAGCACGATGAAAGCAGACAGGAAAATCGGGGCCATCGAAGGGATGATGATCGCCGTATAGATGCGCCACGTGGGGATACCATCGACCTGTGCGGCCTTGATGATCTCGCCATCGACCGAACGCAAACCGGCCAAAAACAACGCCATGACGAAGCCGGAACTCTGCCAGATCGCGGCGATCACGATAGTGTAGATCGCATAGTCAGGGTTCACCAGCCAGTCGAATTCGAAATTCGGAAAGCCCCAGCCCTGCACCATGGATTCGATGCCCAGGCCCGGGTTCAAAATCCACTTCCACGCCGTACCGGTCACGATCATCGACAACGCCATCGGGTACAAGTAGATCGTCCGGATCGCGCCTTCGACGCGGATCTTCTGATCCAGCAGGATGGCCAGCAACAGGCCCAGTACCATCGCGATCACGATGAACAGCGCGCCAAAGATATACAGGTTGTTGATCGCCGTATCCCAGCGGGGAGAGTCGAACAGGCGTTCATACTGAATGAAGCCTTTGATCTCGTATTTCGGCAGTAGTTTCGATCGGGTTAGCGACACCCATGCGGTCCATCCGATAAAGCCGTAGACAAAGATCAATACGGCGATGAACGACGGTGCCAGCACCACCTTGGGCAGGTGGTTTTCCAGCCATTCGGACATTTTAGCCTCCGGGGAAAGATGCTCTGCCCCTCACTATAGGGGGCAGAGCGTATTGGATCAGTAGCTGTTTGCTACCGCGTCCGCCAGTTGCTGAACCGCGTCAGCCGAGGACATATCCGAGTTGAAATGTGCGGTTACAACATCCGTAATCGCACCGGCCTGCGACCCGCGCAGCGCCATGCCATGGGCATAAGACGGCAGCAGCGAACCGCCTGCCGAGGTCGAACCCATATCTTCGGCCGAGATTTGCGCGCAGATGTCGAACGCATCCAGCGCCACATCAGTCCGCGCAGGGATCGAGCCCTTGTTCAGGTTGAACACTTCCTGGAATTTCGGCGCGACGATCAGCTTGGCCAGCAATTCCTGACCAGCGCGGTTGTCGTCACCTTCCACTTCGAACATGGCGAAGCTGTCGACGTTGTACAGATATCCGTCGCCGGGGGTCGAGGCACACAGGAAGTCTTCGCCGGGCTTCTTGCCAGCCGCCAGGAATTCGCCCTTGGCCCAGTCACCCATGATTTGGAAGGCTGCTTCGCCATTCATCACCATGGCGGTGGCAAGGTTCCAGTCGCGGCCTGAGAAGTTTTCGTCCACATAACCGCGCAGGGTGCGCATCTGATCAAAGACCTGAACCATGGTGTCCGAGGTCAGCGCCTCGGGGTCGAGATCGACAAAGGCTTTCTGATAGAACTCGGGGCCACCCAGTCCCAGCGCAACCGCTTCGAACACTGTGGCGTCTTGCCACGCCTGGCCACCATGGGCCAACGGGATCACTCCGGCAGCCTGCAGTTTTTCGGCAGCGGCGTTGAACTCTTCCCAAGTTGTGGGCATTTCAATGTCGTTGGCGGCCAGAACGTCAGCATTGGCCCAGATCCAGTCGATGCGGTGCACGTTCACAGGTGCTGCGCACCACGTACCTTCGCACATCATGTGGCCTGCAATCGATGCTGGCAGCACATCGGCCCAGCCTTCGGCTTCTGCCACGGATGAAATGTCTGCCAAAACGCCCTCTTCATACCATTCCTGAATGGCAGGTCCTTTCAGCTGAACAGCAGTCGGCGCGTTACCCGCAAGAACCCGGGCCCGCAGCGCAGTCATGGCCGCATCGCCGCCGCCACCTGCGACCGGCATATCGGTCCATGTGCCGCCGTTCGAGGCGAACTCTTCCTGCAGAACCGCGACCGATTTCGCCTCACCACCGGATGTCCACCAGTGCAGAACTTCGGCCTTTGGTTCAGCCACAACAGCCGACCCGGCCACTACGGCCAAGGTCGACACGGTGGCAAATGCAAAACGCTTCATTTTTTGTTCTCCTCCCTGAGAATTCGGTGCCACCCCAAGGGCGGCCATAGGTGATATAGCGCTAACGGATTGCCGCATGGCAACGCAGAATGCGATGCAATATCCTGACAAGGTGGAAATTTTCACCGCTTTTGTTACCCCGTGTTACGTTGGCCTTGAATCCGTTTCCATTCGTTACAATTGGCGGCGACGGAGAACCCTAAGGAGGAGAAACAGAGTGGGCATTCCCCGGCTCCTGGTGGTGGACGACGATTCGGAGATGCGGTCGATGATGACCCAGTTCTTTCAGCAGAACGGGTATATTGCTCTGCCTGCCAGTTCCGAAAGTGAAATACGCACGCATCTAACCTCGGGGCGGATCGACCTGATCCTGTTGGACGTGATGCTGGGCGATGAAAACGGCGTCGAGATCTGTGCCCGGTTGCGGGCCGAACAGGATGTACCGATCATTCTGGTCTCGGCCCTGTCGGCGGATCATCAGCGCATGGCAGGATATGAGGTTGGAGCAGACGATTACATCGCCAAACCATTCAACCCGCAACTGTTGCTGGCCCGCGTCCGTGCGGTGATGCAACGCGCCCGACGCACGCCTTCGCTGGCATACCGCCGCCGCACGCGCACCTTTCACTTTGACGGCTGGGTCTTTGACGGCAAACGGGACGAGGTGCATTCGCCCGAAGGCTATCTGGTTTCCCTGTCCCAACGGGAGACCGCCCTGTTGAAGGTTTTGCTGGCGAACCCGCATATTCCGCTGACCCGTGATGAGATCGCCGCCGCACTGGATGTAACCGGTGAGGCCGACAAGCCTGAGGCGCAAGGCCGTGCCATAGATATGCTGGTGGGGCGGTTGCGGTCGAAAATCGAGGCCAACCCGAAAGACCCCCAGATGCTGCGCACCGAGCGCGGTGTTGGCTATCTGTTTACCGCTGACGTTATGGTGGATGAGGACGCATGACCCTGCGCCTGCGCAGTATTGGGTGGCTCTGGACCCTGTCCGCCTTTGTCGCGGGGCTGGTGGCTGCCGGGATGTGGTTCACCTCGGCACAGGCTTGGAACCGGTATCAGACCGCAGCATTTGTTGCCGGTTTCACCATATACGAAGACTTGCGAACGGGGATGGCGCCGCCACCCGGCCTATTGATCAACCCATTGCCAACCGAGGCAGCCGCGCTTGCTGATAGGGGAGCGTTCCAGCAAATGCCCGGCTTTGCGGATCGCCGCTTTGTCACCAATCTGTCGATTCTGACCGACAGTTCAGCCCCCCTGAGTGGCCGCGAATTGACGCTTGCGGTGTTATCGGATCGACTGGTCTATCCGGTTTCAGACATCGTATCTGGCAGCGATCAGACCGGCCCCGAGAAGATGGGGAACCTGACCCGTCTGTTGGCCACATATTGCAGCGAACCTATCCTGATCGCGCAATTCGGGCGCGGAGTCTGGCAGCAAGTCGACGGCACCGAAATCTGGGGCTGTAAGGCTGCGCCGGTTGATCTGCGTTTGCCCGCGATATTGCTGGGAATTGTGTCCTTGGCGGTGCTTCTGACCTCGGTCGGGAATGTTTCTGACAGTTTCGCACGTTTCGCTCAGGCACTAGGCGACCGCCGACGTCGCGGCGGGCCGCAAAGCTATGACGCGGACGGGCCCGAAGAGCTGCGCGATATCGTGACTGCGGTGAATGATCACCTGGATGCCGAACGTGCGCAGCTTGAGAAACGCGCCATTGTACTGTCGGGCGTCAGCCACGATCTGGGGACACCTGCAACCCGCGTCCGGCTGCGTGCGGCGCTGATTCCCGATGGCGAGTTGCGCGAAAAGCTCGAGGCCGACGTGGACCAGATGACCGGCATGATAGAAAGCGTGCTTACTTACACGCGATCGGAACTCAGCGTCGAGGAACCGCGCCAGATATCGTTGACCTCGCTGGTTGAATCGCTTGTGGCCGATTATCAGGATATGGACCGGCCAGTGTCGTTGAAAGCCGTTGACCCCGTTGTCGTCGAAAGCGCGTCGTCTGTTTTCATGTCACGCCGTGGGCATGCGTCGCTGCCGGAAACGCGGCGCATCCTGGTGACGGGTCAGCCCATCGCATTGAAACGAGCGTTGTCCAATCTGATCGACAATGCCCTGAAATACGGTCGTCACGCCGAGGTTGAACTGGAAACTGATGCTCAGACCGCCACGATCATCGTCGAAGACAAGGGCACCGACCTATCGGTCGCGGATATCGAGGCGCTACTGGCACCGTTCCAGCGCGGATCAAACATCGGATCTTCGGATGGGTTCGGATTGGGCCTGACAATTGTCAGCACCGTTGCCGAACAACACGGCGGAACGCTGAGTTTCGAGGCCGGAGATCAGGGCCTGCGCGCGCGCCTGCAGATCACCCGGCAATAGTCATGGCACGTAGCTGCGCACCAAGGCGCTGGCGATCAAGGCCCAGCCATCAGCGATGACGAAAAACGCCAATTTGAACGGCAGCGAGACCGTAGCCGGGGGCACCATCATCATTCCCATCGACATCAAAACCGCTGCGACAACGAGATCGATTATCAGGAAAGGCAGGAAAATCAGGAACCCGATCTGAAAGGCCCGCGCGATTTCCGACAACATGAAGGACGGCATCAGCACGGATAACGGGGCCTCGGGCGATAGTTGAATCGCAGCACCATCCGGGCGCAGGTCTGCCATGGCCTGAAACGTGTCGGCATCAATACGCGCTGCCATAAAACTGCGAAACGGCACCAGCGCGCGTTCCAGCGCAGGCTCTACGTCAAGCGTTTCCTCGACCATCGGCTGAATCCCGGTCTCCCACGCCTCGGTAAAAACCGGCTCCATGACGAAATAGGTCAGAAACAGCGCCAGACTGACGATCAGCATGTTTGGCGGTGACTGCTGCAAGCCGATTCCTTGCCGCAGGATCGCCAAAACCGTGATCAAAAACGGGAAACAGGTGATCATGATCGCCAGTCCCGGTGCCAGGCTGAGCACCGTGATCAGCAAAATCAACTGGATGGTCCGGGCCGAGATCGACCCGCCCTCGCCCAGGGACAGCGACAGTTCTTGCGCCGCGCCACCGGAGGGTATGACCAGCAAAAATGCCAGCCAAAAAAGGTGGCGCATCATCCGATCCCGTTCTGCAGATCCGAGATTTCGGTCAGCCGTACAGCCAGTTGCCCGGACTGATCGCCCTCCATCTCTTCCAACAAACCGCGCGCGACCAATTGGTCCCCGACATAGAGGTCAACCGGATCCTCGATCCGCTTGTCCAGTGTCAGTACGGCATTTTCGCCCATGCTCAACAGGTCACGGATCAAAGGCCGCGCACGCCCGACCGAGACGGAGACTTCGATCGGAACAGTCTCGAACGGGTTGGGTTTTTCGGGTTTCGGTGGTTGAGGATCACTCATTTGACAAAGCCTCTTTTGCTTCAAACAGATATGCTTCGAACGTTGCAGCAATGGATGAGAGCAAGGCAGCGCAGTCCACCTCGCGTTGGGCGATCCCCACCTGCAATCGCGCCTGTCCCGGCTGGAGCGAGACATCCTCGATGACCTGGGGACGCGGCGAGATATCCTGCGGCAGCATCGCCTCGACCTGATCCGAAGTGCCCGCCGGAACAGTCAGCTGCAGTGGCTGGCCGACCTGCTCACGCGCCATGTCGCAAAGCTGCTCGGTCAATCGCTTCGCAAAGCCATGCTCGATCGTCTCAGGCAGAATAGTCTGAACCAGGCTGTGGAACATCGGTTCCAGCGACAGGGTCATGCGGGTCAATGCTTCTTGATAGGTAAAGGACAGGTCGGATAACGTCGCCGACAGATCGGAGCTTAGCTGTGTGCCGGTCTGCTCCTGCGCCTGAACCGCATCTTCCCAGCCCGCCCCATAGCCTTGTTCAAATGCAGCAAGCCGCTGTTCTTCCAGTGCGTCTTCATCCAGTAGATGTACGGCCACCCCAGCCGCAGGGGCGGTGAAGTCTTCAAGAAGATGAGCGATCGACATCACACCTTCTCCTCGCCTTCTTCAAGCCAGCTGCGCAGGATCTCTACCGTCTCTTCCTGCTTGTCGCCGATCATGGCGCGCAAACGGTCGACAGGATCTTCCCCACGCGCAGCGGCAATCGCCGGAACATTCGGCTGCGCCGCATCCGCGAGCGGTGCAAAGTCCGGCGCATCTGCGGTCGCAATTTCCCCGGTCAGGGAAGGCGCTGGGGCGACCTCGACCGGTGCACCTGCTGGCAGCAGCGCCGATGCCGCAGATTTCGTCAGAATTGGCCGTATGACAAACAGACCCAAAACAAGGGAAACCAGCGCCAAAACCACCATCTGGATTAGCGACATAGCGTCGATATGCATGTTCTGCCAGATCGACCCGGACACCAACTCGCCCTGGGGTTCAGCCATGGGAAAGTCGAGCGATTTCAGTGTGATGACGTCGCCGCGTTCAGCATCAAACCCGACCGCAGAAGCCACAAGCTCTTGCAGTGCATCAAGCTCGGGCTGCGGCATGGGTTCAAAAACCTCGACGCCATCTGTACCTGCCGCTCGAACACCATTGACCAGCACCGCGACAGTCAGACGTTTGATCGCACCTGGCGCGCGATGAACTTCCAACTCGGTCTCTGACACCTCATAATTCACCCGTTCGCGGGTCTGAGTGGCATTCGAATTGGATTCATCGCCTCCGGCCCCGTCGCCATCCGGCAGATTCGACGCCACTGTCACATCCGCCGACTGATTACGCGCACTGTCCGACCGTTCTTCAACATCCGTGCTGATCGCAACACGGCCTTTGGGGTCAAAGCGACGTTCCCGGATAGACTCGGTTTCGGTCACCGTATCTACGCTGACCTCAACCACCGCGTTGCCGGCCCCGACCCGGGCTTCGACCAGGCGCAGAACTTTCTCACGCAATTGGCGCGCCTTATCATCTGCAGTATCGGCTGCCACCGCCGTGTCCTGCGCGCCAATCACGGCCCCGTTTGAATCAATCACAGTGACGTTTTCCGGTGCCAGCCCGCTAACCGCCGACGCCACTAAAAACCGGATCGCCTTTGCCTGATCTCCGTTAATCGGTGCACCCGACGGGACCAGATAAACCGAAGCGGTTGGTGCTATGCTGCGCTGAAACGGGTTGGAGGAGCTGTTGGCGATGTGCACCCGGGCCTTGCTGACATGCGGGCTGCCCACGATCGTGCGCGCCAGCTCTCCTTCTTTTGCGCGCCAATAGGCGGCATCAAACATCTGCGACGTAGTGCCAAAGCCGCTGAGCGAATCAAGCAGTTCGTAACCGCGATTGCCGTTCGCAGGCAGGCCCTCGCTGGCCAAAGTCATCCGCAACTCATCCCGCTGAACGCCGGGGACGTAGATCGAGCCACCCCTTATTTCATAGGTCACACCACGCTGGTCCAGCGCCCGCACGATATCCCCGGCTGCACCGCTTTCGAGCCC
This sequence comes from Ruegeria sp. C9, assembly GCF_056537585.1. Lineage (NCBI taxonomy): Bacteria > Pseudomonadati > Pseudomonadota > Alphaproteobacteria > Rhodobacterales > Roseobacteraceae > Ruegeria > Ruegeria sp. C9. The sequence goes on from NZ_JBQFRU010000001.1 coordinate 823,383, forward strand.
CGCATAAAGCAGCGTCATCGACGGCGCTGTCACAATCCGTGACATCGCAAGCACACCCAGAAACACCAGTGCCACGGCACCGGCCACGATAATTTGTTTGCGCCTGTCCAAACTAGCCCAGACAGTTCCGATCTGCTGCACGCTTACCTCCGACTCACCGACATTCTGTGCGGCTCTGCCCTTGTTTGGACGATTGCCCTTAACAATCGGTTAGTCCCTGAGGGGTTATGACGGTTGCCGAACAGATTCATGAGGACGGCATGACCGACGCAACTGCAGATGAGGTGGAAGCCGCTAAAAAATCAGGGAAAAAGGGCCTTCTGCTTGGACTGACTCTGGCTATCGCGGGCGGTGTTGGTGGCTATTTCATAACTGCATCCGGCCTGCTTCCCATAGGTGGGTCCGAGATGGTGAAAGAGGCCAAAAAGAAAGGCGAAGACGCTTCCGTAAAGGCACTTCCCGATGTGAAATTTGTCGATCTTCCGCCGGTGATCATCTCGGTCAAGTCAGATGATTCGCGACATTTGAAATTTCACGCGCAGCTTGAAGTGAATGCGGGCTACGCCGCCGAGGTTGAAAAGATGCAGCCGCGAATCATGGACGTTCTGAACAGCTATTTGCGCGCCCTTGAGTTAACCGATCTGGAAGATTCTCTGGCTTTGATGAGGATCCGCGGACACCTGCTACGACGCATTGGGATCGTCGTGGACGAAGGCCGAGTGCGTGACGTTCTGGTCATGGAATTTGTACTGAATTAGGAGGCGATGGTGGAGTTGATTGCCGATATTCTGCTGGTTGCGGGCGCTCTTGGGGCTGGTCTGTATTGTTTCGTTCTGTCGCGACGCCTGAAGCGGTTTACCGATCTTGAGAAGGGTGTGGGTGGCGCCGTTTCTGTGCTGTCCTCGCAAGCAGAAGAGTTGCGAAAATCGCTGGATAGCGCGCGTCAGGCTTCGGATGATTCCGGCACCGCGTTGCAGACGCTGACCGAACGGGCGGAAACCGTCGCACAACGATTGGAGCTTATGATGGCCTCGATGCACGATGTCGTTCAGGAAGAGCCCTCTGAGCCGGACGTTCCCATGGATCAGCCAGATGACGCACCTGCTGAGGACAGGTCTGAGCAGCCCGGCGAAGCACAAGAAACTGCATCCGATCCGTCTGGTGAACCAACTGAGGTCTCGACTGAGCCATCGGAAGCACCACCAGAGCCGCCCGCAAAGAAACCAGAAGGCCTGATGTTCTTTCGGCGCGCCGCTCCATCTGGCGGAGCAGCGAAATGAGTCGCAACCGGGCAAAAGCGCCTGATCGCCGAGCGCGCGGCGGTGTTCTGACCGTCATTTCCTTGCTGATGGTCGGCTCTGCGATTATTCGCATCGGGCTTGAGGCCGGGCCTGCACTTGCCCGCGGCGCGGAACCAAACATGGCCTCGCCCGTCGGTGGTGAACGCAAAGAGGCGAATGCGGCAGATCTACAAATGCTGCTTACGGAACTATTACGCCGTGAAAAGACTCTAAACCAGCGTGAAAGCACGATTTTGGACCGGGAACGGGCGCTCGACATTGCCGATCAGGCCATCGAAACCCGGCTCACGATGCTGGAGGACGCCGAGAACGCTCTGCGTGAAACGGTGGCGATTGCCGAAAAGGCCGCCGAAAACGATCTGACACAACTGACTGACGTGTATCAGAGCATGAAGCCCAAAGATGCCGCCGCGTTGTTCGAAACGATGGACGCGGTATTCGCCGCTGGCTTCCTGTCTCGCATGCCACCGGAAGCTGCCGCTGAAGTTATGGCCGGTCTCAGCCCCGAGGCTGCTTACACCATCAGCGTGATCATGGCCGGGCGCAATGCACGTGCCCCACAGGAATGACCCTCATGGCCATATCTATCTGCACCCTCAACGCTGGAGACCTTTCATGATCGGGCTCATCGGAATTGCCGTCATCTTTGTCATGGTATTCGGCGGCTACCTTGCCGCAGGCGGCAAGATGGCCATCATTATGAAATCACTGCCCTTCGAGATGATGATGATCGGAGGGGCCGCAGTCGGCGCATTTCTGATCAGCAATGATATCGGCGGCGTAAAACACACCGCCAAGGATATCGCGAAAGTTTTTAAAGGACCCAAATGGAAGCCCGAGGATTATCGCGATCTGTTATGCTTGTTGTTCTCTCTGATCCGGATCGCACGCGCTAACCCGGTCGAGGTAGAGCAGCACATTGAAGAGCCAGGAAGCTCATCGCTATTTTCCGCATATCCCAAGATTCAAGCCGACAAAGAAGCGGTGGACCTGATCTGTGACACCATGCGCTCGGCGGCGATGAACTATGACGACCCGCACCAGGTTGAGGAGGTGCTGGAAAAGCGGATGGAGGCGAACTTCCACCATGCCATGCATTCAAGCCACGCGCTGCAAACCGTTGCTGACGGGTTGCCCGCCTTGGGGATCGTGGCCGCCGTTCTGGGTGTGATCAAGACGATGGGATCAATCGACCAACCACCGGAAGTTCTGGGTAAGCTGATCGGCGGCGCGTTGGTTGGGACGTTTCTGGGGGTTTTTCTGGCTTATGGATTGGTGGGTCCTTTCGCGGGCAAGCTGAAATCTGTTGTTGAAGAAGACAACCACTTTTACCAACTCATCAAAGAGGTTCTGGTGGCTAATCTTCACAACCACAACGCGGCCATGTGTATAGAGGTCGGCCGCCAGAACACACCGACCCACAACCGGCCCGGTTTCTCGGAACTTGAAGACGCGCTTAAGGAACTCAAGCAGGCTGCAGCATGATCCGCGCATTGTCTTTGGTCTTGCTCGCATGGGGCACAAGCGCGTCAGCACAGGCTTTGACCGTGCGATCGGGCGAGCATGAGGGGTACACGCGACTGGTGGTACAGGTCCCCTCTGGCACCGGTTGGATGTTGGATCCGGTCGAGAACGGCGCGCGGCTGAGCATTGGCATCGATAATGCGACATTCAACACTGCAGCTGTCTTCGACCGCCTGTCGGGGAACCGTCTGCAATCGCTTCAACAGGCCGGGCCAGGTGCAGCGTTGGAGATGACATTTGGGTGCGACTGCGTGGCAACGGCATTTCTGCATCGCCAAACTATGGTTGTCATAGATATCGCACCCGGCCAGGGTACACCTGCAAGTGACCCGGTAGAGCCAGAGGCACTTCCCAGGACTGCGAGTATCACGGCCCAAAAACCCTTACCTACTGATATTCCAGCCACCGAACTGGCCTTGCCTTTGCTGCAATTAAATCAACGAAATTTCGAGGAGCAGTTGGCATCACGTTTATTGCAAAGCGCTGATCGAGAGGTTGTTGATCTTGAACTGGCAGGTGTCGGACGCAGGGAATCGTCCAGTTTTGGTCCGCTGCGATCTTCGGAAAAGCTGGTGCCAAATCTGCGACTGTCTTCGGTGCTCGATGAGGTTTCGGGGCTGGGCAATCTGGCAGTTCCTCAGATTGATAGCAAACCGGAATGTATCACGAACAGCGAACTGGGTTTTGAGACATGGTCGGGCGCTCGATCATTTTCCGAGGATGTGGCCGAATTGCGGGTCGGGCTATTTCAGGAATTCGATCGTGTCGACCAGGCTTATGCAATGGATTTGGCGAAGCTCTATACGTATTTCGGGTTCGGTGTAGAAGCGCACCAAGCCCTGTCTTTGTTGTCGGAGACCTCGGTTGAGCAGCGCAGAGTAGCGGCCATCGCATCAGTGATGGACGGGTTGCCTGCACCGACGCCGAACCCTTTGGCAGGGCAGCAAAGATGTGATGGTGCCGCCGCACTCTGGGCGCTTTTGAGTGAGGGTAAACTTCAATCCGATGCGCATGTGAAAGCGATCGAACGCAGTTTTGGTCGGTTGCCGTGGCATCTCAGGCAACATCTCGGCCCGGATATCGCCGAGATGTTTGTCTCGGCAGGCCGGCTTGAAGCATCGCGCCGGATCTTGCGTGCGGTCGAACGGATCTTAGAGGACGAACCCGCTGATGTAACCTTTGCCCAAGCCAAAATCGCGGATGCTGCAGGGGATACCGATACCGCAGAAACGCTGTTGACCGAGATCATATCGGCGCCCGATGCCGCGACCGATGCGCCGTTGGCACTTGCGCGGTTGATCGAAAAGCGGTGGTCGGACCGGGGTACGGTCTCGCCCCGCGACCTCGATTTAGCTGCAAGTTATGCGCGCGAGCTTCGGAAGTCCGATCTTGGCCCGATGTTGGCGCGTGCACACGCTTTGGCGATGGCTTTGTCGCAGGATTTTACCGGAGCTCTTGCCAGTTTTGAGGATGTCTCGGATTCCGACGAATGGCAGAGGACACGAGATCAGGTGTTCCAATTGCTGGCGGAGCGGGCGGACGACATTACTTTCCTGCGCCATGTGATGGAATTGAAGGACAAGCGACGCAACACGCTGGCGGTCGAAACTGCCGTGTCCATGGCAGAGCGATTGGCTGACCTTGGGTTTTCAGCGCAGGCTTACGCGTTGGCAAACCGACCGCAAGATCGGGAACGCAGCCGTGATCGTGCTCGGCTTCGGGCAAAGGCGGCTCTGTTGGGGAACCGTCCCCGTCAGGCGCTGCTGGAAATCGCGGACGATTCCTCGGACACCGCACAAGAGATACGCGCCCAGGCCATGATGCAAACACAGGATTTCGATGCCGCCGCGCGCGCATTACAGGCAGGCGGGAAGCACGAGATGGCCGATCGATACAACTGGTTGGCGGGCTCCGGCGGTGCGGATGAAGAGAGGTCAAACACCTTCACCGATTTGTCCCGCATCCGAACGTCCCTGATCAAGCCCGTTGCGCGGCAGCCGGACAAGCCGTTGTCGGACGCCGCAACGCTATTACAGGACAGCACCATCGCACGCGCGCAGATCACTGAAATGCTTGAGACAGTGCGCGCAATCGACCCGAATTGAACCTTGGAAGTCTGTTCTTGCAGAGACAAGTGTAACTGCTTTGGCCTGTAGGCTGATAGACGCCAAAATCAGCCTCTAACAAAGGTATTGAATTCATTTGGACTTCCTATGCACCAATCCATGATGCCCATAGGACAGTGGCGTCAAACTCAGTGAACGTGTCGAAGATCTTCAGCTGGCTCAATGATCATTCATGACCACCGCACGCGTTCAAGTGTGCTGGTTCTCGGACAACTCCATCTGAGATTACGATCACCACATCTGCCCTTGGTAAACCGGGCCGAGTGACTCAGACTTTCTAAAACCGTGATCCGGGGCATTACGGTTGTCACATCGGGATCCGGCAGACCCGCCCCAGAGATGTGTTCAGCCCAGATGCGAACATGCTCCGCCAAAACAATCGCTACAATTGGCATTGCGTATTGTGCCGGGGACATGGTCTGGGGTTGGCCCGAAGATAGCTCGCCCTTTCCAGCATCGCCACGTCAATCCAACCAAACTTGGCCAGTTGATAAAGGATCAAACTGCACCGATCACATAAGCTTGGGCGTGTGTTTTCACAGACTGATCTCCGGTTTGCGGAGGAGGCGTCTTGAGGAATTTAGTCATATGTACGAGCCAGCATGTGCTCTGTCCCCGACGTGAACCATCAAGAACAGAGACTATTCAACCGGATTTATTCAGTATGGGGCCTCCACATCATTCATCGAGACGTAGACTGTCTTCATCTCGCTGAAGTGGTTGATTGCCAGTTTCGAGTTCTCGCGACCGACGCCCGACATCTTGGAGCCGCCGAAAGGCGCCTCTACCGGGGCCAGGTTATAAGTGTTGATATAGCAAGTTCCCGCCTCAAAACCTGCCACGATGCGGTGGGCGCGGGTCAGGTCGTTGGTGAAGACGCCGGCGGCCAGACCGAATTCGGTGTCATTGGCACGGGCCAGAACCTCTTCTTCGGTGTCGAAGTCCAGCACCGACATCACCGGGCCGAAAATCTCTTTGCGCGCGATTGTCATATCGTCCTTAACATCGGCAAAAACCGTGGGCTGCATGTAGAAACCATCGCCTTCGACCCGTTCGCCGCCATAGATCAGCCGCGCGCCTTCGGCCCTCCCCTTTTCGACATAGCCAAGCGCGATATTCATCTGATTTTCGCTGACCATCGGGCCAAAGTTGACCTCTTCATCCATCGGGTCGCCGATTTTCGCCGTAGCAAGGCGTTCAGACAGGCGCTTAAGGAACGCTTCCTTGATTCCCTTTTGCACAAAAACTCGAGTGCCGTTGGAACAGACCTGTCCCGAGGAGTAGAAATTCCCCAGAATGGCGCCTGACACGGCATTTTCGATGTCGGCGTCGTCGAACACGATCATCGGGGACTTGCCACCCAATTCCATGGTGACATGTTTCATGCCATCGGCGGCAGCAGCGTACACCTTGCGGCCCGTTGGAACCGACCCTGTTAGCGAGACCTTGGCCACTCGGGGGTCGGTCACCAGGCTGGCGCCTACATCACCGTAGCCCTGAACAACGTTATAGACGCCTTTGGGTGCACCTGCCTCGATCAGAATCTCGGCTACTTGCAATGCCGACAGCGGAGTAGTCTCGGAAGGCTTGAAGATCATTGTGTTTCCGCACGCCAACGCCGGGGCACCCTTCCAGCAAGCGATCTGCGTCGGGTAGTTCCATGCCCCAATGCCCACACAAACGCCCAGCGCCTCGCGGACGGTATAGACAAAATCCCCGTCTGCCAGAGGGATATGTTCGCCGGTCAGCGAGGCCGCCAGACCGCCAAAATACTCCAGCGCATCCGCGCCGCTGGTAGCGTCGGCCACCAGCGTTTCCTGCAGAGGTTTGCCGGTATCATGGGTTTCGATGATCGATAAGTCACGATTGCGATCCCGCATGATGTCGGCCGCGCGTCGCAGCACACGGCCTCGCTCGGTGCCCGATAGGGCAGCCCAGGCCGCTTGGGCCGATTTTGCGCTATTCAGAGCCTTTTCAACAATCTCAGGCGTGGCGGAATGTAGCCGTGCGATGACCTCTCCGGTGGCGGGGTAGATAACGTCGATGGGCGCGCCATTGGTGTCCTCGACATACTCGCCATTGATGAAATGGCTGGCCTTAGGTTGAAACTTCATGCCGGTTCCCTCTGTGTTCAGAAATCTCTTTAGGCAAAGAGATCGCGTGCGTTGAGGATCGAATTATCGATTATTGACTGATCAGTCAATCAAGCTGCAAATTGGCAGGTTCTCGCCTAACCCAAAGGGTCTTCCCTTGAAACGAAAGGTTAATGTTCTATTTATGTTCTACATAGTCAGAGGATTACCCGATGGCCCAGAACATGCGAAATTCCGCCCTGAGCGGCCCGACAAACGACTATCACCTGCTGCCAGTTACCGATCGGCAGATGCGCTTTGCCCGCGCCATCGCGCAACAATCAGCGCTTGAGATTCCGGTCGAGGCGCAGCGTGACCGCAAATCCCTGTCGGACTGGATTTCAGCTCATACGCCGCATGATCCGTCGCCCTTTGCAAACTACCCAACAGGTAAGCAGGTTGCTTTTGCCGAACGTATCTCGCGCAGCAAGCGCCGCCCGATCCCGTCCGAATGTTTCCGCGACAAACAAATGATGTCGCGCTGGATCGATCATAATAAATAGATCGCTCTATTTGCCGTGGTTGCGCGCGTATAGCGCGACGGCGGCGGCCACAAACATGCCCAACAGGATGTAACCCGTCACAGCCTCGGCCACAGCCAGCCCACGGCAAAAGCCAGTTGGGGACATGTCCCCATATCCGACCGTTGTGAAGGTGACGTATGAAAAATACAGAATATCGGCTGGCCCTTCGGCGCCGATCACACAATGGTCGTTATATCCAAACGCGCCGTAGACGGCTGCGAACAGGAATGGCACGACCTGGATGAAGGACACCCCCATCAGGAACAACAACCTCCGGGGAGATTTCACCTGGGTCATGTAGTACCAGGACTGCGAGGCGATCCAGATCAGAAGGCCTACCGAAGAAAGAGTGCCAATGGTGTCGCCTGCAGTAGCTTCGTTCAGGCGCGACAGACCGTACCACGCAAGAAAGCTTGCCAAGACCAGCCCAAGCGCCGCCAGCAAAGTTGATTTCCATTCTTCCAGGGTTCTGGGTTCGTGGGTCATGAGCGCTCCGTCGGTTGGGCTTGCGCACAATCATCCGATTTCAAACGCAGCCTGCAAGCTGATTTCAGTCAGAGCCCAGATGTTCCTCGCCCCGCGCGCGGGCCAGCTGTATCTGCTTTTGCCGCTCGCGAAACCGCGCCTTGTCCTGTTCTGAAGTCTCATTGATACACCGATGGCAGGATACGCCATGCTCGTATTCAGGGCGTTTCACATCTTCGGGCAGGATCGGGCGACGGCAACCATGGCACAGCTTGTGTGGGCCTTCGACCAGACCATGACCAACTGAAACGCGGTTGTCGAAGACAAAACACTCACCCTGCCAAGTGCTGTCTTCGGGTGGCGTTTCTTCCAGATACCTCAGGATGCCACCCTTCAGGTGATAGACATCCTCGACCCCTTGCCCCAGCAGATAATTGGTGGATTTTTCGCACCGGATGCCACCGGTGCAGAACATGGCAACGCGTTTGTTGTGAAAGCGGTCCTTGTTCTGTTCCCACCACGCCGGGAAATCGCGGAAACTGGCTGTGTTAGGGTCTATTGCACCCTCAAACGTGCCAATCGCCACCTCGTAATCGTTGCGGGTGTCGATCACCACCACATCATCTGATCGGATCAGCGCGTTCCAGTCCTCAGGCTCGACGTAATTCCCGACATTTGCGCGGGGATCGACATCGGGCTGGCCCATCGTCACGATCTCTTTCTTCAACCGCACCTTCATCTTGCCGAAGGGCGGGTGGTCCGAGGTCGCCTCTTTCCACTCAAGATCACTGCATCCTGGCAAAGCACGGATATGCGCCAGAACCGCATCGATACCTGCGCGGGGTCCGGCGATGGTGCCATTGATCCCTTCTTGCGCCAACAGCAGGGTGCCTTTTACCGACTGCGCGCGGCAAAGCTCGTGCAAAGCCAGGCGCAGCGCATCTGGGTCGGGAAAACGCGTGAAATGATATAGGGCAGCGATTGTGTACATGTGGGCGATCTAATGCCCTTGGCAAAAACACACAAGAGACCGGATTGACGATACCCGCTGCGCACCATACCGATAACACGACTTTAGGAGGTCAGCATGTCCCACGCCCTGCTCGTTATCGATGTTCAGAATGACTTCTGCCCCGGCGGCGCGCTTGCCGTTGCCGGAGGGGACGAGATCGTCGCACCGATCAATGCGATCATGGATACGTTCGATACGGTGATCCTGACACAGGATTGGCACCCGGAGGGGCATTCTTCATTCGCCAGTTCTCATACTGGCAAAGCGCCGTTCGAGATGATCGACATGCCTTATGGCCCTCAGGTCTTGTGGCCCGATCACTGTGTTCAGAGCAGCGCAGGCGCGAACTTCCATCCGGATTTGCGGACAGATGGCGATCTGATCATCCGCAAGGGATTTCGCAGCGCTATCGATAGCTATAGCGCGTTTTTCGAAAACGACCATTCCACGCCCACTGGTCTAAAAGGCTATCTTGAGACGCGCGGGATCACGCAGCTGACCATGGTCGGTTTGGCGACAGATTTCTGCGTGCATTATTCGGCGGTAGATGCGGCACAGCTGGGGTTTGATGTCACTGTCTTAAGCAACTTGTGCCGCGCCATTGATATGGACGGATCTTTGGCTGTCGCAGAGCAGGCAATGCGCGCAGCAGGTGTGACACTGGCCTGAGGATCAAAGCGCGGCACCATGCTCGGCCAGAAGTTTCAGAAACACAAACAGGATCACAGCAAGACCTAACGCGAAACCGATACGCCCAGAAACCGTGCGACGCTTTGGACGCACTGGTCTTGGGCGTGGCGCTTGCAATGGTCGCTCGGGCATTTTCCGGTTCACGGTCCCGGGCTTTGCGGACCTGATATGGCCCAAGAAGTGATGGAAATCGAACTCACCACTATACTCTCCCTGGACACCCATATTCCGGATATTCGCAAAAAGCCGCTTTAGGATCAGGAGGCGATCTTCAGCCTCTTCTGGCCGAAAATAACCTCGGGCAAGATGCCCATCCGACTCGTCCAGGCTAAATCCTGATTCCAGAAATATTCTGCGAATCTTGGGCGATGCAGCGCGCAAAGCGTCTGCCGTCTTGATATCCCTGAACCGCGCCCGCACCGGGGGCCGCCCAGTTATCGATGTTTGCCCATGCTCAGGATCAACCTCATCCGGAGCTATTGCAACAATGTCAAAATCGTACTCGAGACTCATTCACTAACTTCAACCTTCAGTTCCATCCCCACCCCTCACTAAAGCGTGAAGGAAACCCACAATAAGCCCGTAATGTGTTCTGTCGTGGGCATTGTTCCCAATTCCGCGACTCTTGCCATTTCGTGCTCCGATTGATCTAACAACGGAAATTGCAGGAGGTCCCCATGGTCGATATCGCGACGCGGGTCTACAATCATAAATGGAAGATTGACCCGATTATCCGGTCATTGATCGACACAGATTTCTACAAACTGCTGATGTGCCAGTCAGTGTTTCGAAATAAGCCCCAAACCGATGTGGTGTTTTCGCTGATCAACCGGTCGAATCACGTGCCATTGGCCCGTTTGATCGATGAAGGCGAGCTGCGCGAGCAGTTGGATCACATCCGCTCGCTAAGTCTGAGTCGTGGGGAAAGCACGTGGTTGCGGGGCAATACATTCTACGGCAAGCGTCAGATGTTCCGCCCGGATTTCATGGAATGGTTCGAGAACCTGCGCCTGCCCCCTTACCATCTGGAGCGTAAGGGTGATCAGTATGAGCTGACCTTTGAGGGTAAGTGGCACGAGGTCATGCTATGGGAGATCCCGGCGCTGGCCGTACTGATGGAATTACGCTCACGCGCGGTTCTGAACGATATGCGCCGGTTCGAACTACAGGTGCTCTATGCCCGTGCAATGACACGCGTATGGGAAAAGATAGCCCAGCTTCGCACTATTGAGGGGCTTGGGATCGCGGATTTCGGCACGCGGCGGCGGCATTCCTTCCTTTGGCAGGACTGGTGTGTGCAAGCCATGATTGAAGGTTTGGGCTCGTCCTTTACCGGAACGTCCAACTGTCTGATCGCAATGCGACGCGAAGTTGAGGCTATTGGCACCAACGCACATGAACTACCTATGGTGTATTCTGCGCTCGCCGAAGACGACGCCGCGCTTGCGCAGGCGCCCTATGACGTCCTCAGCGACTGGCACGAGGAACATGATGGAAATCTGCGCATCATTCTGCCCGACACGTATGGCACCAAAGGGTTTCTGGATCGCGCGCCTGACTGGCTGGCAGGCTGGACCGGCATTCGCGTTGACAGCGGCGACCCCGCTACCGGCGCAAAAATCGCAATAGACTGGTGGAAATCACGCGGCGAAGACCCGACGCAGAAGCGGGTTATTTTCTCGGACGGGTTAGATGTGGACAAGATACGCGAATTGCACGCTCAGTTCGCGGATCAAACCAATGTCTCGTTCGGCTGGGGTACGTTGCTGACCAATGACTTCCGCGAACTTGTACCGAATGACGCATTGGCTCCCTTTTCGCTAGTCTGCAAGGCGGTCTCGGCCAATGGCTACCCGACGGTCAAACTATCTGACAACCCGGAAAAGGCGATGGGACCCGCCGAGCAGATTGAGCGGTACAAGCGCGTCTTTGGCGTTGGAGCGCAGGAGCCGATCGAAGTGATCGTTTAGCCGTGGTAGGCCGCAACCGTTTTCAGTTGTGAGAACCCATAAAGCGCCTCGAACCCTTTTTCGCGGCCATGGCCGGATTTTCCAACGCCGCCAAAAGGCAGCTCGACACCTCCGCCCGCGCCGTAGTTGTTAATGAACACCTGCCCCGAACGCAAACCCTTGGCCAGCCGCATCTGCCGCCCACCATCTCGAGTCCAGACGCTGGCAACAAGGCCATATTCGGTGCTATTTGCTATGGTTAGAGCCTGTTCTTCGGTGTCAAACGGGATCAGAACCTGTACGGGGCCAAAGATCTCATCCCGCGCCAAGGCATGATCGGGCGGCACATCCGAGAACAATGTGGGCCGGACATATGCGCCGGATTCGGGTGCGCCAGCCGCAATCTGGCCCTCGGCGGCAATCGCCAAGTCCGAGCCTTGGTGAAGGAAACCGGTCACGATTTCTTTTTGCCGTGTTGAGATCAGCGGACCGACGCGCAAATCCTGGACCGCCGGTCCAACGGTGAGTTCTTGATAGGCAGTCGCCATACGGGATTTCACCGCATCATATACACCGCGCTGCACCAGAATGCGCGACGAGGCCGAGCAGGTCTGGCCCGCATTCTGTATACCCGCATTCACCAGATACGGCAGCGCGGCATCCAGATCGGCGTCTTCGAAAACCAGTTGCGGCGACTTGCCGCCCAGTTCCAGTGTCACCGGAACAACGTTTCGTCCCGCCGCCTGCTGAACCAACGCGCCTGTCGCGACCGAACCGGTGAATGAAATGTGCTCCACACCCGGGTGTGCCGACAGGGCCGCGCCCGCCTCAGCCCCCAGGCCAGGCACCACATTCAGGGCACCAAGCGGAAGGCCCGCCTGTATCGCCAGATGCGCGAAGGCCAGTGCGGTCAGGCAGGCCTCTTCCGCCGGTTTCAGAACACAGGCGTTACCCATTGCCAGCGCCGCCCCGACAGAACGGCCAATGATCTGCATCGGATAATTCCACGGCACGATGTGGCCGGTCACACCGTGCGGCTCGCGCAACGTGTAGACGGTATAGCCATCCAGATAGGGAATGGTCTCGCCCATCACTTTATCCGCAGCGCCACCATAAAATTCGCAATACCGCGCCAATGCTACCGCATCTGCCCGCGCTTGGGTCAGCGGTTTGCCGACATCCATCGCCTCTAGCTGTGCCAGTTCATCCACTCGGTCCAGAACCAGTTGCCCCAGTCGGGTGAGAATACGCCCTCGCTCCAGGGCCGTCATGCGACCCCAATCGCCATCACACGCGGATCGGGCGGCCTGCACCGCAGCGTCGATATCGGTTTCGCCACCTCGAGCGATCTGGCAGATTTCGGAACCGTCCGAGGGATTCACCAGCGGCAAGGTTTGACCTGACGCGGGCATTTTCCATTCTCCGCCGATCAGGCAAAGTTTGGGATCGAACCAGAGAGGGTTAGTCATCGGAGGCTCCAATATCAGGCTCTATACAAAGGTCTTTCATGCAGCGCCTCGTCCTGTCTCCGGCAATTTCGGTGCCGCATTGATCAGAGTTCTTGTGTAAGGATGCTGAGGCTCTGTGAAGACTTGCTCGGTTTCACCCTGTTCCACAATCTTGCCGGCCTGCATCACCAACACACGGTCGGTAATGGTTCGAACCACGCTCAGGTCATGGCTGATGAACAGGTAAGTCAGATCGTAAGTCGCACAAAGCTCGGCCAGCAGGTCGAGAACTTGGGCGCGGACTGAGACATCCAGCGCCGAGACAGCCTCATCAAACAGGATCAACTCGGGTCGAATAATCAGAGCGCGCGCTATAGCGATACGTTGCCGCTGCCCACCCGAGAATTCGTGAATGTAGCGGCCCGCATCATCGGGGCTTAGGCCAACGGCGGTAAGCATCTCAGCGACGCGATCCTGCCGTTCAGAACCGGTTGGCGGGGTGTCCAGCAAATGAAATGGCTCGGTGATCAGGCGCGCGACCCGGTGGCGAGGATTGAAGCTGCCGTAGGGGTCCTGAAACACCACCTGCATCTTGCGTCGCACTGCCAGATTGGGTTTGTGGCCGGTGAAAACAGGCTGGCCATCAAGGGAAATGCGGCCTTGCTGCTCCTCCTCCAAGCCCAAAATAGCTCGTGTTAGGGTCGATTTTCCACAACCGGACTCTCCAACCAGCCCTAAACGCTCCCCCCGATTCAGGGTAAAGCTGACATGATCGACGGCCCGATGATGACCTGGCGTGGCAAACAGGCGCGTTCGGGGCAGACGGTAGTCCCGCACCACGTTCTCGACCTCAAGCAACGCTCGCGGTGCAGGAGAGGTCGGCAGGTTGACTTGATGCCCCGAAGCTTCGAACAGCATACGGGTGTAAGGGTGCTGCATATGGCGCAGGAGATGATCTGTTGCGCCCGTTTCAACAACCTCCCCGTGCCGCATGACCACAATCTGATCCGCCATGTCTGCAACCACCGCCAAATCATGCGTGATCATCAGCAGACCCATGCCGTACTCCGACACGAGCCCTTTAAGCAGATCAAGGATTTGCGCCTGCGTGGTCACATCAAGCGCCGTTGTCGGCTCATCCGCGATCAACAGTCGGGGGCGCAGTGCAATCGCCATGGCGATCACCACTCGCTGGCGCTGACCGCCTGACAGTTCGTGAGGATAACGCTTCAACGGAAACCTGTCGGTTGGCAATCCAACCCGGGCTAGAACCTCTTCGGCCCGAGCGCGCGCTTTGGCCGGGGGCATGGCCTTGTGGATCAGGATAGTCTCCATAACTTGATCGCCGATGGTCTTCACCGGGTTCAGGGCAGTCATCGGCTCTTGGAAAACCATTCCGATCGCAGCGCCCCGCAACGCACAAATCTCGGCCTCAGACCGGTTCAGCAGGTTCTGGCCCTCTAACTCTAGCACCCCATCTACTTCGGCATCGTTTGGCAGCAACTGCATCACGGCAAAGGCTGTCATTGATTTGCCCGAACCGCTTTCTCCGGTCACAGCCACGATCTGCCCAGGGGCAATCGACAGGTTGATCTTCTTTAAAATCGGCGTGCCATGGATAGCCAACGAGAGGTCCTTGATCTGCAAAAGACTCATGCGCGGGCCACCCGTATCCGAGGGTCCAGCCAATCGCGCAAGCCATCACCCAGAAGGTTCAGGCCCAATACCGTCACGATGATGGCAAGACCCGGAATCAGAGCCAAATGCGGGGCAAAACTAACCATCGTCTGCGCATCGGCCAGCATTCTGCCCCAGCTTGGCGTAGGCGGTTGCGCACCAAGACCGACATAGGACAGCCCGGCCTCGGCCAGAATGCCAAGTGAGAACTGGATTGTTCCCTGAACGATCAGCAGATTGGCGACATTGGGCAGGATATGTTCAGCCGATATCCGTGCCGCGCCTTTGCCTGACACGCGGGCGGCAAGGATAAACTCGCGCTCCCAAAGAGACAAAGCTGCGCCTCGGGTGATGCGGGCAAAAACGGGGATGTTGAAGATACCGATGGCGATGATCGCGTTTATGGCCCCGGCACCAAAGACGGCGGTGATCAGAATGGCGATGACGAGAGAGGGGAATGCAAAGACCAGATCATTGCCGCGCATGATGAATTCATCTAGCCACGATCCACTGCGCGCAGCGGCAGCCAGACCCAAGGGAACGCCCAGCGCCATGCCAATCCCGACCGCGACAAGCGCCACCGCAATCGAGGTGCGCGCACCAACCATGATCATCGAGAACATGTCGCGTCCGAAATGATCGGTACCGAACCAGTGCTGCGCGCTGGGTGGCTGCAGCTTGGCCGGAATGCTCAGCGCGGCGTGGTCGTATGGGGTCCAGACAAAGGACACCAGCGCTGCCAGCACCACCAGTGAGGACAGCGTCGCGCCAAGGATCAGGTTGCGGCTCATGTCCTGCTCCTCAGCCTTGGATCGACTGCGGCATAGGCCAGATCGACAAAAAAGTTCACCATGATGACGGCAAAGACCAGCAGCATAACTACCGATTCCACGACGATCAGATCGCGCGCCGATATGGCCTGAAAAACCAGCCGCCCGAGGCCGGGTAGATAAAACACCTGTTCGATGATGATCGAACCCGCCAGCAGGAAGGAAAATTGGAGTCCAATGATCGTCAGTACCGGGATCAGAGCATTCCGCACTCCGTGTCGCCAAAGCGCCTGCCGACGCGAAAGGCCCTTGGCGCGTGCGGTGCGCATAAAATCCTCGGCCAGAATATCCAACAGAGCCGAGCGCATAACCCGCGCAAGGATCGCCGCTTGCGGCAGGGCCAATGCAATGGCTGGAAGGGTCAGCGAATGTAGACCGGTCCAAATGCCGTTCTCCCACCCTGCAAACCCGCCGGCATTGAACCAGCGCAAGTTGATGGCAAAGACCAGCACCAGCATCATCGCGAACCAGAAATTCGGCACCGCGATACCAAGCTGAGTCGCACCCATCACGGTCAGATCACCCGGTTTGCCGCGCCGTGAGGCTGCGTAGATACCGGCGGGGAAAGCAATCAGCGTGGACAGGGTCAGCGCGTATAAAGCCAGCGGCAATGACACCCACAATCGATCTGCGATCATCTGCGACACGGGTGTGCGATAGGTGTAGGACGTACCAAAATCCCCAACCAGCATCCCGCCGACCCAGTTAAAGTACCGCTCGATCTTCGAGACATCGAGGCCCAGTTCAGCTCTCAGCGCGGTCAATGTATCGGCCTGCGCGTTCACGCCCAGCATGAACGACGCCGGATCACCGGGCGCGACCTCGATCACTGCAAAGATGACAACCGAGGCGACGGCCAGGCTCAGGATCAGCGACAGCAGACGTTTGAGGGCGTAGCGGAGCATTTGGAAACGTTAGGGTCACATCCCGTGTGGGTCCAGCGCCTAAGGTACGAGAAGATAGACAAAAGAAACCCGCCAAACCAGATTCCTTGTGGGTTTCATGGTGCAACAGTTCGCGCCGGGGCGCTGGCCATCGCCCCGGTCCAACTCTGTTCTTCTATTCGGACCAACTGATCCCGGTCAGATCAATCGCTGCCGTGGGTGCGTTTTCCCATAGCCCCTCAACACCGGCCTTGGCCACGCCAAGCTTGGCAAGTTGAAACAGGTACCCGTTGACGTAATCGGTCGAAATCAAGCGCTGTGCCTCACCCAGCAAACGTGTGCGCTCATCAGGGTCTGTGGTCGAATTCAGCGTGTCCATCAATGCCTGAAAGTCGGTGCTGTCATATTGGAAGTAATAGTCGGGCCGGGCATAAATACCGATATCCATCGGCTCGGTATGGCTGACAATGGTCAGGCCAAACTCCTTGCCCTTGAACACGCTTTCCAGCCATTGCGCCCATTCCACATTGATGATCTCGGCGGTGATGCCAATATCGGCCAGTTGCGCAGCGATGATTTCACCCCCGCGTCGGGCGTAGGAAGGCGGCGGCAAGTGCAGCGTGGTCTCGAACCCATCGGGATACCCGGCCTCGGCCAGCAGCGCCTTGGCTTTTTCCGGGTCATAGGCCGAATTGCCGGTCAGATCGACGTAAGCCGGGTTATGCGGAGCAAAATGCGTACCGATGGGTGTGCCATAGCCGAACATAGCCCCATCAATGATGGCCTGCCTGTCAATCGCGTGGGCCAATGCCTGTCGGACCAATATGTCATCAAACGGGGCTTGTTTGTTGTTGGTCGACAGAATGGTTTCCCCCTCGGTCGAGCCGACAAGAACCTGAAAGCGCGGATCAGCCTCGAATTGCGGCAGATTCTCGGGTGCGGGGAAGTTGTCGAACACGTCTACATCCTCGGCCATCATGGCGGCAAAGGCGGCGGTCGGATCCGAGATGAACTTAAACGTTGCGGTCTCTAGCGCAGGCTGTTCGCCCCAATAGTCGGGGTTGCGATTCAGGATGATGCTGTCACCCTGCAGCCAGTCAGAGAAGGTGAAGGCCCCCGTGCCAACCGGATTGGTCTTGATATTCTCGATGCTTTCGGGCGCAACGATCACCGCGTCACCCCAGGCGAGATTGAAAAGGAAGTTCCCGTTTGGCTCATTCAACGTCACCTGAACGGTCAGGGGGTCCACCACCTCGACACTTTTAATGCCCGCAAACAAAGCCTTCTGCGCGTTGGCGCTGTCTTCTGCCGTGGCGCGATCAAGGGTGAACTTGACGTCCTCGGCATCCATCGTTGTGCCATCGTGAAATGTCACACCGTCGCGCAGCTTGAATGTGTAAACGGTACCGTCATCCGAGATTTCCCAGCTTTCGGCCAGCCCCGGCACCACCGAGCCATCCCCCATGAACCGGGTCAGGCCTTCGAAGATATTGGTGTAGACAACCGAATCGATAGCCTGCGCCGCAGCGCTGGTCGGGTCCAGATGCGGTGGCTCAAGCTGCATGGCGATGGTGATGTCAGATTTGGCCATGGCCTGCGTGGCAAACAGGCCCGCGCCAAGGACTAGGGCCGACGCGAACGAGCGAAAGCGCTGCTTTGTCATGAAAATCTCTCCCCACTGAAATTGGCTAGCCCTGCTTTTTTCGGGCCGATCTGCGACCAATGTCCTCGCAAACCCGAGGTCAATCAAGGAATTGTTGGCGCAACCGGGGTTTCTTTGCGCCTGCCGCATCTGCTATGCCGCGCTGCAACATGAACCCTGCGAGGAGCGAGCATGAGCGCCACCGCCCGCAAGAAAGCCCCGAACGCCGAGGATATCCGCGCCCGGAAAGGTACTGATCCTCTGGTCTCGTTGACCGCCTACACAACACCGATGGCGCAGTTGATGGATGCGCATTGTGACTTCGTTCTGGTCGGTGACAGCGTCGGCATGGTGTTGCACGGGTTGACGTCGACCCTTGGTGTGACGATGGAGATGATGATCATGCACGGCCAGGCCGTTGCCCGTGGTCTGGACAAGGCAATGATGGTGATCGACATGCCTTTCGCCAGCTACGAGCATGACCCGGCTCAGGCATTCCGCAACGCAGCCCGGCTGATGTCGGAAACAGGAGCTGGGGCGGTTAAGCTGGAAGGTGGCGTCGAGATGGCTGAAACCATCCGGTTTCTGGTCAAACGTGGGATCCCGGTGATGGCACACATTGGCCTGACACCGCAGTCGATAAACACTTTGGGTGGCTATAAGGTACAAGGGCGCGACGAACAGGCCGATGCCGTATTGGCCGACGCCCGGGCCGTCGCTGAAGCAGGCGCGTTTTCGGTCGTGTTAGAGAAAGTTCCGCAGGGTTTGGCCAACCGGATTACCGCTGAGATTGCGATCCCCACAATCGGCATTGGTGCCTCGGCCGGGTGCGACGGGCAAATTCTGGTGGTGGACGATATGCTTGGCTTTTTCACCGCCTTCAAACCGAAATTCGTCAAACGCTATGCTGATCTTGGCCCGCTGGCCGAAGCCGCCATTGCTGAATACGCAGCCGAGGTTCGTGCGCGAAGCTTCCCGGCAGACGAACATGTCTTTGCCAATGCCGTACCCGTCAAAGGACCCAAGTCATGACCGCGCCTATTCTGCGTCGACTGGCAGACTTGCGCGCCCTGACCCGTGATTGGCATCTGAATGGTGAGGTGATCGGAGTTGTCCCCACCATGGGTGCGCTGCACCAGGGGCATCTGTCGCTGGCCGAAGCCGCGAAGACGGCTTGCGACCGGGTGATCGTGACGATCTTTGTAAACCCCAAGCAGTTCAACAACCCCGAAGACCTCGCCAACTATCCGCGCACCGAACAAGAAGACGCGAAAAAGCTCGCGCCTTACAACGTCGATGCGATATACGTGCCCGACCCGGACGAGATTTACCCTGATGGCTTCGCCACCACAGTCTCGGTCTCGGGTCTGACCGACGCGATGGAGGGAGAATTCCGCCCGGGTCATTTCGATGGTGTGGCAACAGTTGTCGCCAAGCTGTTCCTGCAAACGCAAGCGGATCGAGCCTATTTCGGGGAAAAAGACTATCAGCAGCTTATGATCGTCCACCGGATGGCCCGCGACCTCGATATCCCGATCGAGGTGATTGGTTGCCCCACGGTGCGTGAACCTTCGGGCCTCGCAATGTCTTCGCGCAATCAAAGGCTATCCGAGGATGGTCTGGCCATCGCAGCCGAAAAACATCGTATCATGCGTGCAGTTGTTCAGGCGCTGGAAAACGGCGAAGAATTCGAAGCTTTGGCTTCTCAGGCACAGGCCGATCTTTTGGCCGCCGGTTTCAACGAAGTGGAGTATCTGCAACTACGCTGCGCTGAAACGCTGGAGCCTATGACCCATGCCAAACGACCCGCACGACTGTTTGCGGCAGCCTTGGTCGACGGCGTGCGGCTGATCGACAATCTACCGGTGTCTCCGGTCTGATTTCCCCTCTGGTACGTTTGGTTGTGTTTGCGCTAAAGTCCTGCAAAACCAAAGCGGGAGGGGCGCAGGAATGACCTATATTCTGGCAATCGATCAGGGCACCACATCGTCTCGTGCAATCCTGTTCGACGCGCAAATGCAGCGCGTCGGCACTGCGCAGCACGAGTTTACACAGCATTTCCCACAGGAAGGCTGGGTTGAGCATGATGCCGAGGAGATATGGGACAGCGTTCTGACGGTTTGCCGTGAAGTGATGCAAACGACAGGTGTATCCGCGGCACAGATCGCTGGTATCGGGATTACCAACCAACGCGAAACCACTGTCATCTGGGATCGCGCCACCGGGACCCCCATTCACAACGCAATCGTCTGGCAGGACCGTCGCACCGCTGAGATTTGCGAGCGTCTTCGCAAAGCGGGATGCGAGGATGACGTAACTGCCCAGACCGGTCTGCTGCTAGATCCTTATTTTTCAGGCACCAAGGTCAAATGGTTGCTTGATACCGTCCCCGGCGCACGCGACCGTGCCGCCGCCGGAGAGCTGCTGTTTGGCACTATCGATACCTTCCTGATCTGGCGACTGACAGAAGGGCGCGTGCACGCCACTGACGCCACCAATGCGGCCCGCACATTGCTATTCGATATTCACAAAGGGGAATGGAGTACCGAGATCTGCGACTTGCTGGACATCCCCCAAGCTTTGTTGCCCGACGTGCGCGATTGCGCCGCAGACTTCGGATCGACCTCCCTGTTTAGCGGTAATATTCCAATTCTCGGCGTGGCGGGGGATCAGCAAGCTGCCACCATCGGACAGGCCTGTTTCCAGCCGGGCATGATGAAATCCACCTATGGCACGGGCTGTTTCGCACTACTCAACACCGGTACGCAGCCAGTTGAATCGAAAAACCGGCTGCTAACGACAATTGCCTATCAGTTGGACGGGCAGAAAACCTATGCGCTTGAAGGCTCGATTTTCATTGCCGGTGCGGCGGTGCAATGGCTGCGCGATGCGTTGCAAATCATCGAAACCGCACCGCAAAGCGGTGAACTGGCCGCCAAAGCTGATCCAAACCAGCACGTTGTTCTCGTCCCTGCCTTTACTGGCCTGGGCGCGCCTTATTGGAAACCCGATTGCCGGGGCGCAATCTTTGGCCTGACTCGCAATTCAGGCCGCGCCGAAATCACGCGCGCCACGCTGGAAAGCATCGCGTTCCAGACCCGCGACCTGTGGCACGCCATGCAGGGCGATTGGGGCGCAGAGACTGACGTGATCCTGCGCGTCGACGGCGGAATGAGCGCCTCGGACTGGGCCATGCAGGGGCTTTCCGACATTCTGGGCGCCCCGGTCGACCGCCCGGTGATGCAGGAAACCACCGCGCTTGGTGCCGCATGGCTGGCGGGCATGAAAGCGGGTGTCTACCCGGATCAGGCCGGATTCGCCGAAACCTGGGATCTGGACCGGCGGTTTGAGCCTGCAAAACCCGTAGCTGACCGAGACGCGGCCTATGCACGCTGGCAACGCGCGGTTCAGGCGGCCATGGCGTTCTAACTGTGGTCCTTCATCAAGCGCTGTTTCTGCCGTGACCAGTCGCGCTTGGCCTGCGTTTCGCGCTTGTCGTGCAGCTTCTTACCTTTGGCGATGCCGATCTTCAGCTTCGCCCGACCCTTGTGATTAAAGTAAAGCACCAGCGGCACCAGCGTCATGCCTTTGCGTTGGGTCGCGTTCCACAGGTTCGACAGTTCCTTGCGTGACACCAGCAGTTTACGGCGGCGGCGTTCTTCATGTTTGAAGACCTTGGCCTGCTCATAGGGCGCGATATAGCTGTTGATCAGCCATAGCTCTCCATCATCGACGGACGCGTAGCTTTCAGCAATGTTCGACCCACCGGCGCGCAGGGATTTGACCTCGGACCCTTCCAGGACAATACCGCATTCGAGATCGTCTTCGATCGCATAATCGAAGCGCGCACGCCGGTTTTCGGCGATCACTTTGTAATTCGGGTCAGTGTTCTGCTTCTGCTTGGCCATGGCGCGTTGATGTATGCCGCTTGCGTCCGCCTTGCAAGGCAGGGTTACGAATTGGCCGAGATTATCAGGTCAGGTCCAAATATCGTGTCAGCGTGATTGTGCAGATAAATCTTGAGCCACGGGGTAAAACGGTCGGGATGCCGTTTCACCTCGGCCAGCAAATCGTGGTAATCGACCCAGCGGATATCCATCACTTCTTCCGGGTTAGGCTCGATTTTCAGGGCTCCACGCACATGGGCCAGAAAGACGTCGACCACCTCGTTCTCGACCATTCCGTTGCCGACATCGGCGTGATACTCCAATCGATGCCGATATTCGGGATAAAGCCCGGTGATGCCCAATTCTTCGCGCAGGCGCCGGACGGCACAATGCGAAGCGCTTTCGTCCCAATCCGGATGCGTACAACAGGTATTCGCCCATAGACCCGGCGTGTGGTATTTGCCCATCGCCCGGCGTTGCAGCAATATCTCGGTCCCGCGCACGGCAAACACGGACACAGCCTTGTGTCGCAGCCCCTTTTCATGCGCCTCCAGCTTGTCGACGGGTGTCAGTTCGCCCTCAACCCAAGCCGGGATCAAGATTCCCATCTGTCGTCTCCTGTTGGCGATCTCCGGTGCACATGGCCTTACCGGTTTTCCCCAAAGTGGCGCTGATTACAATGTCAATCAATCGCACGAAAGGCCGCAGGGGCTGCGGCATTTCGAAGTTCGTCTGTAAACCTGTTGGCGGAGTTACTCTCCCGAAACGCTCACGATATAGGCGTAAACGTCTTCGGCGCCTTTCTTCAGCTTGAAGGTCATTTTCGACTTGGCCGAGGTTTCCCCCAAATAGTCTTTCAAGAATGCTTTGGGGTCTTGGGCGTAGGCCACGAAAGTCTCTTCATCCCAGACCAGCCCATTTTCGCCCGCGGCCACGATGCTATCGCCGTATCTGAAGCCTTCTTCAGTGCCGGCGGTGCGGCCTGCGATTCCGTACAGGTTCGGACCCGTCTTACCGCCCTTAACGATAACTTCACCCGCAGGGTCAGCAATCATGTGACAGGATTTGCATTTATTGAAGGTCTTCTTACCCGCTTCGGCATCACCTTCTGCATAGACAGGAAGGGCCAGCAGACCGGCAATTGCGGTGGCAAGGATACGATTCATAGCTTTTGCTCCGATATGAATTGGCTGCACCGAATGGATCGCTGGCACAGCAGAGAGTCAACGCGCAGATTGCCGCGCGACGGCACTGTGTCACAGGCGATCGGTGTCGTACTTAACCGAAGTCATGTAACTGCGACCAGCAGGGCAGCAGGTCGCCAGCGCGGGGGGAAGCCAGATAGATAGCCCGTGCAATCGCGCGCGCAAGACAGATCGAGGCCGCATGGCCAATCATCGCCATCGCCTCGGGGCCAACCGTGCGCGCGCCGGTGCTGAGACCGAATACCAGATCTCCATCGCCAGGCGTGTGCGCAGGCACGATGGCGCGGGCGATGCCGTCATGGGCTGCTACCGCCAGACGCTGGCATTGCGGTTTGGTCAGCGCTGCATCAGTTGCAACTATAGCAATCGTGGTGTTTGCGCGATCTGGCGGAACAGAATGCATCATTTGCGCCTTGCGGCTGACAAGAGAGGAACCAAGGCCCGAGGCCGGGTCTGGCCCCAATCCACCGAACTCGTCATCGATCTCAAACGGCGCAGCCCAAAAATGCCGATCACCCGGTGTGGTTACGCTGCCAAGCGGATTGGCCGCAACCAGCGCACCGACGGTTACGCCACCCTCAAGCTTTAACGAAGCCGAGCCTAAGCCACCCTTGTGCATCGCGGCCAATGCGCCGGTACCAGCCCCCACCGAGCCCAGTTCAAATTCTGGTGAGGCGGTCAAATACGCAGACTTCCCCAGATCGCGATAAGGATTTTCGGTCCAGTTCTTATCTCCACCATTGAGTAGATCGAACAGAATCGCGCCCGGCACGATGGGCACGACGGCCGAACCGACCTGAAATCCGCGCCCCTGAGCGCGCAATGCGTCTGAAACGCCCGAGCACGCATCCAGTCCAAAGGCCGAGCCGCCGGACAAAGCAATCGCGTCGACCCGATCAACAGTTTTGTCGACCGCCAGAAGGTCGGTCTCACGCGTGCCGGGGGCGCCGCCCATCACATGAACCGAAGCTGTGAACGGGTCGTCCGCCGTCAGGACAGTTGTGCCTGATTTAAGCGTATCATCGTGCGCATTGCCAACCTTGAGGCCAGCGACATCAGTGATCAGGTTTCTGGGTCCGGGGTTCATTTTCGTCTCGCGCACTGGGCCGGAAAGCGCGCTGGGGCGCGCTGCCTCCGGCGGAGTTATTTATGGCCAGATGAAGGGCGGATCAAATGCATCGGCCTCCGTCCACTTCCAGGGCTGTGCCGGTGATCATGCTGGCCTCGTCCGAGCAGAGGAAACAGGCGGCGTTTGCCATATCTCCGGGGGTTGAGAAGCGACCAAGCGGGATCGTCGACAGGAATTTGGCGCGGATTTCCGGGGTGTCTTCACCCATGAAGGTTTTCAGCAGCGGGGTTTCACCCGCCACCGGGCAGATCGCGTTGACGCGCACGCCCGAGGGGGCAAGTTCGACGGCCATCGTCTTGGTCGCGGTAATCATCCAGCCTTTGGAGGCGTTGTACCAGTTCAGATTAGGGCGCGGCGACAGGCCTGCCGTTGAGGCCACGTTCAGGATCGTCCCCGCGCCGCGTATCTTCATCTGCGGAACAAAGGCGCGCGCGGTCAGGTAGACGGATTTCATGTTCACGGCGAAGACGCGGTCGAATTCATCGTCATCGACGTCCTCAAGTGGGGCCGGCAGGTGCGTCACGCCCGCATTATTCACCAGAATATCAAGCTTTCCGAATTCTTCCGACACCGCATTTGCCATGGCCTGAACCGATGCCGCATCCGAGACGTCAACGCGCTGTGCGATGGCATTCGTGCCGACCGCAGACGCCATGTCGGAAGCCGCTTCGCCATTGATATCTGCGATCATCACGCGGGCGCCTTCGGTCAGGAACTTTTGCGCAATCCCAGCGCCGAACCCGGATGCGCCGCCGGTTACGATGGCGGTTTTTCCCTCAAGCCTCATGGCTTTACCTCCCCTGCGTCTTGCACCGGCAGAGTAGCAACGTGCAGCGAAACTGCCAGATCAATCTTCGGACACTTTGCCTCGCAGGGCTTTGACATCCGCGCGGGCTTTCTTAGCAGCAAGCCTTCGCTTGACCGAACCATAAGTGGGTTTGGTCGCGATCCTGCGCTTGGGATTGACCAAAGCCCGCGTGATCAGTTCAGCCAACCGGGCGCGCGCGATGTCGCGGTTGCGGGCCTGAGAGCGTGTTTCTTCACATTGAATGATGATGGCGCCGTCCTTGGTCCAGCGACGTCCGGCCAGCCGTTTCAGACGTGTCTTGACCGGATCAGGCAAGGAGGGTGAGCGCGCGGCCTCGAACCGCAGCTCAACGGCGGTGGAGACCTTGTTGACGTTCTGCCCACCCGGACCAGAGGACCGCACGAAGCTTTCGGTCATTTCCCAGTCTTGCAGGGCGATATCGTCGGTGATGCGCAACATGGATCGGACCTTACAGGGCGCAGTTGAAAACAAAAAGGGCCGCCCCGGCGGGACGGCCCTTCGAAAGTTCAGGAGGTTGGGTCGGTTAGATCAATCGACCAGCCGGAGCGAGCGCTCCGCCAAGGGCTGCCTTAACAGGCGATCCCCCCGGTTGTTCCAACACCTCTCTCCAATCTCTTTCTCGACACTGGATCACCTCCTTTTCTATCTGTTGCGGTTAACTCTGAGCCTGACACAAGATGCGCCAATCTCAAAGCACTTTTTTATGCTGGCTGCGCGGCGGTCAAACGGGCAACAATCACCTTGAACGGAATCAGGGCGATTAGCGCCAGCGACAGTTTCACCAGCCAGTCGGCGAAGGCCAGCGTTACCCAGAGCGGGGCCATCGGGCCGGACAGCATGAAGGGCACAGGCTCCCACGCCCAGTTGATCGCTGCATCTGCATTGGCACCAAAGACGGTAACTGAGGCCGAGAACGCAAGGGTAAAGAAGATCGCTGTATCCAGCGCCGAGCCAACCAGTGTCGACACCAGCGGCGCGCGCCACCAGCGTCCACCACGCAGTGAGTTGAACACAGTGACGTCGGTCAGTTGCGCGATCAGGAAGGCGGTGCCCGAAGCGACTGCGATGCGCAGCGGCACGGCGGCATAGGTGAAGCCGTCACCCTGCAGCATGATCTGGCTGCCGATCAGCGAGCAGATGATACCGGTGACAAAACCGGCGAATACGACCTTGCGGGCCGGACCCACGCCGTAGACGCGGTTCATGATGTCGGTGACCAGAAAGGCCAACGGATAGGTGAAGGCACCCCAGGTCAACAGGCCGTCAAGGATCAGGAACTGGACCAGGATGTTTGAGGCCACGACGATCGAGGCCATGGCAAGGATGCCGGGAATAAAGCTGCGTTGCATTTTCAGATGCCCGTTTTGACAAGGTAGCGGCGACTTGGCCCCAGGCTCATCCCGAGGCAGGCCGTGCGTTTAGACCTTTGTCTGCCGCCTGTCAATCGGGCAGCAAATATTCCACCAGCTCGGTACGTTGCAAGGAACGAAAATTGTCGTCCGATACCATGGTTGCGCGCAACCGCCCGTCCTGATCGCGCCAGACCGAAAGACCTTCCAGATTATCATGGGTCCCGGTAGCGGTTTCAAACAGCGTTTCTTCGGCCTTGGGCACGTCGCCAGAGATCACCCAGCGTCGCAGGCGTGAGCGGAAGCCGATGAAAGCCACCGCACGCTCTAACACATAGAGCCTCCCGTCGGGCCCGAAATCCGCTGCAACCGGTAGGAACTTTCCACGGGGCGGCAACACAAAAGGCGCTGACCAGCGTGCGCCATCCCAGCGATAGACCGGTATATCGCCTCGAACAGTGCGGGTCTTTTCGGTCAGCGTATACAACCGCCCGCGACCATCTATCGCCAGCGCTTCAAATGAGCCGTTGAGGTCCATATTCAGGAACTCTCGCGGGCGCGGCAGAACCCGTCCATTGGCGTCGGGGGCAGTGTAATGCACGACTCGGTGAACGCCTTCGAACGAGACGTAAACGCTGCCGTCTGCAGCAACGGCGAGCCCTTCGGAATCCCCTGCCCTCCCCTTCAAGATACGGCCTTTGCTGGACAGAATCGGCCACTGGTCAAGGATTTGGATGTTTCTGATCGTATCTTGATCTCGTTCAATCCGCGCGGTGATCAGTGTTGACCGGTCACTGATAGCGGCCATGTTCCGCCCGTTTTCGGAGATATGAATCGCCGAAAATCCACCGAACCAGTTGGCGTTGTCGCGCCAGACATAGCTGTCCAGCAGCGAAGCCTGCTTAAGCTCCATCGCCTGAACAGTCCCTGCCAGCAGAAGCGCCGTGATCAGTTGGATTGCAGAACGGCGGTACATTGCTGGGGTAGATCAGCCAGGCGAAACTCACGACGCTTTTTCGGTGCTGGCGCATTTGGATCAGGTGGCGGTGGGTTCAGAATATTGCGCACCCATTGCTGCGCCTCGGCGCAACCATCACCCTTGGGTGGCGGGTCCTGATTTACACAGCCTTTCGATCCTTTCGGGCATTTCAACCGCACGTGGAAATGATAGTGATGTCCCCACCATGGCCGGATCTTGCGCAGATAGGCTTTGTTGCCCTTCTCGTCATTGCACATCTGCACCTTTGCACCCGGGAACACGAAGATCCGGGCAACGCGCTTGTCCTTAGCGGCTTCGCGCAATACCGCATGGTGCTGCTTGGTCCAGTTGCCGTTTACATACGCGCCGTTCGCGCGGCGCAAGGATATAGACGAGATATTCTCGCGTGCTTTGCGGCTTAGGCGCATGTTATCGCCCGGCAGCATCCAGATATCGATATCCAAACCCAACTGATGCGAACGATGGCCCGAGGTCATCGGCCCCCCCCGCGGTTGGCTGATATCCCCGATATAGAGACCATTCCACCCCGGTTGTTTCGCGGCAAACCGGCTGAGATCCTGCACATAGTCGATCGCCTGAGGATGCCCCCAATTGCGATTGCGCGACAGGCGCATGGCTTGCCAAGTTGGCCCGGTTTCAGGGAGTTGCACCGACCCGGCGGCGCACCCGCGCGAATAACTGCCGAATGCGGCAGATTTTTGCTGCGACCCAACCTTCTGGGCTCCGAATAACTGTTTGGCCAAGGGCTGTGCCGTGGCCACGCCTGCCAGTACTATTGCGGCCAGAACGGCCAAAAAACGTAGTAAAATCATCTGCTCTGATCCCCTTCCGGTTTCACCCAGCGCATCAGGACTAGGCCCAGAATAAACAACAGAATGATCGGTGACACCCCCAGTCTTGCACTACCGGTTGCTGCTGTTGCTATTCCGATCAATAGCGGCGCTGCAAAGGCGGTCGCCCGACCCGAAAGCCCGTACAGCCCAAAACTCTCGACCGGGGTGGCGGGATCAGTATGGCGTACCATCATTGAACGGCTGGCGGATTGCAGAATACCTCCCATGCCGCCGATCAGAACTCCGCACCCGAAGAACGCCATGTCCGGCAGGCCCGAGCCTACGGGTAATGAAATTCCGTAGATCTGTGTTCGATCCATCGACACAACCGTTACGCAGACAAAGATCAGAACCCAAATCGCAACCAATATCACCGGTTTAGGGCCGTACTTGCGATCCATCTTGCCCCCGATCCACGCAAAGATGGCCGAGGCCAGAACGCTGACGATTCCAAATACGCCGATTTTTATCAGGTCCCATTCAAGCACCAACCGCGCGTAGACGCCTCCGAAACTGTATAGCCCGTTCAACGCGTCGCGATAGAACATCGACGACCCCAGATAGGTCGCCAGACTGACCCGGTGACGCAAAGCCGCCACGGACTTGCCCAGCAAGCGCAGCGCCTCACCCACGCTACCCTGTTTGTTGGTCTCAGGATCATCCCGAACCCACAGGAAATACGGCACCATGAACAACACGAACCATCCAGCGGTGAAGGGGCCGACAAACCGCGTCCCTTCACGCGTTGCCGCATCCAGCCCGAACAACGGATTCATACCAATCAAGGTCTTGCCGTTGGGCTGTTCAACAAACAGCGCCAGCATGATGGCCAGCGATAGCAGGCCTCCGAAATAGCCGAAGGCGAAGCCCGAACCTGAAATCTCGCCCACTTCTCTATCGTCACCCAGATCGGGCAGCTGAGAGTTGATGAAGATCAGTGCATATTCTGCGCCCACAAAGCCCAGACCAAAAGCCGACAGCATCAACCACATGTTCGAGCCATCGGGCATCGTATACCACAACGCGGCAGACCCCACCGCGTACATCACCGAAAACCCGAGAATCCACGGGATGCGCCGACCCGAAACATCCGCCATCGCGCCCAACAGGGGCGCTCCGAACGCGATGATCAGCCCAGTTATGGTCAGGCAATTCGCCCAGACGGTCTGCGCCTGCGCCGCCGCAGCATCGGTGTCTAATCCGGTATTCGCATAGTATTGAGCCGCCACCCCGGCGAAATAGGGGCCAAAGACAAAGGTCACCAGCAATGTATGGAACGGCTGGCTGGCCCAGTCGAAAAACCACCAGCCCCAGATGCGCTTACGCTTGGAAATCTCCGCCATCTCTGCCCCATATTATTATTGTTGCGATCATAAGACGGGGCTTTGGGTCAATTCGCAAGCGTTCTGTTGGGGCGCACTTGCTCTTTGCGGCTGTGACGCTTAGGTCTCAGGGCAATTGACGAACGGAGTGCCCATGCTGTCGCTGATCCAAATCCTTCTGCTGATCCTGGACATTGTCTGGTTCATCATCCTTGCCCATGTGATCATGAGCTGGCTGATCAACTTCCAGGTGCTGAACCTGCACCAGCAACTGGTGGCGCAAATCTGGTACGGACTGAACCGTTTGTTAGAGCCGATCTACGGCCCCATTCGCCGCATTCTGCCCGCCATGGGCGGTCTGGATCTGACCCCTCTGGTGGTGCTGATCGGGGTCTATGCGTTGCGGATCATCCTGATCAACAACGCGGTCTATTTCTACTGACCTCTTGTTCACCGAATCTTAGTATGTGATGGTCCTGTCTTAAGAGCAGATAAACCATAAAACAGGACCCTCCGTCGCATGTTCGACTCCGCACCCTTGTTGCGAGACGTCTTTGGATTCGACAACTTCCGCCCCGGTCAGGAAGAGATCGTCGACGCCGTGACCGCAGGTGAAAACGTGCTGGCGATCATGCCCACTGGTGGGGGCAAGTCCTTATGTTTCCAATTACCTGCGTTGCTGCGAGACGGCGTGACTGTTGTGATCTCTCCGCTGATCGCCTTGATGCGCGATCAGGTGCGTGGGCTGCAGGAAGCCGGTGTCGAGGCGGGCGCGCTCACCTCGGGCAACACCCCCGAAGAAACTGATGCGGTGTGGGACGCATTAGAGGCTGGACGGCTCAAGCTTCTGTACATGGCGCCCGAGCGACTGGCCGCCGGGTCGGCGCTGGGGATGCTGCGTAGGATTAACGTCAATCTGATCGCGGTGGATGAAGCCCATTGTGTCAGCCAATGGGGCCACGATTTCCGCCCTGATTATCTGCGGATCGGAGAACTGCGGCGCGCTTTGAATGTTCCCCTCGCCGCGTTCACCGCGACAGCGGATGCGGAAACGCAGGACGAGATCGTCGAAAAACTGTTCGACGGTGTTGAGCCGCGCAAGTTCCTGCGGGGGTTCGACAGGCCCAATATCCATCTGGCCTTTGCCGCCAAGGATGGACCGCGCAAACAGATCCTCGATTTCGCTGCCGCGCGCAAAACCCAATCAGGCATCGTCTATTGCGGGACCCGCAACAAGACCGAGGTGCTGGCGCAAGCCCTGCGCGCCGAAGGTCACACGGCCTGCCACTATCACGGCGGGATGGAGGCCGAGGATCGCCGCATCGTGGAAGCTCGCTTTGCGCGCGAGGACGGGCTGATTGTCGTCGCTACGGTCGCCTTTGGCATGGGTATCGACAAGCCGGACATCCGCTGGGTCGCCCATGCGGATTTGCCGAAATCGATCGAGGCCTATTATCAAGAAATCGGTCGCGCCGGGCGCGATGGTGGACCAGCCGAGACCCTGACCTTGTTCGGGCCTGACGATATCCGACTACGACGCTCACAGATCGACGAAGGGCTGGCCCCACCTGAACGGCGCATGGCGGATCATGCGCGTCTTAACGCGCTGCTGGGATTGGCCGAAGCACTGAAATGCCGCCGCCAGAGCTTGCTGGGGTATTTTGGGGAACAGGCTGAACACTGCGGCAAGTGCGATCTCTGCGACAACCCGCCTGAAGTCTTCGACGGCACAACGCCCGTCCGCATGGCTCTGTCCGCCATTCTACGCACCGAGGAATGGTTCGGCGCAGGTCATCTGATCGACATTCTGCTTGCCAACGAGACTGATAAAATTCGCGCACGGCGACACGACAATCTGTCCACCTACGGCATCGGCAAGGACTGGTCGCGCCCACAATGGCAAGCGATCTTCCGGCAGATGATGGGCCATGATTTGGTGCGCCCCGACCCTGAACGCCACGGCGCGCTGCGTATGACAGAAACCGCCAAACCCATCCTGAAAGGTGAGGCGCTGATCGATCTGCGCAAGGATACCATCCGCAAAGCCACCCGACGACCCGCTGTCAAAGCGATGGTGTCCGAGGAAGACGCGCCGCTGCTCTCGGCGCTCAAGGCCAAGCGGCGCGCACTGGCCGAGGCCGCTCGGGTCCCGGCTTATGTTATTTTTCCTGATCGCACCCTAATTGAGATGGCAGAAACCCGACCTGCAAATCTGGACCACATGGCGCGGATCAGCGGTATTGGGTCAAAGAAACTGGAGCGCTATGGTTCCACTTTCCTTGAGGTGCTGACCGGCGCGGTAGAAGAATTGCACCCGGCGCGGCGCAAGCTTGCCGGCCGCAATCAGGGCGACATTTACGATCAGTTGCTTGAGGTTCAATCGCAATTGTCGCGTGGCCCCGACGGGATCGACAAACCGCTAAGCTGTACGGCCTCGCAACTGGCGAAAGTGGCGCAACTGCACCCGGATGATCCACGAGCGATGGAGCAGGTTCTGGGTGACCGTCGTCACGAAAGGTTTGGCGCGGCGTTTCTGGACGTGCTGCAACAGGCGGGCTAGATACGCCTGAGCAGGCGAGAAACGAGGACGGATATGCTGGTAGTGATTTCCCCGGCCAAGCGGCTGGATTGGGCTGAACGAAACGTCGAAGTGACACAACCCGATTTTCAGGATGACGCGATCCGCTTGTCGAAGACAGCACGCAATCTGACATTGGGCGATCTGAAAAAATTGATGGATCTGAGCGATGATCTGGCTCGCCTGAACCGCGACCGGTATCGTATGTTCTCGGACGCGCCCGATGCGGAGACGACGCGCCCTGCCGCACTGGCTTTTGCGGGCGATACCTATCAAGGGCTTGAAGCCGCATCGCTGGATGCCGACGAAATGGCCTGGGCACAGGATCACCTGCGCATTCTGTCCGGGCTTTATGGCGTATTGCGCCCGCTGGATGCCATACAGGCCTACCGGCTTGAGATGGGTAGTAAACTGAAAACCAGACGCGGAAAAAACCTGTACGAATATTGGCGCGATCAGCTAAGCAAGGTGCTGAACGCGCAGGCCGCCGAAACTGACAGCAAGGTTCTGGTGAACTGCGCCAGTCAGGAATACTTCGGCGCGGTCGACCTGAAGGCACTGAAGCTGCCCGTTGTGACCCCGGTCTTCATGGAGGACAAGGGCGGCACCCCCAAGATCGTCAGCTTCTTCGCCAAGAAAGCGCGCGGTGCGATGGCACGCTACATCATCCAGCACCGCCTGACCGATCCCATTGGCCTGTTGGATTTCGACAGCGGTGGTTATGAATACAGGGCAGATCTGTCTGACGACTACAAACCTGTGTTTGTTCGCCCCTATCAGGCCTGATCGAGCAGTGAAGGGTCGTAGGCTACAAGCTCAACGGTGTTCCCTTCGGGGTCTTGGGTGAAGATACCGCGCCAGCCGATCCAGCCGAAATGCTCGACCCGATAAGGCTGGTCGATCTGGTCGTACCAGCGCATGACAGCATCCTGTTCGACAAAGGGCAGCGACAGCGCGATATGGTGCAGGGCCGAGGCACCCCCTGTTACTGGCACTGCCGCGCCAGTCTGGCCCGATCCACACCCAGATCCAAAAGACTGGTGAAACAGGGCCAGCACCTGTGTATGTCCACCAAACCCTTCGGCAATCCGAAAAAAGGTGATGGCGCTGTTATGGTCGCCTTGCAATCGCTGCAACCCGATCACCTTCTCATAGAAATACACCATTGCCGCCATATCGGCGCAGCGAATTGCAATCTCACCCAATCCCCGGGGGCGAAAACCGCGCTCATCTGACATAAATCGATCCTATTCCGTACTTTCACCTTCTGCACCGACCACACAGGCTTCGGCCGGACGATGTTCCAGTATCATCTTGTGGATCAGTTTTTTGTGCAACGGTTTGGTCATGTAATGATCAAGCCCGGCTGCCAGTATGCCCTGATCATCCCCTGTCATGGCATGGGCCGTCAGGGCCACTATGGGAACATGTCGATCCGTGCCGATCTCGCGCCGCCGGATTTCACCCGTCGCCTCTTTCCCATCCATCTTGGGCATCGAGATATCCATGAAAATCAGGTCCGGGTCGAAACTGGCGAAGGTTTCGACCGCCTCCAACCCATTGGAGACGAATTTCAAATCGATATTCAGATCTTTGGTCATCTTTTGAAGGATCAGTTGATTGGTTCGATTGTCCTCGGCTGCCAGAACCCGCATCAGCCTCTGATTCTGCGGAACTTGCGCATGAGTCTCGGGATCAGCGACGCAGTCGTCACTGCGATCCGACTTGAATACAGGAGCACCCAGCGCCATCAGCCGTGAATACAGCTCGGCGCGAGGAATGGGCTTTTGCAACACGCCGTCAATCAGGCGATGGGCCGGGTCGGCATGAATCACACCCGGATTGGCCGACATCACCACAATTGGCAGATCACCCCATCCTTTGTCGCGCAGTGTTGTGGCGAGTTCCAGACCGTCCATGTCCGGCAGATCGTGATCGCACAGCACCAGATCAATAGTTTTGTCCATTGCAGAAAGCGCTTCAGCCCCTGTTGAACAGGTGAGCGCCTGAGACCCAAGGCGGCTCAGTTGCTTGGTCAAAATGGCGCGGTTGACGGCCATATCCTCGACCACCAGAACACGGCCCAACTGCCCCGCCAGATCAGGTGGAACGGGCTGCGGACCCTCAGCCGTGGGCAGTGTGATACGGAAACCAAAGCAAGATCCTTTGCCCGCGTCACTTTCGACCCAGACGGCACCGCCCATCATCGAGATCAGCCGCTTGGTGATTGCCAGCCCCAAACCCGTGCCTTCGAATTGGCGGTTCTGAGCATCCTCAACCTGATTGAATTCACCAAAGATGTGCGGGACCTTGTCGGCTTTGATTCCGATACCCGTATCCTCGATGGCCACGTGGATGTCGCAGGTTTCAGTTGTCGCGTCAGGAACACCGGTCACCCGGATAAGGACATGGCCCTGCGCGGTAAACTTCACTGCATTGCCGACAAGGTTGGTCAGAATCTGCCGAATCCGCCCCGGATCACCCACAAAAAGCGTCGGCAGGAACAGGTCATAGTCCACCAGCAAGGTCAGGCCCTTGTCGCGTACGCTGGGTTGCAACAGCATCGCGACCTCAAGGATACAGCGCTCCAAATCGAACTGTTCGGGGTGCAGCGTCAACTTGTCGGCCTCGATCTTGGAATAGTCGAGAACATCGTTGATGATGACCAGCAGCGCCTCGCCCGAATTGCGAATAGTGCTTACATAGAGCCTTTGTTCTTCGTTCATCGGGGTTTCGGTCAGCAATTCGGTCATACCGACGATCCCGTTCATCGGCGTGCGAATCTCATGGCTCATATTGGCCAGAAAGGCGGATTTGGCGCGGTTTGCGGCCTCGGCCCGTTCACGTGCAGCGTTTAGCTCGGCCTCATGCCGGACCGAGGCTGTGATGTTCAACGCCAGGCTCAGCACGTCACCGCCGTGGCCCCGCTGATCAATCAGCCGGATATATTGGCTGTTCCACAACTGGATCACCTCGGGTTCGGGGTGCGGTTGCGCCCAGCGTGCAAGCATACGCGCCTGCCAGTCCGCGATATTTTCCGCGCCGATGTCCACGATCCCTTCATGGGTCAGAATTTCGAGAATACGCGTGTAGCTGATCCCCGGCGCGACCTCTTCCAGCCCATCGAAAACGCTTAGGTAAGCGGCGTTGGCACCGATCAGTGTGTTGTTGCCGTCGAAAAAGGCAAACCCGTCAGGGATGGTCTGGATCGAATGCCACAGGCGGCGTTCAGCCACTTCGATCTTGGCATTGGCTACGGTCAGATCGGATTTGACCTTTTCGTTTTCATCGCGAACCGTCGCAACCTCGGCCTGAGTCTCATCGATCTGACGTGTCAATGCGATAGCATGACGTCCCAATTTGCGGTTGGCAGCAGACAACTCGGCCTGTTTCAGATGCAACAACCGCTCGGCCGCCAGTCGTGCGCGCCGTTCCTGCGCCAGTTTCTCAGCAAGACTCATGTAAAGTTTTCCCGCGATAATCTGCTCAGAGCATCGCGGTAGAGCATGAAAAAGTGCTTAAGCAGCGTTAGCGACGTCCCTCGCGCAACCAACCGGCCAAGAGGAACCCGCCGGCCAGCAACAGCACCAGCCAGGGTGGAAGCAACCCGGCCTGTGTAACATCGCGGGTTTCATAGGCGTCGCGCGGGGTCAGACCAATCCAGCCCCGACCTGCTGCCGGTCGGCCCGCACGGACATTCCGGATTGAGGGCAGACCCTCTTCCAACCGGATCGTTCCTCCGCGCAGGCTGGCCAGAACGGGGCTTAGAATCTCATCGGTCGCGATCGTGCGCTCGAATTCCTTTGGTGCAGCAGGACCAAGGCCGATCACGGCAGAATGCGCGCCCTCTTCCAGACGGTACAGGCCAATTTCATGGCCGAAGTACTGCGCCTCGAACCGACCGGGCGAGACTTCGTTTAGCGTAATCTCCAAGGTGTCGCCGTTGGGGAGGGTGACGGTGACCGGGCCAACCTCATCCTCCAGCGTTTGACGGATAATACGCATGGACTGGCCGTTCGCTTCGGCCCACAGCGCCTCTTCCTCAAGCTCGGGTTCTTTCATCATCCAATGCGCCAGCCTGCGGAGTAGTTCCAGCTGCGGGCCACCACCCTCAAAGCCGCGGCTCCATAGCCAGGCGTGGTCTGATGCCATCAGCGCCACACGGCCTTCACCCACACGATCCAACAGCAGCAACGGACGATCATCCACGCCGGTCATGAGCATATTGCCGGACAGCTGGCTGACATCGATCTGGCGCAGCCAAGCGCCCCAAGTCTCAGCATCGCCCAGATCAGCGGTAACCGGATGACGCTGGCCCAGATCGGTGACCATGGGCACGTACCGTTCCTCGTAAACCCGCGCACTGGGTTTTGCGGGCAGGACCGGCCCAAGAGGGGATCGGTACAGGCTGTCAGCCGTGGCAAAATCAGGGCCAGCAGCGACCAGCACCGCGCCACCATTGACGATATAGTCGCCAACATTGTCCAGATAGATCGCAGGCAGGATGCCGCGCCGCTTGTAGCGATCAAAGATGATCAGGTCGAAATCATTGATCTTCTCCAGAAACAACTCTCGCGTTGGGAAGGCAATCAGTGAGAGCTCATCCACCGGTACGCCATCCTGTTTTTCCGGCGGCCGGAGGATGGTGAAATGGACCAAATCAACCGAGCTGTCAGATTTCAGCAGGTTGCGCCAAGTACGCCCGCCCGGATGAGGCTCGCCCGATACCAGCAGAACACGCAGGCGATCCCGCACACCGTTCATCTGGATCAGAGCCGTGTTGTTGCGGTCGGTCAGTTCGCCCTCGGCCTGCGGGACCGTGAACTGGATGACGTTCCGACCACCATGCGGCAGCGTGATCGGGAGCTCGACGTCCAGACCGATTGGAATGGTGAACTGCTCGGGTTCACCTCCATCGACGGAAATCTCAAGCGGAGCGTTAGTAACTCCAGCAGGCGCAGCGCCAGTATCTTCGACGCGCAGGGTTAGGGTCACGGGTTCACCGATAATGGCGAAGGCTGGGGCGTTACGCACGATCAGGCGCCGATCCCAATCGCCTTCGCGCCCGGTCTGCAACAGATGCATTGGAGCAGGCAGGTCAGGTGCCAGGTCTGCATCATGAACGATGCCGTCTGACACCACGACAATGCCCGCAATCCGCGCACGGGGTTCTTCGGCCAGCGCCGCGTTCAGCGCAGCCATGACCTGCGTGCCCTCGTCACCATCGCCGTCACCAACCTGGATGCGGCGCAGCTCGGTATTATCTCGGGCTTCGATCTCGGTCGCGAGGTCGTTGGCAGCCTGAGCAGTCTGTTCGGCACGATCCGATAGGGTTTGACTGGCGCTTTCATCTTCGATCATCAACACGATGTCGGTAAGCGGCGCGCGATCTTCGACCTGATAAACAGGACCGCAAAGCGCCCCGAGGATGACCAAGGCCGCCAAGCCGCGCAGGGCCCAGCCCGACAGACCGCGCCAAAGCGCCAGAACCACACCTGACATGGCAATCAATGCCACGGCTGCCAGAAACGGCCACGGGATTAGCGGGTCAAAGATGACGGTTCCGGTCATTGTCCCAACCTGTCCAAAAGCGCGGGTACGTGAACCTGATCGGATTTGTAATTCCCGGTCAGCACATGCATCACCAGATTAACCCCAAACCGATTGGCCAACTCGCGCTGCCGTTCTCCGGCATAACCGCGACCCACGGGCAATAGGGACTGACCGTTGCGATCCAC
Source organism: Ruegeria sp. C9 (assembly GCF_056537585.1). Lineage (NCBI taxonomy): Bacteria > Pseudomonadati > Pseudomonadota > Alphaproteobacteria > Rhodobacterales > Roseobacteraceae > Ruegeria > Ruegeria sp. C9. The sequence continues at coordinate 861,457 of NZ_JBQFRU010000001.1, forward strand.
CGCCCAGGCCCCGGCCCAGTCATTACCGCCGATCACCACCGGGGTCACGTTATCGTTGAGGTTTCGGAAGGGCATTCCTTCGATCTGCTCGGCATCGGGTGGCGCGGCTTCGACCCAGACCTCGGTGCCAGAATATCGTCCGGGAAAATCCTGCAACAGGTAGAAGGCGCGAGTCAGCACGTGGTCACGCGGAACAGGCTCTAACGAGGGGATATTCAGCGGTGCCGCCAGCTGTTGTAGCTTGCGCCCATTGGGACTGGAGGCCCCGAAACCGGCGATATCGGCATCGCGCGTGTCAAACAGGATCATCCCACCCGACCGCAGATAGGCGTTGAGCTTTGCATAAGCTTCAACCGAGGGCTGCGGCTGGTCCGGAGTGACAGGCCAATAGAGCAGCGGAAAGAATGCAAGCTCATCACGTTCAAGGTCGATGCCAATCGGGTCGGCGGGTTCGACCGAAGTGCGAAAATGCAGCGTCTGCACCAACCCACGCAGCCCGGCCAGCGCGATATCGTCGACCTGAGCATTCCCGGTAAGTACATGGGCCAGCACAAGCTCATGCGTCGCGTTCAATGCAAAATCGGTGTCTTCAGGGGTCTGCGCCCGCACCTCGGGGGCAAGGAACAGGGCAGCAAGCGCAAATGCAACAGGGGTTGCCTTGGCCAAGCGCCCCGACAACGCCAAAGACGCAATCACATCGATTGTCAGCAACAACAGTGCAAGGCCAAGCAACAGCCCTTCCAACGGAGTCTCATTGCTGATCTCCTGACCCCGGATTGGGACATCTGACGGCCAGACCACCGGGGATAGTACAGCATCCTCGGCAAGAACATTCCGCGCCAGTTTCTGCTTGCCGTTTTCATAAAGCCCCGGGCGCAGGTCCGGCCCGATTTGCCCAGAAACCAGTTCGACTCCATCGACACCGGGCAGCGTTCCTGCGTCATTCAAAACACCGAAGCCATCCATTATTTGAATCGGCTCCCATACGGTGCCCTGCATCTGAGCCTCTTGACGCGATTTGGCAGCAGAGGCAACGGCAAGCCGGTCGAGCATTTCGACAAACAGCCCGGACAGCGGCAGGCTGGACCATTCCGCATCAGCCGTGACATGGAACAGAACCACCTGCCCCAGCCCCAGCGGTTTTCGGGTCACCAATGGTGTGCCATCCGACAGTGACGCAATGACCCGATCCGCCAAATTAGGATCTGGTTGTGCCATGACCTGAGTGGTCACAGAGACGTCCGCAGGAATCTCCAACCCATAGAACGGCGAGTTTTCAGTGAACGGAGCAAGCCCCTTCGCTTCACCCCAGCTCATGGCGCCGCCGACCGAGCGGCCACCGCTACGAAGTCGAACCGGCAACAGTGCATCCTCAGTATCGCGCCCCAGATCGCTGGCGGCCATGCGTGGGCCGGCAAAGCGCAGCAGTAGGCCGCCCTGTTCAACCCATTCGACGACTTCAGCCTGTTCCGACTCGGACAGCTTGGCCAGATCCGCCAATACGATCACATCCGGGTTCGCGGGGAGAACCTCGGCCAGGCCGCCTTCGACAAAATCAGCGGTCGGAATCAGTACCTGTGTCAGGTAGTGAAGCGGCGACAGTAACTCTAACCCTTCGCGGTTCAGGGTACCTGCGATCAATGCCACTTCGCGCCGACGCAGGCTGTCATCTGTCAGTGTAATGGCACCGGCAGAGCGCTGGCCTTGAATCTCGAACCGTGTAATGCGTGCGCGCAGTTCCGATGGAAGCGCAAGATCAATTTCCGCCTGCGTAGAGCCGTTTTCGAACTCAAGACTGGTCGATTGCAGCACCCGCATTGCTCCTGCCGGGTCGCGCCCTTGCGCAAGAACGGTGACTCTTTCCTCTGGTCCTGGATTAGCGCGCTGTACGCTGATTAGGATTGCGCCGTCCTGATAGGTGGCGGGCAAGATCGCGGTAACGGGTGCAGAGGATTGGTAGACAATCACGTCCCCACGCGCTTGTAGGGCAGAAGTCAAACGATCATGGCCGACATAGGACAGACGGTCGCTGAACCAATGGGTGTCGAAGCCACCTTCGACCTGTCCCAACGCGATCAGAGTTTGGTCAATCTGCGCTTCGGTTGGCTGCCACGGCATCGGTGTAAGGCCCGGCAGACGACCACGCCACGCCTCGGCGGCCTGAAACACAGGTGCCTCAGGTTCAGTCAGACGCAAGATCGACACAGGACGACCCGCCCGCCCGGCTTCCGTCAATTGCGCATCAATCTGATCAAGTGTCGAGGACCAACGTGTCGCGCCCCCCCAGCTTGCATCCAGCACCAGCAGAAGCGGCCCGGATCCGGTCTCATCGCGTGAGGGGTTCAGCACCGGCCCTGCCAGCCCGATGATGATCGCTGCGGCTGCCAGCATCCGCAGTAGCAGCAACCACCATGGTGTACGGTCCGAAACGCTTTCATCATCCTTCAATCCCAGCAGCAAGGTGACCGCCGGGAAAAGACGTCGGATCGGTGCAGGTGGGACGGCACGCAGGATCAACCACAAAATCGGAAGGGTCAGAAGACCCAGCAGCACCCAAGGCGCGGTAAATCCGATTCCTGCAAGAACCGTCATTGCGCACCCCCATCCAAGGCGCGATAAAGCCACAACAGAGCCGATTGAGCGCTGTCATCGGTGTGATGGAGCCCCATCTGCCATCCGGTCGCACGACAAAGCTGCGTCAGCGCGTCCTTACGCTGCGCAAGGCGATCCAGATAACGATCACGCAGGTCTGCGGCCTTCAAGGTTTCATGTCGAGCGGTGCCACCAACACTTTCAAAAATGGTACGTCCCGAATAGGGAAAGGACTCCTCGCTGGGGTCCAGAACCTGCAGCAACACGCCGCGCACGCCCCGGTCAGCGGCTTTGGTAAGGGCCAGCTCGACCTCGTCCAGCGGCCCAAGAAAATCCGAGATAAACACCGCACGCGCATGCGGGATCATGGCGCGGTGTTCGGGTGGCGCGTAATCGGTTTGCGCATCTTCAGACCAGGCTTGGGCCAGCCGAATGATCTGAGCATTCCCCCTGCGCGGGGGCAGCGTCGTGCCAGTCAGACCAACGCGCTCGCCGCCACGCACAAGCAAGATAGCGGTCGACAGCCCCAGCAGGCGCGCACGATCGGCCTTGGTCGGCAAGTTCTTGTCCGAAGCAAACCGCATCGACGCGCCCTGATCGACCCAAAGCATGATCGACTGTGCAATCTGCCATTCGCGCTCACGTACAAACTGCTGATCACCACGGGCCGAACGGCGATGGTCGATCAACCGGCGACTGTCGCCAATCTGCGCAGGGCGGTACTGCCAGAAATCATCCCCCAGACCCGAGCGTCTCCGCCCGTGATCGCCCAATAACACGGTTCCGGCCAGATGCTCGGCACGCGCCAATAACGGCGGCAACCGGGACGCCTCGGCCTCGGAGCGTTCGCGTAGGGTCTGGGCGGCGCTCACGCCGCGGCCTCAGTTCGGACCAGCCCAGTAGCGGTGGACTCAATCAGGTCAGAGAGGCTGTCACCACGTGCCCGCGCCGCGAAGTTCAACGCCATACGGTGGCTGAGAACCGGACGGGCCATGGTCAGAACATCCTCGGCATTGGGGGCCAAACGGCCTTCCAGCATCGCATTTGCGCGCACGGTCATCATCAGAGCCTGCGCAGCGCGCGGTCCGGGACCCCAGGCAACAGTTTCCTTCACTCGCTCTGACACACCTGCCTCATCCGGGCGGAAGGCGCGGACCAGATCGAGGATCAGTTCGACAACCGACTCTCCTACAGGCATCCGGCGCAACAGAACCTGTGCGGCCAGCAATTCCTCTTTGGTGAAAATCTGATGCGCCTCGGCTTCCTCGACCCCCGTGGTAGCCAGCAGAATATCTCGCTCGGTCTGGCGATCCGGATATTCCACGTCGACCTGCACTAGAAACCGGTCCAGTTGAGCTTCGGGCAATGGATAGGTCCCTTCCTGCTCAATCGGGTTCTGCGTTGCCAGCACATGGAACGGTACGCCCAATTCGCGGTCTTCGCCCGCGACTGTCACCGTACGCTCTTGCATCGCCTGCAACAGCGCCGATTGGGTCCGGGGACTGGCACGGTTGATCTCGTCCGCCATCAGCAACTCACAGAAAATCGGGCCGGAGATGAAGCGGAAATGGCGGCTGCCATCTTCGGCAGTATCCAGCACTTCCGAGCCCAGAATATCAGCAGGCATCAGGTCCGGCGTGAACTGGATGCGGTTGCCATGCAGGCCCATCACGGTCGACAGCGTTTCGACCAGCCGCGTCTTGCCCAGCCCCGGCAGACCGATCAGCAGCGCGTGACCGCCGCACAAAAGCGCGGTCAGGGTCAGGTCCACGACCTTCTCCTGCCCGATAAAGCGGCGGGTGATCGAGGATTTGGCCTCTTGCAGCTTGTTTTCCAGCGCTTCGATCTCGGACACGAGGTCGGCAGGTTCGGACATGAGGTTCCCTTCCGTGGACTGTTATGATTGAAGTGTATCGCGCTGAGAGGAAATGGCAAAAGCAATGAGCGGACAAAAACCCGTGACCCCTTCGCCAGACGGTCTGGCGGCTTCGGTCAAAGCGGCCAAAACGCGGGGTTTGCCGCCCGTTCACCTATGGAATCCTCCGTTTTGTGGCGATCTGGACATTCGGATCGCCAAAGATGGCACTTGGAGTTATCTAGGGTCACCGATCAACAGGGTCGAGCTTGTTAAGCTATTTTCCTCAATTCTTAAGAAAGAAGAGGGTAGGTACTTTCTCGTCACTCCCGCTGAAAAGGTGGGAATCACCGTCGAGGATGCGCCGTTTGTTGCCGTTGATTTTGAGCATGAGGGACAAGGCGAAGCCCAACGTCTGACTTTTACGACGCAAGTGGGCGATACAGCCATCGCCGGGCCCGATCACCCGATCCGCATTGTCCTAAATACGGAAACTGATGAGCCCTCACCCTACATATTGGTGCGCGCGAATCTTGAGGCGCGCATTGATCGCAAGAGCTTTTACCGGTTGGTCGAGATCGCCAGACATCACGACGGTTGGTTTGGTGTCTGGTCGGACGGCCAGTTTTTCCCACTGATCGCATCCGATGTGCTAGAGGATTGAACCGGTCGCGGTTTGCGGTCCTGCGCCAGCACGACCGCAAGCGCCACCAGCGACGCGCCCAGCGCGCGGGTCCAGTTCCAGTCCTCGCCCAGCGCCATCATGATCACCATCACATAAAATGGCGCGATATTGATGTGGAATGACGCCAGGGCGACCCCTAGTTTTCCCACTGATGCTATGAAGAAAAATTGGCTCAGGCCCAGTGAGAACAGTGCGTAGAACACCAACATACCCATCTGCGCCACATCTACGGGGCGTGTAGGCATGACCTCTAGCCCCAGCAATCCGGCTAACGGTACTAGAATGGCTGCGGTCGACAATCCTCCGACCAAGGTAATGGTGCTACGGCCCAACTGGCTAAGCTCGGGGAAGTCGCGCGCAGTGGCCATGCTGGCCCAACAGAACAGCGCGGTAGACACCACTGCGCACATCGCGCCCAGTCCTAATTGTGCCGGTGCCACCGCGCTGGTGGCAATCAGGCCGCCAATGATTGAAATCACCAATCCCAGCGCAAAGCTCCAGCGCAATCGCCGCGTTCCCGCCACAAGCTCCATTATCGTAGCGATCAAAGGCGCACACGAGGCGATAATGGCAACGGTAACTGGGTCGGTCAGCTTCTGCGCTACAAGGATCAGGAACATCCCCGACCCTAGCCCCAAACCTCCAACCAGGAGGGCATGGCCCCAACGGGCGCGCAATACCTGAGCCGGTCCGTCCAGAATCAGCCAGATTGGTACCATGACCAACACCGCAAGAGACATCCGTGCTGCGAACAGGGCGATAGGTGGCCAGCTTTGCAATAGGATCTCAGCCGCCGGGAAACCCGCCGCCCACGTCAGCATCGAAGCCACCGCCAGCGTATTTCCGGTGAACGCGGTCTGTCGACCGTCAGATACAGCTATAGCGGTCCCGCGCGCGGGTTCAGGGCTCATGGCCATCGTGATCAGACCTTATTGTTGGCGCGGCCCTCGCAACGGGATACCGCTTGAGCCTGATGGTCCCTGATTCGAAAGCCTTTATCTGGCCGATTTTCGACAATCTGTCGTTTTCAGTCTCTTTCACGTGGCCGTCGTGATCGTTAGGCTCTGCAAAGTTCGACACCGGATGCCCGATGCCCAGATTTGCCGCCAATCTTTCACTGCTGTTTGCAGAACTGCCCTATCTCGACCGGTTTCAAGCCGCCGCGCAGGCCGGGTTTACGGCTGTTGAAATTCTCTTCCCCTACGGCCTCGCGGCCAAAGAGACCCGCCGCGCGCTGCTGTCCAGCGGGCTTGATCTGGTGCTGATCAACGCCCCGCCCCCGAATTATACCGGCGGTGAACCGGGTTACGCCGCCATGCCCGGCAGCTCTGACAGGTTTAAGTCCGATATCCGGCGCGTTCTGCGCTACGCGGATGTGCTGCGGCCAGAGATGATTCACGTTATGGCCGGATACGCTTCCGGCCCCGAGGCCCTGCGTTGTTTTGTCGAGAACCTGCAATGGGCGGCAGATCTTGCGCCGGAACAGCGGTTTACAATCGAACCGCTCAACCCCGTATCGCAACCCGGTTACTTCCTGAACAATTATGATCTGGCCGCCGAAGTGCTGGACCGCGTCGACCGCGCAAATGTCGGCCTACAATATGACAGTTTTCATGCGCAGATGATCCACGGCGACGCGCTGGCGATTTGGCACCGTTTTCAGCCCCATATTGTCCATGCACAGATCGGGGCTGCGCCGGATCGCTCGGAACCCGGACTGGGTACAATGGACTTTGCCGCGTTGTTTGCTGCGATGGACCAGTCGGATTACAGCGGCTGGGTCAGCGCCGAATACAACCCCTCAACCCGGCGGACTGAGGACTCACTGGCTTGGATACAGTATTAAACCCTGCATGAACGCTGGATTTTCAGACTGAAATGGCGCAATTGAGGGCATCGACACGCCAAGGATGCCCCGCATGATATCTGCCCGCTATGCCAATGCCCTGTTCGCCTTGATCATGTCCGGCCTGATGTCCTGCGTCGTCACCGGCATAGCCACGCTCAAAGCTATCGGCTTCAGCCCTTCAACACTCGGAGACTGGATGGCCTCTTGGGCCTTTTGCTGGCCTATCGCCTTTACCGTCATCCTGACGCTGGGCCCTTTCGTAAAACGCCTGATCGCCCGCCTGGTCAGGCCAGAAGCCTGACCCGCTGCAAAGAGGGCCCGCAGGGCTTGATAAGCTGCGCCGCCCCTAATGGGCCTCGGCCCAGTTCGCGCCTTGTCCGGCATCCGCGACCAGCTTGATATCCAGCTTCACTGCCGGATCAGCCGCCCCTTCCATCACCGCGCGCGCGACCGAGATGGTCTGATCCACGGCCTCTTCGGCCACTTCGAACAGCAATTCGTCATGCACCTGCAACAGCATCTTGGCGGGCAAGCCGTTGATCGCATCCGGCATCCTCACCATCGCGCGCCGGATCACATCTGCTGCCGTCCCTTGGATCGGAGCATTGATCGCAGCACGACGCGAGAACCCCGCATGCGGCCCCTTGGCATTGATCTCAGGTGTATGGATTTTCCGGCCGAACAGGGTCTGGACATAGCCATTCTCTTTGGCAAACGCGATCGTGTCGTCCATATAACGGCGGATACCGGGGAAACGTTCGAAATAGCGATCGATGAAACCCTGCGCATCCGCCCGGGGAATGCGCAGATTGCGCGCCAGCCCAAAGCCCGAAATGCCGTAGATCACACCAAAGTTGATCGCCTTGGCCTGACGACGGATATCCGGCGTCATCTCGTCCAACGGAACATCAAACATCTCGGACGCCGTCATTGCGTGAATGTCCAAACCATCCGCAAACGCCTGTTTCAGGGTCGGAATATCGGCGATATGGGCCAGAATCCGAAGCTCAATCTGGCTGTAATCAAGGCTGACCAGCACATTGCCCGGCTCGGCAATGAACGCCTCACGTATGCGCCGACCTTCCTCAGTCCGCACCGGAATGTTTTGCAGGTTCGGATCGGTCGAGGCCAAACGGCCCGTATTCGCCCCCGTAATCGAATATGACGTATGCACCCGGCCCGTATCAGGATTGATATGGGTCTGCAGCGCGTCCGTATAGGTCGATTTCAGCTTGGAGAGTTGCCGCCAGTCCAGCACCCGGCGCGGCAGTTCATGTTCGGTCGCAAGGTCCTCAAGAATGTCCGCCCCGGTCGAGTACTTACCGGTCTTGCCCTTCTTGCCGCCCTCAAGCCCCATTTTGTCGAACAGGATTTCACCCAGTTGCGCTGGCGAACCGACGTTAAAGTTCTCACCCGCCAATTCGTGGATTTCAGCCTCTAATCCGGCCATCTTCTGCGCAAATGCATTTGACATTCGGCTGAGAACATCGCGATCGACCTTGATGCCATGCATCTCCATTTCTTTGAGAACCGGCACCAATGGACGTTCAAGTGTTTCATACACCGTCGTCACCTGCACCTGATGCAACTGCGGCTTGAACAATTTCCACAGGCGAAGGGTGATGTCCGCATCCTCGGCAGCGTAGGCCGTGGCCTCGTCAATCGGCACCTTGTCGAAAGTGATTGCAGACTTGCCCGAGCCAAGCAGAGGTTTGATGGGAATCGGCGTATGGCTCAGATAGCGTTCAGATAGCGTATCCATGCCATGCCCATGCTCACCGCCATGCATGGCGTAGGACATCAGCATCGTGTCGTCGATGGGGGCGACGTCGACGCCATATCGCTTAAAGATTTTGGCATCGTATTTCATGTTCTGTCCGATCTTCAGGATCGACGGATCCTCAAACATCGGTTTCAGCAAGTTTAGAGCCGCATCCAGCGGCATCTGTCCATCGGCCAGCGCATCCGATCCGAACAGATCATCGGTCGCGCTTTCACGGTGAGTCAACGGGATGTAACAAGCCTCACCCGCCTCGACACATAGCGAAATCCCGACCAAATCGGCGATCATCTCATTCAAGCCGGTGGTCTCGGTATCCACCGCAACCCAGCCGCGCTCGTAGGCCTGATCGATCCATTTCTGCAATGCCGCTGCATCGCGCACGCATTCGTATTTCGATGCATCAAATGGGACGTCTTCGGCCTGTGACTCCGCCTCAGGCGTGGATATCTCGGGGATGACGGGGGACTCGACGCCCAGCTTGTCAGCAATGCGTTTGGTAAGCGTACGAAATTCCATCTCTGCCAGAAACTTCATCAAAGTCTCAGCATCGGGATCCTTCACCTCAAGGTCATCCAGAGTGAAATCCAACGGTGTGTTTTCGTCCAATTGCACAAGTTTCTTCGATAGCTCGATCTGGTCGCGCTTTTCGATCAGGGTCTGGCGGCGCTTGGGCTGTTTGATCTCTTCAGCGCGATCCAGCAAGGTTTCCAGATCGCCATATTCATTGATCAACAGCGCTGCCGTCTTCACACCAATGCCCGGAGCGCCCGGTACGTTATCCACCGAATCCCCGGCCAAAGCCTGCACATCGACCACACGCTCGGGCCCGACGCCGAACTTCTCAACCACCCCGTCGCGATCGATGCGCTTGTTCTTCATCGCATCCAGCATCTCGACACCGCCACCCACAAGCTGCATCAGGTCTTTGTCAGAACTGACGATGGTCACCCGCCCACCGGCCTCACGCGCCTGAACGGCGAGGGTCGCGATGATGTCGTCGGCTTCATAGCCTTCAAGTTCTTTGCAGGCGATGTTGAACGCCTTGGTGGCTTCGCGCGTCAGCGGCATTTGCGGGCGCAAATCCTCGGGCATCGCTTCACGGTTGGCCTTGTAGAGATCATACAGATCATTTCGGAACGTATGCGAGCCCTTGTCGAAGATCACCGCGACATGGGTCGGCGCATCCGGCCCGGCGTTTCCTTCGACATATTTCTGCAGCATGTTGCAAAAGCCCGACACGGCCCCAATCGGTAGCCCATCTGATTTCCGCGTCAACGGCGGCAAAGCGTGATAGGCGCGGAAGATAAAGGCTGATCCATCAATCAGATGCAGATGGCAGCCTTTTCCGAATTGGGTGGTGGTCATATGAGGCTCCTGCGCTGGGTTGCGCCAAGTTGTACAGAAGGGCTGCACGAAAGACGAGGCCACCTGGCCAATTCGTTGCGACCTAATTTGCCCGTGGTCTGGTCTTAGCTATTCGAAAAAGTGCGCTTATCCGCATTCCAAGCCAAACCTGCTTTTTGCGCGATCAACGCGAATTGTTTGTTCAGCGAGCGATCATTCAGACGTTGGGACAGGCTGCGCAGTGGGATGAGGTTCCGCTCACCATATCCATCGATCAGGAAACAGGCCGGACCAGCGCCCCTTGTCCCGAAGACAATATTCGAACTTTTGACGTCGCGGGCGACGATGTGAAGGTCAAACATCTGCCCGACGAATGCATTCAGCGCATTCAAAACCGGGGCGTCCAATCCACTACGGCAGACTTCATACAGCTTTGGTGCAAGCCCGCCATCAAGGCCAGAAATGCGCTCAACCACAACCCCCGCCCCATGCGTCGTCTGAACCACGCCCAACATCCTGGACAGGGGTGAACGCTCAATTTCCGTCCCGAGTTTAAGTGATACGCGAAGCTCGCATTCCAGCTCTTTCAATGTGCTGCGATACTGCGCCTCGGGGAACAGTTTCCATGCCAGTCGCTTGCCAAGCCTGTGCGAGACACGATCTTGGGACCGGGTAAAAACTTTAATCAGTAAGTCAGGATGACCGGGAAAGTCATAGACACTGCGCACAGTCCCGTTCGCGATTGGCTGGTTGTCGGAAAGGTCAATCGTTTTGGCTGTGAACAGCATTATCCATCCTCGCCAGTTACGACCGCCTGCCGTCCTGGTCGCCCTTACGCGTCCTGACCAGTGTCCTCACCGCGCAACATGTATTTGCAATCGCAATAGGGGCACTCGACCCAACCAGTGTCTTCGGGAATCTGCAGCCAGACGCGCGGATGGCCCAGCGCACCCTCGCCACCATCGCAGGCGACGCGGGTATTATCGACAATCTTGGTTTCCGGCGCTTCGATGGTCACGGCTGGCGATCCTTCTTTGGTTGTCGGCCTCGCGGGCATGTATTAGGTGCGTTTATGGGCGATGAGTAAACCGGGGGCAAGGGCCACATGTCCGATGCGGCAATCACAATCAGATCACTGCGCAAGACCTATGGCGGCGGCAAGGGCCAGCCCGAGAAACAGGCTTTGAAAGGGATCGACCTGACGGTACCGCAGGGGTCCGTTTTCGGTCTGCTTGGCCCGAATGGAGCCGGCAAATCGACCCTGATCAACATTCTGGCGGGGCTGGTGGTCAAAACGTCTGGCAGCGTCTCGATCTGGGGCTTCGACCAGGATCAAAACCCGCGCCAATCCCGCGCCGCCATCGGCGTGATGCCTCAGGAATTGAACCTTGATCCGTTCTTTACACCTCGAGGCGCATTAGAAGTTCAGGCCGGGCTGTACGGTGTTCCCAAGTCTGATCGGCGAAGCGATGAGATCCTCGACCTCGTTGGCCTTGCCGACAAGGCCGAGGCCTATGCGCGCACGCTTTCGGGCGGAATGCGGCGGCGTCTGCTGCTGGCCAAAGCGCTGGTGCACCATCCCAAGATTCTGGTGCTCGACGAACCCACGGCGGGTGTGGATATTGAACTGCGACAGATGCTTTGGGCCAATGTGCGCAAGCTGAACGAACAGGGCATGACCATCATCCTGACCACGCACTATCTGGAAGAAGCGCAAGAGATGTGTGACGAGATCGCCATTATCAATCACGGCGAAAAGATCGCACAAGACAGCACGGCCAATCTGCTGGACCGCATGGACAGCCGAACCATGGTGATTGTGCCGGATAGCCCCATACAGACTCTGCCTGTAGCGGATAACGTGATTGCAGCGCAACGTGAGAACGGCGACCTTGTGCTGCAATACCACAGCAACCTAACTACAGCCGAGCAGGTGCTGGAATCTGTACGTCAGGCCGATATTCGCATCCAGGACGTCCGCACTGAAGAAGCTGATCTTGAGGATGTGTTCCTTGCGTTGACCTCCAGTCGGGTCGACGACGCAACTGTCAACCACACGAACCAACCACATCGGGGGATGCACCGCGTCAAGCTTTAGACACGATCGATCCGTGCGTGATAACAGTTGTTCAGAGCAGATCGGATGTGGATGTAAGCGACTTCAGCGCGGGAGAAGATTTTTTCAGCCGCCTCATGCAACTGCGCCTGTGGGGTGATGATCCCGGTTCCATAGACAATTCGGTCGTCCGGACCATACCCTTTGATCAGGTAGTTGGGCGAGTCGGTCAACGCCTCGGGCAGCACATCCTCACTTTCATAGCGCGCGCAGGGGTCGGCACAAAGGAAGATCGGTCCAGTCTCTGCATAAGGCTGCGTTTCCGGGAAGGGTCGGTGCGCCAACACCAGCATCTCTTTGCCTTCCGGTATGTATTTCAAACAATGTCGGCATGGGTTGCCGGCCCCATTGGAAATCGCACGCTCTGGTGGGTTTCCATATCCATCCGGCGCACCGGCGCGATATGCCTGAACCTGCTGTGTTGGTAGGGCTGAAATTCCGTGCATGACGTTTCTCCTTGATTTGAGATGATCATGGCAATCGCTTGTTTTGGACTCGACCCGTTTCCTGCGTATTGCAAAATCTGCAACCCTGCCTGCAAAAGAATGTTAGCGATAAAATAAGGGCTACCCGTCAGACCAATTTGGGTCTAAGCAAACATCAAACACCCCAAACGATCCATCTATGATTGAGGCTTTTGTCATGAGCGCTCAGAACTCCACCCTTCGTGGGCTTGCCTTTGCGTTCTTAGGCTTTGCCGTCTTCGCGACGCATGACGTGCTGATCAAGGTGCTGGGTGGCACCTATTCGGTTTTGCAGATCATCTTCTTTGCGACGCTGTTTTCCTTTGTCCCTATGGCAGTAACAATTCTGGCCGATCGGACCACTGGGAATTTCCTGCCGCGGCATCCGTGGTTGGTGCTGTTGCGATCAGCGACGATGATCATGGCCATGTCTTGTGCCTTCTACGCTTTTTCGGTGCTGCCGCTGGCCGAAGTCTATTCCCTGCTATTTTCCTTTCCGCTGATCGTAACTGTTCTGTCGATTCCGATTCTGGGTGAGGTGGTCCGTGCCCAAAGGTGGGCGGCCGTGGGCGTCGGCCTGATCGGCGTCCTGATCGTCTTGCGCCCTGGCGCGACCGAAATCACCCTGGGCCATTTAGCGGCTCTGGCAGCAGCCTTCTGCAGCGCATTTGCTTCGGTTCTTGTCCGCAAAATCGGGAATGAAGAACGCTCTGCCGTCCTGATCCTTTATCCTATGCTGCTGGCCATCGCCGTCATGAGCGTCGCCCAACCGGCAGTTTATCAACCACCATCATTGCTGCATCTGGCGATGATGGCGTTTGTCGGGGTGTTCTCGGTAATCGCACAGCACCTGATCATCCTTGCTTATCGCGCCGCCCCCGCCGGCGTCATTGCGCCCAGTCAATACAGCCAGATCATCTGGGCCACGATCTTCGGCGTGATTTTCTTTGGCGAGCACCCGGATATCTGGGTCGCCGTTGGCGCAAGTATCATCATCGCATCAGGTGTTTTCGTGGTTTGGCGAGAGAGCCGATCAAACACTACCTCTGCTAATACGCCTGTGCTGCGCGTCAGGTCGCCGCGGTCAGATACTGGAGCGACGAGGCCCGGAGAATAAAATACGGCGCGCATTGCAGCGCGCAGTGCAATCCATTTCAGCCCTTATAGAGCCTTAGTAGACGACCACTGATCGGATACTCTCGCCCTTATGCATCAGGTCGAAACCGTGGTTGATGTCATCCAGGCCCATGGTGTGGGTAATCATGGGGTCGATCTCGATCTTCCCGTCCATGTACCAATCCACGATTTTCGGGACGTCGGTGCGTCCACGCGCTCCGCCAAACGCGGTGCCACGCCATGAGCGGCCTGTTACCAGTTGGAACGGTCGGGTCGAGATTTCGGCACCCGCAGGTGCCACACCGATGATGATCGATTCACCCCAGCCCTTGTGAGCCGATTCCAGCGCTGCGCGCATTACGCCGACATTGCCTGTGGCGTCAAAGGTATAATCCGCGCCGCCCTTGGTCAGGTTGACCAGATACGGCACCAGATCACCTTCGACCTCAGAGGGGTTCACGAAATCGGTCATGCCGAACTTGGTCGCCATTTCCACCTTGGCTGGATTCAAATCAACGCCCACGATCTGATCCGCGCCAGCCAGGCGCAGGCCCTGAATCACGTTCAGGCCGATACCACCCAAACCGAACACGATGGCACGGCTGCCAATTTCTACCTTGGCAGTGTTGATCACTGCGCCAATTCCGGTGGTCACGCCGCAGCCGATATAGCAGATCTTGTCAAAGGGCGCGTCCTCACGAACTTTGGCGAGCGCGATTTCAGGCAGAACCGTGTGGTTCGAGAAGGTCGAGCAGCCCATGTAGTGCAGGATCGGATCGCCATCCAACGTAGAAAAACGCGAGGTGCCATCCGGCATGAGGCCCTGGCCTTGGGTTTCGCGAATTGCCTGGCACAGGTTGGTCTTGGGATGCAGGCAGTATTCGCACTCACGACACTCGGGCGTGTAAAGCGGGATGACGTGATCGCCGGGTTTCAGGCTGGTTACACCCGGGCCGACCTCAAGCACGACACCTGCGCCTTCATGGCCCAGAATGGCGGGAAACAAGCCTTCAGGGTCGGCGCCCGACAGGGTGAATTCATCGGTATGGCAAATGCCTGTCGCCTTGATCTCGACCAGAACCTCGCCCGCTTTGGGGCCTTCAAGGTTTACGTCCATCACTTCCAAAGGTTTGCCTGCCTGAACGGCGACGGCGGCACGGGTACGCATGGTGCTTGTCTCCCTGTCTGTTTTGCCCGACCCTGCGTCAAATACAGGGTTTTTTCAACTGCGCTTTCATGACAGGTTGGCTAAATCTTTGATATTTCAGAAACGACATCACCAGAAAGCCCTGCGCCAATGTACCGTTTATTTCCGATCCTAATTCTTCTGACCGCATGTTCTGAGACCTCTGCACCGCAGGACGCGGCGCTTGAACTAGCGGAGGCACCGGTTGATCTTGCATTTTGCAAGGGAGAACCGTTTGCGAACACCATTGGTGAGCCGGTTTCAACCATACAAGCCCAATTGCCTGAACGGTCGCGCGTTCTGGGCCCGGATGATATTGCCACGCAGGATTATCGCATCGACCGGCTGAACGTTTATGTGAACGGCGCAGGCACAATTCAGAGGCTTACTTGCGGATAGGGTCACTTTCCCCGGTACACCAGAATATCGGGCAAATAATCGATCAGGCGCACAACCCATGAGAACGGTGCCGGGAAATCGGTTCGAAACCGGCGACGGGACATGGCGCGCACTACGCGATCGGCCGCATCTTCGGGTGTCATCAGCATCGGCATTTTGAAACTGTTCTTGTCGGTCAGACGGGTCTTGATGAACCCCGGATTGACAATGCGCACCGTCACGCCTGACCCTGCCAGATCGTGCCGCATGGTCTCGGCCAGCGAGATCAGCGCAGCCTTGCTGGCCCCGTACGAGATCGCATTGGGAAGCCCATGATACCCGGCAAGCGACCCGATCAGCGTGATATCACCACTGCCTGAGCCCACAAATCCTGGGACGGTTTCACCCAACACCCGAAGCGCACCGGAATAGTTCACATCGCTGATCGCCAAGGCGGCATCGGTGTCCCAATCTGACGTACTGATCGGCTCATAGGCGCCTGCGTTGTAGACAAGCGCGTCAATTGAGCCAGCCTCCACCACAGCGCGGCGCACAGTGTCGAGATCAGTCACATCCATCGGTACTGCACGTGCATTAGGCAAGGTGCCACAGATTTCATCCAATCGCTCGGCATTGCGAGCAGAAAGGATCAGATGCGCGCCTTCGCGGCTCAGCTTTTCGGCCAAGCAACGGCCCAGCCCTTCGCTGGCGCCAATGATCCAATAGGTTTTTCCGTCAAAACTGCTCATGCGTAAGTCTTTTTTCGTACTACTGGGTCGAATACGTTCTGACAGCAGCAATGGATCACGCCCAGCGCTCGTAGCATTCGGCCAGATAACACTACATAGCGCGTCGGAAAAAAACTTCTAATGCGGTTGATCCAAAGGCTCATTCCCTGCGTATCTTGTTGTAAATACCGAATAACGAGGATGGAATGTTCGACGAAACCCGGGGCGTACGCAAGAAAATCGCTGTCATAGGCGCAGGCATTTCAGGTCTCTCCGCAGCTTATTACCTTTCCGAGGACAACGAAATAACCGTGTTCGAGGCTGAGCCCAGACTGGGCGGCCACGCCCGCACGGTGATGGCCGGAAAGAACGGAGATCAGCCGGTAGATACCGGTTTCATTGTCTTCAACTATGTCACATACCCCTATTTGACCCGGCTGTTTGATGAGCTGAACGTGCCAGTTACCAAAAGTGAGATGAGCTTTGGTGCAACTATCGACAATGGCCGCATCGAATATGGGTTGAACAATCTGCGCACTTTGACCGCGCAGAAACGCAACCTCGCGCGTCCAGCCTATTACAAGATGATCGCCGATATCCTGCGGTTTGGCAAAGAGGCCCCCGAAGCCGCGCAGGACGACGACACCACGATCGGTGAGCTTGTGGATCAACTGCGTCTCGGCCACTGGTTCCGGCACAATTATCTGATGCCGATGTGCGGCGCGATCTGGTCAACTCCGGTCGAGTTCGTCGATCAGTTCCCAGCCCGCTCGCTGGTGCAGTTCTTCCGCAATCACGCGCTGCTGGCCTCGGGCCGTGCCAATCAGCACCAGTGGTACACCGTGAAAGGCGGCAGCATCGAATATGTCCGCCGGATCGAGGCCGCTCTGCGTACGCGGGGGGCCGACATTCGTGTGGCCTCGCCCGTTCAGCGGATCGAACGGCACGATCTGGGTGTCACGGTGCATGCCGGCGGCGACGCCGATCTGTTTGATGAGATCATCCTAGCCACCCACTCCGATCAGTCCCTCGCCATTCTGGGCGATGCAGCGACCGAAGTGGAAAAAGCGGCGCTCGGCGCGATTAGATATCAACCGAACAAAGCTATCCTGCACTGTGATCCCCGCCAAATGCCCAGGCGGCGTGCTTGCTGGTCCAGTTGGACCTATCGATCGCAAAAGGGCAATGTTGGGGTCACATATTGGATGAATCGGCTTCAGAATATCCCCGACAGTGACCCGCTGTTTGTGACCCTGAACGCCGCATCAGACATTCCAGCGGACAAAATCTATGACGAGGTCGAGTTCGCCCATCCGGTGTTCGACAAAGCCGCCCTGCGCGCGCAAGGGCAAATCCGCGAGATGCAGGGACAGAACCGAACCTGGTTTGCCGGGGCGTATAACCGGCATGGTTTCCACGAAGACGGGATTGCCAGCGCAATGCATGTTGTCGAGCGCCTCACCGCCATCCCGCAGAGCATCGGAGCTGACAATGGTATCCCTGAAACGGACCTCGCTGTTTCGGCCAGCGTATAGAACCTGTTGCGCTGCGCTGCTGTCACTGGCGCTGATGGTCCCCGGCGGACTGGCGGCTTCGCCTTTGTCGGATGCAATCAAAGACCCTAAGCTGCGCGGCACCGGGACATTCCGTTTTCTGGGGCTGCCGCTCTATGACGCCAAGCTTTACACGCCCGGCGGTGCCGCATTCAGCTGGAACGAGAATTTCGGCCTACAATTGACCTATCGGAAAAACCTGAAACAAAAAGCGCTGGTCGAGTCGACCCTGGAAGAGATGGCCCGACAAGGCAATTCTGCGCCGACGGAAGCCCAATTGCAGAGCTGTTTTCAGGCGGTCAGCAAAGGCGATAGCTATCTGGCCATCGCGCAAGGCCCCAACAGCGTCAGCTTCTGGCGCAACGGAAGCAAAACCTGCACTCTGACAAATCCGGGTATCACACGCAGCTTCATGTCAATTTTTCTGGGTAACAATACACGATCCGCCTCGTTCACACAGCAGTTGAAGGGGCAGTGATGCTGTACCCGCGTGTCAGCCTCTATGCGCTGATGCTTGCTGCAGCAGGTATCCCGCTTTACATCCACCTGCCGCGCTTTGCCGCCGTGAATCTCGGTATCGGGCTGGGGGTCATTGGCACCATTCTGCTGGTCATCCGGCTGGTCGACCTGGTGCAAGATCCACTGATTGGCTGGGCCATTGATCGCTGGCCCGGTGGGCAGATGTTATTTGCCGCCGCCGCTGCGCTGGGTCTCGCAATTGGATTTCCATTGCTGTTTGGTTTGCCAGAAGGGGTAAGTATCGCCGCATTAGTGTCTATTCTGATCCTGTTATTCTCGGCCTACAGCCTTGGGACCATCTTGCTTTACGGCCGCAGCGCCACGCTGGCGAAACAGGCTAGCGCGAAGGAACTGATGACACTGGCCGCCTTCCGCGAAGGCGGACAACTGACCGGAGTTATCATAGCAGCCGCAGCACCCGCTGTGTTCGTGGCGCTTGGCGCAGCCGCGCAGGGGTATCCGGCCTTTGGAATGTTTCTCGGGCTTCTGAGCGTTGTGACTCTGGCTGTTACCCTGCCAATGTGGCGACGCACGCCGATCACCGGTCAAGGGCTGTCCTTTGCAGGCCTAGGACAGGCTGGGGCTTTACGTCTGCTTGCCCTTGCGTTGGTCAACAGCCTGCCCGTCGCCATCACCTCGACCCTGTTTCTGTTCTTTGTTGAAGATCGGCTGCAACTGCCGGGCAAAGCGGGGCCATTGCTGATCCTGTTCTTCCTCAGCGCCGGGCTCAGCGTTCCGTTCTGGGCCAGGCTCAGCAATCGGATTGGCCCGAAACAGACTCTGATGATCGCCATGCCGCTGGCCATTCTCGGCTTTGTCGGGGCCGCTCTTCTAGCCCCTGGGAATCTCGTCGGTTTCGCCATCATATGCCTCGCATCCGGCGCGGCGCTTGGGGCGGACATGGTTGTCCTGCCAGCAATGTTCTCGGTCGTTCTGACCCGGGCCGGGCTGAACGCATCTGCTGCGTTCGGCATCTGGTCCTTCGCAGGCAAGCTGGGTCTAGCTCTGGCCGCCTTTTTCACACTGCCGCTACTGGAACGCAGCGGCTTTACACCTGGACAGGCCAATTCTGCCGAGGCTTTGAATACACTCACCCTCGCCTATGCGGTGCTGCCCTGCATTTTGAAACTCGGAGCGTTTGGCATGGTCCTGACCCTCCCGACAGAGGTCTCTGCCAAATGAAAACGCTCCTGATCTGTCTGCTTGCGATTTTTGCGCTGTTTGCTGTGAAGAACCGGTTCCTCAGTTTCCGCTCGCAATCACCCTCCGACTACAGCGGAACCGGACCTGAGTTTTCACTCAAAGAGAACCTGAATGGCGAAATCCTGTCCGAAGGATTGATCTATGGCCCCAACGGCAAGATGTCGAACAGCTTTGTCGCACGCATGGTGGGCGAATGGGACGGCAATACCGGTACGCTGTCCGAGTATTTCACCTATTCCAACGGCAAACAGATGACCCGCAAATGGCATCTGACGTTGGGCACGGGCAACACTTTCACCGCAACAGCTGACGATATTGTCGGCGAGGGCAAAGGCGTGATTTCGGGCTCAACCGTCAAGCTGACCTATCGCATCATCCTGCCCGAGGACGCGGGCGGGCATACACTGGATGTGACCGACTGGATGTATCTGACGGAGAACGGTGTAATCATGAACCGGTCCGAGATGCGAAAATTCGGGATCAAGGTGGCCGAGCTGGTCGCCACGATGCGCCCTGCGCCTGAAGTGAAATCCACCCATCTGCATGGTGCAAACGGCCACGATACAGACTCTGAGCTGAGGGTTTTGCAATGATCGCCCGCCGTACCCTTATTGCAGGTGTCGCGATCGCGGGGTTGGCCATCCTCGCCGCATGCTCGGCCAAACCGCGTATACCAAAATCGTTTCTGTCAGATCGTCAGCTGAACCTTGAAGAGTTCTTCGAAGGTAAGACTGTCGCTTATGGTCAGTTTCAGGATGTACTAGGTAATGTCCCGCGTCGCTTCCAGGTCGATATTGACGGCACATGGGACGGAGAGACTCTGACGCTTGTCGAAGATTTCGTCTATGACGATGGTGCGACCGAACAACGGATCTGGACCCTGACTAAGACCGGCGATGACACCTGGACCGGCACCGCTCCCGGTGTGCTGGGCACAGCCAGTGGGGTCGAAAGGGGCGATACGTTTAACTGGAAGTACAAAATCGACCTGCCCGTCAAAGACGGCACCATGCGTGTCAATTTTGATGACTGGATGTGGTTGTTGTCGGATGACCGGTTATTGAACCGAGCCTATGTTTCGCGTTTTGGCGTAAGGCTGGGTGAAGTCATATTGTACTTCGAGAAGAAGTAGTCACCCCGCCAGCACAGCCAGCGGGGCAAAAAAGTATCAGACGGTTCCGCCCAGACTGCCTTCAAGCTCGACCATCTCCTGACCACCGGCCATCAGGTCCTGCAGCTCTTCCGGGGTGATCTGGCCACGCTGCGCCGTACCCAGCGTTTGACCGCGGTTGAGTACCGTGAACCGGTCCCCCACTGCCAACGCATGGCGGACGTTATGAGTAATAAAGACCACTGCAATACCCTGCTTGCGCACCTTGTCGATGGTCGCCAGAACGTTGGCTGTTTGGCGCACCCCAAGGGCCGAGGTCGGTTCATCCAAGATCAGAACCTTCGCCCCGAAATGCACCGCCCGCGCGATGGCGACGGTCTGGCGTTCACCACCTGACAGCGTGCCCACCGCCTGATCAGGGCCGCGCAAGTTGATCCCCATTTTCTTCATCTCTTCCATCGTGACCTTGTTGGCATAGTCATGATCAAAAAAGTGAAGAGGTCCGACCTTCTTTACCGGCTCATTGCCCATGAAGAAATTGCGCGAGACCGACATCAGCGGGATCATGGCCAGATGCTGGTGTACGGTTGCGATCCCGGCCTCGATGGCATCACGCGGGTCGGCGAAATGCATGGGGTGGCCTTCGAACAGAATCTCTCCGTGCGTAGGCTGGTGCACGCCCGACATGGTTTTGATGAAGGTCGACTTGCCCGCACCGTTGTCGCCGAGAAGGCAGTGGCATTCACCGGGGAACACGTCCACCGAGACACCCGCCAGCGCGATCACGCTGCCGAAGTGCTTTTCGATGTTTTTCATCTGGATGATGGGTTCATGTTCGGGATTCATATCAACGCTCCCCCGTGATGATGCGGCGGATATAGGTGTTGAGGATCACAGCCCCAAGCAGGATCACCCCTAGGAAGACCCGGAACAGCGAGCTTTCGACACCGGCAAAGAACAACCCCTGTTGCACCACGCCAAAGATCAACGCGCCCAGCGCCGCGCCCAGTACCGAGCCGTATCCTCCGGTCAGAAGCGCGCCGCCGATGACCACGGCGATGATCGCCTCGAACTCTTTCAGCAAACCCCGGTCAGCACCAGCCGATCCGAACTCCATCACCTGACAGACCGCAAAGACGGTGGCGCAGAAGGCCGTGAACATAAACATCAGAATCTTGACCCGGTTCACAGGCACACCCGAGTTGCGCGCCGCCTCAGCATCCCCGCCCGAGGCGAAGATCCAGTTGCCGAACCGCGTTTTGGTCAGCAGCACGTGACCAAAGATGATCAGTGCGATCGCCCAGACGATCAGCATTGGAATACCATCCACAACTGGCTGACCGGCGCGGGTGCCACGCTCGAATACGGCGATGATCCCGGCATCCCCGAGCCATTGGAACAATCCCTGCAAAATTTTACCACCAAAGATCGGCGCCAGCCAATCGCCTTCGGCTGCGTCTTTCACACCGCCGATAATAGTTTTGCGCTCGATCACCTGCGGCAGGAAGATTGTAAAGCCGCGCAAAATGAACAGAAAGGCCAGCGTTACGATAAAGCTGGGCAAACCAGTCCGGATCACGATCCAACCGTTCAGCGCGCCGATTGCCACCGCCATTGCAAACGTGACGAGAATCGCCATCCAGACCGGCCACGCCAGCGTGACCGAGAAAATTGCGATCATCATGCCCGAAAAGCCGATCATCGACCCGACTGACAGGTCAAACTCACCCGCGATCATCAGAAGGCAGGCACCCACGGCGATGATCATGAACTGTGCCGAGACAACCGACCAGTTCATCATGCCCTGTGCATTGAACATGCCGCTGTCGAAAGCGAACAAAAGGAAGAAGGTGAAGACGGCAACGGTGCCGACCATCCCGCCGAGTTCAGGCCGGATCAAGGCCTTGCGCAGCGGCGATATTTCTTTAATCCGTTCGTCGGTTACAGCCGTGTTTTGAGCAGACTCGCTCATTAGAACGCCCCTCCGAGTTAAGCAGTGATTTTGCGTCAGATAGTTGTTGGCGGGCGCCGCTTTGGCGGGGCGCCCGCGCTGTAAGAATCAGCGGTACTCGCCAGCAAATTCTTCGATCTTGGTCAGACCATCAGCAGTTACGAAGCCGGGACCCGAATTGATATTGTTGCCCGGCAAAACGCCATAGCGGTGGTAGTTGGTCATCACAACAACCGGCAGGTAAGCCTGCAGGAAGGGCTGCTGATCAATTCCCCACTGGATCACGCCAGACTTGATGCCTTTGACAATCTCACCACCCAGATCGAAGGTGCCGAAATAGATGTCACCGGCCATACCATTTTCTTCCAGCGCCAGAATTGTCGGATCAGCCGAGGTTGGACCCAGTGTCAGAACCGCATCAGTATCCGGGTTCGCCGACAGATAGGCCAGCACGCGGTTCTTGATCTCGGCTGGGTCCTGGCCGGCGTCGATCATCTGATCCCCCAGTTCAATGCCCAAGCCGTCTGCAAAGCCCTGACAACGTTCCTGGCTTGAGGGCTGAACGATATAGTGGTTCACACAAAGGAACGAGCCGATGCCGTCACCCTTGGCGCGCTGGCCTGCAGCAAATCCGGCATCATATTCGGGCTGACCCACATACATCAGGGCACCAACTTCCCGGGCCTGATCCGGCGTACCAGTGTTCATGATGATGACATCAACGCCCGCATCGACCGCTGATTTGATCGGTCCGCTCAGCACATCATAATCCGCCAACGTGGTAATGATCCCGTTCGGACCCGAAGCAGCCGCCTGATCGATAATCCGCGCCATATCAGCAAGGTCGCCAGTGGGCGGATTGCGGTATTCGACTTCGACACCCATCTGGTCGCCTGCCAGCGCGATGCCGTTCTTGATCGTGTTCCACCAGCTATCGCTGTCTGGCGCGTGGCTGACCAGAATGTATTTCTCACCTTCCGCCGCAGCGCCCGTGGCTGCGATCAGAGGCGTCGCAGCTACCGCCGCCGCCAGCGCCAACTTCTTCGTCAGTGAAGTCATGATGTCCTCCCAAAACTCATGTTATCGCGGATTGAGGCAGTCCTTCGCACCTCTCCGACTCGAGTTAGAGCATATCTGCCAAAATTTTGCAACCGGTTGCAAACGGTGTCAGATGTGTTTCATACTGTATCTGCCAGAGAATACAGGTAAAAGGACTGCCACTAAACGCAGGAAGGTCAGACGGATCATGGCTGTCACATTGAAAGAGGTTGCAGAACGCGCCGGCGTTTCACGTTCGGCGGTGTCGCGCACTTTCACCGATGGGGCCTCGGTATCCTACAAGATGCGCCGAAAAGTCGAGAAGGCCGCGCGTGAGCTGGGATACAGCCCAAATGCACTGGCTTCATCTCTGACCACAGGCCGAACTAAGCTGATCGGTCTGGTCTCGAACAACTTCCACAACCCGATATTTCTTGAAGTTTTCGACCTCTTTACCAGGGGGCTGCAGGACCGAGGCCTGCGCCCGTTGCTGGTGAATCTGACCGACGAGGTTGAACCCGAAAATTCGGTACGAATGCTGCGCCAATATTCGGTCGATGGCGTTGTCGTAGCGTCGTCGACCTTGCCGCCCGGGTTCGCAAAAGCGTTTCGGGATGCTGGCGTACCAGTGGTGCACAGCTTTGGCCGGTCATCCTCTTCACCGCAGGTTCATGTGGTCGGGATCGACAATGTGGAATGCGGACGCATGGCGGCCCGCGAGCTGGTCGCGCGTGGTTACACGAAAGTAGCCTTTCTAGGCGGACCCGAAGCGGCGACCTCGACTCAGGATCGCCATGCGGGCTTCATGTCAGAGATGGCCCGGCATCCTAGCATTGATGTGACCTGCTCGTTTGCTGAGGCTTACTCATTCGATGCAGGTCGTCAGGAAATGCTACGCTTGCTGCAATCTGAGCGGGCTGATGCATATTTCTGCGGTGATGACGTGTTGTCCATCGGGGTGTTGTCCGCAATTCTGGATAGTGGCCTAAAGGTGCCCGAAGACATCGGCATCATCGGCCTGAACGACATGGAAATGGCACGGTGGGAGAATATTGATCTCACCACCATCCATCAGCCGATCCGGCAAATCGTGAGTTCTTCGATCGAGCTGATGGTGGCAACCCTGAACGAACCCGACCGATATCCGGAGGCACGGATATTCCCATGCTCGGTGGTGGAACGGGGCACATTGCGCCCCGTATCTGAGAGTTAACGAAACATCGGCGGCCGGGCATCCATCCACGCGCTGCCCTGTTTCGCCGACTCGACCGCTGTATGCACAGCCGCCATCGACCGCACGCCGTCGGCCGCATTGGGCAAGCCGTCGCGGGTTTCCCCGGCAATAGCATCTGCGAGATCGCAATAGATATTCGCAACCGCCAACGGGAACCCTTCGGGATGCGCAATCGCCACCCGGCTGAGTCGTTGCGCGTCTTCATGCAGCCCGCCTTCGCCTTTTTCTATGATCTGCAGGCGACCACCAACAGGCGTGTAGATAAGCTGGTTCGGCTGCTCCGACGCCCATCGAAGACCGCCGGTTTCTCCGAACACCTGAATGTCGAACCCGTGCTGCCGACCGATGGCGACCGAAGAGGTCCACAACCGGCCAACAGCGCCTTTTGTCGTGCGGAAGTTGACCATGGCATCATCTTCAAGTTCACGGCTGCCAATGGTTGAAGCAAAATCTGCAGACAGGGTCTCAACCTCATCATCCGCAATGAATCCGGCCATGTGCATCGCGTGGATACCGCAATCAGCGAACTGCCCGGAAACACCCGCCATCGCAGGATCATAGCGCCAGCGCACGCGTGGATTGTCAGCATCAGTGGCGTCTCCGTGATGGCCGTGACTGAAATTGGTAACGACCAGACGGATTTTGCCGATCTCACCTGCGCGCACCATCGCGCGAGCCTGACGCACCATCGGATAAGCCGAGTAACAGTAGTTTACCGCGCAAATCTTCCCTGATTTCTCGGCGACTTTGATAATCTCTTCGCCCTCTTCCACCGTCATGGTCATGGGCTTTTCGCACAGCACGTTGAACCCGGCCTCAAGGTAGGCTTTGGTGATCTCGAAATGCGTCGCATTTGGAGTGGCTACTGTGACCAGATCAATCCGATCCTCGCGCCCGCGCTCACCTTCCAGCATCTCGGTCCAGTCGCCGTAGGCTCGGTCTGCCGCGATACCCAATCGTTGGGCGTATTCGCGACCAATGTCAGGCCTGTGATCCAGCGCTCCGGCGGTGAATTGGAAATGCCCGTCCGCCAGCGCCCCCAACCGGTGCGCCGGTCCGATCTGGCTACCTTCGCCGCCTCCGATCATGCCCCATTTCAGCTTGGTCATGGTCTGGACCTCCTTAACTGAAACCAATTGATTCAAGGTATTCACGATTCTTCCGCGCGTCCCCTACAGGATCAGGGTCGAGCGTTGGGTCGCAATCCTGCTCGACCGTGCACCATCCTGTGAAACCAGCGTCCAGCAGCACCTGGCGAACGGTCGGAAAGTCCACGTCGCCGTCGCCCAGATTGCAGAAAATCCCCTGCCCGCAAGCATCATAGAAGCCCGTCCGATTGGCAATTACATCCGCTTTCACTGTCGGAGAGATATCCTTGAAGTGCATGTACGAGATCCGATCAACGTAGCGCTTCATGAAGCCGACCGGATCGAACCCGGCATAAGAGTGATGCCCCGTATCGAAGCAAATTTTAAGAAGGCTTTCATCGACCTCGTCCAGCAAACGGATAAGTTCAGGTTCAAAGTCCATGAAGCCCGCAGCATGAGCGTGCATCCCAACGGTCAGCCCGTATTCCTCGGACCCGATCCGCGCGCTTTCAGAAATCCGATCCCGGAACGCCGTCCACTCGGCCTTGTCCATCTGCTCAGCCTCATCGGCGCGACCAGCGGTTGGCGCGCGGCGGGGTGAGATCGCATCGATCAGCACCATGTGCTGCGCCCCATGCGCTTTCAATGCGCGAGCGGTGCGGTGGGTGGCGTCCAGCACGTCTTCCCACGCGTCGGGGTCGTGATAGTTGCGGAACACAACGCCGCCGATCAGTTCAAGATCATGCTCGGCCAGCGCATCGGCCAGCACCGCAGGGTCTTCGGGCATGAAGCCCACCGGGCCCAATTCGATACCCTTATACCCGGCCGCAGCGCATTCGCTGAGAACGGTTTTCCAATGCGGATTGCGCGGGTCCTGCGCAAATTCCACGCCCCAGGAACAGGGCGCATTGCCAATTCTGATGCTCATCTTGTCTTGTCTCCGATGCTCAGAAATCTTCGATATTTTTCCAGCTTTCATCCGCTGACGATGCCAATGCCGCAGCGACGACCCGGTTGACCTCATGCCCGTCGTGGAAGGTCGGCCAGACCGGTTTACCTGTCTCGATCGCGCGCAGGAAATCTCGCGCCTCGATGATGATCTGATCCTGATAGCCCGTGCCATGGCCCGGCCCTTGGCAGAACGGCTCATAGTCCGGGTGCGCAGGGCCGGTCAGGATCTTACGAAAGCCACGCTCAGCTTCGGGACCCTCCATACGGTAGAGCCACAAAACGTTCTGGTCTTCCTGATCAAAGCGGATCGCACCATTGGTGCCACTGATCTCATAGGCATAGCCCATCTTGCGCCCAGTCGCGATTCGACTGATATAGATCGATCCCATTGCTCCGTTCGCGAACCGCACCATCATCTGAGCGTGGTCGTCATTGTCAACTTCGCCACCCGGGCGGCTATTGTGCACGGTTTCGACCTCGGCCATCACGCGTGAAATCGGGCCGATCAAAGCCAGTGCGGCATTGATCATATGAGGCGCAAGATCACCCATCGTTCCGTTCGACATTCCTGTTGTACGCCAGGTTGCCGGGGCTTGAGGGTGCGCGTAGAAATCTTCGGTATGCTCACCACGAAACCATGTGATGTCGCCGATCTCTCCTTCGGCTATCAGAGCGCGAGCGTATTGGCTGGCCGGGGTGCGGATATAGTTGAAACCAACCATGTTGGCCAAGCCCGAGGCCTCGGCCGCTGCTGACATCGCTGCACCATCTTCCAGAGACGCGCCCAAAGGCTTTTCACACAGCACCGGTTTGCCCAGCGCAAACGCTGCCTGAGCGATCTCGCGATGTGTTTCCGGAGGCGTGGCGATCACGACGGCCTCGACCTTCGGGTCGTTCACCAACACACGCCAGTCATCCGTCGAGCGCGCGAATCCATAGGCCTGACGATACCGCTCAGCGCTTTCCGGTGACGAGGCGCACACCATCTCTAACCGTGGTCGCAAGGCCGTGTTGAACACCGCCCCAACCGAGGACATGGCGACCGCATGGGCCTTGCCCATATATCCGCCGCCTAGAATGCCAATG
Organism: Ruegeria sp. C9; assembly: GCF_056537585.1. Lineage (NCBI taxonomy): Bacteria > Pseudomonadati > Pseudomonadota > Alphaproteobacteria > Rhodobacterales > Roseobacteraceae > Ruegeria > Ruegeria sp. C9. The sequence goes on from NZ_JBQFRU010000001.1 coordinate 889,287, forward strand.
CCGATCTCTGCCATTCCGACGTCCTCCCTCGCTTTTTCTTGAAAACCATTTGCAACCGGTTGCAAAACTTGTATCGTGAGAATAGGACTCTCGCAAGCTGCATTCGGCACTGCATCATAATTTTCCTAAAGGAGCCCGCAGACATGTCCGCGCAACACGACACTGTTTACCTGACAACGGCGCAGGCGATCATTCGCTGGCTGTCGAACCAGTTCATCGAGATCGATGGTCAGGAATATCGCCTATGTGGCGGGGGTTTCGGAATTTTTGGTCATGGCAATGTGACCTGCTTAGGCGAGGCACTGAATACTGTCCGGGATGAACTGCCGTTGTATCGCGGACAGAATGAACAGAGCATGGGATTCGCCGCCGCGGGCTATGCCAAGCAATGGCTGCGTCAGCGATTCATGTTCTGCACCGCTAGCGCAGGCCCCGGCACTGCGAATCTGTTGACTGCTGCTGGACTGGCCCATGCGAACCGACTGCCAATGCTGATGTTGTGCGGGGACACGTTCATCACCCGCTTGCCGGATCCGGTTCTGCAGCAGATGGAGAACTACTATGACCCGACGTTTGGTGTGAATGACGCCTTCAAACCGGTCAGCCGCTATTGGGATCGCATCACGCATCCGGCACAGGTCATTCAATCTCTGCCCGCCGCTATAGCGACAATGCTGGACCCGGGCGATTGCGGGCCGGCGTTCCTTGGGCTGCCACAGGATGTGCAGGGTTGGACCTATGACTACCCGGTGAAGTTCTTTGAGAAAAAAGTGCATCGCATTCGCCGCCAATCTCCCGATGCTAATGAAATCGCCGATGCCGCTACCGCTTTGGCCGGCGCGAAACGCCCGATGATCATTGCGGGAGGGGGCGTGCAGTATTCCAAAGCCGTGACCGATTTGACCGAATTCGCCGAAAAGTTTCAGATTCCGGTCGTCGAAACCATCGCGGGCCGCGCCAATATGCTGGCGACCCATCCGCTGAACATTGGCCCGATCGGCGTCACTGGATCGGACAGTGCCAACGCAATTGCAGAGCAAGCCGATGTGATTGTCGCCGTCGGGACGCGGCTGCAGGATTTTACCACCGGATCGTGGACCGCCTTTGCCAAAGACGCTCAGTTCATCTCGATCAATGCTGCGCGGCATGATGCGGGTAAGCACATGTCCTTACCAGTTGTTGGGGATGCCAAGCTTTCAATTCAGGCTCTAACACAGGCAATTGACTACACGGCTGCATCCGATTGGGTTTCACTGGCGCAGGACGAACGGCGTAAATGGGATGCCTATGTGGCCGAGAATGTCGCGTACGGGAACCGCCCAAGCTCCTACGCGCAAGCCATCGGCGTTGTGAACGAGCTTTGCGACCCGCGTGACCGTGTGGTCGCCGCTGCCGGAGGTTTGCCCGCCGAGGTCACTGCCAATTGGCGCACGCTGGATATTGGCACCGTTGATGTCGAGTTCGGATTCTCCTGCATGGGCTATGAGATCGCGGGCGCTTGGGGCGCGCGCATTGCCCAATCTGAGCGTGAGCCGGATAAGGACACGATTACCTTCTGCGGTGATGGCTCATATCTGATGCTGAACTCGGACATCTATTCCTCGGTTCTGAGCCGTAAGAAGATAATTGTTCTGGTGCTGGACAATGGCGGTTTTGCAGTAATCAACAAGCTGCAGAACAACACAGGCAACGAAAGCTTCAACAACCTGCTGGAAGACTGCCCCACCATCCCCGAAGCCTTTGGTGTTGATTTCGCGGCCCACGCAGCCTCGATGGGGGCCACCAGCGAAAAGGTCGCGAACCCGGCAGAACTGGCCGAAGCGTTCAAGCGCGCCAAGGCCAGCGACAAGACTTATGTGATTGTGATGGACGTGGACGCCTATGAAGGCTGGACCACTGAAGGCCATGCATGGTGGGAGGTTGGAACACCCCACACTTCGGCTGACGAGAGGGTTCGTGATGCCCATGTCGAATGGGAATCGACCCGCGAAAAACAACGCAAGGGCATCTGATGAAACGGTTCAAGGCAGAAACGGCTGACCCAGACGTCATTGTGGATGAATTGCTGAACGGTGACGGAGTCGTCGCAATCTCGGGCCTTTTCACCCCTGAAGAGATCGCCGAGGCACGTGCCATCGTCATGGCCGAATCCGAAACGGCGGCCGAGAAAGTGACCCATTTCCAAGGCGCTGCGGAAGAAGATGGCAAACTGAACCTGCAGCGGCGGGTCTGGAACCTGTTGGCCAAGGGCGACGTGTTTTCACGTATGGCTGCACATCCGGTTCTGATGAAGATCCTCCGCAAGTTTCTGGGGACCGAGTTCATCATGGGCTCGATCGCTGCCAATCGCATCCTGCCGGGCGGGCCGGGGCAGGAGCCGCATGTCGACTATCCCTATTGGGACTTTCACAGCCCCGAAACGCATCCCGTCGGTCTGAATGGATCATTTCCAATGAATGCACAGGTCTCGGTTTTGCTGGACCCGTTCACCAAGGAAAGCGGCGCGACCGGCTATGTACCCGGATCGCAGAAAGAGCTTCGTTATCCCACGCCCGAAGACAAGTTCTATGACAAATTCGAGCAGATGACCGGTGAGCCTGGCGATGTTGCTCTGTTCTATGGCGTGACATGGCATTGCGCGATGCCCAACAAAGCGGATCACGACCGCAGCGCGATCCTGATCCAGTATCTGCCCAAATGGGTCAAACCAATGGAAGATATGCCCGCTGCGCTGCCAAAGGACTTCCTTGATCAGGCAAGCCCGGATATGCGGCAATTGTTGGGTTTGAACTACCCCTACCCCGAGGTGCTTGATGCTGCGCGGGCAGGCAATACCGAGGGACGCACGTGACTCTGATCGAAGGTATAAAAGGTAACCGCTTTGCCGTGTTCGGCAGGGCCGGAATGGACATGTTTGCGGATCCGGTCGGAACCAAAAGCGAAGACGCACAAGTGTTTCGCGCCGATCTGGGCGGATCAAGCGCCAATATCTGCGCCGGACTGGTGAAGCTGGGATCGCAAGCGGCGCTGGTCACCTCGGTCTCGGATGATGCCGTGGGGCGGTTCTGTGTGAACCGGCTGCGGGACTATGGCGTTGAAACGAGATATGTCCGAGCTGTGGGTGGCGAGGCGCGTACGTCCTTGGCTGTCTACGAAAGTTGCATCGAAGACTTTCAGAATGTCATCTACCGCAACGGCGCCGCTGATTTCCAGGTAACCGAGGCGGATATGGATGAGGTCGACTACAGCGCCTTCTCAGCCCTGATCACGGCGGGCACGGTGTTTGCTGCGGAACCCTCACGCTCGGCCACCTTCCGCGCATTTGAAAATGCGCGCGCCTCAGGTCTGCCGGTGATTTTCGACATCGATTACCGCCCCTATAGTTGGCCATCACCCAAAGTCGCCTCGGAGGTTCTGACCCGCGCAGGGAATGAAAGCGATCTGATCGTAGGCAATGATGAAGAGTTCGGCTTTATGGCGGGCGGCATCGAAAAAGGTTTAGACAAGGCCCGCGAATTGGCGGCCAACGGCAAGATGGTGATCTACAAGATGGGCCATGAAGGGGCCATTACGCTGGCAGACGGGCAAGAGGTCCGCACAGGCATCTACCCGGTTACCGCCGTGAAGCCCAACGGCGCAGGCGACAGTTTTCTGGCCGGACTGCTGGCCTCGGTCGCTGCGGGGCATGACCTGCGCGATGCGGTGCTGCGCGGTTCGGCCTGCGCGTCGATCGTCGTGTCGAAACCCGGCTGCGCCGGGGCCATGCCGACGACGCCCGAACTTGACGAATTTCTGGCCCAACACCCGGGCTCCACGGATACCTGAAAGGAGACGCAGATGCATATTGCGCCCCATGACAACCAGAACAAACCTATCGTCGATGCCGACCATGATCTGGTGCCGCTAAACTATTTCAACATCGTCAAACTGAAAAAGGGCGAAGTGTTCGAATATGCCGTACCGGGCTATGAGACCTGCATCGTGCCCGCCACCGGTACCGTGGATGTCGATGTGGACGGCGCGATCTATACCAACCTTGGCAACCGCACCATCGACGTCTGGGATGGCGAGCCCGAGGGCGTATACGTTCCCGTCGGCGCCAAGGTTCGAATAACCTGCATGACGGATGAAACCGAAACCTTCATCGCGGGCGCAAAATTCGACCGTGTACTTGAACCCTTTGATGTCCGCGTACCCGAGCTGGATTTGGTGCAGTATGGATCGGACGACACCAAAACCCATCGAAAAATCAAACACATTCTGGGCGCGAACCATCACGACAAGGTCGGCCGCTTGCTGGTGTCTGAACTTTATACCGTGGGTCAGGGCGGCTGGTCCGGCTTTCCCAGCCACAAACATGACACCGACCGCAAAAGCGACGATGGCGAAATGATCGAAACCCGCCATGACGAAACCTATAATTTCCGCTTCCGGCCCAACTATGGTTCTGGCGTCCAGATGCTGCAGCGCGAAGACAACAAGCCGGGTGATGCCTATCACATCATGGATGGCTCGACGATCCTGCTGGACAAGGGCTATCACCCCTGCGCAGTTTTGCCGGGGTATGAAATGTACTATTTCACCATCCTCGGCGGGCTCAGTCAGCGCTCGCTGAAGCAGTATTTCCAACCGACCCATGCAGCCCAGCTGCATACGATCCCGGGCATTATGGACATGGTGGCCAAGTTCAAATGAGCCTTGTGACATTATCGGACGTGCTGCAACCCGCGCTGCGTGACGGCTATGCCGTGGCCGGGTTGGTGACGTTGGGCTGGGAGGATATGCGTGCCTACGTGGCCGCTGCAGAAGCCGAAGGCGTACCGATCATCCTGCAAGCCGGCCCATCATGCCGCGAACACACGCCGCTGCCGGTTCTGGGCAAGATGTTCCGCCATCTGGCCGAAGGGGCCAGTGTGCCTGTCGTGGCCCATCTGGACCATGGCTACACCCATGACGAATGCCACATCGCCATCGACAGCGGCTTCACCTCTGTCATGTTTGACGGCTCACGCAAGCCTTTGGAACAGAATATCGCCGAGACCGCTGCAATTGCCGAGATGGCCCATGCCGCTGGTGTCTCCTGCGAGGGGGAAATCGGTTTTGTCGGCTATTCGGGTGGTGAAGGTTCGGACGGAACCGACCCCGAGGAAGCCGCGCAATTCGCCCGAGAGACCGGCGTGGATGCAATGGCGATCTCGGTCGGCAACGTCCATTTGCAGCAGAACAAAGAGGGCGGTCTGGACGAGGCCCGTATCCGCGCCATCGAAGCCGTGACCGATATACCTCTGGTGATCCATGGCGGCTCGGGCGTACCGGTTGCGCAGCGTGCTACGCTGGCGCGCGGATCGAAAATCTGCAAATTTAACATCGGGACCGAGCTGCGAATGGCCTTTGGGAATGCCCTGCGAACGGCCGTGAATGCCGATCCGGACAGGTTCGACCGCGTTCAAATACTGAAAGATACACATGAACCGGTGGTCGAGGCGACGCGCCGAGTACTGAAAGCGTTCAAAGGGGCATGACATGCTGAATATTGGGCTATTGGGATGCGGGCGGATCGGTCAGGTTCATGCGCGCTCGATCGGGCAGATTGATAGCGCACGGGTGAGCGCAGTGGCGGACGCATTCACAGAACCGGCTCAGATGCTGGCCGACAAAACTGGCGCACAGATCCTGTCGGCGAACGAACTGATCGAAAGCAAAGATGTCGATGCTGTCGTCATCGGTACTCCGACCGACACCCATTACGATCTGATCCATAAAGCGGCGAATGCCGGCAAAGCGATCTTCTGCGAAAAGCCGGTGGACATGTCCGCTGACCGCATCCGCGATTGCATCAAGGTTGTCGAAGCCACCGGCGTGCCCTTCATGACGGCCTTCAACCGCCGCTTTGATCCGAGCTTTGCCAATATTCAATCCCGCATCGCCGAAGGTGAGATCGGCGCGGTCGAAATTGTTACCATTCTGTCCCGCGACCCCTCGCCGCCACCGATCAGCTATATCGAAAGCTCGGGTGGGTTGTTCCGCGATATGATGATCCATGACTTGGATATGGCACGTTTCTTACTGGGCGAAGAACCTATCAGCGTTTACGCTGTTGGATCATCGCTCGTCGATCCCGAGATCGGCAAAGCCGGAGACGTCGACACCGCAGCCGTAACCCTGACGACGGCCAGTGGCAAGATTTGCCAGATCTCCAACTCGCGCCGCGCCAGCTATGGCTATGATCAGCGCATCGAGGTGCATGGCGCGAAGGGTATGTTGCGGGCTGAAAACATGTTGGAGAATGCGGTTGAGGTCGCGACTCCGTCGGGTTTCCGCAAAGCCCCCGCCCAGCATTTCTTTCTTGAACGCTACGAAGGCGCCTATCAAGCTGAGATGGCCCATTTCACTGCCGCTGTGTCCGGATCAGGACAACTTGCACCAGGTATCATCGATGGGCTGCGGGCTCAGTTGCTGGCCGATGCGGCGGACGCGTCCTTGAAGCAGGGCACCGTTATCAGCCTCGCTTGAGGTTTTTGGGAAATCATCGAGGTTCAAGGTACGACGCGCCAAACTCGTACCCCCTCAAGAAATCATCAGACATCTTCTAGGCGCGCCGTATCGTTTTGGTATCTGGGCGAGATGTCCGGAATGTGTCTGAAAGATTAATTTTCCCAACTACGGGGAACCCCCAATATACGGGCCTACACGCATCGCATAACCTGAACTCAACGGACCACTTTCACTGATCCGTGTATCCCCTTCAGAGGGGTTGGCTCGACCCCCTCGCCGACCCCTCTGCTAGGTGGAATGTGAGGCGACGCTTTCAGTCTTATACCGCTACCGCGAGATTTGGACGAGGCGGGCTTTTTTTCGGGCTTTAGACCTGTTCACTTTGTGCGACGACGGCGTCACCGATCAACGAAAAAGAAGTGCGTGCTGTTTCTTTAATTGTTTAATTTCTATGCTTTACAATCAAACCTCGACACCCCGAGAGAACAGTTGTCACGAGCGCGACAATGCGCGCCTAAAGGCTCCACAACTTTGCGGTGCTATATTAGATCGCTGAAACAAGCGCATTCACGGCTCCGGCAAAACCAGCCACTGCCACAATACTCGCCAAAATGACGCAAAGGATTTCCAACGCACTGAGTTTCATATCGGCCCCCACCGGAATGCTGCACACGGCATAGAGCAAGTCTTGAAAGGCGAAAAGTGAGCTTATGTTTACGTTGCGGAAACTTGCTATCCAGGCAGCGCTTACTTGCTCAGATACCGCTCTCAGGACGTTAGTTGGGGTCGTTCTGATGGCATTTCTATCTTGACCTGTTGCACCTCTGCATCGCCGATTGCACATCATTCGGCGCGCAACGATCAATGGAAAGATACCTGAAACTGCGCCCATAGAATCTAATGGCGCTGTCGAGGTACACCATAGCTACACCCAGATGCGCGATACAAAAGATTTGAACGCGCATTGTATCAATGCCACCGAAAATGCGCTTCATTCATTGGACGATCAGAAGACTGCTCGTGGGGCGGCATATCGAACTAGGTAACCCCCTCAAATCCAGTTGGAAAAACTAGAAAGTGCTAAAAATAAAGACATGCCGCCCACTGTGGCAGGATGGCATTATGGCAAAAATGTGTCCACGGCTAAATTCGAAACTCTTAGTTCGTGAATTGGAAACAAGATGTTTCGGAAAGATTCTCGGGACCACTGAGAACCCTGCACTTCGAAGGTGCTCAGTGATGAGAGTTTGAATTCGAAAGATAACACTGTGACGTCACTCTCTCCACCTATGAAGAAGGCTCGATAAGCGGACCATCGCTGCTTGGTGTCCTTCTCAGCAGAAACTACAATACCTCTCATTGGATGAGGGATAGCCTCATCAAGCTTCAACCGAATTGAACGGCCAACACTGGATGGGCACTTCCCGAGCTACTGAACTGACACTTTAAACTGGAATGCATCTTGCTTCCCCATCTGTGCCCATCGCGCATCCTTCGTTCCAGAGAACGGGTCAAGTCATCAAACCTTGGGAGCAAAATTTGTTGTAAACAAAAACGAGGGAGTTCTAGGTTAGTTCAATATACTTCAACTGATGAGCATCCATTTTGACGAAATATAGTACAATGCTTCAATTGGTAGAAATCCAAAGATCTAATTCAATTATAACACGACCCTTGGGTTTTACCGTTGTGTTGTCATAGAGAAAGATGAATTAGCAGCGCTTGAAGTCTTGGTACGTGTTGATGCAAAAATTGAAGCCAATGACAAGATGTCAAGAAACGCCTTTTGTCGATATTCAAGTGGCATTCACTCTTTGACCTCTTAATGTGCATCCTTATCTCGCGCTGCGACGGTGCGTTTCATTCTTATTCACCGGAATCAAGCACTTATGAAGTAATGCGGAAGCTTTCCCTCTTTAACATCTACCAATGACCGGAAAGTATCAGTTCATATCACCCACCACTAAATTTATTTATTTATATCTGGAGCTTAACAAATACCTGCGTTCTCAAATGCAAATGTCGAGCGCGTTTAATGTCGACGAGTTACTGAGATTAGTGTACTACTGACCCTAACTGTGGGGTTATTTTTATTTAAAACAATCGATCAGGGTGTCGAATTTTAGGCATTAGAAACGTTTAATCTATTTACTTTGAGGTCAAGATATGGGGTAGACCAGACAAAGTTTTCCAAGACTAAAACTCCCGAAGCCCGCCTAATGGCCATCGTGTTCATTGATGCATGTGGGTACTCGTTAGCGGTTCGCGAAACTGAAATGCGAACCCTATCCACTATTCGCGCGGATCTGAATTTAGCCAGTGAAGTAGTGGTCGCTCTTGGAGGTGAAGTCACGGGTATTGCTGGTGATGGTTTTTGCGCGACATTCAGAAGTGTTTCAGTCGCGGTAGAAGCCTCGTTGAGGGTACAGGAAACTCTTTCTGAACAAGTCGGAAACTATGATCGCGGGTTCAGGATCGGTGTACATGTTGGTGATACATTTGAAATAGACCGCCAAATCATAGGGAATACCGTAAACACCGCGGCCCGTATCGAAAGTGCTGGATCGGCCGGTGATGTCCTGGTCTCCAGTGCGGTCCGAAATTCGCTTCAGGGTGGAAACGACTTTCGGTTTGTCTCCATCGGCTACCCAACACTAAAAAATCTGGGAAACTCTCTCGAGTTATTCAAGGTGATCAGAGTTTCGGACCAAGAGTCGCTGGCAAAGGCCCGTCTCGAATTGATTGGGTATCCGAAGTATTGGGGCTCCCAAAACACTTTGCTGGACCTAAGCAACGAGCAGACAATGCTTCTCTCGCTCTTAGCTTGCTCTCAAGGTGTTTTTTCAGCGCATCGGGCTGGCGAAATTATTTGGGAGGACCAGTCTACTTCTGAAAGGTCTGCTTTATTGGAGCGGCTCGTCGACGCCACCAATGAACACACCGGTTTGGCAACCCTAATCAGTGTAGTTCGCGACAAAGATCTCATTTGCCTCAATCAACAAGAATTGGAAATAGACGTAACGGAGCCAGCAGCAGAACTATCGAATAATAGGCTGTTGGAGGGTTTCAATTGCCGCAATGCTGCTTTCATGGATTGGCTCCAGCATCAACGGTCTGCGGTTCGATGCATCAACCAAGATGGTGCTAATCTAGTAAGTAAAACCGATCTCACAACTCAGCCAACGCCTAATGCGTCATGGGTAGAAACTACGAGAACAAATTTCGTAATTGGCCTTCTAGCCTCAGATGTGGGAGCGGGATCGGAAAAAGCCTCTTTCGTAGCAAATATCGTCGCAGAGCAGCTATCAAAATCTCTTTCGGAAACCGAGGCCCTGATTGTTCAGGACTATCGCACCCCGAACGTGCCCGGGCCATACAACTCCAGCCCCAGCCACGGTGTTGGTCCCGACTTGTTTCTTCAGTGCAGAGCGTCAGCCTGCGAAAGCATGCTTCAAGTTTCTGTCACTGCAATGCGCCCCGAGGACCGGAAAGTTATTTGGAATCAGAATGTGGTGGCTGATCAGGGCGACTTTCTTGGGCTCTCAACCTCCAGCGTTGCAGCTTTTGTAAGCTACGCTACCGATGCGCTCCTCACGGCATTGGTGAACGGGCGTCATATGCGAGACCCCGCTGCCCATCATGCTGCAAAGACGGCGATCTCAGCAGTCCATCACTTGCTAACAATGTCCGGACCCGGTTTGGACCATTTGCAGGCAGACATATTGGCGGCCTACGAAATCGACCCCAAGCCTGTTTACTTGGCCTGGCTAGCATATTTTACGACGTTCCAAATCGGCGAACGTTACGGAACGTGGGACATTGAGCTTGAAGAAAGAGCACGAGAGCTAGCGAGGCGAGCAGTCGAAGCTGACGCAGATAACGGGACCGTTTTAGGGCTTGTCGCTCACGTCTATTCCTACGTGTTCCGCGAGTTTTCGATTGCTCAGGACCTTTCTGACAGAGCCCTGGAGCTGAGCCCATATCGTGCAATGTGTTGGGATTCTGCTGCGATGCTCTATTGCTATACCGATCGTCCGAGGCTTGCAGTGGAGGCCGCGAACAAAGCTAGGGTTATCGGACGGCACAGCCCTTATCGTCATCTATTCGACGGCGCAAGCTGCGTAGCTTCGTTGGTAAATGGCGACTTCGAACAAGCCGTCAAATTTGGCGAAAACGTAATGGCGGTACAACCACAGTTTAAAGCAGTTATGCGCTATCTGGCGGCATCTTACGGTCACTTGGGCGATCACACCAAAGGTGAGAAAGCGTTACATCGACTTGTCGAATTGGAGCCAGACATGTCTCTCACAAGTATTCGAGAAGACTGGTTTCCGGTTCCAACCCGCTTCAGCGCAAAACTTATGGAGGATGGTCTGAGCCGTATCGGGCTGCCAAAACAAATTTAGTATTTCGATCAAGGGAGGGGGATTCATTGAATTACGTTAGTTTTCTCAACAACTTCGGTATGCTCGTTCGGCGTGGGGAATTGATTTCGTGTAAAGTTTTAAAGCTGGCGAACTTGGGCGCAGCGAACAATCCTGAGCGAAATAGGGATGAACTTGTATCGCTAATCTATGACGAACAGCAGCAAACATTCTGGGCGTACATCAATGCGATTCGTGAGATCAAGGACGACATAATTGATGATCCAACACTTGAAAAATTGAATTTGTTTTTTGATGAGATGACGCTGGTAGATCGTCTTCAGCGGAACGAACAAGTAGCTAATTCGGTTGCCACAGAAATTGGAAGCCGGTCTGCACTCGGAGCCGCTGTAATTGCGATGGGTCAGTCTTCATCCTTTGCCCTGAACCGCAACAGAAATAGAAACCGCAATAGAAACAGGAATCGAAATAGAAACAGAAATAGGAATCGAAATAGAAACAGAAACCGCACTGAGTTCGATTTCGGTGGGAGCGATGCCTCATTTGGGTGGCGCGAAATGCGTGATCTCTGTAAAATTGGCATTCCTATTGATACAAGTATTCTCGGGAAAATCTGGGAGAATATTGATCTTCTACCACCTCCAGGACCCGATGAAAGCCTGAACGAAACCACTCATCTGCTGGAGCTTCAGGAGCAACTGAAACAGCCAGATCAAGTGCGCCGTCGCGACGAAATTGTTGCACAAGCGCAGTTCGGAATTGACGATTACCTGACCCCTTTAGGGATTGACGAGCAGGGCGGATTTGATGCGACGAAGGCCTTGATGGTCATCCTGCTGGAAATCACCAACGAGATCGGCCTTACTTACAAGAATAGGTTCAGCCGACCTCGACCAAACATCGTGCAGCCGCTTATCCGTCCTTACATCCCCGTACCCTATCACGCTGCATATCCATCCAACCATTCTTATCAATCATTCGCGATTGCAGAGCTGTTCTCTCGGCTGGTTCCCGAGCATCCGGGAACGATAGCGCTTTTCCATCGCGCCCAGCGTATTGCCGAGAACCGAGAATGGGCAGGTCTACACTACCCAAGTGATACAGCTGCAGGACGAAGTCTCGCAAAGAAAACAGTGGTTTATCTAACAGAAGCTCTCGATGAATTGATGGATGAAGCCCAAGACGAATGGCTGGGATAGCTACAAAGGGGAGGTGAGCCAATGCCTGTTGGCGATGAGTTATATAAACGTTACTACTATCTTTGGCATCTGGTGGCGATCAATGCGATTTCCGTACCAACTGGCACCTCATCTGGTGAGGTTTGCCCGACGATAACTGGTGTCGAATGGGATTTTGCAGGACGGGATGTAAAAATTGGCCTCATTGATATGGGGGTGGCCCGGCATCATCCAAACTTAGAAGCGCCAGAGGCCCCCCTTCCCCCTCCAGATCAAGTTATTTGGAATGACGCAATTGATCTAGCGAGCCACCCGTATGGAGCAAAGTACGAGGAGTTATCGGCATATCCTGCAGCAAACAGACACCGCGAGCTACCAGAACAACATTTGACCGGAATCAGCGCTTTGGTCATACCTGGTCTCGACCCCGAAGAAACCGAGATAATTAACAGAATTAGTAACGGTTTTGGCGTCAAGCGTTACGTCGATGCCTATGATGATCGGTATGCCGCTCACGGGACTGGATGTGCCGGCCTGACGAGCGGTACCAGTTATGAATTGGATCAGTTCGGCAATGCGGGTAATGTTGCCCCTTACTTTGGCGTAGACCCGCTAAGCAAAATAGTTCCTATCACAACTTCAATATCTCCTAGCCCTGAAGAACTGATAGCGGCCTTTCTTTATGCAGAAGCGAAAGGTGTGGATGTCATTCTATTTCCGCGCGATGCCGCTGACCCTTCGTATTGGCCCGGCTATCCAACCTCTTTTGACGATGATGAAGAGACCCGCCTTCACAAAAGCAAGGCGGGAGAAGTTCATGAAGATGTTTTGGATATCCAAAAAGCCTGGGCTCTACTTGAGAAAGTCATAGAATGGGTGAGCAAGCAGACGCCTGTTGTATGCGCCGCAGGTAATGAGGGCAGGAGTGAACTGATTTACCCGGCCAGTTTGTCATCGAATTCCGCAAACGGTGTCATTTCAGTAGGCGCCGTCAATTACAACGGCTACCGATCGGGTTATTCCAACTACTCGGGTGATCTGACCGTAGTCGCACCTTCAGATGACGGAGAAGTATATAACCGATACCAAATCCGATTGGACCGTCGCGCTGCTTCAGCAGGCGACTTCTGGGTAGAGAACGTGCACAAAAAGCGCGAACCACCTTATGATGATATCCCTGAAATTTCATTTGCATCACAACGGTTACTTTCGTTGGATGTTCCAGGACCGCGGGGCTACGTGGAAGGAACATTCGCTGGCCCCGTGAAGAAACGAGAAAGTGCGCGCGACGATCCTTCGGGATTATATGCTGAATTTGGGGGCACATCAGGTGCTGCTGCCTTGGTAGCCGGTGCAATCGCGATGATGCAGCGCAAGTCGACTTCAAAGGTGTCAGGTGTTGACGTCAAGAACATTTTCGAAGGTTTTTCGGCTGATACCAATAAACTAAATCTAGACCACTGGTATTGGTTAGATGCAGGGTCATCTTTGCAGCCAGATGCCATGAACTCATATACTACACCGAGCACTGATGAGCTTTTTGGGCAGGCAGGACTATTGGACGTCGCAAAACTGCTTTTACAGGTTTGAACAAACTAGGACGTGTGATGGGTTGATGCCGCTCCTTTCAAGGCATTTTGCCGCAAAGGAGATTGAATATGGGAATGAAGCGCACGGATTGATTCGTCTCTGCTGCGAGACGGATCAAGCTGATCATTGGGCTTTCACGCCAACAGACTGCGTTTGAACGCGGCATTGGCATTAAGCGATCGGAACGCTTGGTGCAGAATACCAATATCGCGCCATTAATGGGTTGAGATCAGAAGCACGTAGAGCGATAGATTCAGGGTCATCCCTATTCTCCCATTCTTCATCACGCGTCGATTTAAGGGCGTGGCGCGATAAAGTGTCTGATCGTTAAGCAATTGATCCGGTGGACTGTTTGTAGTCTGCACGGGCTGCTCTGGGATTTTCTAGAGTTGGTTGCGGGAGCAGGATTTGAACCTGCGACCTTCAGG